>JBJOIT010000015.1:0-59893 GCA_046046915.1 Pseudomonadota bacterium
AGGGCAGTGAAGGCAGCTCAATTGCTTGCTTCAACACCATGGACTCGATTCTGAAAGCCCGCGGCACAAACTTGAATCGGCGTTTGCCTGAAGCGGGTGTCAGGCAAAGACAGGGGCTTGTAGGGGATTTGCCTACAAGGGAGCGCAATAGTTACTGGGCTTGTAATGCGCGCAGGACCGTCTCGTACAGCTGCTGTGCGTGGATGGGCTTTTGCAGGTAGTAACGCATGTCTGATTTGGGCCACCCCAGACCTGCAGAGTTCAAGGCTGTGAATCCCATGCCGATCAGCGGCACATCCGGCATGTTGTCGGGGCGTGCGGCAAACCTACCGGGCTCAAGCAAACCACCCAGGTCTGGTGTATCCACCGCCATCAGGGCAAGGTGAAAAGGCTGGCCAGGCGCACGAGCCAGCGCGTCCTCCAAGGTCACAACAGATTCGATGCACAGGTCTGCCAGCTCCAGCAGGTGGCTGATTAGCTCGCGGGTGATGTTTTCACTTTCAACGAGCAGGATGCGTTTACCCGCATGACGCTCGCGCAAACTTTGCGATGCCGCGATGCGACGTGCGCCATGTGAATCTATTGATGCTTGGGTCGTTGTGGGCGCTGGCAGCGCCATGCGCAGGCTGAACTCAAAAGTTGCCCCGCGTCCCGGGGCGCTGTGAACCCAAATGTGCCCACCCATCAATGTCACAAGGTTTTTGCTGAGCGTCAGGCCCAGCCCGGCACCCATGTGAGTTCTGGTGTGACTGGTGTCGCCTTGTTCAAAAGGCAAAAAGATGCGATCTCGGTCCGCTTCGGCAATGCCTGGCCCGGTATCTTGAACGCTGAACAGCAACTCAGGGCCGTCCGTATATTCCCGCTGCAGGGTCACGACTACGGTGACGCTTCCTTGGACCGTGAAGCGAATGGCGTTGTCTACCAGGTGGCTGAGAATTTGCCCCAGTCGAACCGCGTCCGCAACCAGTGTGCGCTTCGATAAGATGGGGTCGATCTGCAGATTCAGTACCAAGCCTTTTTGGGATGCCGGTTCGAGATGCAGGGTGTTGAGGCGGCTCAGAACCGGCCCAAGCTCGAAGCTTTGGGGGCAAATATCCAGACGCTGTGCCTCCAGGTCAGACAGATCCAGCAGGTTGTTCAGCATGGTCAATAGCTCCCGCGCGGCCGTGCCGGCGGTGACCAAGTGTTTGCGTTGCTCCGGGTCGGTGGCCCGGTAACGCGCCAGGTCCAGCATGCCTGTGATGGCGTTGATGGGGGTCCTAAATTCGTGTCCCAGGTTACGCAACAGCGCATTTTTGGCGCGGTTTGCAGCTTCGGCAAGTTCCTTTGCCGTTTGAAGGTCGCGCGTTCGATCTTGTACCAGCGCCTCCAGGTGACTCTGATGCTCGGCATTGGCTCTGCGGAGCTGCTCACGCTCGATCAGATTGCTGACACGCTGTAAGGTGGTACGAACATCAAATGGCTTGGCAATGAAGTCCGCGGCGCCCAGTGCGAGTCCACGTTCTTCTGATGCCACATCATTCAAGGCCGTGATCATGACCACCGGAATCTGCTGGAGTGCTGGGTCGGACTTGAGCACCTTGCAGACGTCAAAGCCATTCATTCCGGGCATCATGATGTCCAGCAGGATCAGGTCGGGCAGGTGCTGGGCCGCAAGGATCAGGCCTTCTGCGCCCGAAGTGGACATGAATATTTCGAAGTGATCCGACATGCACGCCCCCAAGGTAAGGAGGTTGGCAGGGGTGTCATCGATCGCGAGGACCTTGGGGCGGGCGGCAATCATGGCGTTGCTTTTGGGTTCAGTTGAAGCATCAGTGTTGCAAGCAGTTCATGGGCGGCATCGAATTGCATGTGCCTGAGGTGCTGAACGACCAGGCCCAGCTGTGTCTCCCATGGACAAGTCGCAGTCCGCCTGTGCAGTTCCTCAACCAGGGACAAAGCATCAAAACGGCGCTGTTCTATCAGTTGCAATGCCTTTTCAAATTGTCCCACCAATTGCTCGGACGGCAATGTCGTGGCGGGTGACGCTGGTTCGGGCATGCCCAGGTGTTTTTGAAGCAGGCTAACGAGCTGGGTCAGCACAACTGGCTTGGTGAGGACTTCATTCATGCCTACCTGCAAGCATTTCAGTCTTACATGTTCATAAGCGTCCGCAGTGAGTGCAACGATGGGCGTCTGGTTGCGATGTTCCTGCGCCTCAGACTGTCGTATGGCGATCGTGGCATCAAGCCCGTTCAGGATGGGCATTTGCAAGTCCATCAGGATCAAATCGGGGGGTGGGCCGTCTGCCAGCCTTTTCAGTGCCTGTAAACCGTCGTCTGCCGTGGTGACCACAAGTCCCAAGGGCTCTAGCAGGCTACGAATGATGCTTTGGTTTAGTGGGTTGTCCTCCACCACCAGGACCTGTTTTGCCCCATGCCAGTCTGGTTTGGGCGCAGGAGGGCTTGTGTCACCGAGGTCGGGTGTCAGGACGTCCTGACTTGGGCAGCCCACCGGCAGGCGAAACCAGAAAGTCGACCCTTGTCCGGGCGCACTGCGCACACCCAACTGGCCGCTCATCAGTTCAACCAGGCTGCGTACGATGGACAGGCCTAAGCCTGTGCCACCAAATCGGCGCGTGGTGGAGTTTTCTGCTTGGGTAAAGGCCTGGAACAAGGATGCGTGCAGATCGTCAGAAATGCCGATGCCCGTGTCGATGATTTCAAACTGGAGTTCTGCCTGCTGGCCCTTGCGAGAGAGCTCTTGGCCACGCACCTGTATTGCGCCTCGCGTGGTGAACTTGATGGCATTGCTGCAAAGGTTGTTCAACACCTGGCGTATTCGAAGGGCGTCGCCGACGTAGACCGTGTCGGCATCACCTTGCCATTCCAGTTGCCAGTCCAGCCCTTTGAGGGTGGCTTCTCCTTCAAAGGGCAGCAACGCTTCCTTGAGCAATGCCTGCATCCGAAATGTTTGGGTTTCCAGGCGCAGCTTGCCTGCTTCAAGTTTGGAGTAGTCCAGGATGCCGTTGAGCAAGGTCAGCAGCGTGTGGCCGGACTGCAAAATGACGCGCACAAACTCCTGGCGCTTGGCTTCACTTAGCTCTGATTGCTGCAGCAGTTGGGCCATGCCCAAAATGCCGTTCATGGGGGTTCGGATTTCGTGGCTGACGGTGGCTAGGAAGCGGCTTTTTGCCAGGTCTGCAGCTTCGGCCGCTTCACGGGCGGCCTGCAAATCGCGTGTGACAGCCGCCTGACGATCACGCTCCTGGGCCAACTGCAGGGACATGGTGTTGAACGCCCGTGAGACTTCTGCCAACTCATCGTCCCCGCGGACGGGAACCTGTATCCCAAGTTGGCCTTGTCGTATTGCTGCTGCGCCGTCACGTAGCAACTTGAGGTGGCGGGTCAGGTAGGTGCCAAGCGCCAGCGAAAACAAGCCCACCAGGATCAACTCCGCGCCTGCGATGACCCAGCTCCAAAGCCGTGTGCGCTCGACGGTCGTGCGTAAGTCCTGTACGTCCAGGCCAAGTTGAACGACACCCACATCCTGCTGGGCCACCTTGACGGGGCTGAACACATCAAACACGCCGTCACGTGAAAGAGCCAGCGTTTCGTCAGGAACAAAGGTCGCTGGCTTTAATGCGCTGCCCGCGAGCTCACGACCGTCCTGATCGAGGATACGTGCGTAGACCACGCCTGCATTCCTTGTGAGTGTCTCGACAGTGGTTTGCAAGCGTGCCAGATCACTGGACAAGAGGGGCTCCCTGGCCATCGCCGCAAAATTTTGGGCTGTGATACGAGCATGGCGCTGCACCAGGTCTTCGTTGGTTTGGGTCACCATGGTCAACACGCTGATGATCAGCAGCGCCAGCATGAGGGCCTCTATCAGGGCCACGCCCAGAATGGTTTTGAGTCGAAAAGACATCGTGTCAGCGCCTGGATGCGGGCCGAGTGGGCGATTCAGTTTTGTATTTGAGCGTCGCCCGGCAGAATCTTGAGGGCGCGAACATCATTCCAGTCTGCATTGGCTGCCGGTTCAAACCCCTTGAAGCCGATGCCCTTGAGCAACTTGAGCCCTTCGGGGTCTTCTGTCATGGCCGCCATGGCCTTGAGCAAGCGCACACGCTGGTCTGCGGTGATGCGTGGGTGGCTGGCGATGGCGTGGGCCGTGAATGAGGGCGTTTTCCAAAGAATGCGTAGATTTTGAGACACCTCGGCGTCCAGCAACTCAAAGGTCCTGTTGATGCCGCCGCCTGCGGCAAACAGGCTTTTGTCCACCGCCAGGTAAACCGAATCATGTGAAGAGACGAATCGCGGCGTAAAACTGATGCCCTGCCTGCGCAATTCAGCCCGCGGCAGGATGCTAGCCGCAAACGCAGCGGGGGCCGGGAACACCAAGGTTTGTCCCGTTAGATCCTTTAACTCCTTGATAGGGCTGTTTTTGCGCACGACCACCAGCCCCTGCAGTCGTTGATCTTTTGCGCGGGCCAGTGCCTGATAGCCCGGTGCCTCGTTGAACACAACAAAGTGATAGGGGTTCATGTAGGCAAAGTCGTACTCCTCCTTTGCCAGGCGCTGTTCGAAATTAGGAATGTCGGGTGCTGTGGAAAAGCGAAGTTGCATGCCAGCTTGTCTGGACAGCCATGCCAGCACTGGCGACCAGGTTTCTGCCAGTTCCGATGCCGCTTGCTGAGGAACGACGCCAAAACTGTAGGTCTTGGTGCTTTGGGCCCCGGCGAGACCAGCCACCAGAACACAAGACAGCAAGCCCAGGGTCCGAATCAAAAAATACATGCACCACCTCGTGTCCCCCAAGCCGGCCACCGGCTTGGACAGGGGAACGATGATAAGGTGCAAGCTTGGAGGCTAGTGAACTACCTGCCCATGCTTGGGGTGCCATCGCAAAGCATCTTCCACGCGATGCGACAAGGCTTGGTGATGGAATGAGCTGAGATCCGTATCGATCGCAGCCTGCATGGTCTTGCGGGCCTTGGGGCCCAGCTGAGCCTTAAGCTCGCCCAAAAATGGGGAGGAAGCGAAAAGGCTGATGCCGTGATAAGTGCCGCCTGCCAACGCGGCCTCGATCCATTTCGAGATCTCCTTGGCGAACAGGCGATGCTGTTTCCGTCGCGAATCCAGCCTGGGCTCAAAGCGAACACCTCCGGGATGGTGGTCACTGCCCCCGTGCCCAGGGCGTGCATCGTCCAGCTCTAGGCCCTTGGCCCGTCCGTCGGGATGAGCAAGTTCGGCAAGTGGTTCCAGGGTTGCATTGAGTGATGCGCGACTGAGCATGCGCGCCTGACTTGCGTTTGCAACGACGATTAGTTCGAGCGTCATGGGGTGTTCCTTGATGGATCCAGGCGTCACGCTGGTTGGAGAGACATCTGCCAAGAGGGGTAGAGAGACTCGTTGGGCAAAGTCAGTGGCACACCGGCATAAGTCAAAGGGCTCAGGTTCGCCCGGATCTCGCGTGCCCGGGCTTTTTTCAGCGATTGGGCCAGTCGGGACATGTCGGTGGCCCAAGCCTCAATCAAATCATCCAGCGACACGAGGCCGACCAGCTCTTTTTGATCACCGGTGACCAGCAGTCTGCGCACGCCTTCACTTTCCATCGCGAGGACCGCATCCGACAGTGAGGCATCCAGCGGGATGGCGACCAGCCGCCCGCTACACAAGGTGCCAATTCTGATGCTGTTGCCGTTGTGTTTCTGAGTGAGAACGTGCAATGCCAAATCTCGGTCTGTGACAACGCCGATGACAGTAGTTTCCTGTAAGGTACTGCCGGTCACGATGACGGCGCCGACATGCTTGTCGAGCATGTTTTGTGCGACCTCTTGCAGACTGGTTTCTTGGTCGACGGTGACCACGTCCCGGGTACAAATAGTTCCGATGTTCATGCTTGACTCCTGAGTTGATGCCCACCTGGGCGATGTTGGGGGATTGGTTTGCACCTGGTAGAGATGCCTCTATATCCGCTATACCTAGACCGCTTGCGGCTTCCAGACGTGTGAACGGGGCGATGTTTGCAATTCCTGCGCGGTTTCCAAGGCGCTGGCAAAGGACATCAGGCGATCGCCACAGCGACGGTCTTGAACCTCTTTTTCTGTGAATGCTGTGCCCAAGATCAATGGGCGGCCCAGCAGATCTGAGATCTCGGCTTCGGCATGTGCGGCACCCGCTCCACCCATGACCGATATCACCGCGACGTCAGGTAATTGACTTTTCCGCGAGCTGACGAAGCTTCGCATAGGGCCAGCCAGCCGGTAAATCCAGATGGGCGAAATGAGGACGACCGTATCAAACGCGATGGGTGGTGGACCCGCATACGCAATTTCGGGCGTTCGTCTCAGCCAGGAATCCAGCAAACAGTTCCACATTCCAAGCAGCCCCTGGCGCGAGCCAGCCTCCCTGATTTCTCCCATGGGCCAAGCCTGCTGGCTGCACAGCTGCTGCGCAAGCCTGCGGCTGGTTCCTGTCAGCGAGTAAGTCACTACCAATACCTTGCCCATATGCGCTGCTCCGTGATGCGTGAGATAAGCGACTCTAGGTCTTGCCAAAAATCCGGACTTGCGGCCCGTCAAGGTCAGAGCGGCTCGTATGCGAGGGAGAGCATTGAGCGCATCTCGCCCCAAGCATTTCTCGGAGCGGCCTAGGCTAAATATTGGAAGAGAGGGGTTTGGCTAAATCTGTCGTGCTATACTAGTGGCTTAGCGGCTGTAGCTCAGCTGGATAGAGTACTTGGCTACGAACCAAGGGGTCGTGGGTTCGATTCCTGCCAGCCGCACCAAACAAAAAACCTGCAATCGTCAAAAGTTGCAGGTTTTTTTATGTCTAATTTTTCTCCAGGTTCTGATTTCCACAATGAGCAAGGCGTTTACGCGCGCATCTGATGCCGAGGATGACGATGAGGCTCAGCTGCCGGCTTTGCCGCCGGGGGGCAAAAACTACATTACGCCCCAGGGCGTTGCGCGACTTCGGGCTGAGTTTGCGTCCCTGATGGACGACGAGCGTCCCAAAATGGTGGAGATCGTGCACTGGGCGGCCAGCAACGGCGATCGCTCAGAAAATGGTGACTACCTCTACGGAAAAAAGCGCCTGAGAGAAATCGACCGACGTATTCGATTCCTGACCAAGCGTCTAGAAAAAGCTGAAATCACCGACCCCAGCGTGCACCACGGCAGTGACCAGATCTTCTTTGGAGCCACAGTGGTCTACGTGGAAGATGACGACACCGAACGAACCGTCACCATCCTGGGAATAGACGAGGCCGACAGTGCCCGAGGTCAGGTCACCTGGGTTTCGCCCATTGCACGAACCTTGCTGAAAGCGCGGGAGGGTGACGTTCTGAAACTTGTGACGCCAGTGGGCGTGCGGGACATCGAAATCGTCTCGGTTCGCTACCCGGCGCCAAGTGCTCGCTGAGGTTTTTCGCCCGCCAGGTGCGATTTAATCGGCAGTGCTACGACGCACTCGAATAACTGACGTGGTGCGTTGAAGGTTACGCATGATGCCGTCGAGGTGTGCTGTGTCGCGTACCGCGATGGTGAAACGCAAATCCAGTGTTTGCTGAGAGCCATCTTGCCCCATCTCGATGTGGGTGATGTCGGCTTCGGATGATGCCAACGACGCGGCAACGCGGGCCAAGACCCCTTTGCCGTTGGTCACGGTGATCACCACATCCGTCTCAAAGGCTCGAATCGGTTCGTCGGCCCATTCCACGTCTATGAATCGTTCGCTGTCTTTGTGTTGAAGTTTGCTGGCCACATGACAGGCGCTCGTGTGCACCACCAGTCCTTCGCCATGTCCGAGATAGCCAGAAATGGCATCCCCCGGTACGGGCCTGCAGCAGGGGGCGAATCGCACGGACGCGTTTTCACTGCCATCGAGCGTCACGCCGGTAGCCGCCAGGTGGTCGGTGGCTGCAAAGCGTTCGCGTGTCAGGAGCAAGGCGTCCGGTTTGGAACCCTGTTCTGCCAGTAGGTTGACGATGCGTTTAGCCACGATGTTGGCGATACGTTTGCCCAGTCCTATGTCTGCCATGAGTTCATCGGACGTCTTGTTGCCGGAGAAATGCAACAATTTCTCCCAAAGTTCCCGTCCCAGGTCGTCGTGGTTGTTAGGCATTTGATCGATGCCTTCGGCCCTCAGCGCCTGAGCCAGCAGTTTGTAACCCAGGCTATGTGCATCGGTATCGGCCATGGTTTTGAGGTGGTGACGAATTTTCGACCGGGCCCGACCCGTGCGGACAAAACTCAGCCAGGCTGGATTGGGTGCAGACATAGGTGCGGTGACGACTTCAATCACATCACCATTTTTCAGTTCGGTGCGCAGGGGCACTTGTTCGCCATTGATGCGAGCGCCAATGGTGCGGTCACCAATATCACTGTGGATCGCGTACGCAAAGTCCACGATGGTTGCGCCCCGCGGCATGGCCATGATCTGGCTTTTGGGCGTAAATACGTAGACCGCATCGGGAAACAGGTCCACCTTGACGTGGTCCCAAAACTCAGCCGCGTCGCGTGTCTCGTTCTGGATCTCCAAGAGCGATTGCAACCATTGATTGCCCAGGCGATCCGCACTGGTGCTGCCAGGGCTGTTGGCCTTGTACAGCCAGTGTGCTGCCACCCCCGATTCCGCCACGACGTGCATGGCCTCGGTGCGCATCTGGAATTCCACATTCACGCCCGCTGGCCCTACCAGAGTGGTGTGCAAAGACTGGTAACCGTTGACCTTGGCAATCGCAATGTGGTCCTTGAATTTTCCGGGTACAGGCTTGTAGAGTTGATGCAAGGTCCCCAGTGCGGTGTAGCAGTCAGATATGCTGGGTACCAGAACCCTCAAGCCATACATGTCCGTGACTTGGGCAAAGCTCAGGTGCTTGTCATGCATCTTGCGGTAAATCGAGAACAGCGTTTTCTCGCGTCCGGAGATGCGAACTTTCATGCCGGTGCGTTCAAACGCGGCTTCAACGTCCTTTTGCACTTTCTGAATCAGGTCCCGGCGTCGACTGCGTGATTTGGCGACCGCCTTGGACAGCACCGCGTAGCGCCAAGGTCTCAGGTGTCTGAACGATAGATCCTGCAGCTCACGGTAGGTCTGATTCAGGCCCAGTCGATGTGCGATGGGCGCATAGATTTCCAGTGTTTCAGAAGAAATTCGCTGCCACTTGCTGCGGGGCATGTCCGACAGCGTACGCATGTTGTGGCTGCGGTCAGCCAGTTTGATAAGGATTACACGCACGTCCCTGGCCATGGCCAGCAACATTTTTCGGAAGGACTCAGCCTGGTTTTCTTCCCTTGTATTGAAGTGCAGCTTCTCCAGCTTGGTCAGGCCATCCACCAGTTCTGCGACCGGTGCACCAAAGCGTTCGATTAACTCCACCTTGGTGATGCCACAGTCTTCTAGCGTGTCATGGAGCAGTGCGGCCATCAAGGCCTGTGCATCTAGCTTCCATTCTGCGCACTGGGCCGCCACGGCAATCGGATGGGTGATGTAGGGGGCGCCACTGCTACGCAACTGCCCCAAGTGGGCTTCATCGGCAAAGCGATAGGCCAGCCGCACTCTCTCAAGGTCACTTTCGGACAGGTAATCCAGTCGATCCGTGAGGCTTGCAAAACTGGCTGCCACGGCGGCGGTGGCGGCCTGCGCGGGAGCTTGGCGGCGATGGGCTTCAGACAGGGGCATGCGTGAATTGGGTGAAGTGATGACCTGACAGGCCCGTCGAATATAGCCTGCCGCACCACTCGTTTTAATGCCCATAAAAAAAGCACCGCATGCGGTGCTTTTCAGTGAGTTGTTTTGGTGCTTAGAGCGGCACTTTTTTCAGCATTTCTATGCCAACTTTGCCGGCTGCAATTTCGCGCAGGGCAGTGACACCCGGCTTGTTTTTGCTGTCAATCTTGGGGGTATGACCTTGGCTGAGCATGCGAGCACGATAGGTTGCAGCCAAGACGAGTTGGAATCGATTGGGGATCTGCTCCAGGCAGTCTTCAACGGTAATGCGGGCCATGTAAGGTACTCCGGTTCAGGGGTGGGCACTACAGAATGTGCAACGCTTCAAAGGTGTCGGCCCGGGCACGGCGTTGAGCCGAATACTTGAGCCGCTGGGCATGAACGATCGCTTTCATGTCGAAAAGCGCGCGGTCAAAAGAGTCGTTGATTATAACGAAGTCGAATTCTTTGGCCTGCGCCACTTCCATCTCGGCGTTTCTCAGCCTTAGCTCAATCGTGTCAGCAGCATCTTCGCCACGTCTTTCGAGGCGAGATCTCAATTCCTCCCAGCTAGGGGGCAGGATGAAAATGCACACGGCGTTGGAAAAGAGGCGCTTGACCTGAATGGCGCCCTGAAAGTCGATTTCAAGGATGACGTCCGCACCCTGCGCCATGCGCTCTTCGATGGCCTTGCGAGACGTGCCGTAGCGGTTGCTGTGCACATGAGCCCACTCCAGAAAGGCGTCAGCCTGCACCATGGCGTCGAATTCGGCATTACTGATAAAGAAATACTCGCGGCCGTGCTTTTCCTGGCCGCGTGGGGCTCGGGTGGTGTGCGATACCGAGGGCTGTACCCGCGCATCAAGCTCCATCAGTGCCTTGACCAGGCTTGATTTACCGGCCCCGCTGGGGGCGGCCACGACAAACAAATTTCCGGGATAGTCCATAGTGATCGGGTCAAAAAATGCGCCATGCCTAGGCGCGTGCGTTTGGGCTCATTCGATGTTTTGTACCTGTTCGCGCATTTGTTCAATCAAGACTTTCATGTCGACCGAGATGTGGGTCAATTCCAGCGCTGCAGATTTTGAGCCCATGGTGTTGGCTTCGCGGTGCAGCTCTTGAATCAGGAAGTCGAGTCGCTTGCCGATTTCGCCCCCTTTTTTTATGAGGCGCTCGAGTTCGTCCAAATGCGAATTCAGTCTGGTGATTTCTTCCGCCACATCGATGCGAATGGCAAAAGCAGTGGCTTCCGACAAGGCCCGATCTTGTGCAGCTTCGGGGGTCGCGCCACCCTCGGAGATACCCATGGCTTCCTGCCAGCGTTGCATAAAGCGCAGGCGTTGTTGCTCCACCAGTTTGGGCACCATGGGCACGGCCTGTGCCGCCAAGGCGCGCAACTGTTCAATGTGCTGCAACAACATGGTGGCCAGGCGAGCGCCCTCGCGCTGGCGTGCGGTCAGCAGATCTTTAAGTACTCGTTCTGCCAGTGGCAGCAGGGCTTTGCTCCAATCACGGCTGGGGCCTTGTTCGGACATGGAGAGTCGCAACACGTCCGCCACGCTCAGAGGGCGTGCCTCGGGCAGCCATGCACGCACATTGTCTTGCACGGCATTGAGTCGCTGTAGCAAGCGCGTGCTGGGGTCGCTGATGGCGCCCGCATGACCTGCTTCCAGCGCGGCGCGAACCTCCACCTTGCCCCGCTTCAGCTTGGCGGTGAGCAGTTCACGCAGGGCTGGCTCAAATTGGCGCAGGTCTTCAGGCAATCGGAATGTCAGGTCCAGAAACCGGCTGTTAACCGCACGAATCTCCAAGCCCAGCAACATCGGAGATATGGGTTTGGCATCGGTATCGGTGCTGGAAATGGCAGCGGAGTGCTGCGCACTGGCATACCCAGTCATGCTGTAAACTGGCATCGGCTGTTCGACTCTCGGACGTTGAAAGCCGCAGAGAATAACCCGGTTCAGTCTGTTCAGACGCTATCTCCCCCCAATTTATGTCGAAGGTCAAGCCCGCACCCTTGTTACCGGACACGCTCGTCGGCGGCTACCGCGTGGTCCGCAAGGTCGCTGCGGGGGGCTTCGGAGTGGTGTACCTGGCGATGGATGATCAGGGTGACCAAGTCGCCATCAAGGAGTACTTGCCCGCAGCGCTGACGACCCGCGCCAGCGGCGAGAGAGTTCCCAACGTGACCCCGGAGAAGCTTTCTCTCTATCGCTTGGGGCTCAAGAGTTTTTTTGAAGAAGGCCGTGCCTTGGCGCAGATCTCGCACCCGTCGGTCGTGAGCGTGCTCAATTTCTTTCGAGAGAACGAAACGGTTTACATGGTGATGAATTACCTGGAGGGTGCGTCCCTGCAGGATTTCATCATCACCGCGCGCGACCTGAGCCAGGCCAAGGTGTTTCGCGAGTCCACCATCCGTTCCTTGTTTGACGAAATCTTGCGAGGCTTGCGCATCGTGCACCAGCACAAGATGCTGCACCTAGACATCAAGCCCGCCAACATCTTCATTACCGAAGACGATAAAGCTGTGCTGATTGATTTCGGTGCAGCGCGCGAGGTGCTGACCAAAGAAAGCAATTTTGTACGGCCCATGTACACACCGGGCTTCGCGGCACCTGAGATGTACCGGCGAGACACCAGCATGGGGCCGTGGACAGATCTCTATGCCGTGGGCGCTTGCATGTTCGCCTGCATGCAGGGCTACCCGCCCACAGAGGCCACTCAGCGTAACGACAAGGATCGCATGGTCACTTCGCTGGCCAAGCTGCGCGGTGTTTACTCCGACAGCCTGATCCAAGTGGTGGAATGGTGCATGGCATTGGACCCTCAGGCCAGGCCGCAATCGGTTTTTGCGCTGCAAAAAGAACTCAATCGCGAAGTGGAGCGGCGCTACACGCGAATGACGGTCACGGAAAAAATTCGCATGCAGTTTGAAAGCGTGGCCGAGGACGCGGTGAAAGCCGGTAAATCGATCACAGGGCAGCCTGACAAGGGGCCATGAAGTTCTCGGTGTTCCAGCTCAGCCGGCAGGGCGGGCGTGAAAAGAACGAGGACCGGATGGGGTATTGCTATTGCCGCGACTCCGCCCTTTTTTTGCTGGCAGATGGCATGGGCGGGCACCCGCAGGGTGAAGTCGCCGCGCATCTGGCCTTGAAGACCATGTCGTCCATGTACCGAGAGCAGAGCGCCCTGTCTGCCCAAGAGGCGCCGGCGTTTTTGAAAGCCGCCCTCATGGCGGCGCACGACAGCATCTTGCGCCATGCTCTGGAGCAAGACCTGAAAGACTCGCCACGCACCACCCTGGTGGCGGCCTTGTTGCACGACGGTCGGGTCAGCTGGGTGCACTGCGGAGACTCTCGTTTTTATCTGGTGCGTGATGGCACTTTGCAAGCACGCACGCGAGATCACTCCTACAGCGAACAGCGCATGGGGGCGCCAGGCAGTGCCGCGGCAGGCGCCGGCCGCCATGTCCTGTACACCTGTCTGGGGTCAGCCCTCGTGCCCGAGTTCGATGTCGTCGGGCCGGTTCGGATCGATCCCGAGGACCAGCTGCTGCTGTGCTCGGACGGTCTGTGGGACAACCTGCACGAATCTGTGATTTTGAACTGGCTCCGCAGCAAACCCCTGCACGAAGCCGTTCCGGCCCTGGTGTCTTCGGCTCTGGAACAAGGCGGTCCCAACTGCGACAACGTGACGGCACTGGCCGTTCAATGGCATGCCCCGGACAGCGCCATCGAAGCTGGCGTTGGATACGCCAATACCCTAAGACCGGATGCTTTTGCCTCGACATTCCTGAGTGACGGTCCTGATATGGCGCTCATGGCTCCCGCCCCGCTCGATGAGGCTGCCATAGACCGAACTGTGCAGGAAATCAATGACGCCATCCGTCGGGCGTCCCGTAAAACCTGACGACCATCTCCCGTTTGATGAGGACTAGTCGATGACTGAATTTGCAAGAAGCGGCGCCCGCGCTGCAGACCAGCTGCGCCCGGTACGCGTCACCCGTGGCTTTACCCGCCACGCCGAGGGCTCGGTGCTGATCGAGTTTGGCGACACCCGGGTGCTTTGCACCGCATCGGTCGAAGAGAAAGTGCCGAGCCACAAGAAAGGCAGCGGGGAGGGTTGGGTGACCGCCGAGTACGGCATGCTGCCCCGATCCACTCACACCCGCAGCGACCGCGAGGCCGCACGCGGCAAGCAAAGCGGCCGCACGCAGGAAATCCAGCGTCTCATTGGCCGCTCGATGCGGGCGGTGTTTGATCTCAAGGCCTTGGGGGAGCGCACCATACAAATCGACTGCGATGTGCTCCAGGCCGACGGCGGCACCCGCACCGCCAGCATCACAGGCGCCTTTGTGGCTGCGCAAGATGCCGTCAATCACCTGATCAGGGCCGGTAAGCTCAGCGCCTCGCCCATCGTGGCGTCGGTTGCTGCCGTTTCTGTCGGTGTGGTGCAAGGCACGCCCTTGCTGGACCTGGATTACACCGAAGACTCGACCTGTGACACCGACATGAATGTGGTCATGACGGGCACGGGCCGTTTTGTCGAGGTGCAGGGCACAGCCGAAGGTGTGGCGTTTACGCGCGCCGAGATGGACACCATGTTGGCGCTGGCTGAAAAAGGCATTCTGGAGCTGATGACCTTGCAGCAGCAGGCCCTGTCCGCTTGAACGCCGCTATGAAAAAGATCGTTCTGGCCTCCAACAACAAGGGCAAGCTGGTCGAACTGCAGGCCATGTTTGCCCCCTTGGGCCTGCAACTGCTGACGCAGGGCGAGCTGGGTATTTCAGAGGCCGCAGAGCCTTTTCACACCTTTGTTGAAAACGCCCTGGCCAAGGCGCGTCATGCATCGCTGCACAGTGGCCTACCAGCCGTGGCCGATGACGCCGGCTTGTGTGTGGACGCTTTCGGCGGCCTGCCCGGTGTGGACACCGCTTACTACGCCACCCAGTTCGGCTTACCCAAGGGCGATGATGAAAACGTTACAGCGCTGCTGGACCAGATGCGCCACAACGACCACCGTCGCGCTGCGATGGTGAGCACTCTGGTGGCCGTGCGTAGCCCGCAAGACCCCGAGCCGCTGATTGCCGTGGGTCGCGTGGTGGGCGAGATTGCGCGTGAGCGTCTGGGCTCCAATGGCTTTGGCTTTGATCCGGTGATGTGGATTCCCGAATTCGGCCAGACCTTTGCGCAGTTGCCCATTGATGTGAAGAATGCGCACAGCCACCGGGGCCGTGCCGCTCGCGCGATGGTCGCCCTGATGCGCGACAACTGGCTGGCATCATGACGAACGACGAGGCGAAAAATAATCGGGGTCAGATCCCAATTCTTACGCCTGTTGTTTCGGGCGACTCGACGATCCTCACGGGTGACGAGGGGCGTCCCGCCGATCCCCAGCATTACATGCGACCCGGCACCTTGCAGCTGTCTGCACTGCCGCCCTTGTCGCTGTACATCCACCTGCCTTGGTGTCTGAAGAAGTGCCCTTATTGCGACTTCAATTCGCACGAGGCACCCGCGGGTCCCTTGGCCGAGCAGGCCTACATCCAGGCGCTGGTGGCTGATTTGGAAGCCTCGTTGCCCTTGGTCTGGGGCCGGAGCATCAGCAGCATCTTTATCGGCGGCGGCACGCCCAGCCTGTTTTCGCCCGAGGCTATCGACCGGCTGCTGAGCGACGTGCGTGCCCGCTTGCGGCTTGATGCCGACTGTGAAATCACCCTGGAGGCCAACCCTGGCACTTTCGAAAAAGATCGCTTCCGAGCGTACCGTGCCGCTGGCGTGACCCGGTTGTCGGTCGGCGTGCAAAGTTTCAATGACGAGCACCTGCAGGCGCTGGGCCGTGTGCACAATCGTGCGCAGGCCTTGGCGGCGGTAGAAGAAGCCGCCCATTCATTTGACACCTTCAACTTGGACCTGATGTATGCCCTGCCGAGTCAGTCACTGGCCCAGCTGCAAGACGATGTCCAAACGGCACTGGCCCTGAGCCCGCCGCACCTGTCGGTTTACCACCTGACCATCGAGCCCAACACCTACTTTGCCAAGTTTCCGCCCGTGGTCCCCGAGGATGACCTTGCGTTTGACATGCTGGACGCCATCACCGAGGCTACCGCAAGCGCAGGCTTGTATCGCTACGAGGTGTCGGCCTACGCCAAGGACGGACATAAGTGCTTTCATAACCTCAACTACTGGCAGTTTGGTGACTACCTGGGCATCGGTGCCGGCGCACACAGCAAACTCAGTTTTGCCCACCGCGTGGTGCGCCAGGTGCGCTTTCGGGACCCCCGCCTCTACATGGCCCAAGCCCTGGCCGGCCGACCACTGGCCTTGGATGAAGAGGTGGCGCGTGCGGACCTTCCGTTTGAATTCATGCTCAATGCACTGCGCCTGAAGGAGGGTTTTAGCCTGCCTCAGTTCAGCGAGCGCACTGGTCTACCCATCACAGCGATTGCCCAGGCGCTGGAACAAGGCGAGCGCAAGGGCCTGATCGAGCGCGACCTTGCCCGTGTGCGGCCCACGGTGCGTGGCTTTGATTTTCTGACGGACCTGCAGTCGCTGTTTTTGCCAGACGGGGCCTGAGTCCCTTATTGAGCGTTGCGAACGGGGCGTCCATTCACCGGTTGCACAGGGCGTGCGTTGTGTGGAAACAGCTGCGCAAACAGCCTCAGTTGATCGCGGCTCAGCGTGGCGGGCGTCTTCAGTACCATCCATAACACGTTTTCGCTGCACGGCGGCGTGGTGAGTGATCCCATGAACTGGTAATAGCGCTGGTCCTTGGGGAGTAGTTCATTCAGGTTCAGGGCGTCAAAGGGCATGCGTACCCGGTCGTTCACGTCCAAGGGCATGTAGGTCCAGACTTTGTTAAGCACACTGCTGGCCTCGCCCGGTTCCATCAACACCGCCACCACGGCCAATTGCCCCTCGGCATTTTTGTGCACGAGGTGCGCCACCATGGCAAAGCTGCGGTGATTGACCTGCTCTTCAGCCGGGTGATGAAAGTGGAACTGCACCAGGCGGTACACCGAGCCGCGCACCGTCAAGGTGTTGTCTCCCAATACATCCACCTGGATGG
Organism: Pseudomonadota bacterium; assembly: GCA_046046915.1. Taxonomy (GTDB): domain Bacteria; phylum Pseudomonadota; class Gammaproteobacteria; order Burkholderiales; family Burkholderiaceae_C; genus JBEEJZ01. The sequence continues at coordinate 16,761 of JBJOIT010000015.1, forward strand.
TGTGCCCGTTGTTCACCACCGACCCCGTGCTGGGTTGGTAGCCAAACTGCAGGGGCTCTGCAGGGCCCATCAGCGTGCTGGTATCTTCAATGTTGATGGGCGACTGGCGCTTACCGCTGGCGCAGGTGGCAAATTCGGGCTTCATCTGGCCCCAGGCCTGCGGGCCGGTGTCGCCCTCATAGCTCCAGTGGGCTTCTGCGCCATGACCGCCGTGGATGGCGGCACCCTCGTGGCCCAGCGTGGCGGCGGCCTTGGCACGTGCCAGTTGGCGGTTTGTGGCCGGGTTTTCCAGCCGGCCAGGTACAGCGGGAATGTCATGGATGGCTTCTACCGGCCCGGTCTTGTTGCCCTTGGGCGGGGCCTTGAGCTGTACGCTCATGCTCTTGGCCCCAAGGCCCTTGGCTTCTAGGTTGGCGCGCAAGCGTTCGCCCAGTTCTTCCATGGTTGGCGCTGGGGTCTTGCCGACTTTGCGCTTTAGCAGTTCTTCGTTGTTTTCTTTGGTGTCGCTGTGTGCGGCCGGTGCTGCTGTTGCGCCATGTGCATCGCCCGCAGCAGGGCTTGCCGCCATGGTGCTGCCGTTTGCCCACATCAACGCACAGAGCCACCAGACAGGCTTTATCGCCCAGTGGCTTGGGCTGCGGTGCGGGGGGGGCGAGGTTGCAGGCATCTTGTGGGGCTCTTGTGGATGTGGTCTGGTACCAGTTTCAACACCGGGGATTGCCAGACATCTATCGACAACTGTCGGGCTGAACTTGAGTTTATAGTCGTCGAATCAAGCCCCGGCTCGCCTCGGTCCGTCCGACGACCTACCCATACCCAGCGCCAACGTGAGCATCCAGACCGACGATTTCGCAGTTCCACCCGCCCGGCGTGTGATGTCTGCCGCCCCAGTGTCCAGCAACGAGGAGGCCATCGAACGCGCACTGCGGCCCAAGATGCTCGACGAGTATGTGGGTCAGGCCAAGATCCGCGAGCAGCTCGAAATCTTCATCAGCGCCGCCAAGATGCGCAGCGAGGCCCTGGACCATGTGCTGCTCTTTGGGCCCCCGGGCCTGGGCAAGACCACGCTGAGTCATATCGTGGCGCAAGAACTGGGCGTGAACCTGCGCCAGACCAGCGGGCCTGTGCTCGAAAAACCCAAAGATCTGGCGGCACTACTCACCAATCTTGAAAAAAACGATGTGCTTTTCATCGACGAAATTCATCGTCTGAGCCCGGTGGTCGAAGAAATCTTGTACCCGGCACTGGAGGATTACAAGATCGACATCATGATCGGCGAAGGCCCGGCCGCACGCTCCATCAAGCTCGACTTGCAGCCCTTCACGCTGGTTGGGGCCACCACCCGCGCCGGCATGCTGACCAACCCGCTGCGCGACCGTTTTGGCATCGTGGCGCGGCTGGAGTTCTACACCGCCGACGAGCTGGCGCTGATCGTCAAGCGTAGCGCCGGTCTGCTCAAGGCGCCCATGGACGCCGAGGGCGGCTACGAGATTGCACGTCGTTCACGCGGGACGCCCCGCATTGCCAACCGCCTGCTGCGCCGGGTGCGGGACTACGCCGACGTCAAGGGCGGTGGCCATATTTCCCTGGACATGGCCAACCGCGCGTTGGCTATGCTGGATGTCGACCCGCAAGGGTTCGATTTGATGGACCGCAAGTTGCTGGAGGCTGTCATCCACCGCTTTGACGGTGGGCCGGTGGGGCTGGACAATATCGCCGCCAGCATCGGCGAAGAGCGAGAAACCATCGAAGATGTGATCGAGCCCTACCTGATCCAGCAGGGCTACCTGCAACGCACCCCCCGGGGCCGCATTGCCACCCTGGCGGCCTACCGCCACCTGGGCGTGTCGCCCAAAATCAATCCCGACGATCTGTTTCAGGCCTGACACAGGACGGCCAGAGGGCGCCTGCCGATTCAGCCTTCTGCAGACACCCGCGAGCGCAGTTTCTTGACGGTGCCGCGCGTGGCTTTGGTGTCCAGGCGCTTGAGTTGCGAGCTGCGGGTGGGGCGCGTCGCCTTGCGGGGTTTGGGCGGCGTGGCCACGCTGTCAATCAGGGCTTGCAGGCGTTCGATGGCTTCCAGGCGGTTCTGCTCCTGGCTGCGGCTGGTCTGGGCTTTGATGACCACCACGCCTTGCTCAGTGATACGGTGATCCTTCAAGGCCAGCAAGCGGGTCTTGATGGCCATCGGCAGGCTGGCGTGTGGAATGCTGTAGCGCAGATGAATGGCGCTGGAGACCTTGTTGACGTTTTGCCCACCCGCTCCTTGGGCCCGAATCGCGCTGAATTCGATCTCGTCTTCTCGCACCTGCCAACCGGGTCCTGCCATGCCCACGCTCAGGTGGTGGTTTCATCCAGCGCGGTGCCGGTGTCCAGGTGCCGGGTATCGGCCCAGCCCACCAGGCTCAGGCCGTCAGGCGTCCACAGCAGGCGATTGATGGCGGTGTTGCCCAACTCCCAGGTGCGTGGTGCCTGAATGTCCTGGCGGGTAGCCAACCGGTACAACACGTCCATCACCCCACCGTGCGCCACCAGCACGATCTGTTCGCCGGGGTGTTGCTGCGCCAGGGTGTGCACCACATTTGCAATCCGTTCGCGCAGACTCAACAGAGACTCGCCGCCTTCAGGTGCAAAGTCAGGGTCGCGCTGGCGCCACAGGCGGGCCTGTTCAGGCCACTGGGCCTCGATTTCCTTGAAGGTTTTGCCCTGAAACACGCCAAAACAGCGTTCGCGCAGACCGGTGATCGCTTGCACCTGTGCGCCGGTCACACTGGCAATGGCGCGGGCCGTGTCGTGCGCGCGCTGCAGGTCGCTGGTGTAGATGGCGTGAATGGTGTCTTCCACCAGGCCTTGCGCCACCCGTTTTGCTTGCCAGTGTCCTGTGTCATTCAAGGGAATGTCCAGATGACCCTGAATGCGGGTGTCTACGTTCCAGGCGGTTTCACCGTGGCGGATGGCCAGAATTCGGGTGGCTGTTTGCATGGGCACGAGGTTTTTAGCGCGGGATTTCAATGTTGATCTTGCGCAAGCCAGCCGGCGGATTGGGGAAGTCTTTCAGGGCCGCCTCAAACAGCGCTGCCAGCACGGTGGGGGTGTCCGACCAAGGGCCTTCATGTACAGCGCGGGATTCGAACAGCACCTGCGTCGTCGCCAGGTCACGAATCAGGATGCTGAGCTCGTACTGATAGAGATATGACGGTGGAAAGCTCATGCCAAAGCCCACGCCAGTGCCCGGGCGGTTGAGGCTGATAAAACCATGTCCCATCCAGTCACCCGGCAACCAAGGTGAACCCAAGGCGCTGCCAGGGCGACGCCATTCGCGCATTTGCAGGCGAGCTCCAAGTTGCACACCGTATCTTGCCTGTGCGTCATCCCGGGTCAGGCCGTGACGGGCCAGCGCCGCCTGGGCCAGTGCCTCGATGCGCTGTGCATCTGCCTGGATGTCCGGGGTGTTTTGCAAGGGCAGTCGATCAAAACGGTAGGTGCCCTGAATCACCGGGTTGGCGGCTGGCAGTGTCGAGATGGCGCGGACTTCCGAGTCGATCATCCGCATGCCAGCGCAGCCCGACAAGGTCAGAAGTGCGACGAAAAGGACGACGAACACGGCAATGAGCTGTCTCATGGAAGGAGGGCCTTATGGCGTAATGACTTGAAGGCCAGGCAACGTCGACACCGGAAAATCTTCATGGTCAAACGCCAGGTCACCGTCGGCGCTGGCCACGCCGGTAGTTTGCAAGCCCTCAAAGTTGAAGTGCTTGCGGTCCATCAAGTGTGAGGGCACCACGTTTTGCAGCGCACTGAACATGCTCTCAATACGGCCCGGATACTTTTTCTCCCATTCGCGCAGCATATTGCCCACCTGTTTGCGCTGCAGGTTTTCCTGACTGCCGCACAAGGTGCATGGAATGATCGGAAACTGTCTGTGGGTGGCCCAGCGGGTCAGGTCTTTTTCCGCCACGTTCGCCATGGGGCGGATCACGATATGGCGCCCATCGTCGCTCACCAGCTTGGCTGGCATGCCCTTGATCTTGCCGCCAAAGAACATGTTCAAAAAGAAGGTTTGCAAGATGTCGTCGCGGTGGTGGCCCAGCGCAATCTTGGTCGCACCCAGCTCATCAGCGACCCGGTACAAAATGCCCCGGCGCAGGCGGCTGCATAGGCTGCACAGGGTCTTGCCCTCTGGCACCACGCGCTTGACGATGCTGTAGGTGTCCTGGTTTTCAATATGAAAAGGCACGCCCACCTGCTTCAGGTAGGCAGGCAGGATGTGCTCCGGGAACCCCGGCTGCTTTTGATCCAGATTGACGGCGATCAGATCAAAGTGAATGGGCGCGCGCGCCTTGAGCTTGAGCAGGATGTCGAGCATGGCGTAGCTGTCTTTGCCGCCCGAGACGCAGACCATGACCTTGTCGCCTTCTTCAATCATGTTGAAGTCGACGATGGCTTGGCCCACCTGGCGGCAGAGCCGTTTTTCAAGCTTGTGGGTTTCGCGTTCGATCTTGAATTCTTTGCCACCCGCAGCGGATGCGGCATCGGCTTCGGGCTCTGCCCAGGCTGTGTTCATGCTGTTCTCCATGGTGCTTACCACTGTCCGGCTTCCATGCGAATCGCCACTTCGCAGTCCTCAAAGATTTCGAGCTTGGTGATTTTGACCCGCACGCCCAGAACGCCGGGCAACTGCATCAGCCGGTGGGCCAGCTTGCCGATCAGGCTTTCCAGCAGGTTGACATGCTCGGCCGTGCACAGCTCGATGATGATGGTGCGCACTTTTCGGTAGTCCAGTACGTGGCCGATGTCATCGTCAGCCGGCAAGAGGGGCTGCACGCCTAGGTGCAACTCGGCATCAACCTGAATCGGTTGCGGGATGTCGATTTCAGATTCCAGGATGCCCAGGCTGGCATCAAAGCGCAAACCGGTCAGGGCCAAAGTCTGGTTGCCGCTGGACGGCAGGTTCGAGACCGTCATGGGTTGGCTTCTTTCGCGAGGGCGGAGGCGTGTTGTTCGATCTCGGCCCGTAGCGCAAGCCATTGCGTGCGATTCAGGCGCATGCGAAACCCGATGTAGTCGGTGCCGCTGTAGCGCTGGGTCTTGCGGGTCATGAGGTCAAGGTCTTCGATCAGCGGGTGACTGTCAAAAATGCGGCTCATCACGTCAAAGGCCAGGGGCTCTTGCAGAATCTTGACGCCGATGTGGGTGCAGGCGGCATCCACCGCATCGGTCAGCACGCAGTAGTCAAACTCGGGTTCCCACACATCCATCAACAAGGTGGCTTTGGGCTGAACACTGGCCACGATGTCAAACACCACCTCTTGCGGGGCGACTTGCTCGTCGTCCGCGCAGCCGATGATGATGTTCTTACGGTAACTCTTGACTTCAAATTGGAAGGGGGGGCGTGTGTTCATGGTGAGTCCTCAGTCCTGTACCACCAACTCGCGGGTGCGGGCGTCGAAGCGGGCGCCTGCATCCACACAGATGTGTTGGCCCACCATCGAGGGGGTGGTTGCCAAAAACAATGCCGTGCGGGCAATGTCCTGCGGCTCGGGGTGTCGCCCGCTGATGGACTCTGCCGCCACCAGGGTGTTCAAGGCTTCTTGCGTCATGCCGTGTGCGGCCAACACGGGGCCTGGCGCAATGGCGTTGATACGCAGTTGCCTGGCGTAGGCCACGGCCAGGTAGTCCAAGGTTCCTGCCAGCGCATGCTTGCTGATCGAATACGAAAAAAAGTCTCGGTTGACCCGATGTACTTTGTAGTCGGTGAACAGGGTCACGGATCGGTCTTCGCTGGGTGTCAGACGATCGGCCTGGCTTGCTGCCTGAGCCAGCGCAGCGCAATACTGCACCGGAAACAAAAAATTCAGCGCCAGTTGCTTGGCCATCAGCGCGGGGTCGGGTTGCAGCGGTGTGTCGAAGTCGTAACTGGCCGCGCACAGCACGCTGGCATTGGGCAGTTTGCCGAACAGGTCTTGGGCAGCCTGAACCAGCCTTGCCGCGGCCTCGACCGGGTCTGCAATGGCATGCAGCACCACATCGGCCCGGATGCCATGGACCTGCAACTGCTCGCGTAAGGCCATGGCCTCGTCGCGGGACTGATTGGCGTGGATGAGGCAGTCATAGCCGGCTTGTGCAAAGGCTTCGATCACCTGGCGGCCCAATCGCTTGGCGCTCCCGGTGACCAGGGCCAGTGGCGCTGAAGCGGGTGGGAGGGGGGCGGTTGGACGAGTGTTCATGGTGGTGATGCAGGATGGGATGCCGAATTGGACAGGAATTTCAATAACAGGTGCTGGCCGGGCCCTCTTGCCGCAAGGGCAGCAAAGATAATCGGGCCATGACCTGGCGTGTGGAGCCTTCGCCTGTGCGCCAAAATTGATTGCCCTTATGCCCCGCGTTTCTGTTCCTGACTCCCAAGCCCCTGCCGAATTGGCCAGAATTATCTGCGATGCCATTGCGCAAGCCGGTGGCTGGCTCGGGTTTGACGCCTTCATGGCACAAGCTTTGTATGCGCCTGGCCTGGGCTACTACGCGGGCCCATTGCGCAAGTTTGGCAGCACCCCTGCCACCGGCAGTGATTTTGTGACCGCCCCCGAGATGACGCCCCTGTTTGGCCAGGCCTTGGCTGTGCAGGTGGCCGATGCACTGGCAGCGACGGGCACGCGCGAGGTATGGGAGTTTGGTGCAGGTTCTGGTGCCCTGGCCGAACAGCTACTGGGTGCATTGGGCGAACGGGTAGACCGCTACACCATTGTGGATGTGTCGGGCTCTCTGCGTGAGCGTCAGCAGGCTCGCTTGCAGGCCTACGGCGACCGGGTGTGTTGGGCCAGTGCCTTGCCAGATGTCATGCAGGGCGTGGTGGTGGGCAATGAGGTGCTCGATGCCATGCCCGTCAAGCTGCTGGCCCGCGTCGCGGGGCATTGGTTTGAGCGCGGTGTGACGGTTGGCCCCGATGGCCGGTTCGTCTGGCAAGACCGCCCCACCGATTTGCGGCCCCCCGTCGAACCCGAGGGGCCGCACGATTACCTGACGGAAATCCACCCCCAGGCCGAGGCTTTTGTGCAGACGCTGGCAGATCGTCTGAAGGCCAGTGAGCGAGGCGGTGTGGTTTTTTTGATGGACTATGGCTTTGCCGAGTCCGAGTACTACCACCCCCAGCGTCACATGGGCACCGTGATGTGCCACCGTGCACACCTGGCCGACTCCGACCCGCTGAGTGATGTGGGCCTGAAAGACATCACGGCCCACGTCAATTTCACGGGCGTGGCCCTGGCCGCGCAGGAGGCCGGCCTGGACGTGCTGGGCTACATCACGCAGGCCCGCTTTCTGATGAACTGCGGTTTGCTCGATCTGGCGGATCAGCAGCCCTTGGCTGCCCGCGTGCATGCCCAGAAGCTCATCATGGAACACGAGATGGGCGAGCTGTTCAAGGTCATTTCGTTTGGCGTGCTGCCGCAGGCGTCAGCCGATGCCGCGACCTGGCTGCCACTGGGTTTTGCCCAGGGTGACCGAACCCACACTTTGTGAACTGGGAGACGGACGCATGATTCGTTGGTTGATCGTCGTTTTTCTGGTGCTCCTGGTGATCAATAGCGTGAGCCCCTGGTTGCGCAAACTCGGGGTGGGGCGCTTGCCGGGGGACCTCCGATTCCGGTTTTTGGGGCGTGATTGGTTTTTACCTTTTACCAGCACCGTGCTGCTGAGTCTGGTAGCCGCCTTGATCGCCAAATTCATCTGAGACATTTGGAATTTGCGGTAACACGCTGGTAACCCATGGGCACGGACTCACGGTAGCATCTGCGCTGAGGCATCTGTGCCACCAGACAACAAACACGCTCGCACTGGTAGTGTGAACAAGGACAACGGAGAAGTTTCAACATGACCCAAGCGGCTCATTCGACGCGACAACCGACCATAGGCCTGGCGCCTGGCGCGCAGCCCGTGGCCTGCGTGGACATCGGCGGGACCAAAGTGGCTGTCAGCGTAGCCAATGAGCATGGCATGCGCGGCCAAGTGGCCGAGCCCACCTGCAAAGAGGGGCCCAACAGCGCGCTGGCCGACCAGATCATTCGCCTGATCGGCCAGTCCTGCGCCAGTGTGGGCATGAAGTCCAGCGATCTGGCTGCGGTTGGCGTCGCCTCGTGTGGACCTTTTGTGATGCGTGACGGCATGGTCGAGCTCTCCACCCCCAATATTTGCGGCGGCATGGCGGGCGAGGCGCGCGGCCTGCCCAACGACTGGAAAACGGCCTTGCTGGAAGCGCCTTTGCGGGCGGTGTTTGGCAAGGTACGGGTCGAGAACGATGGCATCGGTGCATTGGAGGCCGAGCGCCGCTGGGGTGCCTTGCAAGTCAATGGCCGCCCCATGGATAACTGCGCTTACGTGACCTGGAGCACGGGCGTGGGCATGGGCGTCTGCGTGGACGGCCGTATCCTGCGTGGCAAGAACGGCAACGCCGGTCATGCTGGCCATGTGTTTGTTTCCGATAACGACGACGCCCTGTGCGGCTGCGGCAACTTTGGTGATGTCGAGGCCTTGGTCGGAGGTAACGCCATCCCGCGCCGCTTCGGCCAAGAGGGCTACGCAGATGCGGCGCTGCTGTTCAACGCTGCCAAAACTGGCGATGCACGCGCCATGAGCATCGTCGACGACCTCTGCCGCGTGCTTGGACGCATGCTGTACAACCAGGTGGCCACCTTGGACTTGGAACGTATCAGCCTGGGTGGCAGCGTCTTCTGGCACAACCGCGATTTGTTGCTGCCCAAACTTAACGCCCAGATCCACGGCAAACTGCCTGCGCTGACCGATGGCTTTGAACTCGTACCTGCGGGACTGGGCCTACATGTGGGCGATCTAGGCGCGTTGGCCTTGGTGACAGGCTAAAAACGTCTGAACACTTGACGAAGACCCGACAGGCGCTGCCGTGCAGGGGCACAATGCATGAGACCATGACCCGTTCTAGTCCCATTGCTGTCCCCGCCGGCGCCGAAAACATCCTGCCTGGTGCAAAGGCCTTGTTTGCCCGGTTTCAGAGCTGTGAAACCGAGGCTCACCTCGAGCGGGTCGCTGCATACACACGCCTCATCGCCCAGGGCCTGGCGCGCAGTCACCACTTCAGCCCGGCATTCGTGGAACAGGCGAGCCTGTTGGCGCGTTTACATGACGTGGGAATGGTGAGCGTGCCTGATGCCATTTTGCGCAAACCCTCGCGCTTGACCGCCGCCGAGATGGTGGCCATGAAAACCCACGTTGCCAAAGGTCTGGAACTCGTCGACCAAGTGCTGTCCGAGGTGAGCGGTGTGGATACCTCGGCAGCGAGCATGTTGCGCAACATCGTGGGTGGCCACCACGAGCGTCTGGATGGCAGCGGTTACCCAGCGGGTGTGAAGGCCGTGCAAATTCCCATCGAAGCCCGAATCGTGGCGGTCGCCGATGTGTTCGACGCCATGACTACCCTGCGGCCCTACCGGCGGGTCTGGACCGAGGGCGAGATTGCTATCGAACTTCGTTTGCAGGTGGCGTCCAATAAGCTCGATGGCGACTGTGTTGCTGCCTTGATGGTGGCCCAGAGTGCCCGCGAGGCGATTCTTCAGCAGTGGTCCGACCCGCCTGACGCCACCCAACCCGTCCACCCGGTGCATCGGGTTTGAGGGGCCTGTTTTAGCCCTGCCCCTGCGCCACAGCCTGAACGCGGGCGGCGTGCACGGCTTCGCCGATCTGGCTGCCGCTGGCACCATGGGCCACGGCGTTTTGCGCCACGATCTCTGTGGCCACCGACTGTGCAGCGGCCAGGGCACCCAAAAGGCGTTCACGCTGCGGGTAGGCAGACTCTTCAAAACCGAGTCGGCCTCTGGCGTCGCACTCGCAGGCCAGCAGGGCCACGGCAAAGCGCTGGGGCTTTCGAAACGCGTCACAGCGCTCCATCAGGCGGACCAGGGCTGCCGCGCCAAATTCGCTGCTACGGTGAATGTTGCTGTGTTCCCGTGCCACCACGTCGGCCAGCTCCCGGCATTCCACCGGCATGCGCAGGCGCTTGGCCAGTTCCACCAGCAACCTTGCGCTGCGTTCTTCGTGGCCGATGTGGCGCGGCAGCACATCGGCGGGGGTGTTGCCTTTGCCCAGATCGTGGCACAGGCAGGCCACGCGCACGGCCAGCGGTGCTTGCAGGCGCGCGCTCATGTCCAGCACCATCATCAAGTGCACGCCTGTGTCTACCTCGGGGTGATAGTCGGCGCGTTGCTGCACGCCCCACAGCCGGTCAACCTCGGGCAGCAGGCGCTTGAGCGCACCGCAGGCTCGCAGCACCTCGAACATACACGAGGGGCGTGGGGCCATCAGCCCCCTCGCCAGCTCTTGCCACACCCGCTCGGGCACCAGGTGATCGACCTCACCGTCTTCCACCATCTCCTGCATCAGGGTCATCGTTTCGCTGGCCACGGTGAAGTTTGGAAAACGCGCATTGAAGCGTGCCACGCGCAGGATGCGCACGGGGTCTTCCCGAAAGGCGTCGGTCACATGGCGCAGCATCTGGGCCTTCAAGTCACCCAGTCCGCCAAAAGGGTCAATCACCTCCTCAGGCTTCAGCCCTGGGTTGCTCAGCCAGGCGTTCACGGCCTCTGCCTCCACCGCCATGGCATTGATGGTCAGGTCACGACGTGACAGGTCTTGCTCCAGGGTCACGTCGGGCGCAGCGTGGACGGCAAAGCCCTTGTAGCCGGGCGCGGTCTTGCGCTCGGTGCGGGCCAGGGCCACTTCCTCGCGGGTGCGGGGGTGCAGGAACACCGGAAAATCCTTGCCCACGGGGGTGTAACCCTGGGCGGCCAGTTGTTCGGGCGTGGCGCCTACGACCACCCAGTCGCGATCCTGCACAGGCAAACCCAGCATCGCATCGCGGACCGCCCCACCGACCAGGTAGGTGCGCATGGCGCTTGCCATGTCTTAACGGCTCAGCCGGAAGGGTTCCTCAAAGTCGAGGAAATCCTGTTCCGCCAGGGCATCGGTGATCCAGGCTTGCACGCCCGGCAGGCCGCGTACCCGTTCCACGTAGGCGCCGATGTGGGCCGGCACGGGCAGGTCGTAAGTCACGATGCGCATGCAGATTGGCGCAAAGTAGGCATCGGCCACAGTGAACTCGCCAAACAGCATGGGGCCGCCATAGGTTTGCAGCAGCTCGCTCCACATGGCAACCAAGCGGTTCAGGTCGGCGCGCACAGCGGGTTTGTCGCGCCACGCCAGGGCGCCGATCTCCGGCAGCAAGGCCTCGATGTTCATAGGGCAGGCGCTACGCAGGCCGGTGAAGCCACTGTGCATTTCGGCGCAGACGCTGCGTGCGCGGGCACGCGCTTTTGGGTCTTGCGGCCACAAGTGTTTGTCGGGATAGGTTTCGGCCACGTATTCGGCAATGGCCAGGGTGTCCCAAATGGCGAAGCCATCCACATCCAGCACCGGCACCTTGCCCACTGGGTTGACGGTCGCCAGCATGCGCTTGAAGCCGGAGTCGGGCGCGAAGGAATCAAATCGCACCATCACTTCTTCAAATTCGACGCCTGCCTGGCGCAGCAGCACCCAGGGGCGCATGGACCACGAAGAGTAGTTCTTGTTGCCGATGAAGAGTTTGAGCATGGCAGGACTGTTTGGAACGGTTGCGGTAAGTTGAGCAATAGCTGGAGCCTAGACAGACATTTGCGACATCAGGCGCGGCCCGCGGTGCGCCGAAAGCCATCCAGGCTGCGGGCGCTGAGGGTGCCGCAAAGATAGCCTGGCGCAACTGCGCTCAGAGCGGCTGCGGTAATGCCCAGCGCAGCCAGGCCAGGCAGGCTGCCGTCACACACGTTGTCGACTTTCATGGAGTCGAGGTTGTCCTGGCTCAGCAAGGGCTCACCGGGCATGAGTCGCATCAGGCTGGCTTGCAGGCGGCCCAGGGCGTCTGGCAAGGGCAGCACAGGCCGGCCACGCCCGCCGTTGATGCCGCTGGCAGCCCCTGCAAAACGCACCAGCTCGGCCAGAGTCATCACGTCCGGCCCGCACAGGTCATAAACCTGGCCCAAGGTGGCTGAGGGTGCCCAATGGGGGGCGCCGAGCAAGCAGTTGGCAATGGCCTGCGCCACATCCTCCACCCACACCGGTTGAAACCGGGTGGCCGCGCCAGCCAGCGGTACGACCGGCGCTATTTTTTGGAGTTGCGCAAACAGGGTCAAAAAGCGGTCGCCATCGCCAAAAATCACGCTGGGGCGCAGCACGCTCAGGTCCAGGCCGGCGGCCTGCAGTACCGCTTCGCCCCGCGCCTTGCTGCGCTGGTACATCGAGGGGCCATTCAATGCCGCGCCCAAGGCGCTGACGTGCACCAGACGCTTCACGCCCGTGGCCAGGCAGGCCTGGGCAATCTTTTGGGGCAGCGCGACGTGGGTGCGTTCAAAAGCTGCTTCGGTGCCGTGCAGGATGGCGATCAGGTTGACCACAGCATCGTGTCCCGCCATCAAACCGCGTAAGTCGGCGTCGTCAAACACGTCGGCTTGCAGCACGGTCAGGCCCGGCAAGGTTTGGACGGCAAAGCCGTTCGTAGCGCGCCGCGTGGGCACGGTGATATGACAACCGGCGCGGGCCAGCTTTTCGCACAGGTGGCGGCCCACAAAGCCCGCACCGCCGAGCACCAGAATCTTTTTCATGGCAGGTCCTTGTCGACTTCGGTTGTGGCATCGCGCGGCCCCACGCGGCCCAGGCGAGCCTTGAGCGACTGCGGCAGCCCGGTCAGCAAAGCGGCGTAGGCCGTGGTGTTGGAAAGCACTTTTTTTACGTAGTCGCGCGTTTCAGAAAAGGGCACGTTTTCGGCCCACACAGCAGCGTCCAGCACCGCATCGCCCGTTTGGCCGCGCCACGCCCGCGAGCGGCTGGGGCCGGCGTTGTAGGCTGCAGCGGCCAGCGGCATGGAGCCCGAAAAGTCGTCAAGCACCAGCTTCAGGTAGCCCGTGCCGATGGCGATATTAGTTTCGCGGTCGTTCAGCAGATGGGGTTGATAGTCGCTCATGCCGATTTTCTTGGCGGTCCATTTGGCCGTGGCGGGCATGACCTGCATCAGACCCGATGCCCCCACGCCCGATCGTGCATCCATCACAAAGCGGCTTTCCTGGCGGATCAGGCCGTACACATAGGCCGGGTCCAGCCCGATCTGGTTGGAACGCTGCACCACGGAATCGCGAAACGGCACAGGGTAGCGCTGCGCGACGTCGATCACACTCTTGGTGCGTTCGCTGGTGTTGATGCAGCGGTCCCACACCTCGTTATGGCAGGCCAGCTCGGCGGCGGCCAGCAGCTCGCGGTCGTTCATGCCGCCGGGGGTGTGCAGGTTGGTGGTGTAGTTCCATTCCCGCACGCCCTCGCTGCGCAGGCCGATCTGGATGGCCGCCAAGCTGCGCCGCAGGCCCGGGTTGTTGCGAGCGGCCTCCTGTTCCTGGGGCGTGAGCGCGCTCGGGCGCTGGGGCAAGACCACGGATTGGCCCAGGTCTTCGAGTGCCAGCTGCTCGTAAAAACCACGCACGCCCGCAATGCCTTGCAGCGCCTTGTTGGCGTCTGTGCGCTCGGCGTCGGTTTTGGCCAGCCTGTGTTGGGCGGTGGCCAGCCAATAGACCCAAGCCGTGTCGTTGCGGCTGGCGTCACTCATGGCCTGAATCGCCGTTTGCACCTGCTTCCACTCACCTTTGCGCAGTGCGGCGCGCACTTTCCAGGCCAGTTGGTCGTCGCTCAGGTCGGCGTCGCGGGCTAGGGCGTAGTAGCGCATGGCCTCGTTTGACAAACGCTGCGCCGCGCTTTTGCCTATGGCGCCCCAGGTCCAAGAGCGTTGTTCGGGCGTAAGCTGCTTGGCCAGTTTGCCTTGCAAGGCCTCAGCTGCGGCGTCTGCATCTGATACAGCCAGGCGAACCAGCGCCAGTACCGCCCACTCCTGGCTCAGGGTGTGGCTGGCGCCAGAGGCGGGCTTGTGCTTGGCCAGGTAGCGGGCCGGGTTGTCCTGTATATCGTTGAGTGGTGCGAGGGCCTCACGGCCGATCATTTCCAGCGCCTGCCGTGCCACGCGGGGGCGGTTCGCCTCCATGGCCAGTCGCGCCTTCACCCACACCTCGGTGTCGCTCAAACGGCTGGCGTCGTGCATTTGCGCTGCTGCGTAGGCGCAACCATCGTCGGCCTCACGTTGCGCGTACCACAGGCGCTTGATGTCCACGGGTAGATCGGCGCCGGCGGGGCCGTGTCCCACGGTCAGGGCGTAGCACTTCACTTCGCGGTCATCGCTCATGCGGTAGTTGGGGTGTTCGGCGGCAAAAGTCGCCCAGTCGCGGCGCTGGCCCAGCATCAACAACCAGTCGTTGCGCAGCCGGTCTTCCTGGTAGCTGCCAGCGTAACGGACCAAAAAGGCCTCGATCTCGGATTTGGATGCGGTGTCGAGCCGCGCGCGCAGCTCCCAGTAAGCGGCCCAGGGTTCGAGTACATGGCCACGGGCCTGGGGCAGCAGGGCGCTCAGGCGCTTGCTGTCACCTTTTTTGTAGGCCTGGCTCATGTCCAAGATTACGCTGGCAGCCTGCGCCGAAATGGGGTCGGGCGACCGCCCGGCGGACTGTGCCTGGGCGGCGCACCAGGTGGGTGCCAGTACCAGGCAAGCCAGGGCGGTGAACGGTGTCAAAATCGCTGAAAACTGCATGTGGACATTATGGACAACTCCATGGACGACAAGGTACGCGCCAAGAAAGCCCTACGCAAGGCGCTGATCGAGGAACGACTCAATCTTCCGGACCGTTTGCAACGTGCTGATTTGTTACAGCGTGTGATGCGTATCTATCTGGTCGGGCGGGCGGACGCCGTGATTGGGGCGTATTGGCCCATCAAAGGCGAATTTGACCCGCTGCCCGCGCTGCACCGCTGGAAGGAAGACGGCGAGTTGCTGGACGAGCCGCAACGCCGGCGCATCGGCCTGCCGGTGGTGGACAAGGTGCACAAGACTCTGACGTTTTGGTCGTGGTACCCCGGCTGCCCCATGGAAGAAGACGCCTACGGCATCCCCAAACCCAAAGACACCGAGCTGATCGTGCCGACCTTGCTGTTTGTGCCTTGTGTGGGTTACAGCGCCGGTGGCTACCGTTTGGGCTACGGCGGCGGCTTTTACGACCGCACCCTGGCCGCGCTGACGCCACGCCCCACCACCGTGGGCCTGGGGTACACCAACGGCTATGTGGACGACTTCGAGCCCGAGCCGCATGACGTGCCGCTGGACGCCATCCTGAACGACAACGGCGTGGTCTGGCCGGTTTGATCTGTACCGTTTGATTTGAATAAAGAGCAAGGGAGTCGAAATGACACAAGCAAGCGCCGCAGTCGATGTGGTGATCATGGCTGCGGGCAAGGGTACCCGCATGAAAAGCAAGCTGCCCAAGGTCTTGCACACCTTGGCCGGCCGCGCCCTGGTGCAGCATGTGGTGGACACCGCTGCCGAGCTGAGCGCCCGGCGGGTGGTGGTCATCACCGGACATGGCGCACAAGAGGTGGAAGCCTTTCTGGACAAGGCCAATCACGCCCGGGTGCAGGCCGGTTTGGCGCTGAACTTTGTGCGGCAGGAGCCTCAGCTGGGCACCGGCCATGCCGTGCAGCAGGCCGTGCCCGCTCTGCCAGACGACGGCATAGTGGTGGTCTTGTCGGGCGACGTGCCCCTGACCCAGGCGGACACCCTGTTTCACCTCATCCGCGCTTGCGCCGGCCAGCAACTGGCCTTGCTGACGCTCGAGCTGGCCAACCCCACGGGCTATGGCCGAATCGTCCGCGCTGGCGAGCAGGTGCAAGCCATCGTGGAGCACAAGGACGCCAGCGAGGCCCAGCGCCAGATTCGTGAGATTTACAGCGGCATCATGGCCGTGCCGGCGGTCTGGCTCAAGCGCTGGCTGGACCGGCTCGACAACCAGAACGCCCAGGGCGAGTACTACCTGACCGACATCGTGAAGTTTGCTGTGGCCGATGGCATGAATGTGGTGGCCCACAAGATCAGCGACGAAGTGCAGGTGGCCGGCGTCAACAGCCCGGTGCAGCTGGCCGAACTGGAGCGGGCCTGCCAACGCCAGCAAGCCCATCAGCTCATGGAGCAGGGCGTGCGCCTGGCAGACCCGGCGCGCATCGACATTCGGGGCGACCTGAGCTGCAGTCACGATGTCAGCATCGACGTGAATTGTGTGTTTGAAGGCCAGGTCAGCCTGGGCGAGGGCGTGCGCATTGGCGCCAATTGCGTGATTGCCAACGCGGTGATCGAGCCCGGCGCCGTGATCCATCCCTTTACCCACATCGACGGCGAAAAACTGGGTGTGACAGTGGGCGCTGGTTCTCTGATCGGGCCCTTTGCCCGTCTGCGTCCTGGTGCGCGTTTGGGGGCCGAGGTGCACATCGGCAATTTTGTCGAAATCAAGAACTCCACCTTGGCCGACGGCGCCAAGGCCAACCACCTGGCTTATTTGGGCGATGCCTCGGTGGGCGAGCGGGTCAACTTTGGGGCGGGCAGCATCACGGCTAACTACGACGGCGCCTTCAAGCACAAGACCGTGATCGAAGCTGACGTGCACATCGGCAGCAACTGCGTGCTGGTGGCGCCCGTCACCCTCGGGGCCGGCGGCACCGTGGGCGGTGGCTCCACCATCACCAAAGACACGCCACCCGGGGCGCTGAGCGTGGCGCGTGGCAAGCAAATCAGCATCGCCAACTGGAAGCGCCCACGCAAATGACGCCGGAGCTGACGCCCGAGGCCGAGCTGGCGCAACACCGGGCCGCACTGGCGCAGGCCCGGGGCGATTTGCAAGCGTTCATGCACACTGTCAGCCACGACCTGCGCGCACCGCTGCGGCACATCACCTCTTACGCCCGCATCCTGCAAGAAGACCTGGGTACGGACATCAGCAGCGATGTGGCCCAGTCATTACTGGCCATCCAGCAGGCCGCCGAGCAACAGGGGCGTTTGATTGATGGCCTGATGGCGCTGGCCCGTGTGCGGCAGATGCCGGTGCAATGGGCGCCGGTTGATTTGCAGGCCCTGTTGCAGGACGTCTGCATCGACTTGCAGCGCACCCATGCCACCGAACTGGCCTCGCGCCAGGTGCAGTGGCCGCTGGCGGCCTTGCCCACGCTGATGGGTGATGCCGCCTTGCTGCGGCTGGTGCTGCAGCAGCTGCTGGGCAATGCCCTCAAGTTCAGCCGTGGCCGCACGCCGGCGGTGATCGAGGTGGGCCTGGGTCCCGCGCCCGGTGGCGATGGCGCTACAGCTGATGGGGGCCATGGCACCACCCATCAGCTCTATGTGCGCGACAACGGCGTGGGCTTTAACCCCCAGTACCAGGACAAGCTGTTTCGGGTGTTTAGCCGCCTGCACAGCGCCACCGCCTTTGAGGGGGTGGGTACTGGCCTGGCCATGTGCCGCGCCGCGCTGGAGCAACTGGGGGGGCGCATCGACATCAGCGCCGCGGTGGGGCAGGGCTGCACGGTAAGCTGGCAGTGGCCGGCAGGGCCAGTAGCCTGAATCAGCTTGATCAGCCTGACAAAGGCACCTTGGGGTCAAACTTGGCCCGCTTCACGCTGAAGAAGGCCTTGACGTTGCGCACATTGGCGTCGCTGGTGAACAGGCTTTGTGCCAGGGCCAGATAGGCGGGCATGTCGCGCGCAAACACCACCAGCACAAAGTCCGGCCCCGGCGAGACCCGGTAGCACTGCTGCACCGCGTCGACCGCCACCACGCGCTCCTCAAAGGCGGCCAGGCGTTCGGCGTCTTGCCGGTCCAGGGTGATTTCGACCAGCACCGTCAGGCCGTGGCCCAGCACGGGTGCCAGGCGATCGGGGCTGAGCAGGGCCACTTGCCGCTCGATCAGCCCCAGCGCATGCAGGCGCTTCACCCGGCGCAGGCAGGTGGGGGGCGAGGTGTGCACCCGCTCGGCCAAGGCCTGGTTGCTCAGGCTAGCATCCTGCTGCAGCAAGTCCAGCAGCTTGATGTCGGTGGCATCTATGGTGATTTGTTCCATTTTTTATAAACAAACGAACTAATATTTCTATGAAATTGGTGTTTGAAATATTTATTCAAATTAGTTAACAAAATGATCACATATTTCGTTGTGTGAACCATACCATGGCGCATCTGATTTTGGGAGAAGTTCATGTGTGGCATTGTGGGTTCGGTTTCTCTGCGCAACATCGTTCCTATCCTGGTGCAAGGCCTGCAGCGCCTGGAGTACCGGGGCTACGACTCTTGTGGCGTCGCGGTGTACGCCCAGTCGGCTGACCCAGCACAGTCAGGCCTGGAGCGTGCCCGCAGCACCTCGCGCGTGGCCGAGCTGATGGAGCAGGTGGCTGCCACAGGTCTGCATGGCCGGCTGGGCATTGCCCACACCCGGTGGGCCACCCACGGCGCGCCAGCCGTGCACAACGCCCACCCGCACTTCAGCCACGGCCCCGAGGTGCAAGACCCCCTGCGCATCGGCCAAAGCACCCAGGCCCGCCCCGGACGGGTGGCGCTGGTGCACAACGGCATCATCGAGAACCACGACGAACTGCGCACAGCCCTGCAGGCCCGGGGCTATGTTTTTCAAAGCCAGACCGACACCGAGGTCATCGCCCACCTCGTTGACAGCTTGTACGACGGCGATATTTTCGAAGCCGTGAAAGCTGCCGTGGGCCAGCTGCATGGCGCCTATGCCATTGCCGTGTTCTGCAAGGACGAGCCCCAGCGCATGATCGGCGCGCGCGCCGGTTCGCCGCTGATTCTGGGCGTGGGGCAGGACGGGCAAGAGCATTTTCTGGCCAGCGACGCCATGGCCCTGGCCGGCGTGACCGACCAGATCGTGTACCTGGAAGAAGGCGATGTGGTCGATGTGCAGCTGGGCAAATACTGGTTGGTGGACAAAGCGCACAAGCCCGTGAGCCCCGCACAGCGCCCCGTCAAGACCGTGCATGCCCACAGTGGCGCGGCCGAGCTGGGCCCCTATCGGCACTACATGCAAAAAGAAATTTTTGAGCAACCCCGCGCCATTGCCGACACGCTGGAAGGCGTCGAAGCCTTTGTGCCCGAGCTGTTTGACGGTCATGCCCTGGCGGCAGATGTGTTTGCACAGATTGACTCGGTGCTGATCCTGGCCTGTGGCACCAGCTACTACAGCGGCTGCGCGGCCAAATACTGGCTGGAAAGCATCGCCAAAATTCCGACCCAGGTCGAGGTGGCCAGCGAATACCGCTACCGCGACTCGGTGCCCAACCCCAAAACGTTGGTGGTCACCATCAGCCAGTCTGGCGAAACCGCCGACACCCTGGCCGCCCTGCGCCACGCCCAGAGCCTGGGCATGCAGCACACCCTGACCATTTGCAACGTGGCCACCAGCGCCATGGTGCGCGAATGTGCGCTGGCCTACGTTACCCGCGCCGGTGTGGAGATTGGCGTGGCCTCGACCAAAGCCTTTACCACCCAGCTGGCCGGCCTGTTTTTGCTCACGCTCACCCTGGCCAAAGTACGTGGCGGCTTGAGTGTGGCCGACGAGGCCAGGCATTTGAAGGCCATGCGCCACCTGCCTGCGGCACTGCAAGCCGTGCTGGCCCTGGAGCCCCAGCTCATCGCCTGGGCCGAGGACTTTGCCACCAAGGAAAACGCCCTGTTTCTGGGCCGTGGCCTGCATTACCCCATCGCCCTCGAAGGCGCGCTCAAGCTCAAGGAAATCACCTACATCCACGCCGAAGCCTATGCCGCTGGCGAGCTCAAGCACGGCCCTCTGGCCCTGGTCACCAGCGCCATGCCTGTGGTGACCGTGGCACCCAACGACACCCTGCTGGAAAAGCTCAAGAGCAACCTGCACGAAGTCCGCGCCCGTGGTGGCGTGCTGTATGTGCTGGCTGACGCCGACACCCGCATCGACAGCGGCGAAGGCATGCACGTCATCCGCATGCCCGAGCACTACGGCGAACTCTCCCCCCTGCTGCACGTCGTGCCCCTGCAACTGCTTGCCTACCACACCGCCTGCGCGCGAGGGACGGATGTGGACAAGCCGAGGAACCTGGCTAAGTCCGTTACCGTGGAGTAATTTTTCTCGGGGGTAAAAAGTTCACCCTTTTCATTGGGAACTGAAAGGATGCATTCCCTGTCTGTGTTGTGCGCATAATGTGCGCATTTCATGCTTCAAGGAGATTCCAATGCCAGCATTACTTGAGCAATCTCGCAAACGGCCGGTCAACCTGACTCTGAATGAGGCGCTGGTGGCACAGGCCAAGGCCTATACGAGCAATTTGTCTGCCACCATGGAAACGCTGTTGGCTGAATTTGTGGCAAGCCAGCAGCTTGCGCAGCGTAGCCGCCAGCAATGGGCCGACACCTGTGCTGCCGACTGGAACCTGGTGCACGCCGCAGTAGGGTCGTTTGCAGATGAACACGCCACGCTGTGATGGCGCAGTTTGATGTTCATCGCAATAAGGGCGCTTTGCGTGAGTCCATACCCTTTGTCGTGCTAGTGCAGTCGGCTCAGTTTGACCGGTACCGCAGGCGTGTGGTGGTGCCGTTGGTGCGGCGCAGTGCATTGCCCGGAAACATGCCAACCGTTGGTTCACGCATGAACCCGGTTTTCCAGGTTGAAGATCTCCCAGTCGTTTTGCACCCGCTGGACATGGTCTCGGTAGCGTTGGACCAATTGGGCGAGTACGTCGGGTCACTGGCCGACCAAGGGCAGGCTATTACTGACGCCTTGGACGAGTTGCTGACCAGGTCCTGGGGCTAAAGGGTGAGGCTGCCGGGTGCCAATGACAAGGAGTTTGTTGGCCTGCGATGAATGGTGTTGCCGCCACTCAAATAACCACGAGCAGCACTCAACAAGGAACCGCAATGGATTCAAACGCTTTCGTGATCAGCGCCGTCTTGTGGAGGCACCCGGGTCCGACGCCCTGGCACTTTGTGACATTGCCGCGTGGGATCGCAGATCGCATCAGGCCGCATGCCATGAAAGTTGGCTTTGGGTCCGTGCGGGTACAGGCTTGCATAGGCGACACGGCCTGGAAAACATCGCTCTTTCCGGACAAAAAGTCAGGTTCGTACGTGCTGCCGGTCAAAGCAGAGGTGCGCAAGAAAGAGCTTTTGGAAGAGGGCGCCGAAGTGGTCGTGTTCCTGGAGATGTAGCCCGCTTCTTAATGCGCTCGCTGCCCCAATTTGCCGTGGGGCAGGGTGGACAGGCGCGAATACATGCGCCGGCAGTAGCCGTTGATTTGCAGGCACTTGTTGATTTCATCCACCGGGAGCGGGCCGGACACCACAACAATGTCGTTTGCGCTGTCCATGGCGCCGGCAGCACGCAGGCGCCGACGGGTACTGGTGGCCCAATTCTGGATGCGCCCCGGGCTGCCGTGCTCGTGCAGCTGGCCGGTGCTGGCATCAAAGGCGATGGCCACGGTGTCAGTCCTGAGCCGCAGGCGGTGCTCGCCAGTGATGGTGCTGGCGGGCGTGCTCAGGTCGTACAGGTGGTAGTGGCCTTCTTTCAACTGGTATTGCAATGACATGGGATATCTCCTCGTTGTGCTTATTGTGGTCAGGGCATTGAAAATCTAAAGTCTAAGAAACGGGCCAAACACCGTCTATTAGCACTTGCCCTAAGCCCCCAGCTTCACAACCATCAGTCCCGCGTCACCCGCAACAACTCCTCGCGCGAGGTGACGCCCTGCTGCACCAGGCGCTCGCCATCGCTGCGCATCAGGCACATGCCATTGGCCATGGCGGCTGTGCGTATGTCGGCCTCGGCCGCCTGGGCATGGATTTGCGCCCGGATGGCATCGTTGGTGACCAGCAGCTCAAACACCCCGGTGCGCCCCTGGTAACCGGTCTGGCTGCAGGCAGCGCAGCCCAGTGGCTTGTACTCGCCTTGGGTGCCAGAGGCACTGGGCTGTTTGCACTGCACGCACAGCTTGCGGACCAGCCGTTGCGCCAGCACGCCCAACAGGCTGGAACTGAGCAAAAAGGGTTCGATGCCCATGTCGGTGAGCCGGGTCACGGCGCTGGCGGCATCGTTGGTGTGCAGGGTGGCCAGCACCAGGTGGCCGGTGAGCGAGGCCTGAATGGCGATTTGCGCGGTTTCGAAGTCGCGAATCTCGCCAATCATCACCACGTCGGGGTCCTGGCGCAGGATGGCGCGCAGGGCCTTGGCAAAGGTGAGGTCGATCTTGGCATTGACCTGGGTCTGGCCCACGCCTGCCAGCTCGTATTCGATGGGGTCTTCCACCGTCATGATGTTCTGGCCACGCGTGTCCAGCCGTTCCAGCGCCGCATACAGCGTGGTGGTTTTGCCCGAGCCGGTGGGGCCGGTCACCAAAATAATGCCGTGCGGCTGCGCCACCAGGTGCTCGAATTGCGCCAGCACGTCGCCCTGCATGCCCACCGACTCGAGGCTGAGCTTGCCGCCGCTCTTGTCCAGCAAACGCAGCACGGCCCGTTCGCCATGGGCGCTGGGCAGCGTGCTCACGCGCACGTCTACTGCCCGGGTGCCGATGCGCAGGGAGATGCGGCCGTCCTGCGGCAGGCGTTTTTCGGCAATGTCCAGCTCGGCCATGATCTTCAAGCGCGAAATCAGTGCCGCGTGCAGGGCCCGGTTGGGGCTGACCACCTCGCGCAGGGAGCCGTCCACCCGAAAGCGCACACTCGAATGCCGCTCGTAGGGCTCAATGTGAATGTCGCTGGCGCCGTCGCGGGCGGCCTGGGTCAGCAGCGCGTTGAGCATGCGGATGATGGGCGCGTCATCCGAGGTCTCCAGCAGGTCCTCGATTGCAGGCAGCGCCTGCATCATGCGCGAGAGGTCGATGTCGCTTTCCACCTCGCTCACCACGCTGGCGGCACTCGATTCGCTTTGGGCATAGGCCGCGCTGATGCGCTGGGCCAGCAGCTCTGCCGACTCGTTTTTGACCTGCTGCACGGCAAATTTGCGCATCACCTCACTGACGGCAGAGGCGCCTTCCAGGCTGTGGAGCCACAGGGTGAGGCCATCGTCGCCGTCTTCCAGCAGCAGCTGCTGGCCGCGCGCAAAGGCGTAGGGCAAGGGGAAACGCGGGCCCTGGCTCATGGCTTGGCTGGCGCCGGGGGAAGCACTGGGGCTTCGTTGATGGGCAGGTTCTGGCTGGGCACGGGTTGCGCGTCTTGCTGGCGCAGGCGCATCTGCTCGTAGCGACCTTGCGACAAGGCGTCGCTGGCCTGGGCGTCGCGCACCACCACCGGGCGCAAGAACACCATCAGATTGGTCTTTTTACGGCTGCGGGCCTCGCTTTTGAAGAGGTTGCCAAACAAGGGCACATCGCTCAGACCGGGAACTTTCTCCTGGTTGCCGGAGTATTCGTCTTGCAAGAGGCCACCCAGCACGACGATGGAGCCATCGCCCACCAGCACGTTTGATTCAATGGAGCGCTTGTTGGTGGTGGGGCCGTTGGCCGCCGCCACGGTAGAGGCTTGCACGCTCGACACCTCCTGAAAGATGCTGAGCTTGACGGTGCCGTTTTCGCTGATTTGCGGCTTGACCCGCAGCGTCAGGCCCACGTCCTTGCGCTCGATGGTCTGAAACGGGTTGACCGTGCCACCTGTGGTGCCCGCGTTGGTGTATTGGCCTGTCACAAAGGGCACGTTCTGGCCAATCACGATCTTGGCCTCTTCGTTGTCCAGCGTCAGTAAATTGGGTGTGGACAGGATGTTGCCGTCGCCATTGGCCTGCAGGTAGCGCGCCAGAAATCCCAGCACATACACGCCATTGGTGTTGTGTGCGATACCGGCATTCAAGCCTGTGGATGGCGCCACGGTGCCGGTGGCGGCCCCGGTAGCCAGCTTGACGATGTTGGCGCCGCCCACGCTGAAATTGGTGCCCAGCAAGCCGATGTTGCTGGCGCCACTTTGGCCCAGCGCGCCTTGCCACTGAATACCAAACTCGGCCGCCTTGTCGGCGTTGACCTCGGCAATCAGGCTTTCCACAAACACCTGCGCCCGCCGGGCATCGAGCTGGTCAATCACCGCGCGCAGCTGGCGGTATTGCGGCTCGGGCGCGGTGATGATGAGTGCGTTGGTAGAGGGGTCGGCCTGTATCTGCCCGCCAGTAGAGGGCTGTGCCGATGCGCCCAGGGTGCCCGCACCAGCCCCTGGCGTGCCACTGACAGCCACCGTACCTGGAGTGCCGGTGTTTGGGGCCGCGCTGGCCGTGGGGGTGCGCACCTCGCCGGCCAGTGCAGCACGCAGGGTGGTGGCCAGCTTGGTGGCATCGGCATTCTTGAGGTAGACCACATGGATGTTGCCGCTGGCGCTGGCAGATGTGGGCTGGTCCAGCCGGTCGATCAGCGAGCGTGCTAAGGCCACCCGGGCCGGGTTAGCAGCTCGTAGTACTAGTGTGTTGCTGCGGGGTTCGGCCACCAGCGTGGTTTTGAAGGACGCATCGGTACCACCGCCCGGCGCGGCGCCTGCGGGCGCGGACTCCAGCAAACGCAGCACCAGGGGCGCCAGGTCGACCGCAATGGCGTGCTTGAGGCTGATCACCTCGACATCGGTGGCATTGGCCACATCCATGGCCGCCACGATTTGGGCCAGCCGGCGCAGGTTGTCCGCGTAGTCGGTGATGACCAGCGAGTTGTTGCCGGGGTTGACGTTGATGGTGTTGTTGGGGCTGATCAGCGGCCGCAGGATGGGCAGCAGGTTGTTGGCATTCTCAAAATTGAGCTTGAAGATCTGCGTGGCAATCTGGTTACCGGCCACCGGGGTGCCGTCAGACACCGGGCCGCCTTGCAACTTGGCATCGGCCTCGGGCACGATTTTGTCCAGCCCGGCGGCGTTGACGACGGTGTAACCCTGCAAGCGCAGGGCAGACAAAAACTGCGCATACGCCGCCGTGGGGGCCACCGGGCGCTCGGTGGTCAGCGTGAGCGTGCCCTTCACCCGTGGGTCCACCACCACGTTGTGCCCGGTCAGGGTGGCCATGGTGCGTGCCACGGCCTCGATGTCGGCGTTGACAAAGTTCAGCGTGATAGGTTCACCGCGTTTGGGGCTGGCGGTGTTTGCTGCGGGTCCGCTTGCCGCAGGGGCTTTTTGAGCCATCGCCGCAGGTGCTGCGAGCGCACACGTCACCGCCAGTGCGACGGCGTGTAAGCCGCTGCGCAGT
The DNA here is from genome assembly GCA_046046915.1 of Pseudomonadota bacterium. Classification (GTDB taxonomy): domain Bacteria; phylum Pseudomonadota; class Gammaproteobacteria; order Burkholderiales; family Burkholderiaceae_C; genus JBEEJZ01. The sequence goes on from JBJOIT010000015.1 coordinate 41,897, forward strand.
GGCCAGCCGGTGGGGAGTGTCAGGTGGGTGCTTGCATTCATACGACGACGGTTCACGGTTAACCCAGTTTGATGATGGCGCGCTCGCCCATGCGGCGCCCCAGAATGTTGAGCAGGTTGGCCAGTGCCTCCTGCAGGTCGGGCGCGGCAATGGCCTCGCCAGCAAAGCGCAGTCGCCCACCCACCCATTGCCCTTGGCCGCTGAGTTGCAGACTGCCCTCAATCGTGGAGAGCCGCACTTCGGGGCTGGCGCCTCCCTGGAGCGTAATGCGGTAGCTGCCCATGGGTTTGAGTGTGGACAGCCTTGAGGACACGGCCTGTGCCTCAACCTGCGCCTGCCCTGCCATGGTCAGGCGACCTGCCGCCCAGGTCAGCGTGGCAGCCTGGCTGCTGAACTGCAGCTGGCCATCTAGCGCGACGGTGTTCCAGGGGGTGCCCAGACCGGCCAGCACACTGGCTGGCCAGCTAGATTGACTGTTTTGCAAGGCGACCTGGAGCACGCCGCTGGTGCTGACCGTGGCCGTGATGTCCACGGGCCGGGCGGTGCAGCACTCGGCCATCAGCACCAGGCGCAAGCCGGGCCAGACCGGGCGCAACTGCCAGTTCACGCGCCCGGGCAGGGCTTGCTGGTCCTGGCTGCCTGGCCCGCCCGTCAGCACCCATCGCGCAGAACCGGTCCAGACCGTGCCCTGCGTATCCTGCAGGCTCAGGTGTTGACCGCTGATGTGATGTACCGCAAGGCCCAGCCAGCGGGCAGGCGACCACAACAGAACCGCCACAGTCAGGCCCATCAGAGCGCCAACCACCAGCCACGACCAGGGGGCCGACAAGGTGGATGTGCGTGGGCTGCGTGACATTAACTGCCCGCCAGGCTCAGGGTGAGTTGGCCGCTCCATGTGGTGCCGGCCGGGGTGGTCGCGCTGCTGAGGCGCGCCTCCAGCGGCACGCTGCGTGCTTGTAATCGGGCCTGAGTCAGCCATTGGGCCAGTGCTTGCGCAGGCGTGGCCTGCAAGGTGACGGTGGCGCGGTCGCCATTCACGGTGACCGTGGCACTTTTGCCCAGCTGTTGCTGGGTGAACTGCGTCAAAAGTCGGGCAGATTCTGTGGCGTTGATGAGAGGCTGGGCCTGCAGCGCCTGCGCTTGTGCCTGCAGGGCGCGCATGTCAGACAACTGCGCATCAAGCACCTTGCGCTGGGCTTCGTGGTTTTTGAGCAGCTTGAGCGAAGGTGCCAGGCTGGCCGTCCAGACCACGGCGGCCAGTATCACCAGCCCGGCGGCACCGAGCAGCCGCCGCTCGCGCAGGCCCAGCTGCTGCCAGCGCAGTCTCAGGGGCGCCAGTAAATGGGCCAGGGGTGTGCCGCTCATGGCGTGGCCACCGTTTGCAGCACCAGGGTCTCGCCGTCGGTACGCAGGTTGTAGCCCCGGGCCTGCAGGCCCTGAACCAGTGCGGCATCGGTCGCGTTCTCGGGCGGCAGACCGGTCAGGCGCAGGGTCTTGTTTTGGTAGCCGATGCTGGCGGGCACCGGCAGGTCGGGGGCGGCACTTTTGAGCTGACTGAGCATGCTTTCCAGATCGGCAGGGCCCGCCTGGCCGCTGCTGCGTTGCAGGTCGCTTACGGCGCGTTTCATTTGTGCCGGTGCATCCACCACCACCTTGATGTCAGGAAAGGTGGCTGTGAGCGTGCTGCGCGCGGCAGAGCGGCGCTCGTTCAAGGCGGCTTGTTCTTTCCAGGCCCAGGCCTGCAAACCCAGCACCTGGGCCAGCAGCAAGGTGATGGCCGCCCAGCGTGCCGGGCGCCAGACTGGGGACGTTGCCAGATGAGCCAGCCAGCCCCGCACACTTTGGCGGGTACGGGCACCACGGGTGCGCAGCAAATCAAACTGGGCCAGGTCCCAGGAGCCGCTGGAGGCTTGCGCCCAGGCGTCGGCCTGGGTCTGCAGCTGAAACGGGGTTTGAAACAGCGCCTCGGCGGCGGCGGCCACGGTGGGTTCGGCCCGCAGTGCCACCTGGGCCGGGTTGCCCAACAGAGGGCGCAGCAGGCCCAGGCTGTCTGCCGACAGGGGCAGCACCAGCACGCCCGAGGCCTGCGTCAACAGCACGTCTGGCTGATGCTCACCGGCTCTGGCCCGCAGCACCATGGGCAGGGGGCTGTCTGCAGGTGCCGTGGGCGGCGCCGCCTCGGGGACGATGCGGGTGATGTGCACACCGCTTTGTTCCAGGGTGTTCAGCCAGGTCTGCAGCCACTCGCGCTGGCAGGCGGCCACCCACACGGGGGCCGTGTCCACAGCCTGCGGCTGCAGGGCCAGGTGCAGCGCCTCGGGCTCGTCCAGCAGTTCGTCTTCCAGCAGGCCGCCCAACACGGCGCGTATGCGCAGGCCCTGACCATCGGCAAACAGCGAGCGGCCCAGGGTGCCTTTGGGCAGCGTGACCCGGTGCCACGACAGGCGATTGGCCGGTACCAGCACCACCCGCTCGTCCGCCTGAATGCCGGCCAGCAGGCCCAGGGCCGTCTGCTTGTGCTGCGCAGCCATGCCCGGCGCTACCAGCGCGTAGTCGAGCAAGGCACCGGCCTGGGGCAGGCCTTGGGGCAGCGGAATGACGAGGGTGGACATAGAGTTAACGAATCATTTTAGGGGTGGCCATTAACCGCGACCTGAGCAAATCTTGAGCCTCACCTTGCCGGTCCCGCATCTCGCCACAGCACCTTCACGTTCAGGCCATCGCGTTGCACCACCGAGGTTTGTTGCACCACCATGTCGTCAATGCGCAATTGACCCATCACCTCAAAGTGGCGCGAGCTGACGCCATGCTGGCGTTCGTCTAGCGGGCCGGCTTCGCCAATGTGACGAGTGACGTCAGCCAGGGATTTGAAGTGGGTCTGCTGTCGCACCTTGACCAGCTGTTGCGCTTGCGCCAAGCCGAGGTTCTTGATACTGGCGGCCAGCACCATGGCGTTAGCCGTGTTCAAGTTCACGGTGGTGACCGTAGGCAGCAGTGTGATGTGGGGCCGCAACAGCGCAAAGCTGCGTGGCGACAAGCCCAGGGCCAGCAGCTGGCTCAGGCGCACAGGCGGCAAAGGGGCCTGGGCGCGGGCGCCAGGGTCGGCGCTGGAGTCGTAGGCCAGGCGCAGGTTTTCGGCCAGGGTCGCCAGTTCTGTGGGTGGCAAGGCCAGCAGCTCGAACAAACGCGCCAGGGTTTTAAGCTCCGCCTCTGAGACACTGGCACCCGCCGCCACTGCGCCCGCCGAACCTGGCGCTGGTGCGCCGCCCGACGCGCTGCCTGATGTGCCGCCCGATGTGTTGCCTGAACTGCGCGCACCCAGTACCAGGTTGTTGATGTTGATGCGAGCTTGCAGATCGTTGATGGCGCCAGATAAAAAAGCCTGCTGTAGGCCATCGTCGTCTGTGGTGTTGGCATCGGTGGCCAGAAAGCTCGACAGACGGGCGTCTTGCAAGGGCACTGCCCAGGGCTCGGCCAAATGGTCGGCACCACCGTTGCGGGCGTCCTCCCGCAAGATGAGCCTGGCCCAGTCCAGTGCGCCGATCAACACCCATTGCGAGGCCGACTGCAGGCGCACCGCGCGCTCGACCTCGATGCTGCGCCACTGGCTCCATAGGGCGGCGGCGCTCAGGCTGGCCACCAGGGTCACGGTCAGCATGGCCGAAAGCAGTGCTGCGCCGAGCTGGTGGCGGGGCGCTCGCCTCATGACTTGCTCCCGCTCACGCTGGGCTGCACCCAGTCGCGCGTCAAGGTGCCGGTGATGGCCTCGCCCGCCGGCAGGGTCAGCACCAGTCGCACACCATCGGGCAAGGGCGGGTTCTGGCTGGCTGCCCCCGTGGGTGCGCCGGGCGTGGTGCCGTCGCTGGACAAAGGGTTACTCCAGGCGCCGCCCCGGTAAAAAAAGATTTGCCACTGCGCCAGGCCCACCACGCTGACTTCGCGCCGTTTGTCGTCGTCGCTGGGGTTTTGGGCCCACAGGGCGGCGCGGCTCCAGGCAATGGCCAGCTCGCCCTGCGTGCGCACGGGGGCCGACTGCCAACGCAGCCAGGCGCCGGTATCACCCGCGTTGCGCCGGGTCCAGGCCACAACCTGCAGGCTGTCGTCTTGCCCTACCGCAAGCGCCGCCGACCGCCGGGTGAGCCTCAGACCACGCCCGTCCCAGTCGAGTGCCGGGTGCCCCGGCAATTGCTGCAGGGCGTCCAGGTCGGTGGTCCACTGGGCCAGGCCGGTCTGCAGCGACAACACCACGTTGCTACGCTGCTCCAGCCGCTCTTGCACTCGCAACATCCCGTCGATGCCTCGCCAGCCCAGCCCCGCCATGACCGCCATGACCCCGATGGCCACCAGCAGCTCGATCAAGGTGAAGCCTTGAGAGCCCAGGCCCCTTGGGGGACAGGGAGGACACGCAGTGCCGACCGTGGGGGTCATGGTTTCGCCGCCGGGCCGCCCCAAGGCGAAACGCGGCCCCCTTGGGGGGCAGGGAGGACACGCAGTGCCGACCGTGGGGGCCATTCAATACCTCCCGACAACTGTTGCCAGCGAGTGAATTTGCTGTGCGCCGTCCAGCACCTGGGCTTCAACACGCAAAAAATTGGCATTGGGCGTGGGCCGGGCCGACAGGCGCACGGTCAGCGATTTGCCGCCTTGTTCGCATGGGGCAGTGCTTTCGCCAGCCGCAGGCATTTGCCTGGCAAGTCGCAGGCCGATGAGCGCGTTTTCGGCGCAGAGCTGGGCCAGCAAAAGGTCAGACTGGCGCTCGGCGTTGCGCGTCAGGGCGCCCGTGGCCCGCGCACCGGCGGCAAGCGCCACGGCCACAATCGCCAGCGCCACCAGTACTTCAACCAGCGTGAATCCCTGCAAGGATCCACGCAAGGGTCTGCGCCAATACCCAGGCAAATTCGGTCGCCTCACGGTTGGCTAGCACGAGTGCTGTCGTCAGACCGCACCGCAAAGGGCCGCACGCCATCGGTAAACACCGTCAGGCTGCGCCCGGCTGTGTCGCTCGAGGTTAGTCGCACCTGCTGCGGTGGCAAGATGGGTTCGGGTCCCAGCAGTACAGCGCCACTGGCCTGCACGCCTTGACCCAGCCACATCGTGGGCAAGGTGCTGGCGCCTGTGAGCCCATCAAAAACAAAACCCTGCCCAGCAGCGCGCCAAAGTACTGGCTGGCCCGACACCCGCGACTGCGCGCGACCAGACTCAAACAACGCAGCTAGCCGCTGCGCCTCGCGTTCCAGCAGGGTCTGTGATGAATCCCGCAGCGCAAAACTTACCCCCGCCGTCGCCACAGCCATGATGGCCACCACAATCAGCAGCTCCAGCAAGGTAAACCCACGCAGCCTCATGCCATCAGGTCAAGCTTGGGGGCAAAGGTTTCGCCGCCGGGCCGCCCCAAGGCGAAACGCCGCAAGTCACTCCCACGAGCCAACATCCGCATCCTTGCCCTCGCCGCCGGCTTGCCCGTCTGCGCCAAACGAGAGCACATCAATCTCAGCTTTCACGCCGGGGTTCATGTATTGATAGGGGCGGCCCCATGGGTCGTTGGGCAGTTTGTCGAGGTAAGGTTTCCAGTTGCCTGGGATGGGGGCCGTGGTGGGCTTGATCATCAAGGCCTGCAGACCTTGTGCTGCCGTGGGATAGCGCTGGTTGTCCAGACGGTAGAGCTTGAGGGCCTGCATCAGGTTGTTGACGTCGGTCTTGGCGGCTGTGCTGCGGGCGTCGTCGGCCCGGTCCAGCACATTGGGCACGATGAGTGCCGCCAGCACGCCAATGATGACCAGCACCACCATCAGTTCAATCAGCGTGAAGCCCCGGGCAAGCCCGCGACGGGCGCTGCGCAAGTGGTGTTTCAGGGTATCTGGGAGCTGGGTTTTGGCAGGCTGGTGTGTCATGCGGACGATCATAATCTGCGTATGCAAACGAATCTTGACAGAGTCTGGCTGGTCAAACCGGCGACCTTGCTGTTGGCTGCCATGGCTGTTGCCAGTGGTGCTTACTGGGCTCTGAAAATCACTGGCGGTGGTTTTGCCTTGCCGGCAAACGTGGCAGTGGCCTCAGCCAATACGTCTGAGGCCGACTCGCAGGCGCTGGCCCAGGCACTGGGCGCGGGCAGCCGCCCGGTGGCATCGCCCTCAGCCCCCGCGCTTGCCAGCCGTTTTGTTCTTCTGGGCGTTTTGGCGGGGCGAACCAACGCCGGCGCAGCGCTTATAGCCATAGATGGCAAGCCCGCCCGGCCTTATCGCGTAGGTGCCGAGTTGGAAAGTGGCCTGGTGCTGCAGTGGGTTAAAGGGCGTCAGGCCGTGCTTGCTAGTGACTTGGCCGGGCCACCCGTGTTGACGCTGGAGCTGCCGCCACTGAAGCCCAACTTGCTGGCCCGGGAGCCGCAGGACGCTGTTGGTGCACCAGACGCGGATGGCACTCAGCCCTGAGCCGCTTTTCTTGGCGGGTCTGCTTTAACGTTTTTGCAAAAACAGGCGGTACACAGGGTTGCTGGTTTCATCGACGAAGGGGTAGCCCAAGGTGTCTAAAAACTGCGCAAATTCGGCGTGGTCGGCCGGCGGTACCTGCAGCCCCACCAAAATGCGCCCGTAGTCGGCGCCCTGGTTGCGGTAGTGAAACAGGCTGATGTTCCATCCCGGGCGCATCAGGCTCAAAAACTTCATCAGCGCGCCTGGCCGCTCGGGGAAGGTAAAGCTCAGCAGGCGCTCATCCCGGGCCAGCAGCGAATGGCCGCCCACCATGTGGCGGATGTGTTCGCGGGCCAGGTCATCGTGTGTCAGGTCCAGCGCCTCAAAGCCTTGCTGGGTAAAGCTGGCTGCAATTTGCGCCGACTCACCCCGGCCCCGGGTGGTGAGGCCCACAAACACATGGGCCTGGGCGTCGTCGCTGATGCGGTAGCTGAATTCGGTCACATTGCGCGGGCTGCCGCCCGGGGGTAACTGGCCAATCAATTCGCAAAAGCGCCGGAAACTGCCGCGCTCTTCCGGAATCGTCACGGCAAACAGAGCTTCTCGCTCCTCGCCCACCTCGGCCCGCTCGGCCACAAAGCGCAGGCGGTCGAAGTTCATATTGGCGCCGCACAGGATGGCGGCATAGGTTTCGCCCTGTGTCTGGTTTTGGGCTACATATTGTTTGATCGCCGCCACCGCCAAGGCGCCAGCAGGCTCCACGATGCTGCGTGTGTCCACAAACACGTCCTTGATGGCGGCGCACACTGCATCGGTATCCACAGTGATGTACTCGTCCACCAGGCTGCGGCTCACGCGGAAGGTTTCTTCGCCCACCAGCTTGACGGCGGTGCCGTCTGAAAACAGGCCCACATCGGGCAAGGTCACTCGTGTACCCTTGGCCACTGACTGCATCATGGCGTCGGAGTCGTTCATCTGCACACCGATCACCTTGACTTCCGGGCGCACCGCCTTGATGTAGTTGGCCACCCCCGAAATCAGGCCGCCACCGCCTATGGCCACAAACACGGCGTGCAGCGGGCCTTGGTGCTGGCGCAGTATTTCCATGGCCACCGTGCCCTGGCCGGCAATCACATAGGGGTCGTCAAACGGGTGCACAAAGGTCATGCCCTCGGTTTTTTCGAGTTCAGCGGCGCGTTGGTAAGCGTCTGAATAGCTGTCGCCAGACAGCACTACCTCGCCACCCAGCGCGCGCACGGCATCCACCTTGAGTTGCGGCGTGGTGGTGGGCATCACGATCACGGCGCGGGCACCCAGGCGGCGCGCGCTCATGGCCACGCCCTGCGCGTGGTTGCCGGCCGAGGCGCAAATCACGCCTTTTTGCAGCTGCTCAGGCGTGAGGTGCGCCATCTTGTTGTAGGCCCCACGCAGCTTGAAACTGCGCACCGGCTGCAAATCTTCACGCTTGAAGAGCACCTGGTTACCCAGCCTGGCGCTCAAGTTGGTGGCGGTTTCCAGCGGCGACTCCCTGGCCACGTCGTACACGCGGGCGTTCAGGATCAGCTTCAGGTAGTCGGCGGGGAACAGGGGGGCGGTGTGGGGCATGTTTAGGGGCTCGGGGCTGAGATTCATGATTCGTTTTAATGGGGGAGGCATGGCCCTGGGTGGCGCGCGCATTGTGGCGCCGATGGCCCTGGTGGCCTATTCGGTTTGCAATCGATTCTGCGCTGTGCGGTAGGCTTGGTTGCGCTCTCGTTTGCCGACAGAAATCACCGTGACAAAAACGACATCGTCGTCTACCCGGTAAATAAGGCGGTAACCCTGGCTGAGCAACTTGATCTTGTAGCAGTTGAGCATGCCCTTGAGGGCAGCTGACGGTAGGCGCGGCTCTATCAATCGTTCTGCCAGTTTCTTTTTGAGGGGCTCGCGGACACTGCCATCAAGTAGTTGCCACTCACGCAAAGCCAGCGTGTGAAAACGTAGCTTAAAGGTCATCGAGGACGACCTCGACGAAAGGCCCCTCGGCCCGATCCCGCACCAGCTTGGCGTCTTCCAGGTCTTCCAGTTGCGCCAGCAATTGCTGGTAATGGCTGGCGGGCAGCAGATAAGCCTCGGGCCGGTTGTGGTTGAGCACGGCGACAGGGCCATCGTCGGCCTGCTTCAGAACACCGGCATAGTTGCGTTTGAGCTCAGTCACGCTGACCGCGAGGCTGGACAGAACAGTATCCATAGGGGTGGCTTGGTTAGTTGTATTGAAAGATGCGCAAGTTGAATGCTTTACTTGGCATCAATTAAAGCACCTTTTGGGTCTGGGTGTGCCCGGTGCTGTGTCAGAATCCAGCGACTTTTTCATGAATCGGAGATACAGAGATGGAATGCACAGTCAGCTGGACAGGCGCCACGGGCGCGCGCTCGGGCATGGGTTTTTTGGCTGAAACCGGCAGTGGCCACACCCTGGTGATGGATGGCGCACCTGATGCCGTCAAGCCTGAAAACGGCGGGCTAAACCTGGCCCCACGTCCCATGGAAACCCTGCTGGCCGGTGCCGGTGGTTGCACGGCTTACGACGTGGTGCTCATCCTCAAGCGCGGCCGGCACGATGTGCGCGGCTGCAGTGTCAAGCTCAGCGCCGAGCGTGCCGATGTTGACCCCAAGGTGTTCACGGCCATCAATATGCATTTCACCGTGACCGGCAAGGGCATACCCGCGCTGGCCGTGGAGCGCGCCATAGCCATGAGCCACGACAAATATTGCTCCGCCAGCATCATGCTGGGCAAGACCGCGGCCATCACCACCAGTTTTGAGCTGGTGGAGGCGAGATGACTTAATTCTCGTTGGTGCGTCCGGCCAAATGTGGTCGAATTTCAACTCACCGAGCTGCTGCTTTTTGGGCTTCAACTTGACGGGCCATGGCAACCGCATCCCGAAGGTTGAGGCGCAGCATCGCTAGACCGCCAACGTAGCCGCCCAAGGCACTTGTTGCGCGCTGTTCAATTTCGTCTGCTGTGGTCAGTTCCAGGCGTACCAGATCGGCTATATCTTCCTTGTCGTTGTCGGCAAAACGGGCAATTTTGCTGACTGCAAGATCCACAGGAGAAAGAATATGCAGCCTGATCTGCGCCATGCCCAAGTCAAGCGGGATGGCGTCGCTCAGGTAATCTTCGTGCATCAATGCAAATGACGAGTTGTAGTTGGTGTCGAAATAAACCGACTCCCGCGTTCCGTCTTCCAGCGTGACATCGACGATCAGGTCGTTTGGAATAAAAACACGGCTGCCAAATTCAGCATCAACGTCTGTTGTGACACGACTCGCCGTGTAGAGATGAACTGCCATGCCGCCCGCCAAGTACACCTTGACCGGACTGCGCAGTGAGAGTCGCGCTTCTAGTTGCTTGAAAAGCTCCTTCAAGCCTTCCGCTAAGGCGGTGTTGGTGTGGAACAGTTGGTTCGCGTGCATGCTCAATGGTTGTAAAGTTGACGGCTGAGCATGTCGCGCAGACGCGGCATGCTCATCACCCACCCATTACGAACGATCTCGCCCGGCATCAGCCGCTCGTTGGGATGGCTGGCGAAATACTGCTCACTTGCCAGCATCAGGCGGGTGGATTCTTTGGGAAATTGCGACCGTACAACCACTGCTGCCAACTGGAACACACTGGCCTCTCGTTGATTCTGGGCTGTTGGTGCGGTTTCCCGTGCGGCAACGGTGCACCGGTTCACCAGCTCGGCTTCAAGTTCTCGGGCAGACATAGTGGCTCCGTGATCAAATCCGGTGCGCCACTGTCGTCATCACCTTGGCGGCGGCGCGCATCAGGCCCTTGACCGGGGCAGGCAGCTCGCGGGCACCGGCCTGGCGGGCATCCAGGGCGTGACGGGCTTCGTCGGCCTTCATTTGCGCCACGATGGCGCGTGAGGCATGGTCGCCTTCGGGCAGGCGGCTCAGGTGGCTGTCCAGATGGGCCTCCACCTGCTTTTCTGTTTCGACCACAAAACCCAAACTCCATTTGTCACCCATGCGCCCGGCCAGCAGGCCCAGGCCAAAGGCGCCGGCGTACCAAAGCGGATTGAGCAGCGACTTGCGCTCGCCCAGCTCGTTCAAGCGGGTCTGTGTCCAGGCCAGGTGATTGGTTTCTTCTGCGCTGGCTTGCAAAAAGTGTTGGCGCAAGGCGGCGTTGGGTGTGGCCAGAGCCTGAGCGGTGTACAGGGCCTGCGCGCAGACCTCGCCCACATGGTTGACCCGCATCAGCGCGCCCGCATGGACTTTGTCTTGCGCAGACAAATCAGCGGTGGGCGTTGTGGCTGTGGGGCAGGCCTGCGCCGCGCGCGGCGTGACAAACAGGGTGCGCAAGGCGGCGTCGAGGGTGGTGATCAGGGTGTCTGTGGTGCTCATGACATCAGCAGTTTTATAAATAAGATGCTTGCCAAGCCATTGTGGCCCTGGCTTTTATTTGCTGGCAGCCCTAAAAGCTGCGGCGGCGACTCTGACCATGCTTGGATGCAACATGCCCAGCTTGGGGTTTTGCCCGTGGGGCGCGTGGGGTGGCACGGAAAAGTAGGTGTCGTTGAATGGCAGCTCAGTGACGTTACTCAAATCAAATTTGGTGTCGTAACTCAAGCCGGCACTTACGTAGGCAGCCGCATGTTCGCTTTGGGCAATCCGAAACTCTCCGCTGTACAGCTGGTCCGTCTTTTGGCTAGTGCCGTAGGCTACGCTCACAAATATGTGCCCTTTATCGTCAGCTTTAGCGACCAGGATCAGCGCTGGCCTTGGCTTGGGCTTCAGGTGGACATCGTCGGGGAAATGGCACCAAACGATGTCACCTGCACTGGGGGCTGCCCACCATCGCATCAAGCGCTTTCCATCTCAAAAAGGCTGCTGAGAACCGTGCCACCTTGGGCCACAGGGGCGGATTTTTTGATTTGCTTCAGCTGGGCCTGGGTCAATGCCCCCTCATCGGCTTCGTATTGGGGTAAACATTTGCTGGCAAGATCATGTAAGGCCAAGTGGATCACTTGGGTTTCATCGACACCCAGAACCTTGGCCATCCGCTTGGCCGTGGTCCGGGTGACACCCGTTGCGCTGTCCTGCGCACGGTAACGAAAAGCGATTTGAGCATTTGCGGTTTTCATTTGCGCCTCAAGTGTTGTGATGAATGTATATCATAAAGATATCAAAAACAGAGGGACTGGTCAATCTGTGCTGAGCGCAGCGAGGTCGCTCACTTACTGGTTGATTGTGTGTGGGGTCATCGCAGGTTCGGACATCTCCCCAATTTGTTGTTGGCAAGCAGGCTTCCGCTGGTTGGTGTGTTGCAAATGCGCAACGAAAAAAGAAATATTGACCTTGTTCTGCACGAATTCTTTGCCAACCATCAATTCGTCTGTTTCAATCCACTCAACTTCCTGAACAAGGAGGTTGGCCCGGGGAGCACAAACCTTCGGTGCCCTCGTTTTAACCTTTGGAGATTTCTCACATGAAAAAGACCCTCGTTGCTCTGGCTGCTCTGGCTGCCACCGGTGCATTTGCCCAAGTTTCCCTGACCGGTTCCTACGGTATGAGCTACCAAAAAGACAATGCCGGCACCACCGGCTTTGCTACCACCGACGGTGGCGTGACTTTCGCTGCCTCCGAAGATCTGGGTGGCGGCCTGAAGGCTTCCGCTTCTTTGGGCATGGACCTGCAAGGTCGTGCACAAAAGACTCCTGGCTCCACTGACGCATCGTTGAGCTTGGCTGGTGGTTTTGGTACCGTCTTGGTCGGTACGATCGAAGCTGGCAACGGCCTCCTGGGTCGCGGCGCTGCTGGTGCCCCCGTTTCTTTGCCTAACGGCGCTGACGATGGCAAGATCCTTGCAGCTGCATCCAACGTGGACATCGTGAAGTTCACGCTGCCCGCCATGAGTGGTCTGACCCTGGCTGCTAGCTACACCGATGCAGCTGGTGCAGGTGGCTCCGCTGCTGCATCCGGCAAGTCTGCTGGTGTAAGCGCTGCTTACGCCGCTGGCGCTTTGTCTATTGGTGCTGACTACACCATGTACCAAGGTGGCGCAGTAGCTGCTAAAGCTGCCGTTCCTGCAGAAGTGGATGGCGACGGCGTTATTACCTCTCTCGGTACTGTTGCTGTAGCCGCTGCTGCAGGTAACGACTACCGTGCACGTGTATCCGCCTCTTACGACCTGGGTGTTGCCAAGGTTGGTTTCGGCTACGAAACCAAGGTTAAGACCGATGACAGCAAGACCAACGGTTACGTTGTTGGCGTGAGCGCACCTCTGGGTGCTGTGACCGTGGGTGCAATGTATGCACGTAACACCGGTACTGACGCTGCTTTGACTGGCGTTGGCGTTGACTATGCTCTGAGCAAGCGTACCGTGTTGAACGGTTCTGCTGGCTTCTACAGCAACTCCACGGCTAAAGACCAGTACCGCGTGCGCGTTCTGCACTCCTTCTAATTTGACGCTGGCCTGTGCCAGCTGAGAGTTAAAAGCTAAAAACCCCGCCGTGGCAACATGGCGGGGTTTTTTATCGGCCTTGCTTGGCCCGTTTCTCTTTTTTCCTCTTTTTCTAGAAGTTCACATGTCTGCATTCGGAATGACATACGCCATGTACGTGGCCATCGTCGGAGGTTCGCTCATTGCTTTTGATGCTCCGCCGCAAGAGCCTTATGCCCAGCCTGTCGCCCCCGCCTGGTTGTACTCGGTCGGCCGTAATGACCCTGCCAAGATGACGCCGGGGGCCGATGGTTTTCTGTCACTCGAATACCGTCCCAACGAAGAGATACGCTGGGGCTTCAAGCCTACCTATGCCTTGGGTTTGTCTGTGGATGGTGCCGCTTATGTGAGCGGGGGCATACGCAAGGATTTTCGGGTCGGCCCGCTGCAGGTCACCCCTTACTTTGGCCCGGCCTTGTACCAAAAGCAATTTGGCACCGAGTTCACGCCCAAGGGGCTGGTGCAGTTTCGCACCGGTTTTGATGTGTTTGTGCCGGTTACCCCCAAGGTGTCGGTCGGTCTGGGCTACTACCACATGTCCAACGCCAACATGAGCAACGAGTCCGCCGGCGTGGATGTGACCCGGTTCACGGTGCAGTACCGGTATTGATGGAAGGGCACCGAAGGGTGCCTTTTTGTGACGGCCCCTCGGAAGTACGCTTGCACCGATCGTGTGGTTTGTCTTGAAAACCAGGGGCAGAGTCGCCCTATGCGAAGGCAGTGTTTGCTCAATTTGGGCCTTGACTGGTTAACTCGACACTGCGAGAGTGGGGAGTGTTGAGCACCGAATCTACGCCCAGGGGTTTGGTGTGTTTTGCACCGCCGTTTTGGTCTTGACACAAGAAAGATGCTTATATAAAAATTTATAAGCGATTGTTTTTTATGGTATTTCGGTAAAAATGTTAAAAAGTAAAAAAATACCGAAATGAAAGAAATTCGCTCCACAGCTACGCGTCAGTACATCGATGCTGTGTCGGTTTTCGAAGCGCATGAAGATGCGCTGGCCGAGGCAGTACAGGTGCGCGGAGGCATGTATTGGCACAGGGGGCCAGCAACTTCGCCTGACACGTTTTATCTGGTTCGCACAAGCCCTGGAGGCGCCGAAAAAAGTCTGGGGCCCAGATCCACCGATACAGAGGCGATCTACGCCAGGTTTTGTGATCGCAAGCAGCGTGCTGAGGAGCGTTTGTCTGGCTTGAAGGCCGCGCTCACCGATCATCAACGAATGAATCGCGCTTTACGTGTGGGGCGAGTCGATCCGATGGTGGTCGACATCCTGACGCGCTTGTCATCATCTTCTCTCAGCGAATACTTTCGGGTGGTGGGTACGCATGCCCTCTATGCCTACGAAGCGGCTGCTGGCGTTGTGTTGGACGATGACGCTATCGCGACGCGCGACATTGATTTGTTATGGGATGTCCGCAAGCGAATGCGTTTTGCAACCGCGCTGGCACAGCTGGACAGCTCCATGCTGGGCGTGCTGCAAAAGGTCGACTCGTCTTTCAAAGTTCGTAACTTGCAAAAGTACACCGCCGTGAACAAGGACGGTTTTGAGGTGGATATTCTTCGGCGTGAGCGAATGGCCGACGACCCTCATCCTATTCGGCTGAGTGACGATGAAGATGACTTCTGGGTAACCCAGGCGCAGAACGCTCAGATGCTGCTGGACTCGCCCGCTTTTTCTGCCGTCATTGTTGCCAGCAATGGAAAGATGGCTCGGATGCACACCTTGCACCCGCTGGCTTTTGCCAAGTTCAAACGATGGATGAGCGTGTTGCCCAGCCGTGAGGGTTTAAAAAGAAGGCGAGACGCCTTGCAGGCCGATGCAGTTGAAAGCCTAGTTCGGCAATATTTACCGCATTTGGTCTGAGTTGCTGCCAACTCACCCCGGCACCTGTGCCGCCTCGCACCCCACCTGCATCAGGCTTTGCTGCCAGTGCCCATCGGCGCCAGTGCCCACCTGCAGGGCGCTCAGGCAGCCGCCCCAGACGCAGCCGGTGTCCAGCGCCAGCACGTCTGTGCGGCCCAGCCAGCCCAGGGTGGACCAGTGTCCAAACGCTACCTTGATGGGGGCGGTTTGTCGGCCGGGCACCTCAAACCAAGGCAGGTAGCCAGCGGGTGCGGCACCGACGCCTTCTTTGCTGGCAAATTCCATGTGGCCGCTCGCACTGCAAAAGCGCAGGCGGGTGAGGGCGTTGACGATGACGCGCAGGCGGTTTGTGCCGGTCAGGCCATCCGCCCAATGATCGGGCTGGTTGCCATACATCTGCTGCAAAAAGTGGCGCAGGTCGGGGGAGCTGGCGTGCCGCAAAACATCATGCACTTCATTTGCCAACGCCACGGTTTGCCCGGCCGTCCACGAGGGCAGTACGCCGGCGTGCACCATCAGCAATGGGTGCTGGCCCACGTCTGTGAACAGGGCCAGGTGCTGGTGGCGCAGCCAGTGCAGCAGCTTGTCACGGTCCGGTGCCAGAAGCACGTCGTCCAGGGTGTCGAGCGGCTTTTGGGTTTGGGCGTGACAGGCCACGGCCAGCAGGTGCAGGTCGTGGTTGCCCAGCAAGCAGCGGGCGGCATCGCCGTAGCCCATCAGCCGGCGCAGCACGGCGGCAGACTGGGGCCCCCGGTTGACCAAGTCGCCCAGAAGGTAAAGGGTGTCGCGGCTGGGCGAAAAGTCTAGGGTGTGCAGCAGGCGCCCCAGTGCGTCGTCGCAACCCTGCACATCGCCAATCAAGTACATTGCCATGCTGTTCATTGTCGATGCTAGCCATGGATTTTTTGTTGATTGCCCTGCTCACGCTGCTCAATGGCGTGTTTGCCATGTCGGAGATGGCGCTGGCCTCCAGCCGCAAGGCGCGTTTGAGCGCGATGGCCGAGGCGGGTGACAAGGGTGCCGCAGCCTCGTTGGAGCTGTTGAACCACCCCACCCAGTTCTTGTCGTCGGTGCAAGTGGGTATTACCTCGATTGGCATGCTCAACGGCATTTTGGGCGAGGCGGCCTTCAGCGCGGGGCTTTCTGACTCACTGCAGGACTGGGGCATGGCGCAGGGTGCTGCCGACATCACCGCCACGGCGCTGGTGGTGACCGTTATTACCTATGTGACGATCGTTTTTGGCGAGCTGGTGCCCAAGCGCATTGGCCAGCTGTTCCCGGAGGCCGTAGCGCGCTGGGTGGCGCGCCCTATGACCTGGGTGGCCACTGGGGCCAAACCTTTTGTGCGGCTGCTCTCGCTCAGCACCCAGGGTGTACTCAAGTTACTGCGGGTGGACAACGCCGCTGCTCGCGCCGTCACCGAAGAAGAAATTACCGCCAGCCTGGAAGAAGGCCTGGATGCAGGTGTGATTGAGGAACACGAGCACCAGATGGTGCAAAACGTGTTTCGGCTGGACGACCGGCCCCTGACCTCGCTGATGGTGCCGCGCAGTGATGTGGCCTGGCTGGAGGCGGGCGACACGGTGGCGCAGTGCCTCACCACCATTGCCCAAGGCGGGGAACGCGAAACCCATTCCTGGTACCCGGTGTGCCGGGGCTCGCTGGACGATGTGCTGGGCATCATCAGCGTGGGCCGTTTGCTGGAACTGGGTGTGGCGCACGAAGGGCCTATCGAGCCGCAAGCCCAGGCGGCCGTGTTTGTGCCAGAAACCCTGACCGGCATGGAGCTGCTGGAGCAGTTTCGGGCCCGTGCAGGCCGCATGGTGTTTGTGGTGGACGAATACGGCGTGGTGCAAGGTCTGCTGACGCCGGGCGATTTGCTGGAGGCCATTACCGGTGAGCTACAGCCGGATGCGCAGATTGATGCCTGGGCCACCCTGCGTGAAGACGGGTCGTGGTTGCTCGATGGACTGATGCCGGTGGACGAACTCAAGACCCGTCTCGATATCGACGAGCTGCCCGACCAGGAGCGGGGCCGCTACAACACGCTGGCCGGTTTGCTGATGGCGGTGTCTGGCCACCTGCCGGTGACGGGCGAGCGCATCGCTTGCGCGGACTGGGTGTTTGAGGTGGTGGACCTGGACGGCAGGCGCATTGATAAGGTGCTGGCGCAGCGCGTGCCTGAAGTGGACGCCGAGGATGAGTCTGATCGCTAAATCTCAGCGCTAAGCCCGACCGGCAAGCCGGTAGGCCCACAGGCCCACAATTTCGTGCAACGCGACTTGCCATTTGTCGGCGCCCTGGCGCAGCGAATATTCCAGCCAGGCGGTGTTGGGGCTGCTGCGGTAGTCCACCGGGTAGGGCGTAACGTTCCAGCCAGCCTTGCGAAACACCGCCATGGCGCGTGGCATGTGCCAGGCTGAGGTGATCAAGAGCCAGGGTTTTGTGATGTCCACGCCAGGCAAGTGGGCGCTGAGGACGGCGTTGTCAAACGTGGTGCGCGAGGCGTCTTCCAGCAGCAAGCGGTCTTCACCGACGCCCATGGCGTGAAAGTAAGCTTTAGCGCGTTCGGCCTCGGTAAAGGTCTTGAAGTTCAACTCGCCCTCACCCCCGGTGAAGAGCACGCGCCACTGCGGGTGCTGGCGCAGCAGGGCCACAGGGGCGGTCATGCGCTCGGCCCCGGCATTCAGGGCCACTTGGAGGTCTACTGGGCCGGGCCGCTCCCAAAAGCGCGAGGGCTCCATCGCTCCGCCCAGCACCACGACGCCGGCATAGCCGGACAAGTCGGCCTGAGCGGCAGGGCCTGGGTGTTGTTCTTCCAGATGACGCAGCAAGGCCTCGGGCGGCGCCAGCCAGCCCACCAGCACCATGACCACCAGAGCGCTTGAACAGGCGCGCTGCCCCCAATGCGGCCAGCGTTTCATTACCCACAGCCCGAGGGCGAGCAGGGCGATGGCCCAGAACAGCGGTTGGGTGGCAAAAGACAGCAGTTTGGAAGCGATGAACATGGCAGCACAGGCAAATGAAGCTACGCCCCTGATTCAAGGGCGACAGCTCGATTGTCCTGCGACCCGCCTACCCGATACAGGCTGACGCCGAAGAATCAGCGCCTGCCCAATGCGCTGGCAATCGCCTCGTTGATGCTGGCCTGCAGATTCAGGCTTTTCAGCAAGCCCAGTGCGTTGGTGCTGGCTTGAATCACGGTCTCGTTGCGCAGGCTCTGGTTGTTAAG
>JBJOIT010000016.1:0-58537 GCA_046046915.1 Pseudomonadota bacterium
CAACACAACAGTCCACAACGGGGTGGCAAACAACTTCAAGGGGCGCATGGCGGCAGATTGTGCTGCAGCCATATGTCCCCTGCATTGATGTGTATTGCGCACCGGTAAAGATGCCGGACTGGTCCGCAAGATTTATTGAAACGCCACCTCGGCAAAGCTACGCAACTTGCGGCTGTGGAGCTGGTCCACGCCCTGGCCGCGCAACAGCTCCATGGCCTTGATACCAATGCGCAAGTGCTGGTCCACCCGCTCGCGGTAAAAGTGGTTGGCCATGCCAGGCAGCTTGATTTCGCCATGCAGGGGCTTGTCGCTCACACACAGCAAGGTGCCGTAGGGCACCCGGAACCGGAAGCCATTGGCCGCGATGGTCGCGCTTTCCATGTCCAGCGCCACGGCGCGGCTTTGGCTGAAGCGGCGCTGCGGCTTGTTGTCGGGCAGCAGCTCCCAGTTGCGGTTGTCGGTGCTGGCCACAGTGCCGGTGCGCATGATGCGCTTGAGCTCAGGGCCCTTGATTTGCGTGACATCGGACACCGCCGCCTCCAGCGCCAGCTGGATTTCGGCCAGAGCCGGGATGGGTACCCACAGCGGCAGATCTTCGTCCAGCACATGGTCTTCGCGCACATAGCCGTGGGCCAGCACGTAGTCGCCGAGCTGCTGGGTATTGCGCAGCCCAGCGCAGTGGCCCAGCATGACCCAGGCATGCGGACGCAGCACGGCAATGTGGTCGGTGATGGTTTTGGCGTTGGCCGGCCCCACGCCGATGTTGACCATGGTGATGCCGATTCGGTCCGCACGCATCAGGTGATAGGCCGGCATTTGGGGGAGTCTGGGCGGCGCCTTGCCCAGGGCATCTTCAGGCTGCGGGTTCAATCCCACCCGGCGCGTAACCACATTACCGGGCTCGATAAAAGCCACATAGTCGCTGGTGGGGTCGGCCATGGCCTCGTGGCCCAGGCGCACGAATTCGTCGATATAGAACTGGTAGTTGGTAAACAGCACGAAGTTCTGAAAATGCTCGGGCGCCGTGCCGGTGTAGTGGCGCAGGCGGTGCAGCGAATAGTCCACCCGCGGGGCGGTGAACAGCGACAGCGGCTGGGCCTCGCCCGGACGTGGCTCGAAGGTGCCATTGGCAATGCCGTCGTCCATGGCGGTGAGGTCAGGCAGATCAAACACATCGCGCATCAGCTGGCGGCGCTGGGGGCTCAGTGTGCCTTCGATGTGGTCGTGCTCGGCGAACGAGAAGTGCACCGGTATGGGCTGCGTGCTGGTGCCCACCTCCAGCACCCCCTGGTGGTTGGCCAGCAGCAGGCTGAACTGCTCCAGGTAGTAGTCGCCATACAGGTCGGGGCGGGTCAGGGTGGTCTCAAAGCGGCCAGGGCCGGCCACAAAACCGTAGCTGAGACGGGCGCTGTCAGAGGTGTTCTTGAGCGTCACGGTGTCGGTTTGCACCCGCACAAACGGGTAGCAGGCCCGCACATGACCAGGCAGGGTCTCGCCAGCCACAAAGCGCTGCATGGCCTGTCGCAAATGGGCCAGGCTGTTGTCGTAAATCTCCCGCGCCTTGGCCAGTGCGGCCTCGGGGTCGGTGTAGCTGGAGGGTGCGATGTAAGGGGGCAGATGTGACATGAATCTATTGTGCATGTGCAGGCGGCACCTCTCCCGGGGGCTCAACGCTGGGTCGGGTCACCACCTCTCAGGCCCCAAGGGCATCCGACTCAACACCGCCCGCCATTGCTGCCAGCTGGGCAGGTGCTGATCCAGCAAAGCCCTGAAGCGATCGGTGTGCTTGCGCTCCAGTAAGTGCGCCATTTCGTGGGCCACGATGTATTCCAGACACTGCACTGGCTTCTTGGCTAATTCCAGGTTGAACCACACACGTTGGCTGGCCGGGTTGCAACTGCCCCATATGGTTTTCATGCGCTTGATGCCCCAGGCGTTGGCTTGGACGCCCAGTGCTTTTTCCCACTGAGCGACCAAGGGTGGGATCAGTGCATTCAACTGCTGTCGGTACCAACGCAGCAGCACGGCTTCGCGTTGCTCGGTGGTGCGCCCAGGGTTAATGAACAAGTCCATTGACGCAATGCCACGGATGGCGACGTACTGCTTGCCTGTCTGTTCGTGCACACATAAGCGGTAGCGGCGGCCAAGAAAGTAGTGGCTTTCGCCATTGACCATTTCTCTGGCCGACTGGCGGGGTTGCTCGACAAATTTAGCCTGCTGGCGTCTGATCCAGCCGAGCTTGTCGATCACGGCAAGCCGGACTGCCTCATCGGTCACCACTAGCGGCGCAGCCACACGGACACGGCCATTGGGTGGGTACACCCCCAGATGCAGGTTTTTGATGTTCTTGCGCTCAATCTGTACCCGGATGCCATTGATCGTGATGTGGCCACTAGTTGGGCTACCAGCTACAGCTCCGTCAGTAATCATGTTGGTTTTTGGCCAATTCCAGGATGCGGGTGGTTTCGGCTTCCAGTTCGTAGCCCGATGAAGGTTCTTGCACCCCTGTAAAGCCGTTCACAGCTTTGGCAGCCAAAGCAGGCTCCAGCACTGTGCGAATGGCTTTACGCACCAGCTTGGTTTTCATGGTGTTGGCCTTCCAACCGTCCTGGCTGCTGCCACGAATGGCCCCGTCCATCTGCAAAGCCAAGCCAACGTCCTGCCACAGGTTGTTGTAGAGGGCCTTCTGCGCGGGAGTGTTGATGCCAGACGGAGTACCCGGATTAGGGCCGTGCGGTTGCACCACCTGCTTGCTCAAATCGGCAATTTTGGCCAAGTACTCTTTGTAGTCGAACACCCCCTTGCGGCGTTGCTCAATCAAAGCGTCCAACAGGCTGGACATCTTGTCGTAGTAAGCCGGGTCGATGGGGCTTTCGTTGATGATGAGCTTGCGGACGTTGTTTTCAATCGTCTCGGCCACCGACTCTTCGTTTCTCTTCACCCGCTCGGGCAAAGCCTCCACTGCATCGGGGCCACGCTCCACGATCAACTGGACCAGGTTCAGGTCATCAAAAGCGGAGATTTTTTCGCTGTCGTCGGCTCGGATGTAGGCGTCGATCAGGTAGCGCATCGCTGGCTCGTAAGCCTTCAGGTCGATGTAGTCCCCGCTGGAGAGCTTGATTTCGTCGCGGACCTTGGAGAAATGCTCCACATCGGCCTTGATGCGCTGGATTTCAGTGGCGGTGTAACCCGCCTCTTCCAATTCGCCCGCAATCGCTGCATAGGCCCGAATCAAGGTTGCTACATGCTTGTACAACTGCAAGCGTTTGGGCTCGTTGTCTTTCAGTTGCAGGGCATCGCCCGGTGTTTCGCAACAGAAATAGTGGCGGTACGCAGCGGAGTCTTTGGGCTGTGACACCGTTTCGCAAAGGGCTCGCACGGTTTCCAGCGCGTCTTCCAGGTCTTCACGGGCTTTTTCCAGGCGGTTTTCCAGCAGGCCCGCCACGTCTTCCTTGTCAAAGCCGTCCAGGGCACCACTGGTGTAATCGTCCACCGCGTTTTCCAGGCTCTTGAACAGGTCCTTGTAGTCGATGATGTAACCGTATTCCTTGTCGTCGCCGTCCAGCCGGTTGACACGGCAAATGGCCTGAAACAGGCCGTGGTCGCGCATTTGTTTGTCGATGTACAGGTAGGTGGCTGAAGGCGCATCGAACCCGGTCAGCAGCTTGTCCACCACGATCAGCAGCTTCATCTGGCCGGGCTCGTCGATGAATTTCTTCTTCACCTCCTGCTCAAACTTCTCGGCCTTGGTGATGGCCTTGTCCAGCGGCTCGTTGAACCAGTCCGCCAGCATGTGGCCGTAGATTTGGTACTTGGTCAGGTTGTCGGTGTCTCCGCTGCCGGTGGTTTCGCCTTTGGCATCGGCCACGTTGGGTGCGTAGCTGGTGACGATGGCGCACTTGCCCTTGAGTTCGCTTTTGGCAAACAACTCAGAGAACTTGCAAGCTTCAAAAATGCTGCCTGCCACCAACATGGCATTGCCGTGACCGTCCATCAGCCGGGGCTTGGTCGCCATGTCCAGCAATACATCGGCCACGATTTTCTCCAGGCGTGACTGGCTGGACAGCACCCGCTGCATGGTGCCCCACTTCTGCTTCAACTGCGCCTTGGCAATGTCGTTCAGGCCCTTGGTTTTGGCGTCAAACCACTGGTCGATTTTGTTTTGCGAGGTGATGGACTGATCGATGTCACGCGCCTCATAGCGCAAGTCCAGTACCACCCCTTCGCGCACCGCTTGGTCAAATTTGTAGGTGTGGATGTAGCGGCCAAACACCTCGATGCTCTTGGCCTTGTCTGCCTTGAGCAAGGGGGTGCCGGTGAAACCAAAAAACAAAGCATTGGGCAGCAAGCCCTTCATGGCCTTGTGCAGGTCGCCTGATTGAGTGCGGTGGCATTCGTCCACGAACACATACACATCGCCCTTGGCCGAGAAGTCAGACGGCAAGTTACGCAGCGCGGCAATGAAGTCTTTGGCACCCTCGCCACTGTCATCGTCTGCATCGCGGGCACCGGCACGGCCAAACTTGTGCACCAGTGAACACAGCAGAGATTCTTCGGTGCCGTTGAGCTTGTCCACCAGATCGGCCCCGCTGGCGGTGCGGCAAATCTGTTCGCTCACGCCCTTGAACACCTTTTCGATTTGTTCGTCGAGTTCGGTGCGGTCGGTGATGATGAGCACCCGCGAGCCGGGGCGGTTTTCTCTAATCCACTTCGCCAGCCACACCATGGTCAGGCTTTTGCCACTGCCTTGGGTGTGCCAAATGATGCCGCCCTCACGGCGGGCAATGAACTGCTGCGCGGCCTTGATGCCGAAGTATTGGTTTTGGCGGCACACCTTTTTGATGCCCGCATCGAACACGATGAAGTCGTGCACCAGTTCCAAGAAGCGGGATTTGTCGCACACCTGCAGCAAGTGGCGGTCTAGCAGTTTGGGCTCAGCAGCATGGGGGCCATCGGCTTCCACCCATTGCAGCCAGTGCTTTTCAGGCGTTTCGGTGGTGGCGTAGCGCAGGCCTTCGGTGTCGTTGCCCGCCATCACCCACTGCATGGTGGTGAAGAAGGGTTGAATGAATTCCTTCTTCTGGTTGTCTAGGTTTTGGCGGATACCTTCGGCCACCGACACGGTGGAGCGTTTGAGTTCCAGTACCCCCAATGCAATGCCGTTGACATACAGCACCACATCGGGCCGCTTGGTGGCAGCTTTGGCGGCGTTCAGCAGATCCGTGCCTTTGACGGTGACTTCTTCGGCCACGCCAAAGTCATTGGCTTGCGGGTGGTGCCAGTCGATCAACCAAACGGTGACGTGGTTTTCGCCAGCGCCGGGTTGCACCTTGATGCCGTAGCGCAGCATCTCGTACACCGCCCGGTTGCGGTCGTAGAGGCTTTTGCTGGTGTCGCCCGCCACCTTGGTGAATTCATGCAGGGCGCGGTTGATGAGGGTGTCGGCCACGCCACGGGTTTGCAGCCAGGAACGCAGCAGAGGCTGGTCGATGTTGGTGTTGTCTCGGTCGATCCAGTTGCCGAGGTAGCGGTAACCCAGCCGATGCTGGAACAAAGACACCACACGGGACTGGGTGGCTTTTTCTATTTGGCCTAAAGAACTGCTCAAACTCCCCCCTTATGTTGTTTTGACTGCCTAATTTGTGCCCAAGTCCTCTTCAGTAAACTTGTCCAACAAAGCAGTTTTGAACCAGTACGGCATCAAGTCCGTTTTCAATTCCAATTCGGTACCGTCGGTGATCTCTGCAATCCACACACGCTCACTGTCTGAGTTGTCAAACACGTAGGCACGGTCAGCACAGGCCACGGCATCGGCCAACAAATCCAAAGAACGGTCGTACCGCTCAATGATTTTGTCTTTGGGGACATCATGCTTCCCCATGCTGACCCGGTGTGCCACCCGTGAGATATTGATGTCCGGATCTTCGGTGGCCACGTAGTACAGGTACGTTCTGAAGCCCTGTTCACGGGCCTTGCAGAAAAACTCCACCTTGGCACGTGCGGACATCACCGTCTCAAAGGTGAATGAGACTTTCCGGCGAAGCAGGTCATGCCGGATGAAATCAACCAGCACTGAGGCGAAGTACGAATTGACCTGTACAGCGCCAAAGATCACACGCCCATCTTCCAGCCGGATTTTTTGCGCTTGGTCACGCAAACCCTGTTTGCTCAGGAAGTCGGAGTCTGCAAAGAAGGCCAGTAACTCGGCCTGGGTGGATTCGACACCTAAGGACTGTAGAGAAAAGAATCCGTGAGCGCGGATGTCGGCTTCAATGTCGTCGGCATTGACGTAAACACCCAGCCAATTGGGGTCCAGAACGTCCTTCAGGGTGCTTTTGCCCGAACCGTTCGGGCCTGCAAACATGCGCAGCCTGGGCTTTACTGCACTCATCAAGCGATGGTCGTGCGACGCTTGAGTTTGAATTTGGCCCCCGCCGTGACCTTTACTGGGCTGTGAATGGTGCGAATCACGGTCTCCGTTCCGTCGGAGTGTGTTTCAACCAGTTTGCCGTTGACTGCGCGCATCACCTTGCCGCTGGTGGTCAGTGCCTGGTAGTAAGCGCGCTGGAAAGCCCCTTCCGCCAGTTTCGGGATTCCGGCTTCCAAGACCTTCATGGTTTCTTCAGTCAGCTTCATTGCAACACCTCGCGGTCTGTCACTCTAGCAGCAAAAGCCAGAATCTTGTCCTCCTGGTCTGGCAAGGCCAGCAGCACGCCTTCGTCCTGAAGTTCCACACAAATCTCACGGTATGCGTCGTAGCGCTTGCCATCGGCCGCCGGTGGGGCGGCTACGGCAAACAGCACGTCTTGGGGCAGCAGCTCGCGTTTGCGCAGTCGGCGCACCTTGTCCAGCCAGACTGCGCCGTGGTCAAACATGCGGTTGGGCTCGTTTTGGGTCAGATTGAAAGGCTTGATGACCTTGGCCAGTTTCCCCTCAACACGCTGAACCAAAGGGAAGCTGGCATGAATCTGGTCATCTCCAATGCGCTCGTGCTTAAACGGCGCAGGCAAGGTCAAACCGTTTAACAGCGTGTGGATGCGCTTGGTGATGGTTTGCTCCACGTACTCGGGCGTGGCAAAAGCGCGATCTACGTAATGATCGAACAACTGGTTTAACTGGGCCGCAGGATCGGCCGTCAGTATGGGGCGCACGGTGCCGAACCGCACCATGGCCTCGCGCGGATGAGCCAAAGCACCCAACAGGCCGCGAACCGAATCCCCTCGTTTTTCATCTGCTGGGAGTGCTGCCACCATGCGCTGGACACGCTCCAACTCGGTCTGGATGGTTTTGATGGCTGCCAGGTAGATATCGCGATGAAGCTCATCAAAAAAACCGGTGATGCGACCATGGCGGCGGGTCTGAAGCTTGAAGCCGAAATAGCCCGTCTCCGGGCAGACCAGAACCACGCCCACGTTGGCAAATTCCCCAGTTTCGGTGTACGGCACGAACTGGACGATGGCATAGCGGCAGCCGTAGGATTTCATACCGTTCTCCATAGTTCGGGGGTTGTACAGCGGGCCAGGGTTGCCTTGATGCGGTTCAGGTCGAAGTTGGCAGGCACATCCATCTCAATATTGGCCCAGTGCCAATCCGCAGGAACATTATCGCAATCAACTTCCAAGCCTTGCAGGGCATCACTCAAACGCTGGGCGTATTCGGCTTGCAACACCAAGTCGGTGCTAACAGCCTGCCAGTGCGCCGCGAAGACATGATCGGTGATGAAGTTGGCCATAGAAAAATGGCGGTCAAAGGCCTGGTTGTGGTCGATCACCACCAGCGCATTGGCTGACACGTCCCACAGCAGGTTGGTGTTACCCATTTGCCGGTCGTTGTTGCGGACCC
This sequence comes from Pseudomonadota bacterium, assembly GCA_046046915.1. GTDB lineage: Bacteria > Pseudomonadota > Gammaproteobacteria > Burkholderiales > Burkholderiaceae_C > JBEEJZ01. The sequence continues at coordinate 7,843 of JBJOIT010000016.1, forward strand.
ACCAGTCAAACACGAGCACGTCCCGTTGAACCACCGGGGGCACCATGGGCAAACTACTGACTTCCATCCACACCGCGCTGGGGTGCAAGCGGGAGCCAAATGCCTGGCCAACACCCAGATCACGCCAATCCTGCGGGGATTCGTCTAAAAGCTCTTGGCAGATGTCCACGATCTCGAACGGGGGAACCTGCAGCCCAAAACGCCGTGCCAAGTGTCCGCTAATCCACTCGTGCCACAAGCATGCCCGAGTCGTCTGGCGACCTTTGACGAAGTAGATGTGACCATCCTCGCCCCGGCATTTGTAGGGCCGCGCCTGCCCCTGTGCGCTGGGCCCCAGTATTTCAACGATCTGAACAGGCAATTGGCTCCCTTTCAAATCAATCGGATGCGGCCGGTCAGCAGCTCTTGCATCATGCCCTGCTTGAGCGCGTGACTCTTGTCACGACGGGCTTCGAGGGCAGTGAGTTCGGCGTCCATGTCGGAGAGGACGGTGGCTATGGCGGTTTGTTCTACCGACTCTTTTGGCATGTTGACTTCCAATGCCCGAACGTCCGACGAATTCACTGAGTCAAAAGTCGAACCTTTTGAAAGGCGCATCCATGTCGGTTCTAACGAGATCAAAAGGTGGCAAAGGAAATCATTGGGGTAGCGAATTGCACATACACCACGCCCGAGGCACACATCAAAAGTAGCTCTGGAAATCTCGCCCACCGGTGCACGCACCGACATCAACACATCACCTGACTTACCGCGCTTGGTAATTTCAGTGGTGAAAATGCGCTTGATCGTCTGGCGATTCAGAATATCCGCATTCCCCTGTATCAATGGCAGACCAGCTCCAGAACGGTTGTAATTTATAGAACTGGGAGACTGCCCCATGACAATCTCTGCGATTTCCCCCAGCCGCTTGACCTCCCACTCCCCAGAAAACCCCGGCAAACGGGTCTGACCGGTCAGGAGTTGCTGCATGGTGGCCTGTTTGAGGTCGCGCTTTTTGGCGATCAGTTGGTCGAGCTTATTCAGCAGCGCATTGACATCCGACAGGGCGGTGGCGATGGCATGTTGCTCGGGGAGGGGAGGCTCGCAAACAGCAAGTGCCTTAAGTTGTGATCCAGTTATCAGCGGTTGACCTGATCCAAAAACCAAACTATTAAGACGCTTATTTTCTAGTTGTCGATAGAAAAAAGACAATGAAGAATCGGATCTAACACGCACGATGATGGTGTTGTCTGTGACGCCATACTTGCCAGTAGCGGTATTTAATTTTCCGGCATTCGCCCCGACACGGGCAATCAATATTGCGTCGCCTTCATATTCAGTTTTTTCGCAAAATCCAATTACACCAGTTGAACCGTGAACGGGGTAATTTCCAAACGCTATACCAACCTTTGATCTGCCCGAGGCCACGGTTGCGGTCAGTTCTCCAAATGGACGCACGGCCCATTCCTCGGGAATCACCCCCACCTCAGTCCGCTTGTACCCCTGTTTGACTTGCTCGCCGCTCATATCGCAAACCCCATCTTCTTCAGGTGCTCGTTCACCTGGGCCTGCAGGGCATCCACCTCTTGCGCCAGTTGCGGCAGCGGTGTGGCGTAGCGGTCGGACAGTTGTTTGATGCGCCCGGTCAGGGTTTGGCTCACGCGGTCCAGTTCGCCTTGCACTCGCTGGGTCAGGGTGGCCAGCCATTTGTCCAGCACCACCAGCACCTGCACCTCGGGCTGCGTCATGCGGGCGCACATGGTGGCCACTCTGGCGTCGAGCTCGCGCTGTGCTTCTTTCACCTGTTTGTTGGCGGCGGTTTCTTTGTCGGCCAGGGTGGCGTATTGCAGCAACACCTGTTTTTCTTCTGAGGCGGTCGGGTCCGCTTTGAAGAGGTCGGCTTTGATGGCTTTCAGGCGGTCTTTCACGCCCTTGGCGGTGATCTTGCCTTTGTCGTTTTTGGCTTCAGCCAGCAAGCCTTCATCCCCTCCATGCTCTTCTTCCAGTTCTTCCATCTGGCGGCTGATGGCATCGCGCTCGGCTTCCAGCTGTTCTAGCTCTGCCAGGACGGTGCCAAAGTAGCTTGCCACCACCAAGGCTGTGGGGATGAGATCGGTGTTGGGCTGGCCTTTGTTCGCGCCGTCCGGGCGCAGGGCTTGCCAACCGTCGGTCGCCACCATCCAGGCGTCATCCTGCATGGTTTCGGCCCAAAAGTCCATCAGGTGCTGGTACACCGCATAGGGGTCGATGAGGGTGGACACCTGTGCCTGGTTGCGGAAGGTGTCCAGCAGGCTTTCTGACAAGGCTTCGATCAACAGCTTGGGGCGGTCGCCCAACTGGATTCCGGTCAGGCGTTCGGTGTTGTTTTCTTTCCAGCCCTCAAACAGCGCGGTCACGGTCTGGTTGAAGGTGGTGAACTCGGGGTGGTCAAAAATGGTGGTTTTGATCTGGCCCGGCTCCACGCGCAGTTGGCAGTAGCCAGGGCGGCTGGCATCGGTAAACAGGGCTAGCCTTACACCGGGAAACACTTGCCAATAGGCGCTGAGCCCGTCAACGTCGCGCAGGGGGATGCCGCCTTTTAAGTGGGCTTCAATGTCTTGCAGGTCTTCGGGTTCGGTGCTGTCGATGTAGCGGGGCAGGTTCAGGTTGAAATCGTTGCCCTCGATTTCGGCCACCGGCACCAGGCGGGCGTATTTGGACACTTCCAGTTGGCGGGTGAAGGTGTCCACAATTTTGTGAATGTCTTGCTCGCGCAGGCGGTTCTTGTTGCCGTCTTTCACGAAGCCTTTGCTGGCGTCCAGCATGAAGATGCCACCCTGGCCTGCGGTACGGCCCGCTGCGCCTGCTTTGTCCAGCACGATGATGCAGGCAGGGATGCCCGTGCCATAGAACAGGTTGGCGGGCAAGCCGATGATGGCCTTGATGACGCCCTGCTGAATCAGCCGTGTGCGGATGCTGCCTTCAGCCCCACCCCGGAACAGCACACCATGCGGCAGGATGACTGCCGCCTTGCCTGTGCTCTTGAGGCTTTTGAGCATGTGCAGCAAGAAGGCATAGTCGCCGTTCTTTTCGGGCGGGGTGCCGTACTCAAAGCGGCCATATAGGTCGTTGGCCGGGTCGAGGCCACTGGTCCAGGCTTTGGTTGAGAACGGGGGGTTCGCAACGATGTAGTCAAACACCTTCAGCCCGCCTTCTTGATTCAAAAAGTGCGGACGCGACAAGGTGTTGTCTTGCCAGATTTCTGCCGTGGGGCAGTCGTGCAGCACCATGTTCATCCGTGCCAGGGCGCTGGTGGCGTTGTCCATTTCCTGGCCGTAAATCGCCAGGTCCAGCCCGGTGCGGGTCTTGGCTTCGTCGTGCGCTTTCAGCAACAAGGAGCCAGAACCACAGGTGGGGTCGTAAATGCTTTGGGTGGCGTGTTGGGCTTCGCCCAAGCCAATGACTTGGGACATGATGCGCGACACCTCTGCCGGGGTGTAGAACTGGCCCTTGCTTTTGCCGCTTTCGGTGGCGAAGTGGCGCATGAGGTATTCATACGCATCGCCCAGCAGGTCATCGCCTTCGGCGCGATTGCGGCCAAAGTCCAGCCCTTCAAAAATGGACACCAGCCGCGTGAGGCGGTCCACCATGTCTTTGCCCTTGCCCAGCTTTTCTTCGTCGTTGAAGTCGGCCACGTTGATGGCGCCCTTCAGGTTGTCGTTGGCATCGGCCAGGCGGGCAATGATCTTGTTGAGCTTGTCGCCGATCTCTTTGTCGCCCTTGGCAGCCACCATGTCGGCAAACCGTCCACCGGGCTTGTCCACTTCTGGCTCTGGCACCTCAATCAGCGCGTCAGTGTCGCCCGCGTACTTGTCAGACACGTATTTGACGAACAGCAGCACCAGCACGTAGTCCTTGTACTGGCTGGCGTCCATGCCGCCACGCAGTTCGTCACAGGATTTCCAAAGGGATGAATAAAGTTCGGATTTTTTGAGTGCCATGCGCGCCTGCCCTTTTGAGTTTTTTTGGTGCCACCGATGCCAAACAGGATCGGCAAAAAAGCTCATTACACCAGTTTTGCAGGCTGTAACTCCCCACGCGCCCACAGGCAGGGGAGTCAAGCAAATGTTGGCCGTGGCGCTTGATCCACCGAAGAATGGGGCAAAGGCCCGTGCGGCCTTGAAACCAGGCCCCGCCCGATAATCGGGGGATGACCAACACCCCCCTTGCGCGGACCGCCGCCACACCCGGCCCAGCGTCCGCATCAGCCTTCAGTGCGCTGCCTCTCAGCCTTGCCATGCTGGCCAACCTACAGCAGCTCGGTTACCTTGAGATGACACCCATCCAGGCCGCCGCCCTGCCCACCGCCCTGGCGGGCCAAGACCTCATCGCCCAGGCCAGCACCGGCAGTGGCAAGACAGCCGCGTTTGCGCTGGCCTTGCTCAACCGCCTGAACCCACGCCACTTGCAGGTGCAAACCCTGGTGCTGTGCCCCACGCGCGAGCTGGCCGACCAGGTCACGGTAGAAATTCGCCGCCTGGCGCGGGCCGAAGAAAACATCAAGGTCATCACCCTGTGCGGCGGCATTGCGCTGCGCGGCCAGCGTGCGTCGCTGGAGCATGGCGCGCACATTGTGGTGGGTACGCCGGGGCGCATCATGGACCACCTGGCGCGTGGCTACCTGAGCCTGGATGCCCTCAACACCCTGGTGCTGGACGAAGCCGACCGCATGCTGGACATGGGCTTTTTTGACGATATCGCCACCGTGGTGAAGCAGGCGCCCAAAGACCGCCAGACCCTGCTGTTTTCTGCCACCTACCCCGAGGGCATCGAAAAAATTGCGCAACAGTTCATGCGCACGCCCGTGCGGGTAGAGGTCAAGGCCAAGCCCGAGGCCCAGCTGATCGAGCAGCGCTTTTATGAAGTTACCCGCGCCAACCGGCTGGAGGCCGTCACCCGCTTACTGATGCATTTTCGGCCGGTCAGCACGCTGGCCTTTTGCAATACCAAGCAGCAATGCCGCGACCTGGCAGAACACCTGCAGTCGCAGGGCTTCAGCGCGCTGGCCTTGTTTGGCGAAATGGAGCAGCGCGAGCGCGACCAGGTGCTGGTGCAGTTTGCCAACCGCAGCTGCAGTGTGCTGGTGGCCACCGATGTGGCCTCGCGCGGGCTGGACATCAACCAGCTGGAAGCCGTGATCAATGTTGACATCACACCCGACCCCGAGGTGCATGTGCACCGCGTGGGGCGCACCGGGCGGGCCGGCGCCTCGGGCTTGGCCCTGAGCCTGGCCAGCATGAACGAAATGGGCTTTGTCGGCAAGATAGAGCAATACCAGGGCAAGCCCTCGGTGTGGCACCCCCTGGATGAACTAACCCCTGCCAGCACGGAGCCCCTGCTGCCGCCCATGGTGACCATGCAGATTCTGGGTGGCCGCAAGGAAAAAATACGCCCGGGCGATGTGCTGGGCGCGCTCACCGGCGTGGATGGCGGCGCAGCCTACACCCGCGAGCAGATCGGCAAGATCCAGGTCACCGAGTTCTGTACCTTTGTGGCCGTGGACCGTCAGATCGCGGGTGCTGCTTGCGCCAAGCTCAATGCCGGACGCATCAAGGGCAAGAGCATGAAGGTGCGATTGATGGACGGCACCGGGGGCTGAGCAAGCGATCAAGTGGTGTAGGGCAAACACCTACAGCCGCTCTAGACATTTCCCGACTTCAGATTCTGGGCTTGGGTTTTACAGTTCTCCCAAGCGCCAATCACGGCGCGTGCCCCCAAGGAGAACCCCATGCGCAACGCCATCGACACCAGCAGCCTGAACCCTTTCAGCTTGATGATGGAGCCCGAGCGCGTGATTCAGGCCATGCAGCACTCCACCCAGTTGCGTGGTCTTCGCCGTCGCAAGCTGCACCCGCTTGATAAGCCGCTCATCCCCCTGACGGCAGAAGCCGCCCAGGCCCAACGCCGGGCGCAGGAATACAACCCTTACTTGGTGAACTAAGACCGACTGAGGCCCGCGCGGCCTCAGGGTAAGGTCAGGTAGCTGCGGGCCAGCGCCAGAAATTCGGCCACGGGCACGTCGGTGCCCAACTCCTCGGCCAGCACCGCGGCCACGGCAGGCGCGGCATCGGCAGCGGCTTGCGCATCCAGAAACAGCAGGCGGTTACGTCTGGCCAGCACATCTTCTACCGTGCGAGCGTATTCAAAGCGTGCCGCAAATCGCACCATGGCCTCGGTCAGACCGGGCGCCAGCCAGCGCTCGTGACCGGGCAGCGTGCGCAACACATCCCGCTCGGTTCCATACATGTGCTCGCCCGTAGCCGCGCTCAATGGCGTGCTGGGGCTGCCCGGTGCCGGCGCGCCCACCAGCGGGTGATGCGCTGTGCTGGCGGCTGGCAGTGTCGGCAGCAGGTGGGCGGCCTGGCATTTGTCCAGCACATCCTCTGCCATGGCGCGGTAGGTGGTCCATTTGCCACCGGTCACGGTGACCAGTCCCGACTTGCTGATAGCCACGGTGTGCTCGCGGCTGATGCCCTTGGTGTTGGCGCTGTCGGCATCGGCATCCTCCTGGCTGGGCTTGACCAGCGGGCGCAAACCCACCCAGACGCTGCGCACATCCTCGCGCCGGGGGGCACGCTGCAGGTAGCGGGCCGATTCCTCCAAAATGAATGCAACCTCTTCGGAAAAAGGCGCCGGCTCACGCGCCAAATCCTGGCGCGGGGTGTCGGTGGTGCCCAAAATCACCTTGCCCAACCAGGGCACCGCAAACAGCACCCGACCGTCGGCCGTCTTGGGCACCAGCAGGGCGTGATCGCTGGGCAAAAACTCGCGGTCCACCACCAGATGCACGCCCTGGCTGGGCGCCACGATGGGGGTGCTGGGGCGCCCGCAGGCCTCACCGTCCAGCTGGCGCAAGGCGTCCACCCACACGCCAGTGGCATTGACCACGCACCGGGCCTGCAGGGCGAAGGCGCGGCCGCTTTCCTGGTCGCGGCACTGCACGCCGGCCAACCGCCCTTGTTCATGAATGAGGCCCGTGGCCTCGCAGTAATTGACCAGCAAAGCGCCACTGGCAGCAGCTGTGCGCGCCAACGCCAGTGCCAGGCGGGCATCGTCAAACTGGCCATCCCAATATTTCACGCCACCACACAGGTGCTGGTCGTTCACGCCGGGCAGACAGGCTCGCGTGCGGCCCGCGCCCAAAAATTCGGTGGCGCCCAGGCCGGCCTTGCCCGCCAGCACGTCGTAAGCCATCAGGCCCAGGCCATAAAAAGGGGTTTCCCACCAGCGGTAGGAAGGCATGACAAAGGGCAGAGGCTGGGCCAGGTGCGGCGCGTTACGCAGCAAGGTGGTGCGCTCGTGCAGCGCCTCACGCACCAGGGAAATGTTGCCCTGCGCCAGGTAGCGCACGCCACCATGCACCAGCTTGGTTGCCCGCGACGAGGTGCCTTTGGCAAAGTCATGCGACTCAATGAGCACCACGCTCAAGCCGCGCAAAGCAGCATCTAGCGCAACACCCAGTCCCGTTGCCCCGCCACCAATGATGGCAAGGTCGTACAGATGCGGCTGGGTCAGACGTTCAATCAGAGCGTCACGGCTCGCAGGAATGGGCTTGAGGGCTGCTCTCATAGATATTTGCAAACGACCGCCGTACAAGCGACGGCGTTCACGTTGTTGGGGGGAATGGGGACACCCGGGAGGATGTCCCCTTGGTTTGCAACCGGCCGCTCATGCTGCGGCGACCGGCACCATCAGATCAAACGATCAGCGAACCTTGCCGTCTTTCCAGGCTTGCAGCAGCTTGTCGTAGTTGATGGTGGCGCCTTGTGGCTTTTCGTTGGCCAACTTGGCCCAGGGTGCAGCCTTGTCGCTCAGGTACTTGGCGGGATCGCCCTTGGGGTTGAGCTTGGGGGCGCAATTGGCCATGCCAGCGCGCTCCAGGCGAGCCATCACCTGATCCATCTCTTCGGCCAGGTTGTCCATGGCACCCTGAGGGGTCTTTTCACCCGTCACAGCTTCGGCCACGTTCTTCCACCACAGCTGTGCCAGCTTGGGATAGTCAGGCACGTTGGTACCGGTCGGCGTCCAGGCCACGCGGGCAGGACTGCGGTAAAACTCAACCAGGCCGCCCAGCTTGGGTGCCAGGTCGGTCATGGCCTTGCTACGGATGTCGCTTTCGCGGATGGGGGTAAGGCCCACAATGGTCTTCTTCAGAGAAGTGGTCTTGGCGGTCACAAACTGGGCATACAACCAGGCAGCAGCCGTCTTGTTCTCGTCATGACCGTTGAAGAAAGACCATGAACCCACGTCCTGGTAGCCGTTTTGCATGCCTTGCTTCCAGTACGGGCCATTGGGGCCAGGAGCCATGCGCCACTTGGGGGTACCGTCGGCATTCACCACCGGCAAACCGGGCTTGACCATGTCGGCCGTAAAGGCCGTGTACCAGAAAATCTGCTGGGCGATCTGGCCTTGCGCAGGCACAGGGCCAGCTTCGCCGAAGGTCATGCCGATGGCTTCCTTGGGCGAGTACTTCTTCATCCAGTCGATGTACTTGGTCAAGGCGTAAACCGCTGCTGGCGAGTTGGTGGCACCGCCACGGGACACCGAGGCGCCCTGGGGATGGCAGCCGTCAGCCGAAGCGCGGATACCCCACTCGTCCACCGGACGGCCATTGGGAATACCGATGTCGGCGGTACCAGCCATCGACAGCCAGGCGTCCGTGAAGCGCCAGCCCAGCGAAGGGTCTTTCTTGCCGTAGTCCATGTGACCGTAGATGGCCTTGCCGTCGATGTTCTTCACGTCGTTGGTGAAGAAGTCGGCGATGTCTTCATAGGCAGACCAGTTGAGCGGCACGCCCAGCTCATAGCCATACTTGGCCTTGAACTTGTCTTGCAGGTCTTTGCGCGCAAACAGGTCGGCACGGAACCAGTAGAGGTTGGCAAACTGCTGGTCGGGCAGCTGGTACAGCTTGCCGTCAGGCGCGGTGGTGAAGCTGGTGCCGATGAAATCCTTGATATCGAGACCCGGGTTGGTCCACTCTTTGCCCTTGCCGGCCATATAGTCGGTCAGGTTCATCATCTTGCCGTAGCGGTAGTGGGTGCCGATCAGGTCAGAGTCGCTGATCCAGCCGTCGTAAATCGACTTGCCGGACTGCATAGAGGTTTGCAGTTTTTCAACCACGTCACCTTCCTGGATCAGGTCGTGCTTGACCTTGATGCCCGTGATTTCTTCGAAGGCCTTGGCCAGGGTCTTGGACTCGTACTCGTGGGTGGTGATGGTCTCGGACACCACCGAGATTTCCTTCACGCCCTTGGCCTGCAGCTTTTTGGCAGCGTCCATGAACCATTTCATCTCAGCCATTTGCTTGTCCTTGGACAAGGTCGAAGGCTGGAATTCGTTGTCAATCCACTTCTTGGCTTCGGCTTCGCCAGCATGCGCGAAGTGTCCCGCCGTCAGTGCAGTAGCCAACGCAATCGCTGTGTAACGCAATTTCATAACTTGTCTCCTGAAGTGCACATCCCCGGTGAATAAGAGGTTTGTCCGGCCCCGGGGATCAATTGAGCCGAATTCCTGTGAGTCATAGCTAGCCGCGGCGCATGATGACGATCAGCATCGCCATGGACGCCACAAAGCTGATCCAGATAGAGGGTTCCGCCTCCAGGTGAAACCAATCGACCATGCGCCCACTCAGGCCTACAAATGCCAGGTTGAGGTAAGCCGCTGACAGCAGGCCGATAAAGAGGCGGTCGCCCCGGGTCGTGGTCATGGGCAAAAAGCCGCGCCGCGCCACGGTGGGGGAACGGACTTCCCACACGGTCATGACCGCCAGCATCACCACGATGCAGATAAAAAACACGGCCACCGGCAAGGTCCAGGCCATCCACTCAAACATGCGGTACTCCTTAAACACGGCCCATCGCGAAACCCTTCGCGATGTAATGGCGCACAAACCAGATGACGATGGCACCCGGCACGATGGTGAGCACACCGGCAGCCGCCAGCGTGGCCCAGTCCATGCCAGAGGCCGACACGGTGCGGGTCATGGTGGCCACAATGGGCTTGGCATTCACACTGGTCAGGGTGCGCGCCAAAAGCAGCTCCACCCAGCTAAACATGAAGCAGAAGAAGGCGGCCACGCCCACCCCCGCCTTGATCAGGGGCAGGAAAATCATCACGACAAAGCGGGGGAAGCTGTAGCCGTCGATGTAGGCGGTTTCGTCAATTTCCCGGGGAATCCCGCCCATGAAGCCTTCGAGAATCCACACTGCCAGCGGCACGTTGAACAGCAGGTGCGCCAGAGCCACAGCGATGTGGGTGTCCATCAGGCCGACCGTGGAGTACAGCTGAAAGAAGGGCAGCAAGAACACCGCAGGCGGCGTCATGCGGTTGGTCAGCAGCCAGAAGAACACATGCTTGTCGCCCAGAAAGCGATAGCGCGAGAACGCATAGGCGGCCGGCAGCGCCACCGACACCGAGATCACCGTGTTGATGCCCACGTAGATCAGCGAGTTGATGTAGCCGGAATACCAGGACGGGTCGGTAAAGATGGTCTTGTAGTTGGCCCAGGTGAAATGCTGGGGAAAGAAGGAGAAGCTCGACAGAATCTCCTCGTTGGTCTTGAAGCTCATGTTGATCATCCAATAGATGGGCAACAGGGCAAAGACCAGGTACAGCGCCAGAAAAATGCTGCGCTTGTGAAAGCGGTTCTCATGCATGGCCGGTCTCCTCGGCGTTTTGTGTGCCCACGCTTTGCATCCAGTTGTAGAGGACAAAGCACAGCAGCAGGATGATCAGGAAGTAGATGAGCGAGAAGGCAGCCGCCGGCCCCAGGTCAAACTGACCCACCGCTTTTTGTGTCAGGTACTGGCTCAAAAAGGTGGTGGCATTGCCCGGTCCGCCACCGGTCAGCACAAAGGGTTCGGTGTAAATCATGAAGCTGTCCATGAAGCGCAGCAGCACGCCAATGACCAGCACACCGCGCATCTTGGGCAGCTGGATGTAGCGAAACACAGCGAACTTGGAAGCACCGTCGATGCGGGCCGCCTGGTAGTAGGCGTCTGGAATGCTGCGCAGGCCGGCATAGCCCAGCAGCGCGACCAGCGGCGTCCAATGCCAAACATCCATCACCAGCACCGTGACCCAAGCATGGGTGGCATTGCCGGTGTAGCTGTAATCAAAGCCCAGGCGTTGCAGGGTAGAGCCTAGCAAGCCAATGTCGCCGCGGCCAAAAATCTGCCAGATCGTGCCCACTACGTTCCAGGGGATGAGCAGAGACAAGGCCACCACCACGAGCACCGCAGAGGATTTCCAGCCATGTGCGGGCATGGACAGGGCCAGCAGGATGCCCAGCGGAATTTCGACCGCCAGCACAGCCAGCGAGAACACCAGCTGACGCCAAAGCGCACCATGCAGCTCGCTGTCACGCATCACTGCGGTAAACCATTCTGTGCCCACAAAGACGCGGCGCTCGGGCGAGATGATGTCCTGCACCGAATAGTTCACCACGGTCATCAAGGGCACGATGGCAGAAAAGGCCACGCACAGAATCACCGGCAGTATCAGGAACCATGCCTTCTGATTCACAGGCTTGTTGATGGCGCTCATGACACCAGCTCCTCATTCACATAAAAACAGGTGTGTTTGCCCAGCACATGCAGCCAGGCCACAGCGCCTTCGGCGGGTCGGGGCATCTCGGGGCTGAGGCGTGCCTTGACCACCTGCCCTTGCACCACAGCCGTCAGCATCAGGTGTGTGCCGATGTCCTGCACTTGGCGCACCACGGCGGGCAGTGCGTTGGGTGCCTCCTGCAAGGACACCGTGACATATTCAGGACGGATCCCCAGCTGGAGCGAGCCCTTGGGCGCCGCCAGACCTGCAGGCAAATCCACCACATGACCCGCGACCAGCAGGCCTTGATCGGTCCACTCGGCAGGCAAAAAGTTCATGCCCGGCGAGCCAATGAAATGGCCAACAAAGGTATGGGCAGGCCGCTCGAACAAGGCATCTGCCGGCCCCACCTGCACCGCGCGCCCACGGGTCATGACCACCACCTGATCGGCAAACGTGAGCGCCTCGACCTGATCATGGGTGACGTAAATCAGCGTGAGCTTGAGTTCGTGGTGAATTTGCTTGAGCTTGCGCCGCAACTGCCACTTGAGGTGCGGGTCGATCACAGTGAGGGGCTCGTCAAACAGCACCGCAGACACATCTGATCGAACCAGGCCCCGGCCCAGCGAAATCTTTTGCTTGGCGTCGGCGGCAAGGTTGGCGGCACGCTGGTTGAGTTGGCCGCTCATCTCCAGCATTTCGGCGATCTGGCCGACGCGCTTCTTGATCTGATCGACCGGGACCTTGCGATTGCGCAGCGGAAAAGCCAGGTTCTCAGCCACAGTCATGGTGTCGTAAATCACGGGGAACTGAAACACCTGCGCAATGTTGCGTTCTTGCGGACTGAGCCGGGTGACATCCACACCGTCAAAAAGCACCTTGCCGTGCGATGGCGCCAGCAGCCCGGACATGACGTTGAGCATGGTGGTCTTGCCACAGCCCGACGGGCCAAGCAGCGCGTAGGCGCCACCGTCCTCAAAGATCATGTTCAAGGGCAACAGGGCGTAGTCGCTGTCCTGCTGGGGATTGGCCCGATACGCATGGGCGAGATTGAGTTCTATGCGCGCCATGTCAGTGACCTTTCGCGATGACGGGCGCCACCTGGAGAGCGCCCGTTCCATCAAAGATGTAAACCTGCGCGGGACTGAAGTACAGGGTGATCGACGCCCCCAGTTCAAAGTAGTGCACCCCGGTCAACTGCGCCACCATGGCACCGACGTCGCATTGCACATGCACATAGGTGTCTGAGCCCGAGATTTCTGCCAGCTCCACCGTCCCCTTGAGCGCCAGGTCGCCGGGCCGCGCTGCCAGGCGCAGGGCACTGGCCCGCAGACCCAAAGTGACCTGACCGGAAGCTCTCACCCGTGTTTGATCGGCCCAGCCGTGAACCGGGCACTCCAGACCGCCTTTCAGTCGCACGCCACCAGCCGACAACTCTGAAACCAGCAGGTTCATGGGTGGGTCGCTGAAGGCCCGCGCCACGCGCAGGGAGTTGGGGCGGTGAAACACCTCGGCCGTAGGGCCATACTGCAGCAGCTCGCCCTGGTCCAGCACCGCCGTGTAGCCGCCCAGCAGCAAGGCCTCGCCGGGCTCGGTGGTGGCGTACACCACGGTCGATTCACCCGCAGCAAACAAGGCCGATAGCTCTTCGCGCAGTTCCTCACGCAACTTGTAGTCCAGATTCACCAGGGGCTCGTCCAACAACATGAGCGGAGCGCGCTTGGCAAGCGCCCGGGCCAAAGCCACGCGTTGCTGCTGTCCACCCGACAGCTCAGCAGGCAGGCGATCCAGAAACATCTCGATGTGCAGACGCTGGGCCAGCTCACGCACGCGCTGATCGACGTTGGACTCCTTGCGCAACAACATGGGTGACGCGATATTGCGTGCCACCGTCATGGAGGGGTAATTGATGAACTGCTGGTACACCATGGACACATCGCGCTTGCGCACCGGCACACCCGTCACGTCAGAGCCGTCCACCAGCACGCGCCCCTGTGTGGGCACATCCAGGCCCGCCATCAGGCGCATCAGGCTGGTTTTGCCAGCCTGGGTCGCCCCGAGCAGCACGGTCACCGCACCACTCTTCAGGGCAAGGCTCATGGGGTAGAGCCACGGCTCGGCACCCACTTTCTTGCCCACGTTATCCAACTCCAATTGCATGACGCAACCTTTCCGCTCGTACTGGTCTGGCTGGCATGGCGATTGCGTCATACCGAAGCCGTTTGAATTTCGTTATGTTTCTATTATTGTTCTTTTTGATTCTTTTTAAGTAATGGTTTTCCCTTAGAGACTTCCTTTTGTTTCCTTTTAAAGTCGGTACTGACAACATCTGATCGCCACATGAACCTGAATCCTCGTCAAATCAAACTCATCGATGTGGTCCGCGCCCGCGGGTCCGTATCGGTTGAACAGCTCTCTGAAGAATTGGGTGTCACGCTTCAAACCGTGCGCCGGGACGTGCAGCGTCTGGCCGAGGCAGGCACCCTGTCCCGCTTTCACGGCGGCGTTCGGGTGCCCAGCTCCACCATCGAAAACATTGCCCACACACAGCGCCAGGGGCTGCATGCCGAAGGTAAAGCCCGCATCGCCCGGGCTGTGGCTGCACAGGTGCCCAACAACTGCTCGCTGATTCTGAACATCGGCACCACCACAGAGGCCATCGCGGAGGCGCTGCTGCAGCACTCGGGTTTGCGCGTCATCACCAACAACCTGAACGTCGCCGCCATCCTGAGCCGCAATGCCGACTTCGAGGTGATCGTGGCCGGTGGCGTGGTGCGCCCACGCGACCGGGGCATCGTGGGCGAAGGCGCGGTGGACTTCATCCGCCAGTTCAAGGTAGACATCGCCATCATCGGCATTTCAGGCATTGAATCGGATGGCTCCTTGCGCGACTACGACTTCAGGGAAGTGAAGGTGACGCAAACCATCATTGGCCACGCGCGTGAAGTGTGGCTGGCCGCAGACACCAGCAAGTTCAACCGCCCGGCCATGGTGGAAGCGGCCAAGCTGTCCCAAATTGATATTCTGTTCACAGACGCAACACCGCCGGAGCCCTTTGCTGCCCTGCTGGGTGAAGCCAACGTCCGGCTGGTCACCTGTCTGGATTGAATCCCCATACGACTTTTGGAAAACCGTTCATGACCTACCTCCTTGCCCTGGACCAGGGCACATCCAGCTCACGCAGCATTGTTTTTGATCGCCAAGGCCAGGTGGTCGCCATGGCCCAGCGCGAGCTGCCCCAGATCTACCCGCAACCGGGCTGGGTGGAGCACAGCCCGCTCGACATCTGGCACAGCCAGCTGGCCACCGCGCGCGAAGTCCTGGCCAAGGCAGGGCTGACGGCAACAGACATCCATGCGCTGGGCATCACCAATCAGCGCGAGACCACAGTGGTGTGGAACCGCAAGACCGGCCAGCCCATCCACAACGCCATCGTGTGGCAAGACCGCCGGGCCGAGCCCACTTGCGCGCGCTTGCGTGCCGAAGGCAAGGCCGACCTGATCCGCGCCAAAACCGGTTTACTGGTGGATGCTTATTTTTCAGGCACCAAGCTGGCCTGGCTGCTGGACCACGTTCCCGGCGCGCGGGCGCAGGCAGAAGCAGGCGAACTGGCCTTTGGCACCGTGGACAGCTGGCTCATGTGGCAACTGACTGGCGGCACCGACGACGCCACCCGCGCGCAGGCGGTGCACGTCACCGATGTGAGCAATGCCGCCCGCACCATGCTGTTCAATGTGCACACCAATCAATGGGATGAGGAACTGCTGGCCTTGCTGAACATCCCCCCCGGCATGATGCCCAGGGTGCAACCTTCCAGTGGCCATTTCGGCACCACCCAGGCCCACCTGCTGGGGCTAGCCCTCCCGATCGGCGGTGTGGCGGGCGACCAGCAAAGCGCTTTGTTTGGCCAGGCCTGCTTTACCGAGGGCATGGCCAAAAACACCTATGGCACCGGCTGCTTCATGCTCATGCACACCGGCAAACGCTTTCAGACCTCGCGCAATGGCCTGCTCACCACCAGCGCTGCACAGGCCACGACCCAGCCGGAGTACGCCATGGAAGGCAGCGTGTTTGTGGGTGGTGCCGTGGTGCAGTGGCTGCGTGATGGCTTGAATGCCATCGAATCCAGCGCCCAGGTGCAGGCCCTGGCGCAAAGCGTGCCGGACGCCGGTGGCGTGATGATGGTGCCCGCCTTCACCGGTTTGGGCGCCCCTTACTGGAACCCGGAGGCCCGCGGCACCATCACCGGTATCACGCGCGGCACCACGCTCGCGCACATCGCCCGCGCAGCGCTGGAAAGCATTGCCTTTCAGAGCGCCGCCCTGCTCGACGCCATGAGCCGCGACGCCGTGGCCAGTGGCGGGCAGGCCGTGAACGAGCTTCGGGTGGACGGTGGCGCCTGCGCCAATGATTTGCTGATGCAGTTTCAGGCTGACTTGCTAGGCATTCCAGTGGTGCGGCCAGCGGTGATTGAAACCACCGCCCTGGGTGCGGCCTACCTGGCAGGCCTGGGCACGGGCTTGTACGCAGGGCTGGAGGAACTCTCCAAGCACTGGCGCGCCGAACGGACGTTCTTGCCCACCATCAGCCGGGACCAAGCCTTAGCGCGCATGGACGATTGGCAGCGCGCCATACGTCAGACCACCGCGGTCTGAACCCACCCATAAGCGGGTAAATTTAGCGGGTAAATTTAGCGGGCAAATTCAGCTGCCGGATCAGCGGCTGAGCACCCAAACCAGCGTGAACACCGTACCTGCGCAAGCGGCCACGGTCGCCGCCGTCAACCACGCCAGGCGCCGGCCTTGTGCCTGCGCGCGCTGAATCAAGCCGTTGTTTTGCTGGGCCAAGTTGGTGATGAGCTCAGACGAGGCCAGCAGCTCGTCTTGCAAGCGGGCCACGGCGCTCTGCAAGGCTGCCACCTGCGCCTGCAAGACCGCCAGAGGCTGATCGTCAGCCGCCAAACCTTCTGTAGGCGCGGGCGAGGCTGTTTCTGCCGCTTGCTTGCCCACTTTTTGCCACAGGCGCTTGGCGCCGTCGGCCACCTTGGGCGCGTTGCTGATCACATCCGTCCAGGGCACGCTTTGCAATACGGTGAGCCAAGGGATGGCCATGAACAAACTCCGATAAATAGTGGCAAGGCCCTGGTTGTACCTCATCAGCCAAGCATCCTGACCGCCCTGTAGGCAACATTTGCGCTGGCCTGAAGGCGCAAACCTCGCTTACATATTGCGCCGGTACTGCCCGCCGACCTCGAACAAGGCATTGGTGATCTGGCCCAACGAGCACACACGCACGGCGTCCATCAGCACTTCAAAGACGTTGGCGTTGTCGACCACCGCTTGCTGCAGGCGCTTGAGCTGCGCTGGCGCCTGGTTGGCGTGACGGGTGTGGAAGTCCTGCAGGCGGGCCAGCTGACTTTGCTTTTCGTCCTCGGTGGACCGCGCCAGTTCCAGCTTGTCGAGCACTGCATCTCCGTGCGGGTTGCGGAAGGTGTTGACACCGATGATGGGCAGCTCGCCGGTGTGCTTGAGCATCTCGTAGTGCATGGATTCATCCTGAATCTTGCCGCGCTGGTAGCCGGTTTCCATGGCCCCCAGCACGCCGCCACGCTCGGCAATTTTTTCAAACTCGGCCAGCACGGCTTCTTCGACTAGTTCGGTCAGCTCCTCAATGATGAAGGCGCCCTGCGAGGGGTTCTCGTTCTTGGCCAGGCCCCACTCGCGGTTGATGATGAGCTGAATCGCCATGGCGCGGCGAACGCTGTCTTCGGTAGGCGTGGTGATGGCCTCATCAAAGGCGTTGGTGTGCAGGCTGTTGCAGTTGTCGTAAATGGCGATCAGCGCCTGCAAGGTGGTGCGGATGTCGTTGAACTGAATCTCCTGCGCGTGCAGGCTGCGGCCCGAGGTCTGGATGTGGTACTTGAGCTTTTGGCTGCGCTCGTTGGCGCCGTATTTCTCCTTCATGGCCACAGCCCAGATTCGGCGAGCCACACGGCCCATCACCGTGTACTCGGGGTCCATGCCGTTAGAGAAGAAGAAGCTCAGGTTGGGCGCGAAGTCGTCGATGTGCATGCCCCGAGCGAGATAGGCCTCAACAAACGTGAAGCCATTGGACAGCGTGAAGGCCAGCTGGCTGATGGGGTTGGCGCCCGCCTCGGCAATGTGATAGCCGCTGATGGACACGCTGTAGAAGTTGCGCACCTTGTGGTGCACAAAGTATTCGGCGATGTCCCCCATGACCTTGAGGCTGAACTCGGTGGAGAAGATGCAGGTGTTCTGGCCCTGGTCTTCCTTCAGGATGTCGGCCTGTACCGTGCCACGCACGTTCTCAAGCACCCATTCGCGGATTTTTTGCGCCTCGGTGTCGGTGGGTTCCCGGCCGTTGTCGGCCTGGAACTTCTCCAGGTTTTGATCGATGGCGGCGTTCATGAACATGGCCAATATGCTGGGAGCCGGGCCATTGATGGTCATGCTCACGCTGGTGGCCGGGTTGCACAAATCAAAGCCCGAATACAGCACCTTGAGGTCGTCCAGGGTGGCAATGCTCACGCCCGAGTTGCCCACTTTGCCGTAAATGTCGGGACGTGGGTCGGGGTCGTTGCCGTAGAGCGTGACCGAATCAAAGGCAGTGGACAGCCGCTTGGCCGCCATGCCCTCGCTCAACAATTTGAAGCGGCGGTTGGTACGGAAGGCGTCGCCCTCCCCGGCAAACATGCGGGTGGGGTCTTCGCCTTCGCGCTTGAAGGCAAAAGTGCCTGCGGTGTAGGGGTAGCTGCCGGGCACGTTGTCCAGCATCAGCCACTTGAGGATTTCGCCGTGGTCTTCGTATTGGGGCAGGCTGACCTTGCGGATGGTGGTACCGCTCAGCGATTGGGTGGTGAGCGCCGTGCGCAACTCCTTGTCACGGATCTTGACCACATACTCGTCACCCGCATAGGCCTGCTGCATGGCAGGCCACTGAGCCAAGAGCTTGCGCTCGGCAGCGCCCAAATGCGCATCGCGCTGCTGAGCCAGATCTGTGACGGCTTCCACCGCACGCGTCTTGTCCGGGTTGGCCTGGTGCAGCATGCGGGCGGTTTCCCGCAGTTGCTGTATCTCCCGAGCCAGCTTGGCCTGGCCGCGCGCACGCTGTTTGTAGCCCCGCACGGTGTCGCTGATGTCTGCCAGGTAACGGGTACGGGCCGCCGGCACCACGGGGGTCTGGTTAGTGCTGTGGCGCACCTTGACCTCTGGCAATAAGCCGTCTTGCAAGGCCAGGCCGAGTGCGCCCAAACGCAGCTTGAGTGCCTGGTAGAGAGCAGTCACGCCATCGTCGTTGAAGCGGGCAGCCATGGTGCCAAACACCGGCATTTGCTCGGTGGGCGTGGTCCAGGCTTCTTTGTTGCGTTGCACCTGCTTCGCCACATCGCGCAGGGCGTCGCTGGCGCCTTTGCGGTCAAACTTGTTGATGACCACGAACTCGGCAAAGTCCAGCATGTCAATTTTTTCGAGCTGACTGGCGGCGCCAAACTCGGGCGTCATCACGTACATGGGCACATCCACATGCGGCACGATGGCGGCATCGCCCTGGCCGATGCCCGAGGTTTCGACCACGATCAAATCGAAACCCGCCACCTTGCAAGCTGCGATCACCTCCGGCAAGGCCGCCGAGATTTCGGAGCCAAAGTCACGCGTGGCCAGACTGCGCATGAACACGCGCTGGGCACTGTTGCCAGCAGCCGCCACTGTGGGGCCCCAGGGCGAGATAGCGTTCATGCGTATGCGGTCACCCAGCAAGGCACCGCCACTCTTGCGGCGGCTGGGGTCGATGGAGATCACGGCCACGCGCAGGCTGTCTCCCTGATCCAGACGCAAGCGCCGAATCAACTCATCGGTCAGGCTGGATTTGCCAGCACCGCCAGTACCGGTGATACCAAGAACCGGTACGTTTCGGGTCGCGGCAGCTGCAGTGACAGCCGCCATGAGAGACGTATCTGCCCGGCCGTTTTCCAGGGCGGTGATGAGCTGGGCCAGCGCGCGCCAGGCCATTTCGCCGTGGCCCTGAATGGCGGCCAGATCCTTGGGTGCCAACGCCGTGAGATCCTGGTCACAGCGCATCACCATCTCGCCGATCATGCCGGCCAGCCCCATGCGCTGGCCGTCTTCAGGGCTGTAAATGCGCGCCACGCCGTAGGCTTGCAGCTCGCTGATTTCAGAAGGAACAATCACCCCGCCGCCGCCGCCAAACACCTGGATGTGCGCGCCACCCCGTGCCCGCAGCAGATCGACCATGTACTTGAAGTACTCCACGTGCCCGCCCTGGTAAGAGCTGATGGCGATGCCCTGCACGTCTTCCTGCAGTGCCGCGGTGACCACCTCGTCCACGCTGCGGTTGTGCCCCAGATGGATGACCTCTGCGCCCATGCCCTGCAAGATGCGGCGCATGATGTTGATGGCAGCGTCGTGCCCGTCAAACAGACTGGCTGCCGTGACAAAGCGGACCTTGTGGTTGGGGCGGTAGTTGGCCAGGGCCTGGTAATCGGCGGAAAGTTGGGTCATGTGGGTTTGTCTCCGAAGGTCAAGCTGCGATGAAAACCGATGCGGCTGACTTGACGTTTACGTAAACGTCAATCTTATCGAGATTTTGTAGAAGTAAACAGGGGCGCAAAAGCGCCCCTGTAACCAACAATCGTGCTGAAGCTTATTTGTACAGCAATTCCGGCAGCCACATACCAATGGCGGGGAACTGGTACAGCAAGAAAATCGCCAACACCTGGATCGCCATGAACGGCAGCATGCCTGCAAAGATCTGGTTCAGGGTTACGTGCGGTGGGCTGACACCCTTCAGGTAGAAGGCTGCCATGGCGACGGGCGGACTCAAGAATGCCGTTTGCAAGTTGAGTGCCACCAGGAGGCCGAAAAACAGCGGATCAATCCCAAAGTGCGGCAGCAGCGGAATGAAGATCGGCATGAAGATCACGATGATTTCGGTCCACTCCAGCGGCCAGCCCAACAGGAAAATCACCACCTGTGCAAGGATCATGAATTGCACCGGGGTCAGGTCCATCGACAACACCCAGGTGTTGATGATCTCTTGCCCCCCGAGCAAGGCAAAGGCCGCCGAGAAAATGCTGGAGCCCACAAACAGCCAGCAGACCATGGCGCTGGTCTTGGCCGTGAGATAGACCGACTCGCGCATCACCGCCATGTTGAGCCGCCGGTAGGCCGCCGCCAGCAACAAGCCACCCAGCGAGCCCATGGCCGCCGCCTCGGTAGGGGTTGCCAGGCCAAACACGATGGTGCCCAACACCGCCAAAATCATGATGGCCAGTGGGAAGAACGAGCCCAGCAGCATCTTGAAGATTTCCAGCCTTGCAAAGCTGAAGTAGGCATAAAAAAGCGCCAGGGCCACCGCGCAGCTGGCCAAACCGACCCAGAACGCGGTCGGGGCAGGCTGACGCTCACCCTCGGACACTGCCTCGGCAGCTGCTGGGGTTTCTGCCTTGGCTGCAGGCTCAGCAGGTGCCTTGTCAGCCACAGGTTCCGCCGCTTTTTCAGCACCGGGTGGTGCCTGAAGCTCGTCACCGGGCGGCTCGGACAAACTGCCCTCGGCATCGGCTTCTTCTGCCGAATCGACCAATTCACCGCCCATGGCAACCACACCCTCCACCACTTCGGGTGGCAAAGGTGCGGTGAGCTTGAAGTAGATGGCGCCCATGATCAAGGCCACAGCCAATGCGGGCAACAAGGCGATGCCCAAATGGTTGAGCAATTCACGAAGAGGCACTGCAACATTGCGTTTGCCTTTGATCGCGCCGATCAAACCGGGCAACACGTTGTGGCTCACTTCTTTGGAAACCACTTGCGCAAAGTCAGGCAGTGGCACGACGCGGTCTTCTGCCGGCATGGGCGGGGCCATGTGGGGTTTGACTTTGGCCAAAATCACCACGTACACAACATACAAAGTGGCCAGCATCAGACCGGGGAAAAAGGCACCTGCGTACAACTTGACCACCGACACGCCAGCGGTCGCACCGTAGACGATCAACATGACCGAAGGTGGAATCAAAATACCCAGACAGCCACCCGCGGTGATGGCACCGGCCGACAGCTGTACGCTGTAACCGGCGCGCAGCATTGCCGGCAGGGCAAGCAAACCCATGAGCGTGACCACCGCACCCACGATGCCCGTGGCGGTCGCGAAAATGGCGCAAGTGACGATGGTGGCCACAGCCAAGGAGCCCGGCACACGGGCCATGGCCAGGTGCATGCTCTTGAACAGTTTTTCAATCAGGTTGGCGCGTTCAATCAAATAGCCCATGAACACGAACAAGGGAATTGAAATCAGCACATCGTTGGACATGACCGAATAAGCACGTTGAACCATCAAGTCCAAGGTTTGATTGACAGCCAGATCCGGGTTCCGGCTACGGTAAGCGATCCAAGCGAAGATCATGCCCATGCCCATCAGGGTGAAGGCTGTGGGAAAACCCAACATGATCGCCACCACCACCAAGGCCAGCATCAACAATCCCAGATGACCGTTGGTCATCTCGGCAGGAGAAGGCAACAAAACAAAGGCCGACAAGACAACCAAGGCCATGATGGTCAGGCCAAACCAGACTTCTTTTTTCATTTGTGAGCTTCCTTGCCTGCCATGACCAGAGCATCGAGTTTGGCAATGTCTTCGTCCTTGACGTTGACCATTTCCTTGAGTTTTTGGACATCGACCTCGTCCACATCATCGCCACGAGATGGCCATTCGCCTTGCTTAATGCAAACGATGCAACGGACGATCTCCACCAAGCCCTGCGCCAACAGGAAAGCACCCGCGATGGGCAAGATGGTTTTGAAGGGGTACACCGGCGGTCCATTGGCCGTGATGTTGGAATGCTCGTTGATGGCCCAGGAGTCAGCAGCAAAACCGTAACCAGCGTAGGCCAAAGCCACGACACCCGGAATGAAGAAAAGGATGTAAAGGATCAAGTCCAGCCACGCCTGCAGACGCGGTGGGAAAAATCCATACAGCACGTCACCACGCACATGGCCATTTTTGGACAAGGTGTAGGCACCCGCCATCATGAAGAGTGAGCCGTACATCATGCTCATCACATCAAAAGCCCAGGGGTGAGGATCATCCAGTGCGTAACGCGAGAAAACTTCCCACGAAATCAGCAGGGTCAGAACCACGATCAGCCAGGAGAAAAATTGGCCGATCCATGTGCTGATTTTGTCGATTGCCAGCAACAGTTTTTGCATATCAGGGATCACCTAAATAAATCAGCCATCCGGTGTTGCCGGATGGCTGATGGAGTGACTCAACTCAAAAAATCAGGCCTTTTTGGCGCCAAAGAAGTGGCTCACCGCCATGCGACGGCTGATGTTGGTGTCTTGGTCCCATTTCACGGCACGGGCTGCGAAGGCCTTTTGTGAAGCCACGATTTCCTTGAACAAGGGGTTCTCAGCGGATTTCTTTTCGAGAATTTCAGACCAGATCTTCAATTGGTCTTGCAAGATCGCATCAGGCGTCTTGTAGAACTTGACCTTGTCTTTGGTTTGCAATTCAACGTAATCCTTGGAATAACGGTCGACAGCCTTCCAGGACATGTCTGCAGACGCGGCCTCTGTGGCGCCGGCAATGACGGCCTTCAACTTGGCAGGCAGAGCGTCGTACTTGGTCTTGTTGAACATGATCTCAAAGGTTTCTGCGCTTTGGTGATAGCTTTGCAGCATGCAGACTTTGGAGACATCGGGAAAGCCCAAAATGCGGTCAGATGTGGCGTTGTTGAATTCAGCACCATCGAGCAGACCGCGGTCCATGGCAGGCACGATCTCGCCGCCGGGCAAGGCGTTCACGGCAGCGCCCATGGCGGTGAACAGGTCAATGGCCAGACCATTGGTACGGAATTTCAAACCCTTGAAATCGGCCGACTTGGTGATGGGCTTTTTGAACCAACCCAGAGGCTGGGTGGACATGGGGCCGTACAAGAAAGATTGGACGTTGCCGCCAATAGAGGCGTACAACTTGGCCAGCAACTCAGCGCCACCGCCGTACTTGTGCCAAGCCAAAATCATGTTGGCGTCCATGCCGAAGGCCGGACCGGAGTTCCACAGGGCCAGGGCATTTTGCTTGCCATAGTGGTAACCCAACACACCGTGACCGCCGTCCAAAGTGCCTTTGGACACGGCTTCGAGCAAACCGAATGCTGGGACCACAGCACCAGCAGGCAGCACTTCGATCTTCAGATCGCCACCCGTCATGTCATTGACTTTTTGGGCGTAGTCCAAGGCGTACTCGTGAAAGATGTCCTTGGCTGGCCAAGTGCTCTGCCAACGCATGGAAATCGGCCCGGTCTGCGCTTTTGAGATCATGGGCGCCGAGAGGGCTCCGGCAGCAACGGCAGCGCCCTTGAGCAGGCTACGACGGGGAGTTTTGCTAACAGTCATGGTGGTCTCCAGTTGAAATTTGAACTTACCGGTTCAAATTGTGACCATCAACCACTTTTTTAGAACTGGGGTTTACCCTCATAAAAACAAATCAACGAGCAAAACATTTGACTTTGACAACCGCGACGACCGTCCCGGTTGATTTTCAATTGCGTTGTACCCACCGTTTGGTCATGACCATGCCAGCCACCATGGCGATCGAAAAAATCACCGCATCCTGAGATCCGATCAACACGGAAGCAAGTGCTGGCCCAGGGCAAAAACCACCCAGCCCCCACCCCACACCAAACAGGGCTGCGCCCAAAACAAGGGGCAGATCCACATCCGTCCTCGTGGGCAACTTGAATGACCTGGCCAGCCAGGGTTGGCGATGTGGCCTCGGTGTGATGGCGAAGGCAAGCAGTGTTACCAGCACCGCACCACCCATCACAAATGCCAGGGACGGGTCCCAAGCCCCGGGAAAGCCACCATCCAACATGGCGCCGATGTTTAGAAATCCAATCACCTTGGCGGGCTGTGTCATGCCTGACACCACCAGCCCAGCTGCAAAAAACACGCCGCAAAAAAACGACAAGGCCAACGCAGGGAAAGCACTTTTGAATTGAGAGTTCATTTTTGATTACCGCTCAAAAAGCCCATGCCTTCATGATCCCAACCGTTGCGAACCCGGTGGACATGAAAACCAGGACAGCCACCAAGGAACGCCAGGAACGCCGACCTAGACCGCATACCCCATGCCCGCTGGTGCAACCAGCGCCCAAAGTGGTACCCACGCCCACCAGCAAACCGGCACCGGCCAGCATCAAGGGGGAGCGCGCCTGAGCCACAGGTGGCGACAGCCAAAGCGCAAACATGGCACCGCCCAACACCAAGCCAAGCAAGAAAGCCCAACGCCAGTCCGCGCCGCGTAGACCTCTGATGAAGGCATCAGCGGTGATGCTGCTGATGCCCGCAATGCGCCCAACCCCTGCCAACAGCAACCAACTGGCCAGCCCGATCATGATGCCGCCCAACAGCGGCTGCAGATAATTCATCTTCAAAATCCTATAAAGTGCCAATTTTGCAATAAGCCCAGCTCAGAAGCGGCCACCCTCGTCTATGCAACCCATACAACTTTTTGACCCGGCGTCCAGCACGTACACCTATGTTTTGTATGACGTGCAAACGCGCGAGGCGCTGATCATTGATCCGGTCAGCGAACAACTGGAACGTGACCTGCAGGTGCTGCGGGACAAGGACCTGAAGTTGATCTGGACGGTGGAGACTCACGCGCATGCGGACCACATCACCAGCGCGGGTCAGCTCGCCGAGCACGCTGGCGCACGTACGGCAGTGCCGCGAGCTTGTGGCATCAGTACCGCTGCCGTCCAGCTGGCGAATCAGGACACCCTAAGCTTCGGCAGCCAGAAGATCACTGCCCTGCACACGCCGGGCCATACCGCCGGCAGCATGAGTTTTCTGTGGGAAACAAACTGCACCCAGCACGTGTTCACTGGTGACACCTTGTTGATCAATGGTTGCGGACGCAGCGACTTTCAGTCTGGCAGCGCTGCCGACCTGTACAGCAGCATCACGCAAGTACTGTTTAGTTTGCCGGACGACACTGTGGTCTGGCCTGGACATGACTACCAGCAACGCACGCACTCCAGCATAGGTGCCGAGAAGGCTGGCAATGCGCGTATTGCGGGCAAGACCCTCGCGGAATTTGTCGACACCATGAATGGCCTTAACCTGCCACGCCCGCGTCGCATGGATGAGGCCGTGCCCGCCAACTTGGTGTCGGGTTTGCGCCATGACGCCGACGCCGCGGGTAGGGTTGCAGACGCCTTGGGCGCCTTGCCAGCAGAAGGCTATGCCGGCGATGTGAGTGCCACATTGGCTTATCGCTGGTGGCAAGCAGGAGAAGCGGTGCTGATAGACGTGCGTACCGATGCCGAACGCGAATGGGTCGGCTTTGTGCCGGGCGCCGTAGGCTTGGCATGGAAACAATGGCCAGGCATGGCCATGAACCCAGGTTTTGAACAAGGTTTGCAAACAGCGTTGGCTGACGGCAAAAAGGCAGTCCTGCTGTGCCGCAGTGGCGTCCGATCGATTGCGGCCGCAAGACGAGCGACTGAGTTGGGGTTTGAGGCCTACAACATCCTGGAGGGCTTCGAGGGGGACCCCGACAGCAACGCACACCGTGGCAACAAAGGCGGCTGGCGTCTTCAAGGGTTGCCCTGGCGGCAAGCCTGATCCAGCATCATGAGCTTGCTGGCCCTGGATATCGGCAACACTCGGCTTAAATGGGCCCTTTACGACACCCCTGTTCCTTGTAGCACGCCTCTCGCACAAGGCGCTGAGTTTCTGGAAAACATAGACCGGCTGGCCGAATCGGTCTGGTCTGACCTGCCTCCGCCCGACGCGATGCTGGGCTGCGTGGTGGCAGGCGATGCCGTCAAGCTACGCGTTCAGGAACAGATGGAAATTTGGGACGTCAGTCCGCATTGGGTGATTTCCAGCGAGTTTGAGGCAGGCGTCACCAACGGTTACGACCACCCCACCCGTTTGGGTGCGGACCGTTGGGTGGCCATCATCGGGGCATGGCAGCGGATCGTGGCCAGTGGACGCAAGCGCCCACTGGTGGTGGTCATGGTGGGCACGGCCGTGACGGTGGAAGCCATCGACGCAACGGGTCGTTTCCTGGGTGGACTGATCCTGCCTGGCCACGGCATCATGCTAAGGGCCCTGGAATCTGGCACGGCCGGGCTGCATGTACCCACCGGCGAGGTGCGTCCATTCCCAACCAACACCAGCGACGCCCTGACGAGTGGGGGCACTTACGCCATCGCCGGCGCAGTTGAACGCATGGTTCAGCATGTACGTCAGCACTGTGGCGAAGACCCTGCCTGCATCATGACCGGCGGGGCGGGCTGGAAGATGGCGCCCAGTATGTCCACCCCCATCGAATTGGTCGACAACCTGATTTTTGATGGCTTGCTGGAGATTGCACGGTCTCGCCAGCTGGCACTGAGCCGGCTCTAAACCTTTGGGCTTCGCAGCCAAGCCTCGGCCAGACGAACCCAGTAGCTCGCCCCCAGTGGGATCAAGGCGTCGTTGAAGTCGTAGCTGGGGTTGTGGAGCACACAAGGGCCCTCACCGTGACCGATGTCGCGGTGTGTTCCGTCGCCATTGGCAATGAAGCAATAGCACCCAGGTTTTTCCATCAACATGAAGGAGAAATCCTCTGCCCCCATGGTGGGCTCCTGGAGAAGTACGTGCTCCACGCCCACCAGATCAGTCATTACCCGACGGGCAAATTCAGCCTCGGGAGCGCTGTTGATTGTGGGCGGGTAATTACGTTTGAAGGCGAATTCGGCTTGCATGCCATAGGCTGCACAAGTATGGGCAGTCATGTCACGCATGCGCTGCTCCAGCATGTCGAGCACCTCGATTGAGAATGTCCGTACCGTTCCCTGCAGCTCGCAATAGTCGGGGATC
Source organism: Pseudomonadota bacterium (assembly GCA_046046915.1). Taxonomy (GTDB): domain Bacteria; phylum Pseudomonadota; class Gammaproteobacteria; order Burkholderiales; family Burkholderiaceae_C; genus JBEEJZ01. The sequence continues at coordinate 35,313 of JBJOIT010000016.1, forward strand.
ACGTTGGTCGCCTCGCCAGCATGAATCATGGTGACCGAAATCACGCCCGCGTCGATGGGCTTCTTGTTTCGGGTGATGATGGTCTGGAAGCCTTGCACCAACTGGCAGGCCACCGGCACCGGATCGAGCCCGTTGTGAGGCATGGCTGCATGTGCACCCTTGCCCCGTATCGTGATCTTGAATTCATTGCTCGAAGCCATGACCGGCCCTGGGCTCACAGCAAAACTCCCCGGCTTCATGCCAGGCCAGTTGTGCATGCCAAACACAGCCTCCATCGGGAAACGCTCAAACAGACCGTCCCGGATCATTTCCCGGGCACCACCACCGCCCTCTTCTGCCGGCTGAAAAATCAGATAGACGGTGCCATCAAATTCGCGATGTTGCGCCAAATATTGGGCCGCTGCGAGCAGCATCGCGGTGTGGCCATCGTGGCCACAGGCATGCATCTTCCCCGGGGCTTGGCTGGCGTGTGCAAATGTATTGACCTCCTGCATGGGCAGAGCGTCCATGTCCGCACGCAAGCCGATCGCCCGCCCTGATGTGTTTGAAGTACCCCTGACGATGCCAACTACCCCGGTACCGCCCAGGCCGCGCTCCACCGGAATTCCCCATTCCATCAGCTTTTGAGCCACTAGGTCTGCGGTTCTGAATTCCTGAAAGCAAAGTTCCGGATGCGCATGGATGTCGCGTCGAAGGGCGCTGATTTCCTGTGCCCCGGCGACTAAGGACTCGATAACTCCCATCAACCACCTCCTCAAGATGCATAAGCTTTGACTAGTCTAGCTGCGCGCTCCCATCTCTGCTGCCGCGTGATACAAAGGGGACAGGACGTAAAAGCTCATCGCCTTCCCATACAAATGCAAACTGCGCACACCTCCCCACACGACAGCAACGCCACCGATGCGCCTTTCTCTACAAGCAGTCAGGTGCTTGGAGCATGCCCTCATGACTGCCCAGATACCTGCTCGATGATCACCACGGTTAAAGGGGGGGTGGCCATCAAGGTTCAAGGCAACCCCATGCACCCCCACACCGCTGGTGCGCTGTGCACCAAGGTGTCGCGATACGCAGAACGGACGCATCACCCCGAGCGCATTTTCTATCCCATGAAACGCACAGGGCCCAAGGGCCTTGGGCAGTTTGAACGTGTTAGCTGGGATGTGGCACTGTCAGATATTGCAAGCCGTTTGAAGGAAATTGCTGCCCGAGGACCCGACGCCTCTCAGGCCATCCTGCCCTACAGCTATGCGGGCACCATGGGTTTGGTGCAGGGTGAAAGCATGTCTGCGCGATTTTTTCATCGTCTGGGCGCCTCCTTGCTTGAGCGCACCATTTGTGCCTCTGCAGGCGGCGAGGCACTGATCCATACCCTTGGTGCCAAGGTCGGCATGAAGGTGGTAAGCTTTGCCAAGTCTCGCCTCATCGTCATCTGGGGCAGCAACTCCATAGGTAGCAATCTTCATTTCTGGCGTTATGCGCAAGAGGCCAAGCGTGCCGGCGCCAAGCTGATCTGCATTGATCCCCGCCATACGGAAACAGCAGAAAAATGCCACGAACACATCGCACTGCTTCCAGGTACAGACGCCGCGCTTGCCTTGGCATTGATGCATGAGCTCATCGTCCATGACTGGCTTGATCACGACTACATCAGTCGGCACACCCTTGGCTGGGATGACTTGCGTGCCCGCGCTCTTGAGTGGTCGCCGGAGCGCGCAGCACTCACCTGCGGCATTCCAGCAAGCCAGATTCAGCAGTTAGCGCATGACTATGGACGCTGCTTTGAAACGCAGATGCCGGCCTCCATCCGCATGAACTACGGCCTTCAACGTACACGGGGCGGTGGAAATGCAGTGCGTGCGATTGCATGCCTTCCAGCCTTGATTGGCGCCTGGCGCCACGAGGGCGGTGGCATGCTGTTATCGAGCTCAGGGCATTTCCCTGTTCAAAGGCGGGCACTCGAGATGCCCGAACTCCTAGGGGATCGCAAGCCCAGAGCCATCAATATGAGCACCATCGGCGACGACTTGCTGCGCGCGGCGTCTCCTAGCTACGGTCCGGCCATTGAGTCACTGGTGGTTTACAACAGCAATCCGGTGGCCGTTGCGCCTGACTCCTCAAAGGTGGTCGCGGGGTTTGCTCGGGAAGACTTGTTCACCGTCGTACTTGAACATTTTCAGACCGATACCGCTGATTACGCCGACTATGTGTTGCCTGCCACAACCCAACTTGAACATTGGGACATCCACAGCAGCTATGGTCACACGGATGTTTTGCTCAATCGTCCGGCCCTGCCTGCGGTGGGTGAGTCCAAACCAAATACGCAAATTTTTAGAGAGTTGGCATGTGCCATGGGTTTTACTGAACCTTGTTTCGCAGAAGATGACGAGACCTTGTGTCGTCTGGCTTTTGGAGACAAGGTTGACTTTGGCACTTTATTGGCGAATGGTTTCAGTTCATTGAGCCTTACGGACACGCCATTCGCGAATGGAAACTTTCCGACCCCCTCTGGGAAATGCGAGTTCTTTAGCCAACGTCTGCAGGACCAAGGTTTATGCGCTGTACCAGACTACATTCCCAATCATGAAGCCCTGGGCACCTCGTCGAGATTTCCCTTGGCCATGATTTCTCCACCTGCGCGGAATTTCCTCAATTCGACGTTTGTGAATGTAAAAAGTTTACGTGCGATCGAGGGTCAACCGATGGTTGAAATACATCCCTTGGATGCCACTACCCGGGGCATTCAATCTGGGGACAGCGTGCGCGTCTTCAATGACCGAGGAAGCTATCACTGCTCAGCTGTGGTGACGACACGAGCCAGAATCAGCGTTGTGAATGGACTAGGGATCTGGTGGCGTAAGCTAGGTACGCATGGAACCAATGTCAACGAGCTGACCAGTCAGCGCCTGACAGACCTGGGCAAGGCGCCCACTTTTTACGACTGCCTGGTTGAGATTGAACGAGTCCCTCCAGAATCTTCGTAAACCGAGGCCGACAAACAAAAAATGCCCAACTAGTGGGCATTTTTTGATGCAGATTGACTGCTTTTTTTGGTTGCGCGAGAAGGATTTGAACCTCCGACCTTTGGGTTATGAGCCCAACGAGCTACCAGACTGCTCCATCGCGCGGTAAGTGGTAGAGTATAACTTATTCTGACTTGGTTTCTGCGTCTGCAGCAACTTCTGTAGAAACTTCTGCGCGATCAACCAGTTCAACCAAGGCCATAGGCGCGTTATCGCCCACGCGAAAACCCATTTTCAGGATGCGCGTGTAGCCACCAGGACGAGCCTTGAAACGTGGGCCGAGTTCGTTAAACAGCTTGGTGACGCTGTCACGATCACGCAAACGGTCAAAAGCCAGGCGGCGGTTTGCCAGCGTCGCTTCTTTAGCCAAGGTGATCATGGGCTCCACCACACGGCGAAGTTCTTTGGCCTTGGGAACCGTGGTCTTGATGGCTTCGTGTTCGATGAGAGAGTTCATCATGTTGCGAAGCATTGCCAGACGGTGTTCGCTGGTGCGGTTGAGTTTACGAAGTCCGTGTCCGTGACGCATGGTAAGTTTCCTTAGGTTTCAAGAGCAGCCGTATCAGGTACTGCTCGTAGCACTGAGCAAAGGTGCCGTTATGAATAGCTCTTGATTATCGCTTCTCTAGAGATGCTGGCGGCCAGTTCTCAAGTTTCATGCCCAAGGTCAGGCCGCGAGAGGCAAGCACTTCCTTGATCTCATTCAAAGACTTGCGACCCAGGTTAGGCGTCTTGAGCAGTTCGTTTTCGGTGCGTTGAATCAAGTCACCGATGTAGTAAATGTTCTCCGCCTTCAAGCAGTTAGCCGAACGCACAGTCAATTCGAGCTCATCCACAGGGCGCAACAGGATCGGATCAAAGTTCGAACTGCCACGCGAGGAAGGCATGTCAAAGGCAGCTAGTTCGGCACCTTCGAGTTGTGCGAACACGGACAACTGCTCGACCAGGATACGTGCAGAGGCGCGGACTGCATCCTCAGCAGTCACTGCACCGTTGGTCTCAATTTCAACCACCAGCTTGTCCAGATCGGTACGCTGCTCGACGCGAGCGTTTTCGACCGAGTAACTCACGCGCTTGACTGGCGAGAAGGACGCATCCAACACAATACGACCAATCGACTTGGTGGGCTCATCCGCATGACGACGCATGTTGCCGGGCACATAGCCACGGCCTTTTTCAACCTTGATCTGCATGTCGAGTTTGCCGCCATGCGAAAGGTGGGCAATCACATGATCAGGGTTAACGATTTCAACATCGTGAGGCGTCTGAATATCGGCTGCCGTAACAACACCTTCACCGTCTTTACGCAAGCTGAGCGTCACTTCGTCGCGGTTGTGCAGCTTGAAGACCACGCCCTTGAGATTCAGCAGAATGTTGACCACGTCCTCTTGCACACCGTCGATCGACGAGTACTCATGGAGCACGCCAGCAATCGTCACTTCCGTCGCCGCGAAACCGGGCATGGAGGACAACAACACGCGGCGCAGGGCGTTACCCAGGGTATGGCCGTAACCACGCTCAAACGGCTCAAGAGCAACCTTGGCACGATTTGCACCGAGTTGTTCGACGTTGATGGCTTTGGGCTTCAGCAGATTTGATTGCATTCAATGTTCCTCTCAATACCCCCGGCTCGTTACACCGGTAAGGCTGATAAACCGCGCAGCTTGCAGGTGATGCAAGCAGTGCGCGGTTCGGGGTGGGGAGCGAAAAGAACCGGGATTAACGTGAGTACAACTCAACAATCAACGATTCATTGATATCCGCGCCAAATTGGTCACGGTCAGGCACCTTCTTGAAAGTGCCTTCGGCCTTGTCACTGTTCACTTCAACCCAGTCAGGCATGCCGACTTGCTGAGCCAACTGCAGAGCCTCGACGATACGATTCTGCTTTTTGGACTTTTCACGCACGGCAACCACATCACCTGTCTTGACCATGAAGGAAGGGATGTTGACGGATTGGCCGTTCACCGTGATCGCCTTGTGCGACACCAGCTGACGTGCTTCTGCGCGGGTAGAACCAAAACCCATGCGGTAAACCACGTTATCGAGACGCGATTCCAGCAGTGAGAGCAAATTGGCGCCCGTGTTACCTTTACGACGATCAGCTTCTTCGAAATAGCGACGGAACTGCTTTTCCATCACGCCATACATGCGCTTGACTTTTTGCTTTTCGCGCAATTGCAGGCCGTAGTCAGAGGTACGTGCACCGGAAGTGCGGCCGTGTTGACCAGGTTTTGAATCGAATTTAGCCTTGTCGCCAATAGAACGACGTGCGCTCTTCAGGAACAGGTCGGTGCCTTCGCGGCGGGAAAGTTTAGCCTTGGGGCCTAGGTAGCGTGCCACTTGATCTTCCTTTTTGTCATCTTCCGCAACGAGTTGCGGGAGCCACCAGCCTGAGGCTAGGTGGCGGTGGGCTTGTTAACGAATTAGATACGACGACGCTTTTGAGGGCGGCAGCCGTTGTGGGGTACGGGGGTGACGTCAGCGATCATATTGATACGAATGCCGAGTGCAGCCAGCGCACGCACCGAAGACTCACGACCGGGACCAGGACCCTTGATCTCGACGTCGAGATTCTTGATACCCTGTTCAACCGCAGCGCGGCCTGCCACCTCAGATGCGACCTGAGCTGCAAAAGGTGTCGACTTACGCGAACCCTTGAAACCCTGGCCACCCGACGAAGCCCACGACAAGGCATTGCCTTGACGGTCGGTGATGGTGATGATGGTGTTGTTAAACGACGCGTGAACGTGTGCAATGCCGTCCGCAACGTTCTTACGAACTTTCTTGCGAACGCGTTGAGCGGCGTTATTGGAAGGAGCTTTTGCCATAGGGGTCTCTCAGTTCCTGTTATTTCTTCAGAGCCGCTGCGCCCTTACGGGGGCCCTTACGGGTGCGGGCGTTGGTACGCGTACGCTGGCCACGCATGGGAAGGCCACGACGGTGGCGGAAGCCACGGTAGCAACCGATGTCCATCAAACGCTTGATGTTCATGGTTGTCTCACGACGCAGGTCACCTTCGATGGTGAACAAAGCGATCTGATCGCGAATTTTTTCGAGATCGGCGTCGGTCAAGTCCTTGACCTTCTTGGAATACTCGATGCCACAAGCTTCGCAAATCTTGCGAGCGCGTGTGCGACCAATTCCAAAAATGGCGGTCAGGCCAATCTCAGAATGCTTGTGTGGCGGAATGTTGATGCCAGCGATACGTGCCATTTTCGTCCTCTAAAACTCTTGCAATTAACCCTGACGCTGCTTGTGACGTGGATCTGTACAGATCACACGTACCACGCCGTTGCGACGGATGATTTTGCAGTTGCGGCAAATTTTCTTGACCGAAGCCGAAACTTTCATTTCTTTCTCCTAAAACTCTTGCTTCTATTCGATGTGAATCGAAACCATGAACCTTGCTTTTTACTTGGCCCTGAATATTATTCTGGCCCGACTCAGATCGACTGGAAAAGCTCCAGCGTTTCTTTGTCACCTGGACGATGCACGCTCACCGCATACATCTGCCCTGATACTGTGCTCTTCAGGACGCCTTGAAATTCGCCTTCTTGAGCAATGACTCGTACTGCTGCGACATCATGTAATTCTGAACTTGCGCCATGAAATCCATGGTGACCACCACAATGATCAAGAGTGACGTTCCACCAAAGTAGAAAGGAACGTTGTACTTCAAGATCAAAAATTCAGGCAACAAACACACCAATGTGATGTAAACCGCACCGGCTAGCGTCAATCGCAGCAATATCTTGTCGATGTAGCGAGCTGTTTGTTCACCAGGCCGAATGCCAGGAATAAATGCACCACTCTTCTTCAGGTTGTCTGCGGTTTCCCTGCTGTTGAATACCAAAGCAGTGTAGAAGAAACAGAAGAACACAATCGCTGCAGCGTAGAACATGACATAGATCGGCTGACCTGGGGTCAATGAACTTGCAATGTCCTTGAGCCAAACCATCGACTCACCGGTGCTGAACCAGCCCACGACCGTTGCCGGAAGCAGAATGATCGACGAAGCGAAGATGGGCGGTATGACGCCAGCCATGTTCAACTTCAGGGGCAAGTGTGACGATTGACCACCATAGACCTTGTTGCCAACCTGACGGCGTGCGTAATTCACCAGTATTTTTCGTTGACCGCGCTCGACAAACACCACAAAGAATGTGACCAATGCGACCAGAACCACGATGAACAAGGAAACAATAATGCTCATTGCACCCGTTCTCACCAACTCCAACAGTCCGCCAATGGCATTAGGTAGGCCAGCAGCAATGCCGCCAAAGATGAGTATCGAAATCCCGTTACCCAGACCACGTTCCGTGATTTGCTCGCCCAGCCACATCAGGAACATGGTTCCTGCGGTTAGCGTGACGACAGCAGTCATGCGGAAGCCAAAACCAGGGGCAATCACCAGACCAGGAGAACTTTCCAGAGCAACAGCGATACCAATGGATTGAAACAGAGCCAAACCAAGAGTTCCATAGCGCGTGAACTGGGTAATCTTGCGGCGGCCTGCTTCGCCTTCTTTCTTCAACTGCTCGAACGAAGGCAACACGTATGACAGCAGCTGCATGATGATCGATGCAGAGATGTAGGGCATGATGCCCAATGCAAAGATCGTGAAGCGAGACAGTGCGCCACCCGAGAACATGTTAAACATGCCCAAGATACCACCCTGTTGTCCCTTGAAAAACTGCTGAAGCTGAGCCGGATCAATGCCAGGCACCGGGATGTGCGCACCCAAACGGTACACCACCAACGCCAATAACAGGAACACCAGCCGACGACGCAAGTCGCCGAACTTGCCCGTCTTGGCCAGTTGTGTCGGATTAGTTGCCACTGCGCTCGTCTTTCAACGCCGGTTTCAGGCTACGCTACCGCCGACAGCCTCAATGGAGGCCTTAGCACCAGCAGTCGCACCAATACCGGTCAACTTGACCGCCAGAGTGATGACACCAGACTTGATGACCTTGACCACTTTAGCTTTTTCGGAAATCAAGCCTGCTTGCTTCAGAGCGAGCATGTCGACTTCGGCAGCACCCAGTTGTTCAAGGGCAGTCAAGGTGACTTCGGCATTGAACTGCAGCAGATGCGATTTGAATCCACGCTTAGGCAGACGACGATGCATAGGCATCTGACCGCCTTCGAAGCCGACCTTGTGGTATCCACCAGCGCGCGATTTTTGACCCTTGTGGCCACGGCCGGCAGTTTTACCCAAGCCAGAACCGATACCACGGCCGACACGGCGCTTGTAGTGCTTGGCTCCGTCTGCGGGCTTAATGCTATTGAGTTCCATCATCAATCCCTCTTAGAGCACCTTGACCAGGTAGCTGATCTTGTTAATCATGCCGCGAACTTCAGGCGTATCCACCAGTTCGCTGGTGCTGTTCACCTTACGCAGACCAAGACCACGCACCGTTGCACGGTGAGACTCTTGGCACCCAATTGGGCTACGCACCAATTGAACTTTGATTTTTTGTTGAGTAGTCATATCAAAACTCCCGGATTAAACGAAGAGTTCTTCAACGGTTTTGCCACGCTTGGCCGCCACTTCCGCCGGTGTGGTGGAGTTGGACAGCGCGTCGAGCGTTGCACGCACCATGTTGTAAGGATTGGTAGAACCGTGGCTCTTTGCAACGATGTCAGTGATACCCATCACTTCGAACACCGCACGCATAGGGCCGCCGGCAATGATGCCAGTACCCTTGGGCGCTGGCGCCATCATCACGGACGCTGCGCCGTGGTGACCCATCACCTTGTGGTGAATGGTGCCGTTTTTCAGTGAAACCTTGTTCAGATTACGGCGAGCTTCTTCCATCGCTTTTTGTACTGCAGCAGGCACTTCTTTCGACTTGCCCTTGCCCATACCAACGCGACCATCGCCATCACCAACCACGGTCAGAGCTGCAAAACCGAGAATACGACCACCCTTCACCACCTTGGTGACGCGGTTAATCGCAATCATCTTTTCCCGCAGACCATCCTCAGGACCTTCGGCCCGACCCTGCATTTTCGCTTGAACTTTAGCCATCATTAATTCCGATCTGCTTAGAACTGCAAGCCAGCTTCACGAGCTGCATCTGCCAGAGCCTTGACGCGGCCATGGTAGGCAAACCCGGAGCGGTCAAAAGCAACCTTTTCGACACCAGCAGCTTTGGCCTTCTCAGCCACACGCTTGCCAATGATTTGCGCGGCGGAGACGTTGCCGCCCTTGCCAGCAGCACCCAATGCTGCGCGAACTTCTGCTTCGGAGGTTGAAGCGCTTGCAATCACCTTGGCACCGTCGCCAGAGATCACGCTGGCGTAGATGTGCAAATTGGTGCGATTGACAGTCAAGCGTGCAATGCCTTGCGACGCAATTCGAATGCGGGTCTGCCGTGCACGACGCAGACGCTGCTCTTTCTTGGTCAACATAGTGCAGCTCCTTATTTCTTCTTGGTTTCTTTGATCGTGATCTTCTCATCCGAATAACGGATGCCCTTGCCTTTGTAAGGCTCAGGAGGACGAATTGCACGAATTTCAGCAGCCACTTGGCCAACGCGCTGACGGTCAGCACCCTTGATCACCACTTCTGTAGGACCAGGCGTTGCCACAGTAATGCCTTCAGGCATTTCTTTGTTGACCGGATGAGAGAAACCAACCGACAGGTTGAGTTTGTTGCCTTGTGCCTGGGCTTTGTAACCCACGCCAACCAGGTTCAACTTCTTCTCAAAACCCTTGGTCACACCTACAACCATGTTGTTGACCAACTGGCGCATGGTGCCGCTCATGGCATTGGCTTCACGCGACTCATTGGCCGGCGTAAAACTCAGCTTGCCACCTTCTGCAACGACCTTGACAACAGAACTCTGAGCCAAAGACAAGGCACCACCAGCACCCTTGACGGTGATTTGGTCTTCCTTGATGGACACATCCACGCCTGCGGGGACGGTCACGGGCATTTTTCCTACACGGGACATATTAATAACTCCTCGGTGGGACGCTTACGCGACGTAGCAAAGCACTTCGCCACCGACACCGGATGCGCGCGCTTTACGATCAGTCATCACACCTTTGGGGGTCGTGACAATTGCCACACCCAAACCGTTCTGAACTTGCGGAATGGCATCGCTGCCACGGTAGACACGCAGGCCGGGACGGCTTACGCGCTCGATTCGCTCAATCACAGGGCGACCGGCGTAGTACTTCAGTGCAATTTCGAGCTCGGACTTGCCGCCCTCGGTTTTCACACTAAAACCGTCGATGTAGCCTTCGTCTTTCAACACTTGGGCAATGGCTACCTTCACTTTGGAGGAAGGAACCAATACTGTGGTTTTTGCAACCATTTGCGCGTTACGAATACGCGTCAGCAGGTCGGCGATGGGATCACTCATGCTCATGTCTATGTCTCCTGTCGCTTACCAGCTGGCCTTGACGATGCCGGGAATCTCACCGGCAAATGCCATTTCGCGAATCTTTGCACGAGCCAAGCCAAACTGCTTGAACGTGCCACGTGGCCGACCCGTGATAGCACAACGGTTGCGCTGACGGGTTGGGTTGGCGTTGCGGGGCAACTTCTGCAAGCCCAAGCGAGCTTGCGCACGCTCTTCGTCGCTACGCTTTGCGTCGTTGGCAATACTTTTCAGCTCAGCATGCTTTTTTGCATACTTGGCAACCAGTTTGTCACGCTTGAGCTCACGCTCGATTAAAGCCATTTTTGCCACAGGTCACCTCAGTTCTTGAACGGGAAACGGAATCCAGCGAGCAGCGCCTTGCACTCTTCGTCTGTCTTTGCCGTCGTGGTGATGCTGATATTGAGGCCACGCAAGGCATCCACCTTGTCATATTCAATCTCAGGGAAAATGATCTGCTCTTTGACGCCGATGTTGTAGTTACCGCGGCCATCAAAAGCACGACCGGAAATACCACGGAAGTCACGAACGCGAGGCAAAGCCACGGTCACAAAACGATCCAAAAACTCATACATCTGAACGCCACGCAGCGTCACCATGCAACCAATGGCCTGGCCTTCGCGGATCTTGAAACCTGCGATAGCTTTCTTGGCCTTGGTCACCACAGGCTTCTGACCAGCAATCTTGGTCAAATCAGCCACCGCGTTGTCCATAACCTTCTTGTCAGCCACCGCTTCGCTCACACCCATGTTCAGGGTGATCTTGCTCAAACGGGGAATCTGCATTGGCGAGGTGTAGCCAAACTTAGCCATCAACTCGGGCGCGACTTTCTCGCGATAGTGTTGTTGCAAACGTGCCATTGCTTATGCCGCCTTGATTTCTTCGCCAGTGGACTTGTAAACGCGCACGCGCTTGCCGTCTGCCAGCAGTTTGATGCCCACGCGATCCGCCTTGCCCGTTGCTGCATTGAAAATTGCAACGTTGGATTGGTGAATAGGCATGGCTTTCTCGGTGATGCCACCCGTCAAACCCTTCATGGGGTTTGGCTTGGTGTGCTTCTTCACCAGATTGATGCCCTCGACCACAACGTGGGAGTCATCTTTACGCAACGCGATTTTTCCGCGCTTACCCTTGTCGCGCCCGGTGAGCACGATGATTTCGTCGCCTGTGCGAATCTTGTTCATGGCGCTTCCTTACAGTACTTCAGGAGCAAGGGACACGATCTTCATGAACTTCTCAGTACGCAATTCACGCGTGACTGGCCCGAAGATGCGGGTGCCGATTGGCTCCAGCTTGGCATTGAGCAACACTGCCGCGTTGCCGTCGAATTTAACCAAAGAACCGTCGCCGCGACGGATGCCCTTGGCCGTACGCACCACCACTGCGCTGTAGATCTCGCCTTTTTTGACGCGACCACGAGGAGCAGCTTCCTTGATGCTAACTTTGATGATGTCACCGACACTTGCATAGCGACGCTTAGAACCACCCAGCACCTTGATGCACAGGACGGACTTAGCACCCGTGTTGTCAGCCACTTCTAGTCGAGATTCAGTCTGGATCATTTCAATATTCCCAACTTGCACCGCGTGTTTTGCAACAACACAGTCAGTCTTGGGCCCGTCGTCTGCGGCATGAACCACTCACACCGTTTTCGCTGGGCAGAAACTTGCGCTTTTTCAAGCGAAGCCTGCGATTATTACCAGACTTTTCTGCATCGTCAACCATTTTTAGCATTCGACTTCATTTTTCTTCTCCCGGACCTACTGCGACAATCCAGTTTTCGCCTCGGGCGACAGCTTGGTTAAGAGGAAGAACACTCGTGAAGCTAACAATTGGATTTATCGGCGGCGGCAATATGGCCTCGGCCATCATCAGCGGCTTGCTTAGTCAGGGATTTACGGCGGGCCAGTTCGTGGTCATAGAGCCTTTTGAGGAGGCCCGTCACAAACTGCAAAGCAGTTTTGGCATTGAGGCACACGCCAACGCCAGCCAGGTTCTGACACAAGTTGATCTCATTGTCTGGGCGGTCAAGCCTCAGACCTTCAGGGAGGCGGCAGCGGCAGTCTCCCCTTACGCCGCCAAGGCGCTGCATCTGAGTGTGGCAGCCGGCATCCCCAGTGACAGCATTGCCACCTGGCTAAAAACAGATCGTGTGGTGCGGGCGATGCCAAATACGCCAGCCTTGATTGGAAAAGGCATCACTGGCTTGTTTCCTCGCGCCTTCGTCAATGCTGATGAGCGCGCCCTTGTCGAACAAGTGGTGGCATCGACCGGGCAACTGATCTGGCTGGAACGCGAAGAGCAGCTTGATGCCGTCACAGCTCTTTCCGGCTCCGGTCCTGCCTACATGTTTTACTTCATGGAAAGCATGACCGCCGCGGGCGCGCAGATGGGCTTGTCAGCAGAGCAGGCCTACCAATTAGCCGTTGCCACATTTATAGGCGCCGGAGAACTGGCACGCGCTTCCAGCGAGACGCCAGAGGTTTTGCGCCAACGCGTGACATCCAAAGGCGGCACCACATACGCGGCCCTCACCTTTATGGAAGAAAACCAGGTCAAGCCGCTGTTCATCAAGGCCATGTTAGCGGCCGGAGCCAGAGCCGCAGAACTGGGCAAAGAGTTTGGCCAGTGAGCAGCAAAACGCACAGGCTGCTGGGCAGTAGCCTAAATCAGGCTGCTGCCGGCAATTCCCACAAACAAGGTCAAGCCCAGCCAGTGATTGAGGCGAAAAGCCTTGAAGCAATCCTGGCGGGCACGGCTCCTGATCAGGTACACATGCCAAATGGCTTGGATGCCCGCCACAGCGATGGCCAGACCAAAGAGCAGGGGCTGCGTCCTCTGCCACACCAGCAGACTCCAGGTTAACAAATACATCAGATAACACAGTGCAACCGTCACCACATCCCAACGACCCAGTGTGATGGCGGAAGTCTTCATGCCGATGCGCAAATCGTCATCCCGATCCACCATGGCGTACTCTGTGTCATAGGCTAGGACCCAAAAGAGATTGCCGAGCAGAAGGCCCCAAGCCAGACCGGGCACACCGGCCTGCATAGCGCCCAGGGTCAATTGGTCTGCACCCTGAACGGCCGAAAAAGCCATGGGAATGCCAAAACTGAACGCCACACCCAGCACGGCCTGCGGCATGGAGATCAGCCTCTTGGCATAAGGGTATGCAAGCGACACTGCAAGGGCCACAAATGACCAGCCCACGGTCGCAGCATTGGTGGTCAACACAAGGCCAAATGCCAGCAGGGCCAGCACTGCGCCCACCAGCAAGGCCTCCCTGGCTGACAACTTGCCACTGGTCACGGGTCGCTGTGCCGTGCGTTTCACGTGCTTATCAAAATCTCTGTCGGCCACATCGTTGATGCAGCAGCCCGCGCTGCGCATGAGCACCGTGCCTAAAACAAACACGGTCAGCAAGTGCCAGCCCGGAAACCCACCTGCCGCCACCCACAGGGCGCTCAACGTAGGCCAAAGCAGCAGCAGCCATCCGGCCGGGCGGTTCCAACGAATCAAATCCAGATACAAGGGCCAGCGGTCGCGCAGGCGCCAAACGGATGCCTTGGTCATGACAATCTGGTCACGCCGGGCAAGCCACAAGCGTAGACGGCATTGCGAAGCGCAGCGATGGCCTCATAACGGGTGAAGCTGCGGCGCCAGGCCAACACCACCCGGCGCTTGGGTGGATCGCCGTCAAAGGGAAGATATTTGACAAAGGCATCGCCTTCGACAGGCGTCGCCCCTTGGTCACGAAGCGCGCTCGACGGCACACTGAGCCGCGGCACCAGGGTCACCCCCATGCCCGCCGCCACCATGTGCTTGATAGTCTCCAGTGATGACCCTTCAAAGCTTTTGCGTATGCCTTCGGCGTTGCTGGAGAAGCGCGCGAACTCCGGGCAAACCTCCAGCACGTGGTCACGAAAACAATGGCCGGCGCCCAGTAGCAGCATGGTCTCCTGTCGCAGAACTTCGGCAGATACCGTGGTCTGCCTGGCAAGTGCATGATTCACCGGAACCGCTGCATAAAACGGCTCGTCATACAAGGGGGCCAGGGCCAGTCCCGTATCAGGAAATGGCTCCGCCAATATGGCGCAATCGAGTTCACCCGTGCGCAGCATCTCCAGCAACTTGACGGTGAAGTTTTCCTGCAGCATCAGAGGCATCTGAGGCGTGTGGGTGATCATCTGGCGCACCAGGTCAGGCAACAGATACGGACCGATCGTGTAAATCACGCCCAAACGCAAGGCGCCGGCCAGGGGGTCTTTGCCACGCTTGGCAATTTCCTTGATGTTGGCCGCCTGCTCCAGCACGCTCTGCGCCTGTCGAACGATTTCCTCGCCCAGGGGGGTCACCGTCACTTCGTTGGCGGATCGCTCAAACAACTTGAGATCCAGCTCTTCCTCCAGCTTTTTGACCGCCACCGACAGAGTGGGCTGGGAGACAAAACATGCATCCGCCGCTTTACCAAAGTGGCGCTCGCGAGCCACAGCCACGATGTATTTGAGTTCGGTCAGGGTCATGGCCGCATTGTCCTATCAGTTCAGGCCTTCAAAAACTCTGCCCGCCCCCCCAGCCAACGCTGCACATGCTTGTGCGCGAGCTCAGGGTACTGATCCAGCATGTGGGGCGCCGCTTGCCGCGCCCAGTTGAGCAATTCCCCGTCCGTGGCCAGATCGGCAAAGCGCAGCAAGGCCGCACCTGACTGCCGTTCACCCAGAAACTCACCCGGCCCACGGATCTCCAGATCGCGCCGGGCAATTTCGAAGCCATCGTTGGTCTCAGCCATTGCCTTGAGCCGCTCACGCGCGGTTTCACTCAGGCGCGGTGCATCCCCTGTGGAATACAGCAACACACAGGCTGATGCCGCAGCACCCCGCCCCACCCGACCACGCAGCTGGTGCAACTGCGACAGCCCAAAGCGCTCGGCATGCTCAATCACCATCAGCGAGGCATTCGGCACATCAACCCCCACCTCAATCACCGTGGTGCTGACCAGCACGCCCATCTGACCCGCGGTGAACAAGGCCATCACGGCCTTCTTCTCGGCCACTGGCATGCGCGAGTGCAGGAGGCCAATCATCACGTCGGGCAGCGCAGCGCTGAGGTCTGCATGGGTCTGGGTGGCATTGTTGAGATCCAGCGCCTCGCTCTCCTCAATCAGGGGGCACACCCAGTAGACCTGGCGCCCCTGGCTGATTTGGGAGCGTATGCGGGCAATCACCTCGTCCCGGCGCGCATCGTTCACCACCTTGGTCACGATGGGGGTGCGCCCGGGCGGCAGCTCATCCAGGGTCGACACCTCCAGATCGGCGTAGTAACTCATGGCCAGAGTGCGTGGGATGGGCGTGGCCGTCATCATCAGCAAGTGCGGCTCCATCGCCTCGTCCACGCCGACCTCGCCCGAAGGGGCTTGCATTTTGCTGCGCAGGGCCAGGCGCTGGGCCACGCCGAAGCGATGCTGCTCGTCGATGATGGCCAGTGCAAGGTTCTTGAACTGCACCTTGTCCTGAATCACGGCGTGGGTACCAATCACCAGCATGGCCTCGCCACTGGCAATCAGCGCCAGCATGGCGCGGCGCTCTTTGGTTTTCTGGCTGCCCGTCAGCCATGCGGTCTTGATGCCCAGGGGCTCCAGCCAGACGACCAGTTTTCTGAAGTGCTGCTCCGCCAAAATTTCCGTCGGCGCCATCAGCGCACACTGCCAGCCAGCATCCATGCAGATGGCCGCCGCCAGCGCAGCCACCACGGTTTTGCCGGCCCCCACATCGCCCTGCAACAGGCGGTGCATGGGCACAGGCTGGGCCAGATCGAGGGCGATTTCTTCGCCCACACGTTGCTGCGCGGCTGTCAGTGCGAAGGGCAAGACCTGCAGCAGTTGTTCGTGCAGACCGCCCGCTGCGGCCCGCAGCGCCGGCGCGCTCAGACGATCGCGTTCACGCTTGGACTGCAACTGGGAGAGCTGCTGCGCCATCAGTTCCTCCCGCTTCAGGCGCTGCCAGGCGGGATGACTGCGGTCTTCCAGCGCCGCCAAAGACACATCCGGCGTGGGGTGGTGCAAAAAGCGTAGCGCCTCGCGCAAGGTCCAGGCCGGGTGAGCCGCCAAGCCGCCCAGAGCCAGCGGCAGGGTGTCAGACAAATCGGCGCGCGCCAGCCCACCCAGCACAGCCCGTCGCAAATAGGCCTGTGCCAACCCGGCGCTGGCCGGGTAAACGGGCGTCAAGGCATCGGGCAGTTCCCCGCCCGCAGCCCGAAAGGCGGGGTGCATCATGGCCAGCCCCATGAAGCCGCCCTTGACTTCGCCACGCACCCGCACCCGCTCACCCACCGCCAAGGCCTTTTGCTGCGAGGGGTAAAACGAAAAAAACCGCAAGGTGCAGGTGTCAGAGCCGTCATCCACCGTGACCAGCAACTGCCGGCGACCATGCAGACTGACCTCGTTACGGGTCACCGTGCCCTCAATCTGCACCACTTCACCGTCCCGCGCATCGGCCAGCCGGATGATTTTGGTTTCATCCTCGTAGCGCAGCGGCAGATGCAAGGCCAAGTCGATGTCCCGCTTCAGCCCCAGTTTGATCAGGGCCTTTTGCGGAGCAGACAAGGGTTTGGCTGCGGATTTATCGGTGGGCATGCGCTGATTGTGCACAGGCTGATGAGGCCCAAGGGCGGCCACGCGCACCCTGCGACAATGCGGCGCTTTCACCCACTTGGCACGGGGCCCGTCCGCCCCTCACGCACCATGACCCCATCCGGCACCGGCTCCCCACGCACCTTCACCCTAAGCGATTTCGATTTTTCACTGCCTCCTGAACTGATCGCCCAGTACCCGGCGGCCGAACGCAGTGGCTCACGCCTGCTGGATGGCAGCGGTGCGCAGCCGGTGGACCGCATCTTTCGTGAGTTACCCGGTTTGCTGAAGGCCGGCGATCTGCTGGTCTTCAATGACACCAAGGTCATCAAAGCACGTCTGTTTGGCGAAAAACCCACCGGCGGCAAGGTCGAGCTGCTGATCGAGCGGGTGCTGTCAGGCAACCAAGTGGCAGCCCACATGCGGGTGAGTAAAAAGCCCGAAGTGGGAACCACCCTCAAGCTGACCGGGGCAACAGCTCACGACGATGGCCTGAGCGCCACCCTGCTGGGGCGCTGGCCCGACACAGACAGCCCCCTGTTGCGCTTTGTGCTCAGCAACGATGCGGGCGACGACCCTTACACGCTGATGGAACGGCATGGCCATGTGCCCTTGCCGCCCTACATCACGCACGCCGACTCAGAAGCCGACCTAACGCGCTACCAAACCGTCTTCGCCAAAAACCCGGGCGCCGTGGCGGCGCCTACTGCCGCCCTGCACTTTGACGAAGCCTTGCTGGCGCAGATCGACGCAATGGGCGTGCAAAGGGCGCACGTCACACTGCACGTGGGCGCCGGCACATTCCAGCCGGTCAAGGCTGAAAACCTGGCCGAGCATCAGATGCACAGCGAGTGGTTTGATGTGCCGGCGGCCACCCGGCAAGCCATTGCCGATTGCCGGGCGCGCGGGGGTCGAGTGGTGGCGGTGGGCACGACCACCGTGCGCACCCTCGAATCCTGGGCGCTATCGGGTCAGACCAGCGGTGACACGCAGATCTTCATCACGCCAGGATTTGACTTCAAGGTGGTGGACGCGCTGATCACCAACTTTCACCTGCCCAAGTCCAGCCTGATGATGCTGGTCAGCGCCTTTGCGGGTTACGAGCACATCATGGGCTTGTACCAGCATGCCATTGCGCAGGGCTACCGCTTTTTCAGCTACGGCGACGCGATGCTGCTTAAGCGTACTCAACCCCACTGACGAGACACTGAGCCAGCTACAAATTCGCCGCCGCTGGCCGGCCTAAATGAAAAAAGGCCACCATCACTGGCGGCCTTTTTTAATTCTGGCAATCTAACCAGACTGCCAGAAGCGCAACCGTATCAGAACGGGTACTGCTGCTGTTGCGGCTCGATGGTCAGCCACTTCAGTTCGGTGAACTCGTCGATGACGGCGCGGCCATCGAAGCGGCCGTAGCCGCTACCCTTGGTGCCGCCATATGGGGCCTGGGCCTCGTTCTGCACGGTGGCGCCGTTGACGTGGACGGAGCCGTACTCCAGATCCATCGCCACCGCCAGGGCGCGGTTCACATCACGACCAAAGACGCCGGAAGACAGACCGTATGCGCTGTCGTTGGCCACCTCGATGGCCTGCTCCGCGCTCTTGACGCGAACCACCACGGTGATGGGGCCGAAGGTCTCCTCGTCGTAGATCTTCATGTCGGCTGTGACATGGTCCAAAACCGTCGCAGGCATCACGGCGCCCTTGGCCACGCCGCCGCACGCGACCGTGGCGCCCTTGCTCAAGGCATCTTGCAGCAGGTCGTTGATGCGCGCACCTGAGGACGGGTTGATCATGGGGCCAATGATGCAGGCCGGGTTGATGGCCGGATCGCCGGCGGCCAGTTCATTGGCACGCGCAGCAAACTTGGCGACAAACTCGTCCGCCACCTTCTCATCGACCACCAGACGCTCGGTGGACATGCAGATCTGGCCCTGGTACAGGAAGGAGCCGAAGACTGCGGCCTTGACGGCTTCGTCCACGTTGGCATCGTCCAGCACCACCAGGGGCGACTTGCCGCCCAACTCCAGCAGGCAGCGCTTGACGTGCTGCGCCGCCTTCTCGGCAATGATGCGGCCCACACGGGTCGAGCCCGTGAAGTTGATGCGTCGCACCGCCTTGTGGGCGATCAGCGCATCAACGACGGCTGGGGCCGTGGCCGGCGAATTGCTCAGGTAGTTCAGCACACCGGCCGGGAAGCCGGCTTCCACCACGGCCTCGGCCACCAGGGCGTGGGTGCGGGGGCTGGCTTCCGAGCCGCGGAAGACGACGGAGTTGCCGCACACGATGGGGTAGGCGATGGCGCGAGCGGCCAGCACGACCGTGCCGTTCCAGGGGACGATGCTGAAGATCGTGCCCACGGCCTGGCGCAGGGTCATGGACAGGGCGCCGGGCTTGTCGGTGGGCAGGGTCTCACCCTGGATCTGCGTGGCCAGCGAGGCTGCCTCGCGGAACACGTTGGCGGCCAGGTGCACGTTGAAGCCAGCCCACAGGGCGGAGGCGCCCACTTCGGCAGCCATCACCTCGATGAATTGAGGGGTTTTGGACTCGAGGATGTCGGCGGCCTTCAGCAGCAGGCGACGGCGCTCGCTGGGCGGCGACAAGCGCCAGGCCTTGAAGGCCTTGTGAGCAGACTCGGCTGCACGATGGGCGTCGGCCACGCTAGCGGCAGAAGCCTCAGTCACCAGGGCGTTGGTGGTCGGGTGGCGGCGCTCGAACTTGGCACCGTTTTCAGCGTCAACCCACTGGTTGTCGATGAGGAGTTGGGATTGCATTTGTGCAGTTTCCTGGAAGATGGCCGGAGTAGTCTCCGGCGTAGTTTCGGTAGATGAAAAAAGACTCTTGATGAAGCTCAGCATGGGCGGTCGAAAGATCAGCCCTTCGCCGTGAGGATGTCTGCCATGCGCTCACCGATCAGGGCGCAGGTGGCCATGGTGGCGACAGACGCAATGCGGGGCATGATGGAGCTGTCGGCAATGCGCAAGCCCTGCACACCATTGACACGCAGTTGTGCATCGACCACCGCACCAGCGTCGCTGCCCATACGGCAGGTGCCGGACTGGTGGAAGTAGGTGGTCGCGCCATTGCGCACGAAGTCTTCCATCTCCTGGCCCTGCAGCTTCTTGCCAGGAGCGACTTCACGCTTGACGAAATCCTTCATGGCGGCGGAGTTGCCGATCTCGCGGCTCACTTCGATGCCAAAGGCCAAGGCCTTGACATCGTCGGGGTGGCTCATGAAACGGGCATCGACGATGGGGCGGTCTTTCGGATCGGCCGAGCGCAGACGGATCTCGCCACGGCTCTTGGGCGCCACCAAGCCGGCGCACAGAGCCCAGCTGGTGGCAGGCGGTGCGTATTGCTTGCCCACCACATCGGATGCATAGGGCAGTTCGATCTGCACGATGTTGACGTCGGGTGCCGCCAGCGAGGCCTGGCTCTTGAGGAAGCCAGCCGCGTTGGCCGCACTGTTGCGGTGGGGGATGTGCTCCTTGGGCTCGAAGATGCAACCGCCGTGCAACAGGTGATCCTGGAAGTTCTTGCCAACTTCCTTGGCGTTCACCACGGTCTTGATGCCATGCTGCTTGAGCTGGGCGTCGTCACCGATACCACTGAGCATGAGCAGTTTGGGCGTGTTGATGCCACCGGAGCACAACAGAACCTCGGTGTTGGCACCCACCACGCTGCTGGCGCCGCCACGGTTGATCTGCACACCCGTGACCTTGGTGCCTGACAGCACCAGGCGGTCCACATGGGTGTTTACCAGCACGGTCACGTTGGGACGCGACAGCACCGGGTACAGGTAGGAGCGCGCCATGCTCTGACGGCGACCGTCGCGGATGATCTGGTTCATCAGGGCAAAGCCCTCGCCACCTTCCTCACGCTGGCCATTCTGATCGGCAAAAACGTTGTAGCCCAGCGACTTGCAGGCGTTGAGCATGGCCGGTGCGAGGGGATGGGGGTCGTTGGCTGGCTGACACCAGACCGGGCCGCCCTGGCCGCGGTAGCGGGGGCTGGGCGCACCTTGCCAGTTCTCCATGCGGCGGTAGATCTCCAGGCCAGACTCGTAGCCCCAGGCCTTGTCGCCGGAAACGGCTGCCCAGTGGTCAAGATCGTTCTTGAAAGGACGCGCCCAGATGGTGGCGTTGATGCTGCTGCCGCCGCCGACCACCCGGCCCATGTGCTCGGGAATGGCGCGGTTGTTGGTGCTGGGCGAGGCGATGGCCACATCACCCCAATCACGCTCGGTGCCCAAGTTGGTGAACCAGACGCCCGGGTTCATGACTGAGGGCGCGGTATCCCAGTCGCCAGCCTCGATCATCAGAATAGAGGCATCTTTGCGGGCGGCCAGACGGCCCACCAAGGCGCAAGCCGCAGAACCGGCGCCCACCACCACGTAGTCATATGAAGCTTGCAACTTGGCACTGCGCGCTTGCTGATTGGCGCGAGCAGCATCCAATTCATCGGCCAAGGCATTCAGCCCCATGGCGCCAAAGCCGGTCGCGGCAGCTGCGCGCATGAAAGCGCGTCGGTCCAGTCGACCAGCGATCAGGGCTCGTTCCAGATGCTCCAGAAGGCCGTCCTGAAGTTCTGGCCTGGTTTCAATGTGATGGTTCATGTCAATTTCCTCGTGGTAAGTCAGTGGTTGGAACATGCAGACATCGACTTCATGCGATGCCCCACAACAACGACTGTAGGAAACCGATCGACTTGCCCATACCTCGGGAAATCCCTAGCGTTTTTTGTTCCGGAATAGAACAAAAGCACGCTGACCCATCCGCAAAGGCCTACTTTTTTTTGTAGCTCTCGAGGTCGATAGCAAGTTCGCGCAAGCGTCGGTAGACGAGGCCGCGCGACACCTTGAGCTTGCGTGCAACACAAGAGAGGTTGCCCTTGCACTCGCTCAAATATTTACGGATCAAATCAGCATCAGCTTCTTTGAGGCTGTTGGGTGGCAAGTAGGTGCCACCGTCCGCATGTTCGACCGGTTGCGCAAAGGCCAGCGGCGAGGCGACAACCTTGGCATTTGGAGTCACTGGCGTCATACCTGCGGCAATCGCATCACCGGCATACACCGCGGGGGACAAGAGGCGCCCACCCGCCCCCTGCAGCTCGCACTTGAGGTGCACCTGCAAACCACTGCTCAAACGCCAGGCTACACAGCCACGCCCATGGAGCGATGCAAGTTGGGCGTAACTGCCGTTCAAGATGGCTGCGACGTGATGGTCCGAGCGCTCCTCGGGTGACACTGCAATGCCCAGCAAATGGCTGGCGGCCGTGTTGACCCACAAGAGCTTTCCGGATTCATCGAAGGCCACCATACCGACCATGGGCGACTCGATGAGCACAGGTGTGAACTGGAACTTGATGACCAAATGGCCACGGGCCTGGCTCAGCAACAGGCGGTTCTCTATGGCGGCGGCATAAAAACCCACCACCGCGGCAGGATCAAAGTGAAATGGCCGGGCCTCACTGGAAAAGTCCAGAATCCCTGCGAGTTTGCCGTGCACATCGCGTATGGGGGCAGCGGTGCAAAACATCGCACTCACACTGTCGTAGTAATGCTCAGCGCCGAGCACACTGGCCGGCTTGCCTGTTCTGACCACGATGCCTGGGGCAGTGGTGCCGACATGTTCCTCCGACAGGTTGACACCCAAACGATGGGCAATGGGAATGATGCGCTGTTCGGTAGGCCGCAAGGGTGTGAGCCCAATCAGAACACCTGAGGCATCTGTCAGGACCGCTGAGCAGTGGGTAGAGCCCAGAGCGTTGCCTATTTCGGGCAACTCGCCAAGCCAGGCATCCAGGAGCTCACGATTCTTTTGCACTGCCAGATGACTGCGGCTGACCGACACCGGCTGGAACTCGACTTTGTCGTGAGGCTGCCGTCTGGACCGATAGCAGCGCATCCACGACTGAAAAATAGCGTCACTGACCAGACCCGTCGGAAGGATCCCTTCTTCAAAATAGCGTTGCCTGGCCCGCACAATGCGGTCCGACGGAGACGCGAAAAAAGGTAGGGTCACAAATCAGCCCGCCTTGTTTACTCGGCCGCCCCCACCACCAGCGCCACCTCTGCCACCCCGTGCACGCGCCCGGTGATCTTGTCGCCCGGCAACACGGCACCCACCCCCTCGGGCGTGCCGGTGTAGATCAGGTCGCCAGGCTGCAGGTGATAGTAGG
>JBJOIT010000017.1:0-58429 GCA_046046915.1 Pseudomonadota bacterium
AGCGCCGACCAGATCCAGATCAAGATGGCCCAGGGCGCCAAGCCCGGCGAAGGCGGTCAACTGCCCGGCGGCAAGGTGTCCGAGTACATCGGCAAGCTGCGTCACTCGGTACCTGGTGTGGGCCTGATCTCGCCACCACCCCACCACGACATCTACTCGATCGAGGACTTGGCCCAGCTGATCCACGACCTGAAGAACGTGGCCCCGCACAGTGACATCAGCGTCAAGCTGGTGTCCGAAATCGGCGTCGGCACCATCGCCGCCGGTGTTGCCAAGTGCAAGGCCGATCACGTCGTGATCGCGGGCCACGACGGTGGCACGGGCGCTTCGCCCTGGTCGTCCGTCAAGCACGCCGGCTCACCTTGGGAAATCGGTTTGGCCGAAACCCAGCAGACCTTGGTGCTCAACGGCCTGCGGGGTCGCATCCGTGTGCAGGCTGACGGCCAAATGAAGACCGGTCGCGACGTGGCGATTGGCGCGCTGCTGGGCGCAGACGAGTTCGGCTTTGCCACCGCACCGCTGGTGGTCGAGGGCTGCATCATGATGCGCAAGTGCCACCTGAACACCTGCCCTGTGGGCGTGGCCACCCAAGACCCCGCACTGCGCGCCAAGTTCACCGGCAAGCCTGAGCATGTCGTGAACTACTTCTTCTTCATCGCCGAAGAGGTGCGTCAGATCATGGCCCAGCTGGGCATTGCCAAGTTCGACGACATGGTGGGCCGCGCCGACCTGCTCGACATGCGCGCTGGCGTGAGCCACTGGAAGGCCCGTGGCCTGGACTTCGGACGCCTGTTGGCTGTGCCGCAGGTCACGATGGACGCGGACGTGCGCCATGTGCAAACCCAGGACCACGGTCTGGCCAAGGCCCTGGACAACGTGTTGATCGCCAAGAGCCGTCCGGCTATCGACAAGGGCGAAAAAGTCCAATTCATGGAAGCTGCCCGCAACGTGAACCGCTCGGTCGGTGCCATGTTGTCTGGCGCGGTGACCAAGGTGCACCCAGAAGGCTTGCCAGATGACACCATACGCATCCAACTCGAAGGCACTGGCGGTCAGTCCTTCGGCGCTTTCCTGTGCAACGGCATCACCCTGTACCTGATCGGCGAAGCCAACGACTACACCGGTAAGGGCCTGTCTGGCGGTCGCGTGGTGGTGCGCCCCAGCCTCGATTTCCGTGGCGTGGCCTCGCAAAACATCATCGTGGGCAACACCGTCATGTACGGCGCGACCACCGGTGAAGCTTTCTTCGCTGGCGTGGCCGGCGAGCGTTTCGCGGTACGCCTGTCCGGCGCGACTGCTGTCGTCGAAGGCACTGGCGACCACGGTTGCGAATACATGACCGGTGGCACCGTGGCCGTGCTGGGCAAGACCGGTCGCAACTTTGGCGCGGGCATGAGCGGTGGTATCTCTTATGTGTACGACGAAGACGGCGAATTCGCTTCGCGCTGCAACACCGCCATGGTCAGCATGGAAAAGGTGCTGTCCACCGCTGAGCAGGAAGCACAGATTGACCGCAAGGTATGGCACCGTGACCAGAGCGACGAAGCGCAGCTCAAGAAACTGCTGGAAGACCACTTCAAGTGGACCGGCAGCCAGCGCGCCCGCGAGTTGCTGGACAACTGGGCTACGGCCCGTGCCAAGTTCGTGAAGGTGTTCCCGAACGAATACAAGCGTGCTCTGGGCGAGATCAACGCCAAGAAAGCTGCCAAGGCTGCCCAGCCTGTTGCCGCCTGAGCCCAACGTCAAGAATCGAAGGAAACATCATGGGAAAAGTCACAGGCTTCATGGAATTTGAGCGCATCGAAGAGGGCTACAAGCCCGTCACCGAGCGCCTGAAGAACTACGGCGAGTTCGTGATCGGTCTGACCGAAGAGCAAGCCAAAACCCAAGGCGCGCGCTGCATGGACTGCGGCACACCGTTTTGTAACAACGGCTGTCCGGTCAACAACATCATTCCGGACTTCAACGATCTGGTCTACCACGGTGACTGGAAGAACGCGATCGAGGTGCTGCACAGCACCAACAATTTCCCCGAGTTCACCGGCCGCATTTGCCCCGCACCTTGCGAAGCCGCCTGCGTGGTGAACTTCAACGGTGATGCCGTGGGCATCAAGTCGATCGAGCACGCCATCATCGACCGTGCCTGGGCCGAAGGCTGGGTCACACCCCGCCCTGCCAAGGTCAAGACCGGCAAGAAAGTCGCCGTGATCGGTGCAGGCCCTGCGGGCCTGGCCGCATCGCAACAGCTGGCGCGTGCGGGTCACGACGTGACTTTGTTTGAGAAGAACGACCGCGTGGGTGGTTTGCTGCGTTACGGCATTCCAGACTTCAAGATGGAAAAGACGCACATCGACCGCCGCGTGAAGCAGCTCGAAGCCGAAGGCGTGACCATCCGCACCAGCGTGCTGGTGGGCGAGTGGCCCAAGGACTCCAAGGTCACCAACTGGGCCAAGGAAACCATCAGCGCCGAGCAGCTCAAGAAAGACTTTGACGCCGTGCTGCTCACGGGTGGCTCCGAGCAGTCGCGTGACCTGCCCGTGCCTGGCCGCGACCTGGACGGCATCCATTTCGCGATGGAATTCCTGCCCCAGCAAAACAAGGTCAATGCTGGTGACAAGATCAAAGGCCAGCTGCGCGCTGACGGCAAAAACGTCATCGTGATCGGTGGCGGTGACACTGGCAGCGACTGCGTGGGTACCAGTACCCGCCATGGCGCTGTCAGCGTCACCCAGTTTGAGGTGATGCCCGAGCCGCCCGAAAAAGAAAACAAAGCGATGGTCTGGCCTTACTGGCCCATGAAGCTGCGCACCAGCTCCAGCCACGACGAAAGCGCCGAAAAAGGTCTGCTCCAGCGCGAATTCGCCATCTCCACCAAGGAGTTCATCGGCGAAAAAGGCAAGCTCACAGGTCTGAAGACCGTGCATGTCGAGTTCAAAGACGGCAAGATGGTCGAGGTACCTGGCACCGAGAAGGAATACAAGGCCGATCTGGTACTGCTGGCCATGGGTTTTGTGAACCCGGTGGCTACCGTGCTAGATGCCTTTGGTATCGACAAGGACGCCCGTGGTAATGCCAAAGCCAGCACTGACTTCACGGGTGGCTATGCCACTAATGTGAATAAGGTGTTTGCGGCGGGTGACATGCGCCGTGGCCAGAGTCTGGTGGTGTGGGCGATCCGGGAAGGTCGCCAGGCGGCACGTGCTGTTGACGAATTCCTGATGGGGCAAAGTGATCTGCCACGATGATGGCGCGTGAAGCCCGAGGTTTACCTAGGGTTTACACTGCCCTCTTATGATCCAAAAGCCGGGCAACACCGGCTTTTGTGCTTTGATAACCATCCCCATGTCCCACGCCCTCGTTGAACTGCGCCACCTTAGCTTTGGCTATGGGGAACGTCTCATTCTGGACGACGTGTCCCTGAAGGTGCCGCGCGGCAAGGTGACGGCGTTGATGGGGGCATCGGGTGGTGGCAAAACCACCATCCTGCGATTGATAGGCGGTCAAAACCGGGCACAGCGAGGGCAGTTGCTGTTTGATGGTCAAGATGTCACCCAAATGAATCAGACCCAGCTCTATGCCGCGCGTCGGCGCATGGGCATGCTGTTTCAATTCGGCGCCCTGTTTGCCGACCTCAGCGTGTTTGACAACGTGGCCTTTCCGCTCCGTGAGCACACCCAACTGCCCGAGGCGCTGATTCGTGACATCGTGCTGATGAAGCTCAATGCCGTGGGCTTGCGTGGCGCGCGTGATTTGATGCCGAGCGAGGTTTCTGGTGGGATGGCCCGACGCATTGCGCTGGCCCGTGCGATCGCGCTGGATCCAGAACTCGTGATGTATGACGAACCGTTCTCTGGTCTGGACCCCATTTCCCTGGGAACGGCTGCTCGGCTGATACGAGAGCTGAACGATGCCATGGGCTTGACCAGCATTTTTGTATCGCACGAACTGGAGCAGACTTTCGGCATTGCCGACCATGTGATCATTTTGGCCAATGGCAAGATCGCGGCACAGGGGACGCCTGAAGAAGTGCGCTTGAGTGTGGACCCGCTGGTCTACCAATATGTGCACGCGCTGCCGGATGGGCCTGTGCGCTTTCATTACCCCTGTGTGCCAGTGGCCGACGACTTCGGTCTGTCGATGCTGGCTGGCACAGCTGCGCAAGAGGTGGTGTCATGAGCTGGTTCAAACCGGCCGATGTTGGTTTTGCCGCCCGGCGGCAGCTGGCCGCCCTGGGCCTTGGTGCTCGTTTGTTCGTGCGTTTGTTAGGTACTCTGGGGACCAGCCTGCGCCGCTTCTCTCTGGTGCGAGACCAGATTCATTTTTTGGGCAATTACTCCCTGGCCATCATTGCTGTGTCGGGTTTGTTTGTGGGGTTTGTGTTTGGCCTGCAGGGCTACTACACGCTGCAGCGCTACGGCTCATCAGAGGCGCTGGGGCTCTTGGTCACGCTCAGTCTGGTGCGTGAACTTGGGCCGGTTGTCACCGCCTTGCTGTTTGCCGGGCGGGCGGGCACCTCCCTCACGGCCGAGATTGGTCTGATGAAGGCGGGCGAGCAGATCAGCGTGATGGAAATGATGGCGGTGGATCCCATCCAACGTGTGTTGGCCCCCCGATTCTGGGGTGGGGTGATCGCCATGCCTTTGCTGGCAGCGGTGTTTAGCGCCATGGGCATCATTGGTGGCTGGGTCGTGGGCGTCTTGATGATTGGTGTCGATGCAGGTTCGTTCTGGAGCCAGATTCAGGGTGGCGTCGATGTCTGGCAGGACGTGGGCAATGGCGTCATCAAGAGCATCGTCTTTGGTTTTACCGTGACCTTTGTCGCGCTGCTACAAGGGTTTGAAGCTCAGCCCACGCCGGAAGGTGTAGCCAGTGCGACCACCCGAACCGTGGTGACGGCGTCTTTGGCTGTGCTGGGCCTGGATTTCATCCTCACGGCCATGATGTTCACAATTTAAGGAGGAGCAGGTGCAACGCTCTAAAAACGACGTGTGGGTGGGCCTGTTTGTGCTGATCGGTGCAGCCGCCATCCTGTTTTTGGCCCTGCAGTCGGCCAACCTGTTGACGCTGAATTTTCAGCCGACCTACCGTGTGACGGCCAAGTTTGACAATGTGGGCGGCCTCAAGCCCAAGGCGGCGGTGCGTAGCGCCGGGGTGGTGGTCGGGCGGGTCGAGGCGATCACCTTTGACGACAAATCTTTTCAGGCGCGGGTCACCTTGGCGATGGAGGGGCGTTATGGCTTCCCGACCGATAGTTCTCTCAAGATTTTGACCAGTGGTCTGTTGGGTGAGCAATACATTGGTATCGAGGCTGGTGCGTCCGATAAGAATCTGGTGGCAGGTGACAACATCAGTGCCACGCAGTCTGCAGTGGTCCTTGAAAACCTGATTGGACAGTTTTTGTACAGCAAGGCTGCCGAGGGCCCTGCGGGCCCGTCGGGTAAATAACAAGGTCAGGGAGGAGTATCCGTGTTGAATATAAAAGTTACTGAGCGTTGGCGATGCTGCTTGGCGCTGCCCATGGTCTTGGCGATGCTGACGGGATGCTCCACGCTGCCCGGTGGGCATCCGTCGGATCCTCTAGAGACCCTCAACCGCGGGACCTATGCATTCAACGACGCGGTTGACCGCGTGGTTCTCAAGCCCGTGGCCACCGCCTACCAGCAGGTAACGCCTCGGCCGGTGCGAAGTGGCGTGAGAAATTTCTTCGGTAATCTGGACGATCTGTGGTCAGCTGCCAACAATGTTTTGCAATTGAAGGGCGCGGCAGCCGGGGACAACCTGGCGCGCTTTGGGGTCAACACCTTCCTGGGGCTGGGTGGTATTTTCGACCTTGCATCCGACCTAGGTATCGAACGTCACCCCGAAGACTTCGGCCAGACCTTGGGCCACTGGGGTGTGGGGCCTGGCCCCTATGTGGTGTTGCCCCTGCTGGGCTCGTCCACCCTGCGGGATACGGCAGCTTTGCCGGTGGATTACACATTTGAACCACTCAGCGACATCGACAATGCAGGTGTGCGCACCGCCCTGGATGTTCTGAATCTGGTGGATTTGCGTGCCCGTTTGCTGCGTGCAGGCGAACTGATTGATGGCGCTGCGCTAGACACCTACAGCTTTACGCGTGATGTTTATCTCCAGCGCCGGCGCAGCCTTGTATACGATGGCAACCCGCCAGAAGATGCACCGACGCCTGTGCCTTGAATGTTCAATGGAAGATTGAAAGTGATGCAAACCATGAATCGTCGCGATGTGTATCGCTTGTTGTCTGGCTTGGCCCTGGCGGGCATTGCCTTCCTGGGTGCACCGGCTCGAGCGGCAGATGAAGCGCCCGACCAAATGATCAAGCGCCTCTCAAACGAGATGCTGGACACCATCCGTGCTGACAAGGCGCTGCAGTCGGGCGACATCAACCGGGTGATTGCTGTGGTCGACAGCCGCGTCATTCCGCATGTGAACTTTCAGCGCATGACGGCGTCGGCCGTGGGCCCTGGCTGGCGTCAGGCCACGCCTGAGCAGCAAAAGCGCTTGCAGGACGAGTTCAAGATTCTGCTGGTGCGCACCTACTCGGGTGCCTTGTCTCAAGTGGGCGACCAGTCCATCTCCCTGAAGCCCTTGCGTGCCTCTGCTGAGGACAAGGAGCTGGTGGTACGCACCGAAATTCGGGGCCGGGGCGAGCCGGTAAGCCTGGACTACCGCCTCGAAAAAACGCCCGGACAGGGTTTAGGCTGGAAGATTTACGACATCAACGTTTTGGGTGTCTGGCTGGTGGAGACTTACCGCAACCAGTTTGCTCAGCAAATCAATGTCAAGGGCGTGGATGGGCTGATCAACATGCTGTCGGAGCGCAACAAATCCAACAGTGCGGCCAAGGGCTGACATGCTGGCCCTGCCTACCGAGCTGACCCAGGCACAGGCGGCAGGCTGCCTGAAAGCGCTCGCTGCAGGGGTGCGTGCAACCTCAGGCAAGACGGTGCCGTTGGACGCCGCGCCGCTGCAACGTTTCGACTCTGCAGCGCTGGCCGTTTTGCTGGCCTGTCAGCGCGAAGCTGGCGCCGCGGGCAAGCACCTCCTGATTCAGGGCATGCCCGCGCATCTGCATGATTTGGCCATGTTGTACGGTATCGCGCAGTTGCTTGACCCAGACCCTGCTGGCACAGCCGCTTAAAATTGCCGGGTCATGTCTGCCATATCGTTTCAATCGGTCTCCAAGGCCTACTCGTCATCACGCGGCCCCAAGGGCGGCACCTTTCTCGCGCTGGATGACGTTAGCCTCGAGATTCGAGAAGGCGATTTTTTTGGCTTGCTGGGACCCAACGGCGCGGGCAAAACCACCCTGATCAGCATACTGGCGGGCCTGACGCGCGCCAGCAGTGGCAAAGTCTCCGTGCTGGGCAGCGATGTTCGCGAGGATTTCGCCCAGGCCCGACGCAAGCTGGGCGTGGTGCCGCAAGAGCTGGTGTTCGATCCTTTTTTTAATGTCCGCGAGGCGCTGCGCATCCAGTCTGGCTACTTTGGCGTCAAAAACAATGACGACTGGATTGACGAGTTGCTCAGCAGCCTGGGGCTTGCCGACAAGGCCGAATCCAATATGCGCCAACTCTCGGGTGGTATGAAGCGACGGGTACTGGTGGCCCAGGCCCTGGTGCACCGACCGCCCGTCATCGTGCTGGATGAGCCCACGGCAGGCGTGGATGTGGAGTTGCGCCAGACGCTATGGCAGTTCGTTGCCAAGCTCAACAAACAAGGCCACACCGTGTTGCTGACCACCCACTACCTGGAAGAGGCCGAGGCGCTTTGCGGTCGTATTGCGATGCTCAAGTCGGGCCGTGTCGTGGCGCACGACAGCACCACCGAGTTGTTGAAGGCCTCGTCCAGCAACGTTTTGCGCTTCAAGGTAGAAGGGGAGCTGCCAGCACCCCTTGCTAGCCGAGCACGCATCACCGGCCGCATCGTGCAATTCCCTGCAAACGACGCCCTAGAGATCGAAAACTATCTGGCGGCCGTGCGTCAGGCGGGTTTGCAGGCACAAGACATCGAAATCCGTCGGGCGGACCTGGAAGACGTTTTTCTGGATGTCATGAGCGGGAAGTCGGGGGTGGCGGCATGACCGGCTGGCAAACCCTGTTTTACAAAGAAGTGTTGCGATTCTGGAAGGTCAGCTTTCAGACGATTGCGGCGCCTGTGCTCACGGCCATCCTTTATCTGATGATCTTCGGCCACGTGCTCGAAGACCATGTCAAGGTCTATGACAGCATCAGCTACACCGCGTTTTTGCTGCCGGGGCTGGTCATGATGAGCGTCTTGCAAAACGCCTTTGCCAACAGCTCGTCCTCCCTGATCCAGAGCAAGATCATGGGCAATATCGTGTTTTTGCTGCTCACGCCTTTGTCTCACTGGGCCTGGTTTGTGGCCTATGTAGGCTCCAGCATTGCACGTGGGCTGCTGGTCGGACTGGGTGTTTTTGTGGCGACAGCCTGGTTTGCCCGGCCTGAGTTTGTGGCTCCGGTCTGGATCGCCGTGTTTGCGGTGTTGGGGGCCGCCTTGATGGGAACGCTGGGCGTGATTGCCGGTCTGTGGGCAGAGAAATTTGATCAGTTGGCTGCGTTTCAAAACTTCATCATCATGCCTATGACGTTTTTGAGTGGTGTGTTTTATTCCATTCATTCACTACCAGCGTTTTGGCAGTCGTTGAGCCACATCAACCCATTTTTCTACATGATTGATGGTTTCCGCTATGGCTTTTTTGGCGTCAGCGATGTTTCGCCCTGGCTCAGCTTGGCAGTGGTGGGCAGTGCCTGGTTGATGGTGAGCTCCCTCACCATACAGCTACTTCGTGCCGGCTACAAGATACGCAGCTGAAGGGCTGCACACCTGTTTTTGAAATGACTGCAGAAGAACTTCAATCCATCATCACTGCCAACCTGAGCTGCGCGCATTGCACGCTGGAAGGTGACGGACGCCATTGGTACGCCACCATTGTGTCCAGCGAGTTCGAAGGCAAGCGTGCCATTCAGCGCCATCAGCGGGTGTATGCCACCCTAGGTGCAAAGATTCACACAGACGAGGTGCATGCACTATCCATGAAAACCTACACCCCCGCAGAATGGGCCGCTTTGGCCGCCTGACACCCTGACCCATGGATAAATTATTGATACGCGGCGGCCGATCGCTGCAAGGCGAGGTGCTGATCTCTGGCGCCAAGAACGCTGCCTTGCCCGAACTGTGCGCAGCACTGCTGAGCGCTGAACCCGTGACGCTGGCCAATGTGCCGCGTTTGCAAGACGTCCAGACCATGCTCAAGCTGCTGCGCAACATGGGTGTGCAGGCCGAGCATGGAGAAGACGGTACGGTTCGGCTGGATGCCGGCTCACTCCACAGCCCGGAGGCGCCTTACGAGCTGGTAAAGACCATGCGCGCTTCTGTGCTGGCTCTGGGGCCCTTGCTGGCCCGCTTTGGCAAGGCGAGGGTGTCTCTACCAGGAGGTTGTGCCATTGGATCGCGTCCCGTGGATCAGCATATCAAGGGTCTGCAGGCCATGGGCGCCGACATTGTGGTGGAGCACGGCTACATGGTGGCGCGCCTGCCTGAGGGCCGCACCCGTTTACGTGGCGCCCGGATCGCCACGGACATGGTCACCGTGACGGGTACCGAAAACTTCTTGATGGCGGCCGCACTGGCAGAGGGCGAAACCATACTGGAGAACGCGGCCCAGGAGCCCGAAATCCCTGACTTGGCGGAAATGCTCATCAAGATGGGCGCAAAAATTGAAGGCCATGGCACCAGCCGCATCCGTATCCAGGGTGTCGAAAAACTGCATGGCTGTCAGCACCAGGTGGTCGCTGACCGCATTGAAGCAGGTACTTTTTTGTGCGCTGTGGCCGCGACCGGCGGCGATGTGGTGTTGCGCCATGGTCGGGCTGATCACTTGGAAGCCGTGATCGACAAGCTCAATGAGGCGGGTGCCCAGGTATCCGCTGTGGAAGGCGGTATCCGCGTGCAAGCGAGTGGTCGACTGAAGGCGCAGAGCTTTCGTACCACCGAGTACCCGGGCTTCCCGACCGACATGCAGGCCCAGTTCATGGCGCTCAATTGCATCTCCAGTGGCACGGCCAAAGTGACCGAAACCATCTTTGAAAATCGCTTTATGCACGTCAATGAGCTGGTTCGGCTGGGCGCACGCATCCAGATCGATGGCAAGGTGGCCCTGGTGGAGGGTACCGAACGCTTGTCCGGCGCCACGGTGATGGCCACGGACCTGCGGGCGTCCGCCAGTCTGGTGATTGCCGGCCTTGTTGCCGAGGGGCAGACCGAAGTGGATCGGATCTACCACCTGGATCGGGGTTACGACCGCATGGAAGCCAAACTGCGCGGCCTGGGAGCCGACATCGAAAGGGTGAAAGCATGATCACGCTCGCGCTATCCAAGGGCAGAATTTTTGAAGACACCTTGCCTCTGTTGCGTGCGGCAGGCATCGAGGTGCTGGATGACCCCGAGAAGTCGCGCAAGCTCATCCTGGACACCAACCAGCCCGACGTGCGCGTCCTGGTGGTCCGTGCCACCGACGTCCCTACCTATGTGCAGTACGGCGGGGCGGATCTGGGCATTACCGGCAAGGACACCCTGATCGAACACGATATGGAGTGGGGCGGGGCGGCCGGCAGTTCCGGCCTGTATCAGCCTCTGGACCTGCAGATTGCCAAGTGCCGCATCAGCGTGGCGGTGCGCGCCGACTTTGATTACGCCAGTGCCGTGCGCAAGGGCTCGCGCTTGAAGGTCGCCACCAAATACGTGGCCATTGCCCGCGAGTTTTTTGCCACCAAAGGTGTTCACGTCGACCTCATCAAACTCTACGGCAGCATGGAGTTGGCCCCGCTCACCGGCCTGGCCGACGCCATCGTGGATCTGGTGTCCACTGGCAACACCCTCAAGGCCAATCACCTGGTGGAGGTCGAGCACATCATGGACATCAGTTCACGTCTGGTGGTCAATCAGGCTTCGCTCAAGCTCAAGCAGGCCCCCATCCGCCGTTTGATAGACGCCTTTGCGCTGGCCGTGAACGACCGGGGCTGAACCTTTACAGATCACCCTTGTGCCTATGACGCTTGTTGCTGCTCCCCTGTTGTTGTCCACCGCCAGTGCTGACTTTGAGGCGTCCTTTCAAGCGCGTCTGCATTGGTCCGACCAGACTGATGCCGCGATTGAAGGGGTGGTCGCAGGGATCTTGAGCGATGTGCAGCAGCGTGGTGACGAGGCGGTGCTGGCCTACACCCAGCGTTTTGATGGTCTGGCATCGACCCGCATGAGTGAGCTTGAGTTGCGCCAGGACGAACTCAAAGTCGCTTTTGAGGGCTTGCCTGCAGCGCAGCGCCAAGCCCTGGAGGCGGCCGCCCAACGGGTGCGTAGCTACCACCATGCCCAAAAAAGGGCCACCGGCGAAAGCTGGTCGTACCGTGACGTTGATGGCACCTTGCTGGGCCAAAAGGTCACGCCCTTAGACCGAGTGGGCATTTATGTGCCCGGCGGCAAGGCGGCCTACCCGTCCAGCGTGCTGATGAATGCCATCCCCGCCCAGGTGGCCGGCGTGGGTGAAATCATCATGGTGGTGCCCACACCGCGTGGCGAGAAAAACCCCCTGGTCTTGGCGGCAGCCTATGTGGCGGGCGTCACACGCGCTTTCACAATTGGCGGTGCCCAGGCAGTGGCGGCGCTGGCATACGGCACGGCAACCGTTCCCAAGGTGGACAAGATCACAGGCCCAGGCAACGCCTATGTGGCCAGTGCCAAGAAGCGCGTTTTTGGCACGGTGGGCATCGACATGATTGCCGGTCCCAGCGAAATTTTGGTGCTAGCGGACGGCACCACGCCGCCCGAGTGGGTGGCCATGGACCTGTTCAGCCAGGCCGAGCACGACGAGCTGGCCCAAAGCATCTTGCTCTGTCCGGATGCTGACTACATTGCCGCTGTTCAGGCTGCGATCGATCGGCTTTTGCCCAGCATGCCGCGTGCAGCCATCATCGCCAAGAGTTTGAATGACCGGGGCGCTTTGATCCACACCCGAAGCATGGAAGAGGCCTGCGCCATCAGCAACCGCATTGCGCCTGAGCACCTGGAGGTGTCCAGCCAAGATCCGCACCGCTGGGAGCCACTGCTGCGCCATGCGGGAGCCATTTTTCTGGGTGAGTACACCAGTGAGAGTCTGGGTGACTACTGCGCTGGGCCCAACCATGTGCTGCCCACCAGCGGTACCGCCCGCTTCAGCTCGCCCCTGGGCGTGTACGACTTCCAAAAGCGCAGCAGCCTGATTGAAGTCAGCGAAGCTGGCGCACAAATGTTGGGGCCGATTGCCGCAGAATTGGCCTATGGCGAGGGTCTGCAGGCCCATGCGCGCGCGGCTGAGCTGCGTTTAGCCGACGTGCCGCCCATGCGCTGAGACGCGGAACAAGATGACGGCCTCCAACCTACTTTTCATGGAACGTATCCGCGAGGATGTTCGGGCCATGCATGCCTATGCCATTCAGGATTCGGCGGGCATGGTCAAACTGGACGCCATGGAAAACCCGCATCGTCTGTCGCCCGAGTTGCAGGCTGAATTGGGCCGGCGTCTGGGCAGCTTGGCGCTCAACCGTTACCCTGACGGACGGGTCAACGATCTGCGAGCTGCGCTAGCGGATCACACTGGCATGCCTACCGGCTTTGACATCATGCTGGGCAATGGTTCGGATGAAATCATCAGCCTGTTGGCGCTGGCCTGCGCTGTGCCCGGTGCCAGCATCCTGGCCCCCGTGCCGGGTTTTGTGATGTATGCCATGAGTGCGCAGTTGCAGGGGCTGGCCTTCCATGGCGTGCCCCTGACGGCCGACTTTGAACTGGATGAGGCTGCCATGTTGGCTGCGATTGCCCGGCACAGGCCTGCGATCGTGTATCTGGCGTACCCCAATAATCCAACGGGTAATTTGTGGGATGACGAGGTGATTGAAGCCGTCATTCAGGCCCAGGCGGACCAGGGTGGGCTGGTGGTGATGGATGAGGCCTATCAGCCATTTGCCAGCAAGAGCTACATAGACCGCATCACACGACATGACCATGTGCTGCTCGTTCGTACGCTGTCCAAATTTGGTCTGGCGGGCATCCGGCTCGGTTACATGATGGGACCGCGGACATTGGTGGCCGAGATTGACAAGGTGCGTCCACCCTACAACATCAGCGTGCTGGATTATGAATGTGCCTTGTTTGCCTTAGAGCATGCGGAGGTGTTCGCAGTTCAGGCAAAAGACTTGCGTCATCAGCGTGAGGGCCTGCTATCTGCTCTGGGTGAATTGCCAGGCGTCCAACCCTACAAAAGCGAAGCCAATATGATCCTGGTGCGTGTGCCAGATGCAGAAAAGACCTTTGAAGCGCTTCGAGCACGCAAGGTGCTGGTGAAGAACGTTTCTAAAATGCACGCCCTATTGGGCAACTGCCTGCGCCTGACTGTTGGTACTGCCAGCGAAAACGCGCAATTGATGGCCGCCCTTAAGGAATCCCTATGACCGCCCGCACCGCCGAAGTCAGCCGCAAGACGGCTGAGACCCAGATCGTCGTCAAGCTCAATCTCGATGGCTCCGGTCAGGCGCGCCTAGCCACAGGTATTGGTTTCTTTGATCACATGCTG
The DNA here is from genome assembly GCA_046046915.1 of Pseudomonadota bacterium. GTDB lineage: Bacteria > Pseudomonadota > Gammaproteobacteria > Burkholderiales > Burkholderiaceae_C > JBEEJZ01. The sequence goes on from JBJOIT010000017.1 coordinate 13,649, forward strand.
GACCAGATTGCGCGCCACGGCCTGATCGATCTGGACATTGAGGCCACCGGTGATTTGCATATTGATGGTCACCACACCGTTGAAGATGTGGGCATCACCCTGGGTCAGGCTGTTGCCAAAGCCGTGGGCGACAAAAAAGGCATCCGGCGCTACGGTCATGCCTATGTTCCCCTGGATGAAGCCTTGAGCCGCGTGGTGATCGATTTTTCCGGGCGCCCCGGCCTGGTGCTCAATATTCCGTACACCAGCGGCATGATTGGCGGCTTTGACACCCAGCTCACGCACGAATTCTTCCAGGGCTTTGTGAACCACGCGGGTGTGACCGTGCATATCGACAACCTGCGCGGTGTGAATGCTCATCACCAGTGCGAGACTGTCTTCAAGGCCTTTGCTCGTGCCCTGCGCAGCGCACTTGAACTGGACCCCAGGGCTGCAGGTGTCATCCCTTCGACCAAGGGCTCCCTGTAACGATGACGAGCAAACCGACTTCTATCCTCGGCCGCAATACGGTTGCGGTGGTGGACTACGGCATGGGCAATCTCAGGTCCGTGTCTCAGGCTGTTCAGGCGGTGGCGCAGGACACGGGCCATCAGGTGTTGATCACCGCTGATCCTGAGGTGGTTCGATCGGCTGAGCGCGTTATCTTGCCGGGTCAGGGGGCCATGCCAGACTGCATGCATGAGCTGCAGGCCTCGGGATTGATGGCGTCTGTATTGGAAGCGGCTGCGATCAAGCCCCTGTTTGGGGTGTGCGTGGGCATGCAAATGTTGCTGGATCACAGCACTGAAAGCCGGCATCCGGAAGACACGACGCCGGGTCTCGGCCTTTTTGCCGGTGAAGTCGTCAAATTTGACCTGACCGGACGCACCCAGGCCGATGGCAGCCGTTTCAAGGTGCCCCAAATGGGGTGGAACCAGGTTCATCAAAATCGCCATGGCGGTGACGTGCATCCCATCTGGGCAGGCGTGCCAGACGGAAGTTACTTTTACTTCGTGCACAGTTTTTACGCGCGACCTGCGAGCCCTTTGCATCACGCAGGCGAAGCGGATTACGGCGGGCGGTTTGCGGCGGCCATTGCCCGGGACAATATCTTTGCCACCCAGTTTCACCCTGAGAAGAGCTCGGATCACGGTTTGGCTCTTTTTCGAAATTTCCTACACTGGATGCCCTGAACTTTTTGCCACTTCATAAAGTGGAACCCAGCTTGCTTCTTTCTCCTTACTTATTCTCCTGATTTCGTCACCATGCTTCTCATTCCCGCAATTGATTTGAAAGACGGCCACTGCGTTCGACTCAAGCAGGGCGATATGGATCAATCCACGACCTTTGGTGAAGATCCCGCCGTCATGGCGCGCAGCTGGGTGGACAAGGGCGCGCGTCGTCTGCACCTGGTGGATTTGAACGGTGCGTTTGCGGGATCACCCAAGAACGAGATGGCCATCCGCAAGATCCTGAAAGAAGTGGGCGGCGAGATTGATGTGCAACTGGGTGGTGGCATTCGCGACCTGGACACCATCGAGCGTTACCTGGATGCCGGCCTGCGCTACGTCATCATCGGCACCGCAGCCGTCAAAAACCCCGGCTTTTTGCAAGATGCCTGCACGGCTTTTGGCGGCCACATCATCGTGGGTCTGGACGCCCGCGATGGCAAGGTCGCCACAGACGGCTGGAGCAAACTGACCCGCCACGATGTGGTGGATCTGGGCAAGAAGTTTGAAGACTACGGCGTCGAGTCGATCATTTACACCGACATTGGGCGCGACGGCATGCTGACCGGCATCAACATCGACGCCACGGTGAAGCTTGCGCAAGCCTTGTCTATCCCTGTCATTGCCTCGGGTGGTTTGAGTAACTTGGCCGATATTGAGGCCTTGTGTGAAGTCGAAGACGAGGGTGTTGAAGGGGTGATCTGTGGTCGTGCCATCTACACCGGCGACCTGGACTTCGCGGCTGGGCAAGCGCGTGCTGACGAACTGAACGGCGCTTGAGCATGCTGGCCAAGCGCATCATTCCTTGTCTGGACGTGACCGGTGGTCGTGTTGTCAAGGGAGTGAACTTCGTCGAGTTGCGTGATGCCGGTGATCCGGTTGAAATTGCAGCCCGTTACAACGAGCAAGGTGCGGATGAGCTAACCTTTCTGGACATCACCGCCACCAGCGATGGCCGTGACTTGATCTTGCACATCATTGAAGCGGTAGCAAGCCAGGTGTTTATTCCCTTGACGGTGGGAGGGGGCGTTCGTACCGTAGACGACGTGCGCCGGCTGCTGAATGCAGGTGCGGACAAAACCAGTTTCAATTCGGCGGCGCTGGCCAACCCCCAGGTGATCGAAGACGCATCGGCCAAATACGGCGCCCAGTGCATCGTGGTGGCCATCGACGCCAAGCGGCGCTCTGCCGAAGACGCCCAGGTTCGGGGGGACGGCTGGGATGTATACAGCCACGGTGGGCGCAAGAACACCGGGCTGGATGCTGTTGCGTGGGCGAGTGAAATGGCGCGTCGTGGGGCAGGCGAGATCCTGCTGACCAGCATGGACCGCGACGGCACCAAGTCAGGTTTCGATTTGGCTCTGACCCGTGCCGTAAGTGATGCGGTGAGCGTGCCAGTCATTGCGTCTGGTGGCGTCGGTCGGCTCGAAGATTTGGCGGACGGTGTGCAGCTCGGCGGCGCGGATGCCGTGTTGGCGGCCAGTATTTTTCATTACGGCGAATTCACCGTCCGGCAGGCCAAGGCCTGCATGGCGGCGCGTGGCATCCCGGTTCGGTTGTGAGGCTCGGATGAATTGGCTCGACAAGGTGAAATGGGATGCGCAAGGCTTGGTGCCCGTCATCGCCCAGGAAGCATCCACGGGTGACGTGCTGATGTTTGCCTGGATGAATCGCGAAGCGCTGCAAAAGACAGCCAAGCTGGGGCGCGCTGTTTATTTCAGCCGCTCGCGTGGGCGTTTGTGGGCCAAAGGCGAAGAATCCGGGCATGTGCAAAAAGTGCACGAAATGCGCCTGGACTGCGATCAGGACGTGATTTTGTTGAAAGTCACCCAACTGGGGCATGAGCCCGGTATCGCGTGCCATACCGGGCGCCACAGTTGCTTTTACAGCGTTTTTGAGCAAAGTGACAGTGGGGTGGGCGGTGTCTGGCGCGAGCGGGACCCGGTCTTGAAAGACCCTGCAACTATCTACAACTAAGCACCATGCCCAACGCCTCGTCTATGTCTAATCACGCCGTTTCTGCAGATGCTGTTGATGCTTTGACTCGTCTGGCGGCGGTGATCGAAACCCGTCTGCCTCAGAACGGCGGTAATCCGGAGGCCAGCTATGTGGCTCGTCTCCTGGCGAAAGGCCCAGACGGTTTTCTCAAGAAAATCGGTGAAGAGGCCACTGAGGTCGTGATGGCTGCCAAAGATGTGGACCATGGTGCCGACAAAGCGCCCTTGGTTGGGGAAGTAGCTGACCTGTGGTTTCATTGCATGATTGCCCTGGCACACTACGGACTGACACCAGGCCATGTGGTCGCCGAGTTGGAGCGCCGCGCCGGCGTCAGCGGCATCGAAGAGAAAGCGCTGCGCAAGGCCTTGGCCCGAGAGGCTTCCTGAATGGGCCATGATGTGACCGAGTTGGAGCGCATGCAGGCACTCAACACGGTGGGTTTGATCAGCTACGTCTTGCATCTGATCGTGGCGGTTGGTGCCCTGATTCCCGGCGGTCAACTAGGGCCAGTACTACTGATTGCTGCCTTGATACTGGACATGGTCAAACGGCCTGATGCAGAAGGTACCTGGCATGCCTCTCACTTTCGCTGGCGCATACGCACCGTGGTGATCGCCGCACTGTTATACGTGGTCACGGTGCCGCTGTGGATGATGTTCGTCTTGCCTGGCTGGCTCGCTTGGGCCCTGATTTCCGTCTGGTTTCTGTATCGCATCCTGACGGGCATGATGCGTATGAATAAAGGCCTACCCATGGAGATAGAGTTGTGAGCATGACCGATCCCAACTGCCTTTTCTGCAAGATCGTTGCCGGAAAGATTCCGTCCAAGCTGGTGTACCAGGATGACGAAATTTTTGCTTTTCACGATATCAACCCCTGGGCGCCGGTTCATTTTCTGATGATCCCCAAAATGCATATTCCCTCTCTGGCTCAGGTGGATGACGAGCATGCCGCTTTGATCGGCCGCATGATGGCTTTGGCACCACGCTTGGCGCTAAAAGAGGGTTGCGGACCCTATCCTGATGGGGGTTTCAGGGTCGTCAGCAACACAGGCACAGAGGGCGGACAAGAGGTGCATCATCTCCACTTTCATGTGATGGGCGGCCCGCGCCCCTGGTTGCGCGGTTGATCGCTGATTTGTTACACCAATTTGGAAGGCTGTTGATCTGGGTTGTGCCGGGTCGGCGTCTAAAATTCGTGCATCGTTAAGGAGAAAGAAATGGGTTCGTTTTCTATCTGGCATTGGTTGATTGTGTTGCTCATCGTCGTCATGGTGTTTGGCACCAAAAAACTGAAGAATTTGGGCGGTGACCTTGGGGGCGCCGTGAAGGGCTTCAAGGATGGGATGAAGGATGGGCAGGCCGACGCGCCAGCGGGCCAGCCTGCTGACGCCGCCAAGACCACCATTGACGTTGAAGCCAAGCAAAAGTCCTGATCCACTCGCATGATTGATCTCGGCATTTCCAAAATGGCCCTGATCGGCGCTGTGGCGTTGATCGTGATTGGCCCTGAAAAATTGCCGGGAGTGGCACGTACCGTTGGCACCCTGCTGGGCAAAGCCAGGCGCTACGTGGCAGATGTCAAGGCGGAGGTGAATCGATCTATGGAGCTTGATGAGCTTCGGAAAATGAAGGATTCGGTCGAAGGCGCGGCACGTGAGGTGGAGCAGTCAGTCCAAACGCACACCAGTGATTTCGAAAAAAGCTGGGAAGAGGCGACGGGCCTGGCAGCGCAGACGCTGGAGCCTCCGCCCACCTTGCCCAGTTACCAACACCCCAACAAGAAATGGCGCTTGAAGCAAGGTGCTGTGCCACACTGGTACAAAGCGCGTACCGGAGTGCGGACCAAAGCCTTGTCCGGCGCGGCAAGGGTTTCACGATTTAGGCCGCCCAAACCCTTGTGATGCCTCACGCAAACGGCGTCACCCTTCACCCCCACTGTTTTCGCGATTGCAGGTCGTGCATGGGCTCAGAACATCAAAAACAGCATGTCCCAAGACTTACCCCCAAAAGATGAGCTCGCAGGCTCTGAGCAGCCTTTCGTGCAACATCTGATCGAACTGCGTGATCGCTTGATTCGCGCCATGATCGCCATAGGTGTCGCCGCCGCGGTCTTGGCTCTGTTCCCTGGGCCAGGAGAACTCTACGATTGGCTGGCCGCACCCTTGGTCGCCAATTTGCCTAAAGGCGCCACGTTGATTGCAACCTCGGTGATTTCACCGTTCATGGTGCCTATCAAAATCCTGTTCATGGCGGCCTTTTTGCTGGCATTGCCCGTCGTCTTGTGGCAGGTGTGGGCATTTGTGGCGCCAGGTTTGTACACCCATGAGAAAAAACTGGTGTTGCCGCTGGTGGTGTCCAGTACGGTCTTGTTTTTTGTCGGTGTGGCGTTTTGTTATTTCTTTGTGTTTGGGCAGGTGTTCCAGTTCATCCAGAGCTTTGCGCCCAAAAGTATCACGGCCGCGCCAGATATCGAGGCTTATCTCAGTTTTGTTCTGACCATGTTTTTGGCATTCGGCCTGGCCTTTGAAGTGCCTATCGTCGTGGTGGTGCTGGCACGTATGGGCATCGTCAGTATTCAAAAGCTCAAAGATTTTCGGGGCTACTTCGTGGTGCTGGCTTTCATCATCGCCGCGATCGTGACACCGCCAGATGTCGTTTCTCAGCTTGCCCTGGCCATTCCCATGTGCCTGTTGTATGAGTTGGGTATCTGGGCTGCGCAACTCTTTATCAAGCACACCAAGGCACCTGAAGAAGCGTCCACTTAGGCAGTAAAGGGCGAGCAGCTTCAGCGTTCTGCGGGACGTTGACGTGGTCGTTGCCCAGGGGTCACCGTGATGGAACGCTCGCCATTCCCGCGCGCCACGACAACATTGGCAGGTGCGCCCGGCTTCAGTCCGGCGACATGGCTCAAAAGCTCTGCAACGTTGTTCACTTGGCGCCCAGCTACATTCACAATGACGTCTCCCGGGCGGATGCCCGCTTGGGCTGCCGGGCCGCCCTGAAGCACGCCAGTAATTACCACACCCTGCCTGGGCTTGATGCCAAAACTGCGCGCCAGCTCAGGCGATAGCTCGTTGGGTTCGACGCCTATCCAGCCCCGAGACACCCGACCTTCTTTGACGATACCCTCCAGCACCTGCTGGGCAGACGACACCGGGATCGCAAAACCTATCCCCATACTGCCGCCGGAGCGGGAATAAATGGCAGTATTGATGCCCAGCAGCCGGCCGTTGATGTCGACCAAGGCACCGCCCGAGTTACCCGGGTTGATGGCGGCGTCTGTCTGGATAAAGTTTTCAAATGTATTGATGCCCAGCTGGTTACGTCCTAAAGCGCTCACGATGCCGCTGGTGACGGTTTGGCCCACACCAAAAGGGTTGCCGATGGCCAGCACCTGGTCCCCTACACGGACTTGTTCAGAGTTGCCCAGCACAATGATGGGTAAACGGTCCAGATCGATCTTCAAGACTGCCAGATCAGACTCTGGGTCTGTTCCCATCACGCGGGCTTTTGCATTGCGGCCGTCGTTGAGTACCACGTCGATTTCATCCGCGCCTTCCACCACATGGTTGTTTGTCAGGATAAAGCCTTGAGCGCTGACGATGACACCGCTGCCTAAACCGACCTGCGGCTCATCACCCTGTTCGCCGAAAAAGTACTTGAACCAAGGGTCACGACTGCGGGGGTCGTTTTGTACCGCTTTGCTGGTGTTGATGCTCACAACCGCTGCTGAAGCAATTTGCGCGGCAAGGCGAAAACTACCCGCAGGAATTTCGGTTGGGCTGCTTGCCGGAGACTGAATCCATCCCACGCTGTTGGCCGGGTACTGTTTGGATAACCAATCTGGCTTGAGCGTTGCAACGACAAAATACGCGGCCAGCAAAACAGTGACAGTCTGAGAAAAAGACAACCAATAACGTTTCATGCAGATAATTTTAGGTGTCTGACCTGAAATGCAAGGGCTTGCGCGTTTTACCCAATAGGGCCTAAGACAGCGCGCGGGTAAAGTAGGAACACCCGTGAAGTCCGCCGTGCGAACCATACACATTCAAGCTGATGCGCCTCGAAAACCCCTTGTGGGTGGTGTTTGTAATGGCTGTGGCGTGTGTTGTCTGGCACAGCCTTGTCCTCTGGGTATCTTGCTGTCTTTACGGCGCAAAGGGCCTTGCGCTGTACTGCGTTGGGATGCCTCTAACCGCATGTACCGCTGCGGGGCCATCGTATCTGCGCCTGCCCTGGTACGCCGCATGCTGCCTTGGCTTACAAAAAAATGGCAGTTGACGCTGGGCCGAGGATGGGTCCGCTTTGCTAAACGTTCTGTGGCGGCCGGCCGAGGCTGTGATTGCCATCTGGAGCCTCAATGAACCTGCTGCTTTTTATGAATTCATCGACTATTTGTTATGACTGATCGAACAGACTTGCTCAGGACACTCAATGAGTTGTTACAACCCGAGAAATTTCGCGACTATGGGCCCAATGGCCTACAAGTCGAGGGGGGCAGCAGCGTGGGCAAAATTGTGTCCGGTGTTACCGCAAGTCTGGCGCTGATCGATGCCGCGATTGCAGAGCAAGCGGACGCCATCTTGGTACACCATGGTTTATTTTGGCGTGGGCAGGATGGGTGTGTCACGGGGTGGATGAAACAGCGCCTCGGGAGGCTGCTAGCCCATAACGTCAATCTTTTTGCATATCATTTGCCCTTGGATGCGCACCCTGTTCTGGGGAACAACGCACAGTTGGGCCTGCGTCTGGGTCTGCGTGCGTTTGACGATGCCGCAGGCCGTTTTGGCGAGAGCCAGCTGGGATTTATGGGGGCAAGGGCGGACGCCGGGGTGTTCTCCAACGCCAATCACCTTGCGACACATATTCAGGAAACATTAGGCCGACAAGTGACCCTGGTTTGCCCGCATGAGCAAGCCATCCAGAGGGTTGCCTGGTGTTCCGGCGGGGCCCAAAGTTACTTTGAGGCGGCCATCGCAGCTGGTGCACAAGCTTTTGTCACAGGGGAAATTTCAGAGCCACAGGCGCATTACGCGCGCGAGTGTGGTGTGGCGTATTTGGCTTGCGGACACCATGCGACCGAACGCTATGGTGCGGCGGCGGTTGGGGCGCACGTGGCCAGTTTGTTGGGTTTGGAGCATGTCTTTATCGATATTGAAAATCCAGCATGACCAAGGCAAATTCCGTGATGCAGAGTCCAGTGAAGGATGCTGAAGTTGGTCTCCCTGTGGTCATCACGATGGGAGACCCGGCCGGCATCGGCCCAGAAATCATCGTCAAGGCTTTCATGCAGGAGCCTGACCTCACCGGCAACTGCCTTGTCGCCGGCGATGTCGCTTGCATGAGGCGTGCTGCGGCTTGGGTCGCAAAAGGCGGACTGCCGTGGCCCGTGGCATTGGTCGAGGAGCCCTTACAGCGTCAAGGTGTCCCGCCCGGGTGTTTGCCGGTCATACAGGTCACAGATGTCCCCTCTTTGCCAGAAATGGGGAAGGTGAGTGCGGCGGCCGGACGCATGGCTGCACAGAGTGTCCTCTGGGCAACCGGTGCCGCCTTGCGAGAAGAAGTGCTCGCGATCGTTACGGCTCCTTTGCACAAGGAAGCTCTGTTTGCCGCAAAGTTGCCGGATGCCATGTGCCCAGGTCATACCGAAATGCTCCAGGCCCAGTCTGCGTGCCACATGGGCTTGGATCTTGCCTATGTGCCCGTGAGGATGATGCTCGCCAACGACGAGCTTCGAACGGTGCTGGTCAGCATCCACATGTCTTTGCGCCATGCGATTGACGCCGTCACTTACGAATCCGTCCTGGAAACCATACGCATCACCGACAAGTCCTTGCGGTGGAGCCTGGGGCGTGCGCCTAAGATTGCTGTTGCGGGTCTGAATCCGCATGCAGGTGAGGCAGGGTTGTTTGGCCGGGAAGAGATCGACACCATTGAGCCCGCCATCCGCGCGGCGCAGTCCGAAGGCCTGAACGTCAGCGGCCCATATCCGCCAGACACCATCTTCATGCGAGCCAGGCGCCGATTAGGCCTGTCAGCCGAGTTTGATGTTGTGATTGCCATGTACCACGATCAGGGTTTGATACCGGTCAAATACTTGGGGGTTGAGCAAGGTGTCAATGTGACCCTGGGCTTGCCGTTGATACGCACCAGCCCCGATCACGGGACTGCCTTCGACATTGCAGGCCAGGGAATCGCAGACCCGTCAAGCCTGATCGCCGCAATACGCATGGCCAAAACGATGGCCAAGACCCGGCACAAGCCGAGCCTAAGGGCGAGCGCGTAGAGGGCACTACTTTCTGAGGTTGTCCCGAATTTCTCGCAGCAACAAGATGTCTTCTGGCGTCACTTCTGCTGGCGGAGGCGTCGCGGGCGCATCCTTCTTGAGTCGGTTCATTTGTTTCACCATCAAGAAAATGATGAACGCCAAAATGATGAAGTTCACGCCCACCGTGATGAAATTACCGTAGGCAAAGACGGGTACCCCAGCTTTTTTGAGCTCTACCAGTGTTCGGCCCACTCCAGTGGGTATCTCGCCAAGCACCCAAAACAGATTGGAAAAATCGAGTTTGCCTACGGCAGCGCCCACGATGGGCATGATGAGGTCAGAGACGACCGAATCCACAATCTTGCCAAAGGCGCCGCCGATGATGACGCCTACAGCTAAATCCATCACGTTACCCTTGACTGCAAACTCTTTGAATTCCTGAATCATTGCCATGTTGATGTGTCCTCGGATGAGTAATAAAAGCTTGAAATATTGTCGGATATGCGTGGATGGTGTGGCCGGCATCCCATCAAGGATGCTGCTGATAGCGTCAGCTACAATCCCAAGCTGACCCTGATTGTGATGTTTTCATTGAGGATTCCCATGAGTGACGCCCCTGTCGACAACGGAAAAATCGACTCCAGCAAGCGTACTTGGCTGATTGCTTCCGGCTGTGCCGGTGCAGTTGGCGGTGTTGCCGTTGCTGTGCCCTTCGTCAGCACCTTCCAACCATCGGAGCGTGCCAAGGCAGCAGGCGCTGCCGTTGAGGTAGATATTTCAGCCCTCAAGCCGGGCGAAAAAATAACCGTGGAGTGGCGTGGCAAGCCCGTTTGGATTGTTAAACGTACCCCCGAGCAACTTGCAACCCTGAAGGGGCTGGATGCGCAGCTGGCGGACCCCAAGTCTGAGCGCAAGCCTTCCGAATTGACGCCTGAATACGCTCGGAATGAAGGCCGTTCTATCAAGCCTGAAATCTTGGTGGCTGTTGGCATCTGCTCGCATTTGGGTTGCTCGCCATCAGACAAGTTTCAAATGGGCGCACAGCCCTCCTTGCCAGACGACTGGAAGGGCGGTTTCCTGTGCCCTTGCCACGGTTCAACATTTGACATTGCAGGCCGGGTTTTCAAGAACAAGCCTGCGCCTGACAACCTGGAAGTGCCGCCGCACATGTATCTCTCCGATAGCCGTCTGGTGATTGGTGAAGATAAAAAGGCCTGACCAGAAGCATTACGGAGTCCATCATGGCTGAAATGAAAGAAATCTCTCCCAATGCGCCGGCAGCTGCCAAGTTGTTGAACTGGGTCGACAATCGGTTCCCGGCTTCCAAGCTCTTCAAAGAGCATATGAGCGAGTACTACGCTCCTAAAAACTTCAATTTTTGGTACATCTTTGGCTCCCTGGCCCTTCTGGTCCTGGTGATTCAGATCGTGACCGGTATTTTTCTGGTGATGCACTACAAGCCCGACGCAGCCCTGGCGTTTGGTTCTGTGGAATACATCATGCGAGATGTGCCTTGGGGTTGGCTAATTCGTTACATGCACTCCACCGGTGCGTCCGCATTCTTTGTGGTGGTATATCTGCACATGTTCAGGGGCCTGATCTACGGTAGCTACCGCAAGCCACGCGAACTGATCTGGGTGTTTGGTTGTGCGATTTTCCTTTGCTTGATGGCTGAAGCCTTCATGGGTTATTTGTTGCCTTGGGGTCAAATGAGCTACTGGGGTGCGCAGGTGATCGTTAACCTGTTTGCGGCTATCCCCTTCGTTGGTCCTGATCTGGCTTTGCTGATTCGTGGTGACTACGTGGTGGGTGACGCAACCCTCAACCGCTTCTTCAGCTTCCACGTGATTGCAGTGCCACTGGTCTTGCTGGGCTTGGTGGTCGCTCACATCATTGCGCTGCATGAAGTGGGCTCCAACAACCCAGATGGCGTTGAAATCAAGGCCACCAAGGGTCCGGATGGACGCCCGCTGGATGGAATTCCTTTCCACCCCTACTACTCGGTGCACGATATTTTTGGTGTGAGCATGTTCCTGATGGTGTTTACTGCCATCATTTTCTTTGCGCCTGAATTTGGTGGGTACTTCCTTGAGTACAACAACTTCATCCCTGCAGATCCGCTGAAAACGCCGGCGCACATTGCCCCCGTTTGGTATTTCACCCCGTTTTACTCCATGCTGCGTGCCATCACCAGCGAGATGATGTATGCGTTGATTGCCTGCGTGTTGGGCGGTGCGTTATTGTCGGTTTACAAGTTCAAGATGCCCTCCCTGTTCAAGGCAATCATCCTGGGTGCAGCCACCGTGGTCGCCGTGCTGATGCTGTCCATTGATGCCAAGTTTTGGGGTGTGGTGGTCATGGGTGGTGCAGTGGTCATTCTGTTTTTCTTGCCTTGGCTGGATTACAGTGCAGTGAAGTCCATCCGCTACCGTCCGAGCTGGAACAAGTACCTCTACGGTGTTTTTGTGATTAACTTTGTGGTGCTGGCTTACCTGGGTGTTCAGCCGCCTTCGCCCATTGGTGAGCGTGTGTCTCAGGTCGGTACCCTGTTTTACTTTGGCTTCTTCATCCTGATGCCTTGGTGGAGTCGCCTGGGTACTTGCAAGCCAGTGCCTGATCGTGTCACTTACGTTGCCCACTGAGCAGGAGACTATTGAAAATGAAGAAAATGATTGTTGGGCTGCTGCTGGCAGTCGGTCTGATCAGTGCTGTCAGTGCAAGTAGCGGTGGTATTGCTTGGGATAAGGCGCCAAACAAAACGAATGACTTGGCGTCCTTGCAAAATGGCGCGAAGCTTTTTGTCAATTACTGTCTGAACTGCCACTCTGCGGCGTTTATGCGGTTCAATCGGTTGAAGGACATTGGTTTGACAGATCAGCAGATCAAGGACAACCTGCTGTTTACCACCGACAAGGTGGGTGAAACCATGAAGGCGGCGATTGATCCCAAGCAGGCCAAAGACTGGTTTGGTGCAAACCCTCCTGATTTGACTGTGATTGCCCGGTCACGTGCATCAGGTGGTCAAGGTAGTGGTGCGGACTATCTGTACACCTACTTGCGTACTTACTATGCAGATGATTCCAAGGCGACTGGCTGGAACAACCTGGCTTTCCCCAACGTAGGCATGCCCCACGTCCTGTGGGAACTCCAAGGCAAGCGTGAACCTGTTTACGACGTGATGGAAGAGCATGGTCACGAGACCAAGGTGTTCAAGGGTTGGAAACAACTCACGCCCGGTACCATGACGCCCTTGCAATACGATCAGGCCATCGGAGACTTGGTGGGATACCTGCAGTGGATGGGAGAGCCTACCCAAAACACCCGTGTTCGAATTGGCGTCTGGGTGCTGATCTTCTTGTCTATCTTCAGTGTGTTTGCTTGGCGTCTCAACGCTGCATACTGGAAAGACGTTAAATAAAGTTCGCGTTGGATACGGAGCTGACGCTCCTGTACCTACAGTGATATCCAGAGTGGGCCTGCAATGCAGCCCACTCTTTTGATTTTTAGGAGCCCTACCTCATGATGGTCTTGTACTCGGGTACTACCTGCCCATATTCGCACCGCTGCCGCTTTGTCCTTTTTGAAAAAGGCATGGACTTTGAGATTCGGGATGTGGATCTCTACAACAAGCCCGAAGACATCAGTGTGATGAACCCGTACGGTCAGGTGCCCATTCTGGTGGAGCGTGACCTGATTTTGTATGAGTCCAACATCATCAACGAATACATTGATGAGCGGTTTCCTCACCCACAACTGATGCCAGGTGACCCCGTAGATCGCGCGCGTGTCCGCCTCTTTTTGCTCAACTTTGAAAAGGAGTTGTTTGTTCATGTGTCGACCTTGGAGTCACGGACGACCAAAAGCAACGAGAAGGCGCTGGAAAAAGCTCGTGCACAAATCCGTGATCGTTTGACACAACTTGCTCCGATTTTCCTAAAGAACAAGTACATGTTGGGTGATGGGTTTTCTATGCTTGACGTGGCGATCGCGCCATTGTTGTGGCGACTCGACTACTACGGCATTGATCTCAGCAAGAATGCGGCACCCTTGTTGAAGTATGCGGAGAGAATCTTTTCCCGGCCGGCCTACATCGAAGCACTGACCCCGTCTGAGAAGGTCATGCGTAAATAATTGGGACGAACACACCATCATGATTGACAGCTCATCCAGTACGTCGACCCGTCCTTATCTCATACGGGCTTTGTACGAATGGTGTACTGACAATGGCTATACGCCCTATGTGGCCGTTCGTGTTGATGGCACGGTGCGTGTGCCGCCAGAGTTTGTGAAGGACGGAGAGATCGTTCTGAACATCAGTTTTGATGCAACGAGTTCACTGAAATTGGGCAATGAATTCATAGAGTTCAAAGCCCGATTTGCCGGCACACCAAGGGAGATCCTGGTTCCTATCCAAAACGTGATGGCGATTTATGCCAGGGAAAACGGTCAGGGCATGGCGTTCCCAGCGATTCAGCCGGTTATGAATGACGGCTCGGCATCGATTGAGGCGGAAAAAGGCCTGGATGTCTCTTCTTCAGCGCACCATGGTGACTCCAAATTGAAACCGGTCGCAGCCGTTCCCAACCACGAGAATGGCGGCAGCATGCCTAGCGATGGTCAAAAGTCGCCCACTCGGCCATCGCTGACGCGTGTGAAGTAGTTCACATCGACACCGCAATGCTTGATTGTGGTGTCAATAAATGCCTCAGATGATCCGCTAAAATAAAGAAGTGCCGATTTAGCTCAGTTGGTAGAGCAACCGCCTTGTAAGCGGTAGGTCGTCAGTTCGATTCCGACAATCGGCACCACCCCTCCCCATCCCTGTATCATTGCTTGGCAAGTCCTTGTGATGTTTGAATTTTCAGGCGAATTGAGTTCACTTGCCAGCCCTTGACATGCAGGCCTGCAACCAAGGCAGGAACGAGTTGCTTCATCTTGGCCGCCGCAGCGTTGCCCTCTACGAGTAAACACCAGTTATCGCCGTCGATGGGACCTGCTTTAATCAGCGGCCGCAAAGGATGGGGGATCAATCCTTCAATCGCGCGAAGCCTGGCGCTTGATTCCATCATTAGGCTTGTAAGACGTGCAAGTTGGGGCGAATCCTGTGTGGCTTGCATAATGGGTACAGCGTACCGACGACGTACCGTGTCAGCTGACGTGTGAGGACGATGAGGCATGCATTTGATTATCACGGACGCAAGATTTGCAAAAAGTCGAGCGGTTCAGTTCAGTGGCTACAAACTGTTCGCCTTGCTTGGTTTGGCGGCTTTGCTGTTGATGATGGTAGCTGCAGGGCTTTATCACTTGGTCTTCTTAAAAGGTGCGCGTGAAGGTTGGCCAGTGGTCGGAACCTTCCTGCGCTTTGTCGTCAGGGATGAGTTCGAGCAGAGGGACCGTTATCTGCGCGAAAACCTCAATGTGATGGCCCAAAAACTGGGTGAGATACAGGCGAAACTGAGCCAGCTGGAGTCATTGGGGGATCGTGTCTCTGGTTTGGCAGGGATGCCCATAAGCCCGACGCAGAAACGCACAGGTCAAGGCGGTGCGCTGGTCTCAGGGCCGAATCTCACTATAGATCAGCTGAATGCGACCTTGGGGCAGCTGGAGTTGCTCACGGAGCAGCGTACAGAATTGATGACCGTACTGGAGTCCAAGCTCTTTGAGAAAAAAATCAGCACATTGATGATTCCGACATCCGCCCCCATGCAAAACAGTGCCCTCGGTTCCCCATTCGGTTGGCGCATTGATCCATTTACCGGTGGGTCGGCACTCCATACGGGTCTGGACTTCGTCGGGGAGATCGGGGAGTCAATATTGGCTGCGGCGGGCGGAGTGGTTGTGACGCAAGAGTTTCATCCTGCATACGGTCAAGTTGTCGAAATAGATCATGGGAACGAGCTGATCACGCGGTACGCGCACGCATCCAAAGTCCATGTCAAAAAGGGTGACTTGGTCAAAAGAGGACAAAAAGTCGCGGAAGTCGGCAGCACCGGCCGTTCAACTGGGCCACATTTGCACTTTGAGGTCCTTGTGCGTGGGGTGCCACAAGATCCTCAAAAATTCCTGGCTGCCGGCAAAGTCATGGCGACCTCAGAACAACTTTCAAGAGTGCAGGGTAGTGAAAAAATGCCTTTGCAAGCTCGAAGATGAATCGTCAATGCCGTAGCCAAGCGGGTGGCTAAAATCAAAAGATTGCAAGCAGGGAAGACTAGCGGCCCTACGGGGCTAGCCTCGTCACTTGTGATTGCACTTTCCATTCATTAAAAAAGGAAATCCCGCTGATGCGCCTTCAATGGTGCGAGTGAGGATGCGCGTTCATGGCTTTTAATTTGCTCACCAAAATTTTCGGCAGTCGCAATGACAGACTGCTCAAGCAATACCGTCAAGTGGTCGCGCGGATCAATGCCATGGAGCCTGCCATGGAAAAGTTGTCCGATGAAGCCATCAAGCAAAAAACCGAGGACTTCAAGCAGCGAGTGAGCCTAGGTGCCAGTTTGGATGATCTACTGCCGGAAGCCTTTGCGGTGGTCCGAGAAGCTTCCAAACGGGTCATGAAAATGCGTCACTTTGACGTTCAGATGTTGGGCGGCATGTCGCTGCACTATGGCAAGATTTCCGAGATGGGAACGGGTGAGGGTAAAACACTCACTGCCACTTTGCCCGTGTATCTCAATGCACTATCGGGAAAAGGTGTCCATGTCGTCACGGTGAACGATTACCTCGCTAACCGGGACGCCCAATGGATGGGGCGCTTGTATAACTTTTTGGGTTTGACGGTCGGCATTAACTTGCCGCAAATGTCACGCGAGGACAAGCAGGCTGCCTACAGTTCCGACATCACCTACGGCACCAACAACGAGTTTGGGTTTGATTACCTCCGCGACAACATGGTCTATGAGGTGCAAGACCGGGTTCAGCGAGGCTTGAACTACGCCATTGTGGATGAGGTGGACTCCATATTGATTGATGAGGCACGGACACCGCTGATCATCAGTGGCCAAGCCGAAGATCACACCAGCTTGTACAAAGCGATCAATCGGGCGGTGCCACTATTGGTCCGACAGGAGGGTGAAGCTGACCCGCGCACAGGGGAAGGCGTAACCAAGCCAGGTGACTTTACGGTTGATGAAAAGAGTCACCAAGTCTTCTTGACAGAGCAGGGTCACGAAAATGCCGAACGGATCCTGGCCGAGCTGGGCTTGTTGCCTGCTGGGGCGTCTCTGTACGACCCAGCCAACATCACGCTGATGCATCACTTGTATGCGGCTTTGCGGGCAAATCACCTCTACCACCGCGACCAGCACTACGTCGTTCAGGACGGTGAAATTGTCATTGTTGACGAGTTCACCGGGCGATTGATGTCGGGTCGCCGTTGGAGTGACGGTCTTCATCAAGCTGTGGAAACCAAGGAGGGTGTTGCCGTCCAGCCAGAAAACCAGACGCTGGCGTCCATCACCTTCCAGAACTATTTCCGCCTGTATGGCAAGCTTGCCGGCATGACCGGCACGGCAGACACCGAGGCCTATGAGTTTCAGGAAATCTATGGCCTTGAGACGGTGGTCATGCCACCCAACCGTCCAAGTCGTCGTGATGATCAACTCGACCGGGTCTACAAGACCACGCGGGAGAAGTACGAAGCTGCCATCAGCGATATACGGGAGTGCTTTGAGCGCGGTCAGCCCGTGCTGGTCGGTACAACCTCGATCGAAAACTCAGAAATCATTGCGCAATTGTTGGAGAAGGCTCAGCTTCCTCACCAGGTTCTGAATGCCAAGCAGCATGCGCGCGAGGCTGACATCGTCGCCCAGGCCGGGCGTGCCAAGATGATCACCATCGCCACCAATATGGCTGGACGCGGTACAGACATCGTCTTGGGGGGCAATATCGAGAAAGCCTTGCAGGCAGTAGAGGCCAATCCTGAACTTGACGACGCCGCCAAGCAAGCTAAGTTGCTTCAGGTGCGTGAAGAATGGAAGAAAGACCACGAACATGTGAAATCTCTGGGTGGTTTGCGCATCATCGCCACGGAGCGGCACGAGTCGCGGCGTATTGATAACCAACTGCGGGGTCGATCAGGTCGACAAGGGGATCCTGGTTCTTCGCGCTTCTACTTAAGTCTTGATGATGCTTTGATGCGCATCTTTGCTGGTGATCGTGTGCGGGCCATCATGGACCGACTCAAGATGCCAGAGGGTGAAGCGATTGAAGCGGGTATTGTCACGCGTAGCATTGAAAGCGCCCAGCGCAAGGTTGAGGCCCGTAACTTCGACATGCGTAAGCAGCTGCTCGAATACGACGATGTGGCGAACGATCAACGCAAAGTCATTTACAGCCAACGAAACGCCATATTGGACGCAACTGATCTCAGCGCACAGATCGCTTCCTTGCGTGAAGGGTGTTTCACTGACCTGGTGCGCCAATACGTGCCTGCTCAGTCAGTTGAAGAGCAATGGGAGCTCCCTACTCTGGAGCGTGTGCTGGCTGATGAATGGCAGGTGCAAGTGCCTTTGCAGCAGAACGTACAGGCGTCTGAGGCCATGACTGATGAGGAGTTGGTTCAACAGGTCTGTGAAGCTGCTAACGCAGTATTCAGCGCCAAGGTGGCGCTGGTCGGGCTAGAGAATTTCACCCAGTTTGAGCGCATGGTCTTGTTGCAAAGCATCGACACGCACTGGCGCGAGCACCTGAGCTCTCTGGATTACCTGAGACAGGGCATACACCTGCGGGGCTATGCTCAAAAGCAGCCCAAGCAGGAGTACAAGCGAGAGGCATTTGAGTTGTTTGGTCAATTGCTCGATTCCGTCAAGAACGAAGTGACGAAAACACTGATGACTGTGCGCATCCAGTCGAATGAGCAGATTGAACAGGCAGCCCAGGACATGGAGCAGCGCGCAGAACACATTGCAAATGTGACCTACTCAGGCCCCACTGAAACCGGAGAAATTCAGACCACGTCTGAAGGTGCCTCCGGTGCGGCACCGGAACAAGGGAGCCAGTACGCCCGCGTGGGCCGTAATGATCCATGTCCTTGCAGTAGTGGCAAAAAGTACAAGCACTGCCACGGCAAACTTGCCTGAGGGAAATACCATGGCCGTCAATTTACCTACTCCCCAAGCTTCAGACCTTCGCCCTATTGCCGGCGTGAGTATCGGCGTGGCCGAGGCAGGCATACGAAAAGCAAACCGTAAAGATCTCACGGTTGTGTTGATCCATCCAGGTGCCAGTGTGGCAGGGGTCTTTACACAAAATCGCTTCTGTGCAGCACCCGTGCAGGTGTGTCGTCAGCATCTGGCCAGCGGCAAAGGCATCAGGGCCATGCTGATCAATACCGGGAATGCGAATGCAGGGACAGGCGCAGAAGGCTTGGCGCGTACAAAAAACACCTGTTTGGCCTTGGCTGAGAAACTGAACATCGACCCCGAACAAATTTTGCCGTTCTCGACCGGGGTCATCATGGAGCAGTTGCCCTCGGACCGCATTGTGAATGGCCTAGATGCTGCACTGGCCAATGCGATGCCCAACAACTGGCTGATGGCAGCACACGGCATCATGACCACTGATACGCTGCCCAAAGCCTGCAGTGCTGAACTCACTATCGGTGGTGTGACGGTCAGTATCACTGGCATCAGTAAAGGCGCAGGGATGATCCGGCCCAATATGGCCACCATGTTGGGCTACTTGGCCACGGATGCCTGTGTCAGTCAGAGTGTTGTGGAGCAACTGGCTCAAGAGCTGGCAGATGGCTCATTTAACTGTGTGACCGTGGATGGCGACACATCGACCAACGACTCATTTGTGGTGATTGCCAGCAACCAAGCCAAGCATGACGTCATCGACACCCTAGAAAGTGCGGATGGGCAGGCCTTGAAAGCCGCCATGATGGCCGTGGCACGTCAACTCGCCCAAGCCATCGTGCGTGACGGTGAGGGCGCCACTAAATTTATCTCTGTGAAGGTGGAGGGCGGTAAAAACACCGAAGAGTGTCGTTTGGTCGCCTATGCGATTGCGCATTCGCCCCTGGTCAAAACAGCCTTTTATGCCAGTGATCCTAACTTGGGACGCATTTTGGCAGCCGTAGGATATGCCGGTATCACTGACCTGGATCAACAGGGCATCGACTTATATCTGGACGACGTGCATGTTGCGGTGCGTGGAGGGCGTCACCCTGACTATCGCGAAGAAGATGGTCAGCGGGTCATGAAGCAGAGTGAAATTACGGTGCGGGTGGTTTTGGGGCGCGGACAGGCATCGACCACGGTGTGGACTTGTGATTTCAGCCACGATTACGTCACTATCAATGCGGACTACCGTTCTTAACGGGTGATTAAGCGATCCTGCTCCACATGACGACATCTTTTGAACACATTCTCGTTCGGGCAGAACGGCTGATCGACCGTATAGAAGCCGCCCTACCGCAAGCCTTGGTCGCGCCAGACTGGAATGCTTCACATGCCTTTCGTTACCGCAAGCGTGCAAGTGGCCATGGCGTGATGGAGCCGGTCCGTCACCTTGCGGAAATGAAGTTGTCAGATCTCCAGGAAATTGATCAGCAAAAAGAAAAAATAAGGCTCAACACACTCCAATTTGTGCAGGGCCGCCCGGCTAACAATGTCTTGTTGACCGGTGCGCGTGGAACTGGAAAATCCTCCCTGATCAAGGCGTGCCTGCATGAATTTGCTGCCCAAGGACTCCGACTGGTTGAAGTGGACAAGGCAGATTTAGTGGATTTGCCGGACATAGTGGACGTTGTTGGCGACAGGCCTGAAAAATTTATCGTGTACTGCGATGACTTGAGTTTCGATGAAGGCGAAGCAGGCTACAAGGCGCTGAAGTCGATTTTGGACGGTACCGTCGCCGCCGCATCACCCAATGTGCTGATCTACGCCACCAGCAATCGCCGCCATCTGTTGCCTGAGTACCACTCCGAGAATCGCACGTATACCCACACAGAAGATGGAGAAGTGCATCCAGGGGAAGGTGTCGAAGAGAAAATTTCCTTATCAGAGCGCTTTGGTTTATGGGTTAGTTTTTATCCCTTCTCTCAGGCGGAGTATCTGGCCATTGTTGGCCAGTGGCTGCAGGTCTTGGGGGTTGATGTCGCTGCGATCGATGGTGCGCGGCAAGAAGCACTGATTTGGGCCCTTGAACGCGGCTCTCGAAGTGGTCGCGTGGCTTGGCAGTTTGCGCGGGACTACGCCGGAAAGCATGCGGCGCGGACATGAGTCAGCAAACGCTGGTTGCAGATGCGCTTATGCCTCGCGTGGGTGGCGTAGACCGCGAGATCGTTGAGGTCGCTGTTGGCATTTTGATAGATGCCGAGGGTCAATTTTTATTGACGAGCCGGCCAGAGGGCAAGGCCTATTCGGGCTATTGGGAGTTTCCCGGCGGCAAATTAGAGGCAGGCGAGAGTGTCGAGACTGCCCTTAGGCGAGAACTTCAAGAAGAGATCGGTGTTACCGTTGGCAAGGTGGATCCCTGGAAGATCGAGTTAGTGGACTATCCACATGCCTTGGTCAGATTGCACTTTTGCAAGGTCTATCAATGGACCGGGGAACTCCAAATGCGAGAAAACCAGTGCTGCTCTTGGGAGCGGCTGCCGGTGTGTGTCAAACCTGTCTTGCCAGGCACATTGCCGGTGTTGCAGTGGTTTGCCGAACAGCAGGGATTTCATGATCCTGTTTGTGCCTAGATATCTCCAAGCAGCAGGCTTCAACGTCTTTCACTGAAGGCGAGCATCTCCAAAGACCTGATCGTCAGGCGGCGCTTCCGCTGGCATCTTGAACTGTTCACTGGCCCATGCGCCTAGATCATTGTTTTTGCAGCGCTCGCTGCAAAACGGACGATAGGGATTGCTGCTTGCATAAAAGCTGTCCCCTGCGCAGCTTGGACAATTCACAATGCGAGGCGAGACTTGCCGCTCGTGTGCTTTCGAGGTGTCGGTCATGCGCAAAGTGCCATCTCAAAGGTTAGCTCATCGGTACTGGCCAGTAAGCGGCCTTCCCCCTCGTTCTTCATCATTCGGATGGAGACCAACATCCGGTTGCCACTGATTTCGGGCACAACACCTAGTGCTGGGTCTATGCCCAAGCGCAAGAGCTGAAAAGTTCGACCTTGGGGCAAGTTTTGCTGAAACTGACCATTCTGAGCCACCACCCTCTGTGGTGTACCTGCATCGCGAAGCAGTTTCAGCAGGATGCTGATGGCCTCGGACAAGGGCGCCAGAGGTGCCGTCCAACGCACGAGATCAGCGCGCCGTGTTTCAGCTGGCTTGTGTTGCCATGCAAAGTAGGATGGCAAATCAAACTCGCAAGTTCCACCCGGGATGCTGATGCGGCTGCGAATACTCATAAGCCACTCGTTGTCAGTAAGCGATTGGCCTGCCTTGCCATGCTGACTACTTAGGGCTTCAAAGGAGCGATCGAGCTGCCCAATGATTTCGTCGAGTATGCCTTCCGCAATAGCAGGATTACCCCTGTAGGCATTGAGTATGCTTTTCTGCTTTTCAATGTCTTTCAAAGCATCCGACTTGAGGTCCGCGCGGGCGGCCACTTCCACGATTTCAAACATCGTGACCAGAGCGTGATGGTGATCCAGCGGATGATCCCGGGGCATCAATTCCCTTAAACGCCGAAACAGGTGCTCCAAACGAAGATAGGTTCGGATGCGTTCGTTAAAGGGGTATTCGTACAGGATCACGCGGTATTTTCCAAAGGCCAACGGCTAGCAAGATGATAGCCCGAAGGCGAGTGCCCACCGCTTCACTTCGGTTTCCAATTGCACCAAAGTGATGCCGTCATTGAAGATGACATCGTCCGCGGCACGCAGCCTGACGGAGCGGCTGACCTGGGATGCCATTATTTTGCGAACGGCATCCGAATCCAGTCCGCTGCGTGACATCACTCGGCTAACTTGGCTGGCGGGCAGGCAGTCAACCACCAATACGCGATCCAGTTGCTGGCGCCAGCGCCCAGATTCGACCAAAAGGGGAATATCGAATACGGTACATCTTGCCCCGCCTGACCGGGCTGCCTCGGCTTGTTTTGCAGTCTCGGCGGCGACCAAGGGGTGAATGATGGATTCCAGCCTCTTGCGATGGTTTGGGTCGCTGTAGATCAGTTCACGCATTTTGATGCGGTCCAAGGCACCATCTGCTTGCACCACCCGGTGGCCAAATGCCGCAGTGACTTTTGGTATCGCAGAGCCGCCCGCAGCCGTGAGTGCACGGGAGATGGCGTCCGAGTCGATGATGGACGCGCCCAGCATGGAAAGGATGCGGGCAACAGAGCTCTTGCCTGACCCGATGCCTCCAGTCAGGCCGACGCGTTGGGCGCCAAGGGGTTGATCAAAGTCCGACAAAGCGAAGCATCGCGTCGGAACCAGCGACCATTGAGAACAGGCCCGCGCCCGCCAGGAATGGGCCAAACGGCATGTAGCCACCTTCACGCAGACCGCTGCTGAATTTCATGACGATGCCCACGCAAGCGCCGATAACGGACGACATCAACAAAATCTGGATCAATGAAGTCCATCCAAACCAGGCGCCAAGTGCCGCAAGCAATTTGAAGTCTCCATAGCCCATGCCTTCTTTCCCGGTCAGCAGCTTAAAGCCCCAGAAAATCAGCCAAAGACACATGTAGCCAGCAATGGCACCCCATACAGCATCCGAAAGCGTCGCGGTTGTCCAGCCCATACTGGCGGCAATGAGTCCCGCCCAAATCAAGGGCAAGGTGATGTCGTCAGGCAGCAGGGTGGTGTCCCAGTCGATGAGAGCAGCTGTCAGCAGTGCCGCCGATAACAAGCAATACGCGGCGCCAGTGGCTGTCGCACCCCATCTCCAGCCGCAATAGGCAAACAAGGCCGAATTGGCCAGTTCGACCAAGGGATAGCGCCAACTGATTCCTGTGCCGCAGGCGGAACACTTGCCACGCAAAAAAACGTAGCTCACCACCGGCACGTTTTCAAACCAGCGAATCTGGTGGTTGCACGACGGACATCTGGAGCGTGGCACCATCAGGTTGAAGCGCTCAGTCTGCTCTAGTGCCCCGCCCGTCATTTCTGCACACTCATTTTTCCACTGCCGTTCCAGCATCTTGGGCAGCCGGAAAATGGCCACATTAAGAAAACTGCCAATCAACAGGCCAAAAGCGCCCAGTAATAAGGCATCCAGAAAACTGGCCGCATGCATCAAACCACTTGTCCCAATTTGAAGATAGGCAGGTACATTGCCACAACAATGCCGCCGATGATGGAGCCCAGAATCACAATGATGATCGGTTCCATCAGGCTTGAAATGCCGGCCACCATGTCGTCCACTTCCGATTCATAGAAGTCTGCTGCTTTACCCAACATGTGATCGATAGAGCCGGACTCTTCGCCGATGGCACACATTTGAAGCACCATGGATGGAAACAAGCGTGCATTGGTCATGGCAGCAGTCAAGGCGGTACCGGTCGAAACCTCTTGCTGAATTTTGACCGTGGCAGACGAATAGACAGAGTTGCCGGCGGCACCACCGACGGAGTCCAGTGCTTCGACCAAGGGTACGCCTGCGGCAAACATGGTGGACAGGGTTCTGGTCCAACGGGCGATACATGACTTTTCTACCAACACGCCAAAGACTGGCAGTTTGAGCATGACACGGTCCATAAACATCTGAACTTTTTCATTACGTCGCCACGCCTGCATAAAGAAGTAAAGCCCGCCGCCAATGCTGCCAAAGATCAACCACCAGTACTGAACGAATATCTCGCTCATTGCGATCACCATGAGGGTGGGGGCGGGCAAGTCTGCCCCGAAACTGCTGAAAACTTCTTTGAATGCCGGGATCACAAAAATCATGATCACGGCCACCACCACAAAGGCCACAACCAGTACCGAAATGGGGTACATCAATGCAGATTTGATTTTTGACTTGATTGCCTCGGTCTTTTCCATGTAGACCGCCAAGCGATCCAGCAGTTGGTCCAAAATGCCGGCGGCCTCGCCAGCTTCGACCAGATTGCAGTACAAATTGTCGAAATACAGGGGATATTTGCGAAAGGCGACGCTCAGCGAAGTACCGGTTTCCACATCGGTGCGGATGTCGTTGAGCAACTTGGTCACGCGTGGGTTGGGGTTGCCGCGCCCCACAATATCGAAAGCCTGCAGCAAGGGCACGCCTGCCTTCATCATGGTGGCGAGCTGGCGGGTAAAAATGGCGAGGTCTTTGGGCTTGATGGTGCTTCCTGCACTCATCCGCCTTTTTTTGAGTTTGATGCCGGTGATGCCTTGGCGCCGCAAAGCCGACTGAACCTGGTTTTCACCCGCCCCCCTTATTTCCCCGCGCACTTGTTTGCCACTTCGGTCCTTGCCTTCCCATTCAAAGACAAGTTCTTTGGCGCTTGGAGATTTGCTGCTAGCCATGTGCGGTGTGCCTTATTTCAAACATTGGTCACGGCCAGAACCTCTTCCACAGAGGTTAAGCCTTGTTTGACCTTCCCCAGGCCTGAGTCCCGCAAGGTCTTGATGCCTTCTCGCGCCGACTGTTCAGCTATGTCCATGGCACTGCCGTCGCGCAAAATGATGCGCTGTATTTCGTCGCTGATGGGCATGACCTGAAAAATGCCTACGCGACCTTTGTAACCACCGTTGCATGCAGAGCAGCCAACCGCCTTGTACGGTTTCCAGGAGCCATCCAGCTCCTCTGCTCTAAACCCGGCATCGATCAGCGATTGCTTGGGAACCTCTGCCAAGACCTTGCACTGTGGGCACAGGCGCCGTGCCAGTCGCTGGGCAACGATCAGCAATATGCTGGACGCGATATTGAACGGAGCAACACCCATGTCACGCAGGCGGGTGAGGGTTGAGGGAGCATCGTTGGTGTGCAATGTCGAGAGCACCAAGTGTCCTGTCTGTGCTGCCTTGATGGCAATATCGGCGGTCTCAAGATCACGAATTTCACCCACCATGATGATGTCAGGATCCTGGCGCAAAAATGAGCGCAGGGCTGATGCAAAAGTAAGCCCGGCCTTTTCATTCACGTTGACTTGGTTGATGCCAGGCAGGTTGATTTCTGACGGATCCTCAACAGTGGCAATGTTGATGCCAGGTTGATTTAGCAAATTCAGGCAGGTGTAAAGCGAGACGGTCTTTCCCGATCCGGTAGGGCCTGTCACCAGCACCATCCCGTAAGGGCGGCCGATGGCGGCTAACAGTCGCTCTTTTTCCTCGGGCTCGTAACCGAGCATGTCAATGCCAAGTTTGGCGGCGGCCGGATCCAGGATACGAATCACAATTTTTTCGCCAAACAGGGTGGGCAGCGTACTCACGCGAAAATCGATCACCCTCGAGGGGCCAATTTTCAGTTTCATCTTGCCGTCTTGCGGCAGGCGCTTTTCCGAGATGTCCATCCGGGAAATGACCTTGATGCGTGAAGCTAGTTTTTCCTTGATCGCCGTTGGGGGAGATGAAATCTCTCGCAACTCACCATCGACCCGGAAACGCACCCGGTAGGTGTGCTCGTAAGGCTCAAAATGCAGATCCGATGCCTTCATATGAATGGCATCCAGGAGCATCTTGTGAAGAAATTTGACGACAGGTGCGTCGTCGATTTCAGTCGAGACGGTTGGTTCGTCCTCGTTGAGTTCAGTCGAAATGGTTTCGTCGAACTCGAACTCTTCGCCGATCAGATCCTCGACCGCCTCAGTAGCGGTGGTTGCACCTGCCTCCACCAGTTTTTGTAGCTTGTCGTACTCTGCAATAACCCAGTCCACGCCCAATTGGGTCGCGAACTTGATTTTTTCAGCAGCCGTCTGGTCCGATAAATCGGCTGCCGCAATCGTGAGCCTGTTGTTGCGTTTGCCTAGGACGACAACCCGGTAGGCCAGGCAAATTTTGCTGTCGAGCAACCCCTTGGGCAGACGTTGACTGTCCAGGGCGTCCAAGTCAACCAAGGGAACAGAATAAGACGCAGACACGATGTGCGCCAGGTCGTGGGCCGATACTTCGCCAGAACCAGTCAGTTCTGCAATGAAACTGGTTTTTCTGCTGAACGCTCTGCGGTAGATGTCCTCAGCGGCTTTTTGCCCCAATTTCCCCGATTGAACCAAGGCCCGACCTAGCCCGGGAAGTGCAATGGGCGAAGACTCTGCGAGTTTTTTTTCAGAGGCGAGCATTTGCAGAACTGTAATCGTTGTAGCGCCGTAAGGACATATTGGCCGTACCGTTGTTGAACACCCGGGCTAGCCGTGCCATCAGATGTCGAGTGTATAGAAACCGCTCATGGAATTCTGACGTTCACAGCCATTGGACACGACGAACAAAAGAAAAATGCGCTAAGTGCTAGCGTACGATCGAGGAGGGGTATGGGTCGACTGGTCGGGGTGAGAGGATTCGAACCTCCGGCCTCTACGTCCCGAACGTAGCGCTCTACCAGGCTAAGCTACACCCCGATTTGCGGGCGACAAGGGTCTGTGCGACTAGTGCCTGCGGTCTAGCAAAGAAGACGCCAATTCTATCAAACAGTCCGTGTAATCTCCGCCTGGCAGGCTCTTGGCGGCCGCGATGGCTCGCTGTGCCTCGGCTCGTGCTGCATCCCGAGAAAAGTCAAGCGCACCGGTCTGCTTGACGATGTCTATAACCGCCTCAAGTTTGTCGAGTTCACCGTGTTCAATGGCTGCACGTACCGTTGCTGTCTGTTCGCTTGTGCCTCTTTGCATGGCGGCAATCAAAGGGAGTGTGGCCTTGCCTTCGCGCAAGTCATCACCCAGGTTTTTTCCCAGGGACAAAACATCACCGTCGTAGTCCAGAATATCGTCTATGACCTGAAAGGCTGTGCCAAGCGCTTGGCCATAAGTCGCGCAGGCGTCTTCGTGAGCAACTGAAGCGCCAGCGAGGATGGCGCCAACCCTCGCGCTGGCCTCAAACAGCTTGGCGGTCTTTGATCGAATGACTTGCAGGTAGCCTGCTTCATCCAGGTCAGCGTTGTGCATGTTCATCAATTGAAGGACTTCGCCTTCAGCGATCACATTGGTTGCCTCGGCGAGTACCTGCATGATGCGCATGCTGCCCGCATCAACCATCATCTGAAACGCACGGGAGTACAAAAAATCACCCACAAGAACGCTGGCCGGATTCCCGAAAGTTTCGTTGGCGGTGGCGTTGCCGCGTCGCAGCGCGGAGTCGTCAACAACGTCATCGTGAAGAAGTGTTGCTGTATGAATGAATTCCACTACCGACGCCAGCGTGTGCCGATGTTCACTCTGATGTCCCAGCGCAGCACTGGTCAGGAGTAACAAGGCTGGGCGCAAGCGTTTGCCCCCGGCCGAAATGATGTACTGGGACACTGTGCCTACGAGCGGGACACTGGAGTTGAGCCTATGTGCAATGACGCGATCTACCTCGCGCATGTCGGCGGCGATGATGCCAAGCGTGGTGCCTGGCTTGGGTGAGGTTTGTTGCAAGGTGGCTGTCCCGGAATGTTGGGCGATTATAGAAACGCCTGTTTACAAACATGTGTATTGCCTTGGGTCCTGGTTCGATCTTTTTTGATCAGCTGCTATACTCGCGGGCTCTGTGAAAATTCATTCCAGAGTTCATTTCATGAGGTCAACATGTACGCGGTCATAAAAACCGGCGGCAAGCAATATCGTGTTGCTGCTGGCGAAAAAATTAAAGTAGAACAGATTGCTGCGGACGTAGGCCAAGAGATTGTGTTTGACCAGGTTCTTGCAGTCGGCAACGGCGCAGATCTGAAGGTTGGCACTCCCTTGGTGTCCGGTGCAACGGTTAGTGTCACAGTGCTCGCACACGGCAAGCACGACAAGGTCGGCATCTTCAAGATGCGTCGTCGTAAGCACTATCAGAAACGTCAAGGTCATCGTCAACAGTACACAGAACTGCTGATCGGTGCAATCCAGGCCTAAGGAGCAAGAGTCATGGCACAAAAAAAAGGCGGCGGCTCGACGCGAAACGGGCGCGATTCCAAGCCCAAGATGCTCGGCGTGAAGGCATACGGCGGTGAGCTGATTACAGCTGGCTCCATCATCGTGCGCCAGCGTGGTACCAAATTCCACCCCGGCGTTAACGTCGGTATCGGCAAGGATCACTCCTTGTTTGCTTTGGTGGATGGTCATGTGTCCTTTGGCGTCAAGGGTGCACTGAGCAAGCACACGGTGAGCGTGACCGCAGCCTAATTGGCTAGCCCTGCTTCCCGCATGAGACCCTGCGCCTTGCGCGGGGTTTTTCGTTTATAAAGTCTGAAAATCATGAAGTTCGTTGACGAAGCCTACATTGATGTCGCTGCTGGCGACGGCGGGAACGGCTGTGTCTCGTTCCGACATGAAAAGTACAAGGAATTTGGGGGGCCCAACGGGGGGGACGGAGGACGTGGCGGGCATGTGTTTGCCGTGGCGGATCCCAACCTCAATACCCTGGTGGACTATCGTTTTTCTCGCCGGCATGATGCCAAGCGCGGCGAGCATGGCATGGGCTCCGACATGTTTGGCGCCGCAGGCGATGACATCACACTCAAGATGCCTGTGGGAACCATCATCAGCGATGCAGAAACAGGTGAAGTGCTGTTCGAGCTGTTGAAGGCCGGCGAAGTGATCACGATTGCCAAAGGGGGTGATGGTGGTTTTGGCAACATGCGTTTCAAGAGCGCCATCAATCGAGCACCACGTCAGAAGACGCCGGGCTGGCCCGGTGAGAAGCGTGAGTTGAAACTTGAACTGAAGGTATTGGCCGATGTGGGTTTGTTGGGCATGCCCAACGCTGGCAAGTCCACCCTGATTTCTGCCATTTCAAACGCACGCCCTCGTATTGCAGATTACCCTTTCACCACTTTGCACCCCAATTTGGGTGTGGTAAGGGTGGGGCCAGAGCAAAGCTTCGTCGTTGCCGATCTACCCGGCTTGATTGAAGGCGCGTCTGAGGGGGCTGGCTTGGGGCATTTGTTCCTGCGCCATTTGCAGCGCACGCGTTTGCTGTTGCATGTGATCGATATGGCGCCTTTCGACGACAGTGTGGACACCGTCGCGCAGGCCAAGGCGATCGTGAACGAGCTTAAAAAGTACGATCAAAACCTTTATGAAAAGCCGCGTTGGCTGGTTTTAAACAAGCTCGACATGGTGCCGTCCGACAAACGCGCGGAACTGGTGAAGGCATTTGTCAAAAAGCTGAAGTTCAAGGGGCCGGTGTTTGAGATCTCGGCTTTGACGCGCGAGGGCTGCGAACATTTGATCAAGACCATTTACCAGCATGTGGCAGCGCAGCAAGTGGCAGAGTCTGCTCCGCAAGTGATTGATCCCCGGTTTGCACCCGAATCCTGACGCTTTTTGACATATCGGTGTTCAATCCAATCCCCATGGCCTGAACGCCATTTTTCAAGACACACCATAGATGTCTCAACACAACAACCAGGGCGTCATGAAGGATGCCAAGCGTATCGTGGTCAAGGTGGGCTCCAGCCTAGTCACCAACGAAGGTCGTGGCCTGGATGAGGCTGCGATAGGGGAGTGGTGCAGGCAGCTGGCTGTGCTGGTGCACGGTGATGGCGTTGCCACGCAGCGCGAAGTCATCATGGTGTCCAGTGGTGCCATTGCAGAAGGTATGAAGCGTCTGGGCTGGTCCACGCGGCCCCAGGCCGTGCATGAGTTGCAGGCCGCCGCCGCTGTGGGGCAAATGGGCCTGGCTCAAATGTACGAAACCAAACTGAGTCAAAACGGTCTCGGAAGTGCTCAGGTGTTGTTGACTCATGCAGACCTAGCAGATCGGGAACGCTACCTGAATGCGCGATCCACCTTGCTCACGCTCCTCAAGTTGGGGGTGGTGCCGGTAATCAATGAAAACGACACTGTGGTCAACGATGAAATCAAGTTTGGTGACAACGACACGCTGGGTGCCTTGGTCGCTAACTTGGTGGAAGCAGATGTTCTGGTCATTCTGACCGACCAAAAAGGTCTGTACACCGCTGATCCTCGCAAAGATCCTGCTGCGCGGTTTGTTGATGAAGCTAAGGCTGGGGACCCTGCGCTGGAAGTCATGGCTGGCGGCGCGGGTTCCAGTATCGGCCGGGGTGGGATGCTCACCAAGATACTGGCGGCAAAACGGGCCGCGGGCTCGGGTGCCTCAACCGTGATCGCCTGGGGGCGTGAACCTGATGCTTTGCTGCGTTTGTCGCGGGGTGAGCAGATCGGCACTCAATTGACGGCCCAGACCCTGAAAAACCAGGCTCGTAAGCAGTGGATGGCTGACCATCTGCAGCTTCGTGGCTCCGTGGTGGTTGATGCTGGTGCGGTGCCCAAGCTGCGGGAAGAAGGCAAAAGCTTGCTCCCCATCGGCATGACACAGGTTGAAGGAGATTTCTCCCGCGGTGACGTGATTGCGGTGCGTGACCCTTCTGGTGTTGAAATTGCCCGAGGCTTGGCCAACTACGCTAGCGCAGAAGCACGCCTCTTGTGCGGGAAGCCATCTTCTGAGTTTCAAAAACTTTTGGGTTATGCCGCCGAACCAGAGATGTTGCACCGCGACAACATGGTGCTGACCCGTTGAAGAGCGATGTGTGTTGGCCGAAGGCCAACACACATCGCTTATGGTGTTGGGTTTGGAAAATCCACTATCTCTGGGCCAACTTCACTTTTCCCGGGGTCCGGTTCGAATGTCGCACCGGGGGGAAGCTCGATGTGGACATTTTTCAGCAGGTGGCCCTGACCTTGTTCATGGTCGCGCGGACGATTTACCTGACGCAGGAAACGGTTTCGGTTTTCCGTGCGTGGCAAGAAACGGGCAAGCTCGGTCAGGGCCATTTCATAGACGCCTCGTTTGAATTCAACGACAGCGTCCAGGGGGACCCAATAGTCATTCCAACGCCACGCGTCGAACTCCGGATGGTCTGTTGCGCGCAGGTTCAAATCCCAGTCGTGACCCACCAACTGAAGCAAAAACCAGATTTGCTTCTGGCCTTTGTAGTGGCCGCGTGCATCGCGACGTATGTATCGATCAGGCACCTCGTAGCGCAACCAATCCCGGGTTCTGGCCACAATGCTCACGTGCTCCGGCTGGAGTCCCACTTCCTCGTGCAGTTCGCGGAACATGGCTTGCTCGGGTGTTTCCCCCCGGTCAATGCCACCCTGCGGAAATTGCCAAGAGTGTGTACGTATGCGCTTGCCCCAAAAAACCTGGTTTCTCTGGTTGAACAGGATGATGCCGACGTTCGGCCTGAAGCCGTCTCGGTCGAGCATAATCAAACCCCAAATTTTTAAATTGTGGCCATTATGCACAGCGCAAGCTGTACTTCAAGGAGCTCTGCACACGCCGGCAGGCTCCCCGGCCCTTGCACCAGCACTGCCTGCACATGAAAGCCTCTCAATTTCTGATCACCACCCTCAAAGAAGCACCTGCCGATGCCGAAGTCGTCAGTTACAAACTGATGATGAGGGCCGGCATGATCAAAAAGCTGGGTGCTGGTATCTACACCTACATGCCCATGGGTTTGCGCGTGATCCGCAAGGTAGAGGCCATCGTCAGAGAAGAAATGAACCGCGCTGGTGCCGTAGAGCTCTCAATGCCAGTCATTCAACCTGCCGAGCTCTGGCAGGAGACAGGGCGTTTTGGCAAGATGGGGCCAGAATTGTTACGCATCAAAGACCGTCATGCGCGTGACTTTGTGGTGCAACCCACCAGTGAAGAGGTCGTGACCGATATCGCCCGGCAGGAAATCAGAAGTTACAAACAATTGCCTAAAAATCTGTATCAAATTCAGACCAAGTTCCGCGATGAGCGTCGACCCCGATTTGGATTGATGCGGGGGCGTGAGTTCATCATGAAAGATGCCTATAGCTTTGACCGTGATCAGGTCTCCGCGAAGGCCAGCTACCAGGTCATGGCGCAGGCCTACCGCAGAATTTTTGATCGCTTTGGCTTAACGTACCGGGCGGTGGCGGCTGACAGCGGCGCGATCGGCGGGGATCTGAGCGAGGAGTTCCAGGTGATTGCGGCGACAGGAGAAGACGCGATCGTCTATTGCCCGGCCAGTGATTACGCCGCCAACCTTGAAAAAGCTGAAGCTTTGGCGCCGATGGGTGCCAGGCCCGAGCCCGATGAGGCATTGACCAAAACGCCTACCCCTGGCAAGAGTACTTGCGCCGAAGTGGCGGAACTTCTTCAGTTGCCGCTGAGTCGCACCGTCAAGTCGTTGGTGCTGGCCACGGACCAACTGAACGACGACGGCACCGTGGTGAAGACCCGTATCTGGCTGCTCCTGTTGCGCGGCGATCACGATATGAATGAAGTCAAGGTTGGCAAACTTCCGGGTCTGGCAGATTTCCGTTTTGCAACTGTTCCAGAGATAGAGGCTCACTTTGGATGCAAGCCGGGCTACTTGGGGCCTGTCGGATTGCTCAAGCCGGTTTCCATCGTGGCTGACCGTGAAGTGGCTGTGATGGGCGACTGGGTGTGTGGTGCCAACGAGGTGGATTTCCACATGACCGGTGTGAACTGGGCGCGGGACATTTTCCCGACCTTGCCTGGTGGGGAAGGTGATGTCCTGGTGGCTGACATTCGCAACGTGGTGGCGGGAGATGCCTCACCTGACGGGAAAGGCCAGTTGGCCATTGAGCGTGGTATTGAAGTGGGCCACGTTTTCTATTTGGGCACCAAGTACAGCCAAGCCATGAATGCCACATTCCTGGACGTGAACGGTAAACCGCAATATATGGAGATGGGCTGCTACGGCATCGGCATCACACGCTTGCCGGCTGCGGCTATTGAGCAAAACCACGATGACCGCGGCATCATCTGGCCGGACGCGCTGGCGCCCTTCACGGTAGTGGTATGTCCTATCAGCCCGGATCGTAGCCCCGAGGTCAAGGCTGCCGCAGACAAGCTGTATGCCGAGCTGGTGCAGGCAGGCGTGGATGTGATTCTGGATGACCGTGGTGAACGGCCTGGCGCCATGTTTGCCGATTGGGAATTGATCGGCGTGCCCCATCGGGTCACGATAGGCGACCGCGGTCTCAAAGACGGTGTGGTGGAGTACCAGCACCGTCGTGACAGTGAGGCCAGCAAGGTGCCTGTGGCGGATGTGCTGGGTGTGATACGCGCCCGCCTATCGGCATGACCCTGCCCGCCGGCGCGCAAGCGTCTGGCAACAGGCGCTGTTTTTTGGGCCTGGCCCTCGGGGCCAGCTTCACGACCCAGGCCCGGGCGGGCGGTCAGGTGGAAGAGCCGCTTGCGGATGCGGTGCGCACGGCCTTGACCAGCGCAGTCAAAAATGCCGCGCCACCTGAGCCAGACTTCGTGGACACACCTTCTCGCTTGGCCTACCTGCGGTGGCTAGGCACGACCAGTGAAAAGCTCAAGAAAAACAAGCC
Source organism: Pseudomonadota bacterium (assembly GCA_046046915.1). Taxonomy (GTDB): domain Bacteria; phylum Pseudomonadota; class Gammaproteobacteria; order Burkholderiales; family Burkholderiaceae_C; genus JBEEJZ01. The sequence goes on from JBJOIT010000017.1 coordinate 47,475, forward strand.
CGAGTGGCATGTGCGCAAGGAATTTTTGCAGACCCTTTGGTACGAGAGTCGGCGCGCAGGCCTGGATACAGCCCTGGTCCTAGGCTTGGTGCAGGTCGAAAGCAACTTTCGCAAGTTTGCTGTTTCGAGTGCCGGCGCAAGAGGTTACATGCAGGTCATGCCGTTCTGGAGCCGAGTGCTGGGCGATGGAGATGCCTCGACCCTGTTCAATATGCAAACCAACCTACGATTTGGTTGTGTGATCCTGAGGCACTACCTGGACCGCGAGCGAGGCGACCTTTTTATGGCGCTGGGCCGCTACAACGGTTCACGCGGCAAGGCCGAATACCCCAATGCCGTTTTGGGCGCAAAGAAGCGATGGGAGTTCTCCGCGCCCTGAGGCCCTCAGGCCTGTGTGCCCAGGACCTGCGCCAGTTCGCCGCTTTCGTACATCTCCATCATGATGTCGGAGCCGCCGATGAATTCGCCCTTGATGTAAAGCTGGGGAATGGTTGGCCAGTTGCTGTATTCCTTGATGCCCTGGCGAATCTCCTGATCTTCAAGGACATTCACGGTTTTGACCGTCTTGGTGTCGACGCCACAGGCTTTCAGAATCTGGATTGCGCGGCCGGAAAAGCCGCATTGTGGAAAGCTAGCGCTACCTTTCATGAACAGCAGGATGTCGTTGCTCTTGACGAGTTGGTCGATGCGTTGTTGCGTGTCGCTCATGATGGGTTCTTTCAGTAAATAGGGCACATGGGCCCACAGTGATGGCGGATTATTTCATCGCCTCGATAAACCTGTGGCACTGGCGAGAAATTTCAGAGTGCGGTTCTCCACTGGCCGCCAGAGCAACGCTCAATGCCAGCGAGGTCTTTTCGGGACTGCACCTGACTGAAACCTGCCTTCAAAAGGAGCTCGCGTACACCGATCGCCTGCTTGTGGCCATGTTCCAGTGTCAGCCACCCCTGGTTCTTGAGGTGGTCTCGGGCCTGGTTGATGATGATGCGTAGATCGTCCAGACCGTCTTTGCCAGCCACCAGGGCTTCTTGCGGCTCGTGGACCAGCGCATCCAGGTGCGGGTCACCTGCTTCGATGTAGGGCGGGTTGGACGCGATCAGATCAAAACGCTGCAGGGGATCCGCGTCAGGCGTCAGGCCATCAAGCCACGAGCCCTGATGAAATTGAATCCTTAAACCCAAGGTCGAGGCGTTGGCTTGTGCAACCGCCAGGGCGTCTGCGCTGGCGTCCAGGGCATGCATCTCCCAATTGGGTCTGGAATGCTTGAGCGCCAGCGCAATGGCGCCGCTGCCTGTGCCGAGGTCTATCACCCTTGGATGCTTCTCTGTTAACAGTTCCAAGGCCCACTCCACCAGTGTTTCGGTGTCCGGTCGGGGCACCAAGACACGAGCATCAACTCGGAGAGCCAAGCCGAAAAACTCCTTGGTGCCGGTGATGTAGGCCAGCGGTTCCCCTAAGGCCCTGCGCTTGGCATCACTGAGGTATCGAGTGACCACGTCAGAGTTCAGCATTTCGTCATCGTGCGCGATCAGCCACGCCCGGCGGGCAGTGTCCAGACCCAGCGCGTGCAACATCAACAACTGCACATCCAGCCGGTCTAGGCCCAGGTTCAGGCCCGTGGTCATGGCCTGGGCCACGGTCAAACCCGTCGCGTATTGTGGCGTTGACAAGTGCAAGGTGCTACTCCTCAGTCGCCCGAAGCCAAAGCCAACTCGGCCAATTGCTCAGCTTCTCGTGCCAGGGTCATGGCATGCACCACATCACCCAGATCACCTTCCATGATGGTGAGCAGCTTGTAGAGCGTGAGGTTGATTCGGTGATCTGTCAGGCGGCCCTGAGGAAAGTTATAGGTGCGGATACGGTCACTGCGATCGCCGCTGCCAATCAGCCCGCGGCGCTGTTCGGCATCCTTGGCGGCACGTTCAGAGCGGTCTTTTTCCTGGATACGGGCTGACAACACCTGCATAGCTTTCGCCTTGTTGCGGTGCTGGCTCCGGTCATCCTGGCACTCCGCCACGATGCCGGTGGGAATGTGGGTGATGCGTACGGCCGAATCGGTTTTGTTGATGTGCTGGCCGCCAGCACCACTGGCACGGTAGGTATCAATGCGCAGGTCTGCCGGGTTAATCTGTACCGCCACTGTTTCATCGGGCTCGGCTAACACTGCCACCGTGCAGGCGCTGGTGTGGATGCGCCCCTGGGTCTCGGTGGCCGGTACACGCTGCACTCTGTGGCCACCCGACTCGAACTTGAGCTTGCCGTAAACACCATCGCCATCGATGCGCAGAACGACCTCTTTGTAGCCCCCAAGCTCACTGCTGGACTCGCTCATGATTTCCGTTTTCCAGCCTTGCGTGTCGCAGTAGCGGGAGTACATGCGCAGCAAATCTCCCGCGAACAGGGCTGATTCGTCTCCCCCGGTGCCGGCCCGAATTTCGAGAAATGCGTTTCGGCCGTCATCGGGGTCCTTGGGTAGCAGCAGGCGCTGTAATTCATCTTCCAGTTGTACCAACTCGGCCTGTGCACTGGCAATTTCTTCTTGTGCCATGTCGGCCAAATCGGGATCATCCAGCATGTCTTGGGCCGAGCTCATATCCGCCTCGCGTTGCTGATAGCGCAGGTAGCGCCCCGCAATTTGCGTGACTTCTGAATGTTCACGTGACAGGGCCAAAAACTGGCTCATGTCCGCCATGATGTCTTCCCGAGACAGCAAAAATTCCAGTTCCCCCAAGCGGGCAGCAAAACGTTCGAGGCGGTGACGGAGAAAGGGTTTCATGGGTCTCAGATGCGAGGAGCTGGAGCTAAGTCCTGCCATGCCATTCAAGCTTGTAGAGGATCGGGCAATTGCCCGGAGCGGGCGGCGCTAGGAGCAGGATCGCTAACGCTCGCCGCGCAGGAAGAAGTGCTGTATTGAATTGCTTGCACGCTCGCGGGCCGCCGCATCGGCATTGCGTAGCTCTGCCATGGCGCCATGCAGCATTTTTTGTGTCAGCCCTTTGGACAGTGCCTCCAGGACTGCTTCCACATCGTCGCCCCTGGCCAGCAATCGCTTGGCGCGCGTCAGCTCGGCACTGCGCCATTCCTCGGCCTGGGCGTTGAGCTGTTGAATCAGAGGCACGGTACCCCGCTGATCCAGCCAGTGCATGAAGCTCTGCACACCCGCATCAATGATGGCCTCTGCTTGGGCCACAGCAGCTTGCCGATTGGCCTGGCCTGTTTGGACGACTTTGGCCAGGTCATCGACGGTATACAAATAGATGTCTTCCAGCGCCTTGACTTCAGGTTCGATGTCTCTGGGCACGGCGAGGTCCACCATGAACATGGGGCGGTGACGGCGAGCCTTGAGGGCGCGTTCTACAGCACCTAAACCGATGATGGGTAAGGTGCTGGCTGTGCAGCTGATCACAGCATCAAATTCGTGCAGTCGTTCGGGCAGGTCAGCCAAACGCATCACCTCGGCGCCAAAACGGCTGGCGAGTTTTTCACCGCGCTCGAGCGTACGGTTGGCGATGGCGATGCCTTTTGGGTTGCGAGCCGCAAAATGAGTTGCTGCCAGCTCAATCATCTCGCCAGCGCCAACAAACAAAAGTTTGATTTGGCCCAGGTCCTCAAACAGCTGGGCCGCCAAGCGCACCGCTGCTGCCGCCATGCTGATCGAGTGCGCGCCAATTTCGGTCGAGCTCCGTACTTCTTTTGCCACGGCAAAAGAGCGCTGAAACAACTGATTGAGTGTGGTGCCCAGTGCCCCTGCATCGTTGGCAGCACGAACGGCATCTTTCATTTGTCCCAGGATTTGCGGCTCGCCCAGCACCATGGAGTCCAGGCCACTGGCAACCCGAAATGCATGACGTGCCACGAGACCATCTTCGAGCGTGTAGGCGTGGGATCGCAGCAGGGCGGGCGACACGCCCCCTGAACGCGCGAGCCAATCCAGCGTGTGCTCTACCGCTTGCCGATCACCCGCACAGTAAATTTCTGTTCGGTTGCAGGTAGAGATGATGGCCGCCTCGGGGCTGGCCAGACTCTCGCGCAGGCTATGCAGCGTCGGCTCGATTTGGGGCAGGGCAAAGGCGAACCGGCCACGCAAGTCGAGCGGTGCGGTGTGATGATTAATGCCTAAAGCCCAAACTGCCATCCCTGAATTATAAAATTTGCGCCATCACTCCTTAAGCTCGCTCAGCCTCGCTATGGGTCCCATGGACTTTTTGTTGCATTTGTTCAATTTTGTGGCGCCCGCTTTTGGGGTGGCCGTGCTGTTGCCTTTGGGCGCGCGCTGGGTATTTGGGGCTAAGGCTGGTGGCATGAGCTGGTCCCGGCAGGTCTTGGTCATCGGGCTGGTAGGCAGCCTGGTCTTGTGGGCAGGCCTTTGGCTGTTGGGGCGAGATGCCAAGATGCTGACGTACGCGGCCCTGATCCTGGCATGTGCGACCTGCCAGTTTGTGATGAATCACTCAGGTCGGAGATAAACCGGGCCTGAAGATGTCCAACCGGTCCGTGATGACCCCGTGGGTGCCAAGTTGGCGTAGCTTGTGTACCTCGTCCACAGTGTTGACCGTGTAACTCAGGCAACGCCAACCCGCAGATTGGGCCTCATTGACCAGCGGTTCGGTCCAAAGGGTATGCCTGCACACCAGGGCTGACACCTCTAGTGCCTGCGCAGTGGCATGCCAGCCTGCCCACAACTCATCAAGCAGCAGGGCGCGTGGCAAATGAGCTGCCGCGTCGCGTGCTCCGCTCAGGGCCTCCACGTCAAAGGAGCTGAGCAGGGGTGGCAATTTTGCATCTGATCCCTGTTGCCCCCACAGCCGGTCAGCCGAAGCAGCGACGACGACACCAGTGCGGTACCCAGTTCCGGGTGTGGGTTTGATTTCCAGATTGACGGCGAGTTGGTTTTCCAGGCAAAACTGGGCTATTTGGGTCAGCCTTGCCAGAGGCTCTCCCTGAAAGAGGCTGCTGTGCCAGGCGCCGGCATCCAGTTGGGCCAAGGTCTCCCAAGTGTGGTCGCCTCCTGTAATGCTTGCACAGTCTCCCAGCCTTGCAAAGGCGTCAGTGGTGCGGTTCAGTGTGGCATCGTGCAACAAAAACGGGACCTCGTCAGCACTGAGTTTGACATCGCACTCAAACATCTGGTAGCCCAGACTTGCGCCTAGCCGAAACGCGGCGAGGGTGTTTTCCGGGGCTAACTGTCCGGCGCCACGGTGCGCGATCCAAAAAGGGTAGGGCCAAGCCTTGAGCTTCATCGCGCCTATTGTGCTTGGAGTCCCGCTCGTGCCCATGGCGTCAGTGCGTGTTTGCTGCGCTGCGGTAACATCTCTGGCCAGTCGCTGTGTACCGTCTGCAGCGTTCTGGCTGAACACTCAGAACACGATGAACGCACCGATTCCGCACAATTTCCTCCTGGCCCAGCCTAGCGGCGCCACTGATGCGCACGAGCGCATCCGCGAAATTCCCTACAACTACACCTCGTTTTCTGACCGCGAAATCGTGATTCGCCTATTGGGTGCTCGCGCGTGGGATGTCCTCAACCGCCTGCGTGACGAGCGCCGCACCGGGCGTTCCGCTCGGATGCTGTACGAAGTGTTAGGCGACATCTGGGTGGTGCAGCGCAACCCCTATTTGCAGGATGATTTGCTCGACAACCCCAAGCGACGCAGCCAGTTGGTCAGCGCATTACAACACCGACTGACAGAAATCGAAAAGCGGCGCACACCGCATGTTGATGCTGATCGCGATGCCTTGGTGGCTGAACTTACCGGCTTGGCTCGCCAGGCGGTGCAGTCCTTCGATGCGGCATTTGTGGAGATGGCGGCGCTACGCCGAAATACCCAGCGTGTGCTGGGGCGCTTGACGGCCCGCGACAACATCAAATTCGATGGCCTGAGCCGCGTGGCCCATGTGACTGACGCCACCGATTGGCGTGTCGAGTACCCCTTTGTCGTGCTGACGCCAGACACCGAGGCGGAAATGGCTGGTCTGGTGAAGGGCTGCATTGAGCTCGGCCTGACCATCATCCCACGTGGCGGCGGCACGGGTTACACGGGCGGTGCTGTGCCACTGACCTGGAACAGCGCGGTTATCAACACCGAAAAGCTAGAAGCCATGACCGAGGTCGAAATGATGACCTTGCCCGGTATGGATCAGCCTGTGGCCACAATCTGGACCGAAGCGGGCGTGGTGACCCAGCGCGTGGCGGACGCCGCCGAGCGTGGCGGCTACGTCTTTGCAGTCGATCCCACCTCCGCGGAAGCTTCTTGCGTGGGTGGCAACGTCGCCATGAACGCGGGCGGTAAGAAAGCGGTTCTTTGGGGGACGGCACTTGACAACCTGGCCTCCTGGCGAATGGTGACACCCGATGCCAAATGGCTGGAGGTGGTTCGCTTGTCGCACAACATGGGCAAGATCCATGATGCCGAGCTGGCCAGCTTTGACCTGAATTACTACGCGGCAGACGGCAAGACCCTGGAGCGTACCGAGCGTCTAGACATTCAGGGCAAGTCCTTTCGCAAAGAGGGTTTGGGCAAGGATGTGACCGACAAGTTCCTGAGCGGTCTGCCCGGCATCCAGAAAGAAGGCTGTGACGGCCTCATCACCAGCGCGCGCTGGGTGGTGCATCGCATGCCTGCCCACACGCGCACGGTGTGCCTCGAGTTTTTTGGCAATGCCAAGGATGCGGTGCCCAGCATTGTCGAAATCAAAGATTTCATGTTTGCCGAACAAAAGCGCTCGGGTGTGCTTTTGGCGGGCCTGGAGCATCTGGATGACCGTTACCTGAAAGCCGTGGGCTACGCCACCAAGTCGCGCCGTGGCGCGGACGCCAAGGGAGGCAGCTCGGTGCTGCCCAAAATGGTGTTGGTGGGTGATATTTCGGGCGATAACGCCGACGAGGTGGCACGCGTCACCTCCGAGGTGGTTCGCATTGCCAACTCTCGCAGTGGCGAGGGCTTTGTGGCTATCAGCCCTGAGGCGCGCAAGAAATTCTGGCTGGACCGCAAGCGCACGGCCGCCATCAGTCGGCACACCAACGCCTTCAAGATCAACGAAGATGTGGTGATCCCTCTGCCGCGCATGGCTGAGTACACCGATGGCATTGAGCGCATCAACATCGAGCTGAGCTTGCAAAACAAGCTGGCTCTGTGCGACGCGCTGCAAGACTTCTTTCAGCAAGGCAAGCTGCCTTTGGGCAAGCAAGATGATGCCTCCGAAATTGAGTCGTCCGAGTTGCTCGAAGACCGGGTGGCCCAGGCCTTGGCCTTGATCGCAGAGGTGCGTGGGCTCTGGCAGGGCTGGCTGCGTGATGTGGATGTGCTCTTTCCCCAGTTGCAGGACCACAGCTTGCGTGCCAGCTGGAAAACCCAGTTGCGTGCCCCGCTGCAAAAAATCTTCACGGGCAGTGCTTTCGATCCCATCCTCCAGGAGTGTGTTGCGCTTCACAAGCAAGTGCTGAAGGGCCGGGTGTGGGTAGCGTTGCACATGCATGCTGGCGACGGCAATGTGCACACCAATATTCCGGTCAACAGCGATGACTACGAAATGTTGCAAGCCGCCCATGGTGCCGTCAAACGCATCATGGCGCTGGCACGTTCCCTGGACGGCGTGATTTCGGGGGAACACGGCATCGGCATCACCAAGCTCGAATTCTTGAGTGATGAAGAGTTGCAACCGTTCAGCGACTACAAATCTCGTGTGGATCCCCAGGGGCACTTCAACAAGGGCAAGCTGTTGCGGACTGGCGCCACCACGGATGCCCGCATCGGCAGCATTTCCTCGGATCTGACCAATGCCTACACGCCAAGCTTTGGCTTGATGGGGCACGAGTCCTTGATCATGCAGCAAAGTGACATCGGCGCGATCTCCGAGTCGGTGAAGGACTGCTTGCGTTGCGGTAAGTGCAAACCCGTGTGTGCCACCCATGTGCCGCGCGCCAATTTGCTTTACAGCCCACGCAACAAGATTTTGGCCACTTCGCTCCTGGTCGAAGCCTTTTTGTATGAAGAGCAGACCCGCCGCGGTGTGTCAATCAAACATTGGCAGGAGTTTGAGGACGTGGCTGACCACTGCACGGTGTGCCACAAGTGCCTGACGCCTTGCCCGGTCAATATTGACTTTGGCGAGGTCTCCATGAACATGCGCAACCTCTTGCGCAAGATGGGGCAGAAGTCTTTCCGGCCTGGCAATGCGGCAGCCATGTTCTTCCTGAACGCCACTAACCCGCAGACCATCAAGGCCATGCGCAGTGCCATGGTGGATGTGGGTTTCAAGGCCCAGCGTCTGGCCAACGATGTTCTGCGCAGCTTTGCCAGGAAACAGACCGCCAAACCGCCTGCCTCGGTGGGCGTGGCGCCGATCAAAGAGCAGGTCATACACTTTATCAATAAGAAGATGCCGGGAGGCTTGCCCAAGAAGACCGCGCGGGCACTGCTGGACATCGAGAACGCGGATTACGTGCCCATCATCCGCAACCCGGCGGCCACCACGGCGGAGACAGAGGCGGTGTTTTACTTTCCGGGCTGTGGATCTGAACGCCTGTTCAGTCAGGTGGGTTTGGCCACGCAGGCCATGTTGTGGCATGCCGGCGTGCAAACCGTGTTACCACCGGGCTACCTGTGTTGCGGCTATCCACAACGCGGCTCGGGGCAATTCGACAAGGCTGAAAAAATCATCACCGACAACCGGGTGCTGTTTCACCGCGTCGCCAACACGCTCAATTACCTGGACATCAAGACCGTGGTGGTGAGCTGTGGGACCTGCTATGACCAGTTGCAGGGTTACCAGTTCGACAAGATCTTCCCGGGCTGCCGCATCATCGATATTCACGAGTACCTGCTCGAAAAAAACATCACGCTAGACGCCAGCGGCGGTGGCAATGGCTACCTTTATCACGACCCCTGTCATAGCCCCATGAAGTTGCAAGACCCCATGAAGACAGTGAAGGCCTTGGTGGGGAGTAATGTGCTGAAGAACGACCGTTGCTGTGGGGAGTCAGGCACGCTGGGCGTGACCCGGCCTGATATCTCCACGCAAATCCGTTTTCGCAAGGAAGAGCAGTTGCGCAAGGGTGAACAGGATTTGCGGGCGCTGATGGCCCAGGGTGATGGCCTGCAAGCCAACACAGGTGCCAACACCAAGATCCTGACCAGCTGCCCCAGTTGCCTGCAGGGCCTGAGCCGGTACGGTCACGATCTGAACAATGGTTTGCTGGAGGCCGACTACATCGTCGTCGAAATGGCGAACCAGATTCTCGGCAAAGATTGGCTCCCTCAATACGTCGAGGCTGCCAATGCCGGTGGCATTGAGCGTGTGCTGGTCTGAGGCCTCCCCCTTCATCTGTGACTCATAGACATGGCCGGACTCCAAGCTTCCACCCCTACGCCCCTTGATATCACCGTGCACGCCCAGTCACGTGTGCTCGAAGTGAGGTTTTCGGACGGAGCCGCATTTCGGATCCCGTTTGAGCTGATGAGGGTGTACTCACCCTCGGCTGAGGTGCAGGGGCATGGTCCCGGACAAGAGACGCTTCAGACCGGCAAGCGTGATGTCGACCTGATCGCACTGGCGCCAGTTGGTAACTACGCTGTGCAGCCGAGCTTTTCTGATGGCCATGACACGGGTATTTACAGCTGGGATTATTTGTACTTTCTGGGCTCGCAACAAGCCCAGCTGTGGGCGGACTACGAAACCCGTCTGAAAGCCGCTGGTCGTGACCGGGACGCCCCGATGCCGGGCAAGGCGGCGTCTGCCTGCGCCAGCCATTGAAGGCCTTTGACGCATTTTTGCCACACTATTACCCAAGCACTGGCAAGGTTGTTCCGCTATGGTGCTGCCTAGCCACTAGCATGCAACACCATGAGCACTACACATTTCGGATTTGAGTCGGTCGACGAGTCACAAAAGGCGCGCCGGGTGCGGGGCGTCTTTGACTCGGTGGCATCTAAGTACGACCTGATGAACGACCTGATGTCCGGGGGGCTGCACCGTGTCTGGAAGGCTTACACGGTGCAGGTTGCGAACCTTCAGGACGGTGACCGCGTGTTGGACATTGCGGGAGGGACAGGCGACCTGTCACTCGCCTTTTCCAAAAAAGTGGGCAGACGGGGGCAGGTCGTGCACACCGATATCAATGAGGCGATGCTCCGCACCGGCCGTGACCGACTGCTGGATCTGGGCGTTGTCTTGCCCACCACGGTGTGCGACGCTGAGCAATTGCCTTTTGCTGACGGCTACTTTGACGTGGTCAGTGTGGCCTTCGGGCTGCGCAACATGACGCACAAAGACCTTGCCCTGAAGGAAATGTGCCGGGTGCTCAAGCCGGGCGGGCGTCTGTTGGTTCTGGAATTTTCCAAGGTCGCCCAGCCGCTGGAGAAGGCTTACGACTGGTATTCCTTCAAGGTGCTGCCCAAATTGGGCAAACTGGTGGCGGGTGATGACGCCAGCTACCGCTACCTTGCAGAGTCCATCCGCATGCATCCCTCCCAGGAGGAGCTGAAATCCCTCATGCTCAATACTGGCTTTGGACATGTGGATTACCACAACCTCACAGGCGGGATGGTCGCCTTGCATGTTGGAATCAAGTGCTGATCGCTTAGTGGCGCTCAACGTCATTTTTTGGAGGAGCTATGAAATTCTTGTCTTTGGTACTCACGGCTGCGCTGTTGGCCGCGGGTTTGAATGCAGAAGCCGCGCGCCTGGGCAGCGGTAAATCGATGGGCAGACAGTCAAACAACGTGACCCAGCGTGAGGCAGCGCCTGCTGCCCCCGCCGCGCCAACCCAGAACGTTAGCAACGCTGCGGCTAAACCTGCGGCCGCACCTGCTGCGCCTGCACCCAAAAAGCCGTGGGGTGCCATGCTGGGCGGCTTGGCGGCAGGCTTGGGCCTGGCCTGGTTGGCTAACTCCCTGGGCTTGGGTGGCGCCTTTAGCCAGATCATCATGTTCGCTTTGTTGGCCATAGTGGTCATG
>JBJOIT010000018.1:0-52688 GCA_046046915.1 Pseudomonadota bacterium
CGGATGCGTCGCAAGAGCAGGCCTTAGGTATGGAGTGGTCTGCAGGGCTGAAACGGACAGGCAAAACAGACAAAGTGACGCGACTTTGTTTCGACTGGCCGTTTGAGCGTTGTTCAGAGGTTAGCCATACGGCTGGGGTTGTCGAAGGACATCCCCAATGAGTTGCTTCTAGCCCGAAGGATTTAAGACGGTGGGAACGACTGAATGGGCCTCGACACCCAAGTTAAGGCTGTCGCTTACAAGCTAAGTGATGGATTCCTGAGGAGCTCGAAACTACTTTTGGATTGCTGCGATTTGTCGCGCACTTCATGCGAAGCCCAAGATTTTGGTTCGATGGGCACAAATCGGGCACACTTAAAAGGCATACAGCAGGCAAATTTCGGGCACAAAACGGGCACACTTCCGGCGAAGTTCCGTCAAAATTAAGTGCGCTAGCCGCCTGAAAATGTGGAGTCAACAAGCTTACAGTCGAAAAAAATCCCCTGTAAGTCATTGATTTACAGGGGATTTTCCGTTTTAGTGGCGGAGAAGGCGGGATTCGAACCCGCGGTGGGTTTTACCCCACGCACGCTTTCCAGGCGTGTGACTTAAACCACTCATCCACCTCTCCTAACGCCGGCTATTTTATCTGAGGAATGTCACACTTTTTGGCGTAATGGCTAGCAGACACAAAAAAAGGAGCCGCCGTTGGGCGACTCCTTTGATAGCCTGATCTTCATCAGGCCAATCTGGCGGCAGATTAACGAATCACTGCCAAGGTGGTGCGCTGACCGCCCTTGTAAGTCATGAGCGTCAAGGCGCCGTTCTTGATGTCGCCCTTTTCGTCAAAGGAAATGGGGCCGGTCACACCCTTGTAATCGGCCGTCGCGGCCAACACGGGCAGGTACTTGGCAGGATCGGTGGAGTTAGCCTTGACCATCGCGGCAACCATGACCTTGACGGAGTCATAAACATAAGGAGCGTAAACCTGAACGTCGGCATTGAATTTAGCCTTGAACTTGGTCTTGAACTCTTCCATGCCAGCCTTGGCTTCGCCTTCGACGCCACCAGCCTCTGCACAGTAAACCTGGTCATCAGCCATGCCGTCGCCAGCCAACTTGGCCAGCTCGCTGGAGCAGATACCGTCTCCGCCCATGAACTTAGCCTTGATACCCAAGGACTTCATTTGCTTCAGCATGGGGCCAGCAACAGCATCCATACCACCGAAGAACACGACATCAGGCTTCTTGCCCTTGATCGTGGTCAGAATGGAGTTGAAGTCAGTTGCCTTGTCGGTCGTGAATTCCTTGGCAACCACTTTGCCACCCGCAGCTTCGACAGCCTTGGTGAACTCTTCTGCAACGCCTTGGCCGTAAGCGGTACGGTCGTCGATCACAGCGATATTCTTGCCCTTGAGCGTTTCAATGGCGTACTTGCCCAGGGTGCTGCCCAAATGAACGTCGTCAGCCACGACGCGGAAAGCGGTTTTGAAGCCTTGGCGGGTGTACTTGGGGTTGGTTGCTGAAGGAGAAATTTGGGGAATGCCTGCATCGCTGTAAATCTTGGAAGCAGGAATGGTGGTTCCGGAATTCAGGTGACCCACAACACCGGCCACCTTGGCATCAGCCAGCTTTTGGGCGACCGCTGTACCTTGCTTAGGATCGGCAGCGTCGTCTTCAGCCATGAGCTCGAGGGTAACTTTCTTGCCGTCGATCATGACGCCAGCAGCGTTCAGTTCTTCAATGGCCAGACGAGCACCGTTTTCGTTGTCCTTGCCCAAGTGTGCAATCGCACCGCTGGTGGGGCCAACGTGACCGATTTTCACAACAGCAGCTGCGGGCGCAGCAGCGGGAGCGGCTGCAGGAGCAGCTTCTTCTTTCTTGCCACAAGCCACCAACAGGACGGCAGCGGCCACCATGGTCAACGTGCTCTTAACCGTGAATTGCATAGATACTCCAAAGTAAATTTATGAAAGCAATGCGTGAATATTTTTGTTCACCGCCCTAACGATACAACAAAATGACATCACTCACTATTAGGGACTTTACCAATCGGATGAAATCCGTTAGGTGGCTGTTTAGGCGCGAAGGCCTCCGCAACTGAATCGCGAACCAGGCGGCTCATCTCGGCGTACAGGCGAGTTTCGAGCGCAAGCATATGCTCACTGAGTAGGACATTGACCAGCTGAGCCGCCCGAGGCTCGAGCAAAGCTGTGATCTGATCTGCGAGCGCGCTTTTTTCGATCTCGGATACAGCAGCCAAGGCATCAGACGGCGCAGCGAGCACGGACGGATCAACAACCTCGGTCAGCGTCGGTAGAAACCTGGGCAGTGGTTTGGGAAGTTCCGGCACGTTCATCCTCCAGTTCCTGTACTGGCCACATCAAAGCGGTCGATTTTGTGGCCCCCAGCACTGTACTGACGCCAACGTGCCCGGGACCGTTCCCGGTCTTCGTCCGAGGTATCCACAAGCTCAATCACACGCTCAAAGCGCTCAAAACCAGCAGGCACGGTATCGCCGACATTGAGCAGCCAGGGGTGTAGTTGGGTATGGCTGATGTCGCTGGCCAACAGCACGGGGGCACGTACCGTCTGAGGAGACGAGCGGTCGCAAAAGACATGGGGAATGAAGTCGAGCGCCGAAAAAGTCCACAGCCGAGCATCCAGCTCGGCCAATAATGCCTGCGGACCGGTGACCGTCAGTTTGGCGCCGCTGTTAAACCCTTTGCGAAGCAGCCTACAGGCGTATTGCACCTTGTCAGGCATATTGAAATGAAAGGCGATGTCCGTCATGGGTGCGGGGGCTGAGCCTGAACGACTGGAGCCTGGACTATTTCTTTTTGCGGGAAACCGGCGCCGCGCGACGAGTCAGAAACTCTACCAGCAGGGCCACCGGGCGACCCGTGGCACCTTTGGCCGCCCCACTCTTCCAGGCGGTACCCGCGATGTCCAAATGGGCCCAGGCGTGTTCGCCGACAAACTTTTGCAAAAACTTGGCAGCAGTCACTGCGCCACCTGCTCGGCCCGCGATGTTGGCCATGTCAGCAAAGTTGGACTTGAGCCCCTCGCCATATTCCTCGTCAAGAGGCAAGCGCCAGCAGGTGTCAAGTGTTTCCTCTCCGCTGTCCAGGAGTTGCGCGGCCAGTTCGTCGCTGGACGAAAACATGCCAGTGCGCACGCCACCCAATGCGACCACACAGGCCCCCGTCAAGGTGGCAATATCCACCACTGCTGACGGCTTGAATCTTTCCGCGTAGGTCAGGGCATCGCACAGGATCAGGCGGCCTTCGGCGTCCGTATTGAGCACCTCGATGGTTTGACCACTCATGCTGGTCACGACATCGCCAGGTTTCACTGCCTGGGGCCCGGGCATGTTCTCACAACTGGGAATGATGCCGATGACAGACACAGCAGGCTGCAATTCACCCAAGGCCTGGAACACCCCCAACACACTGGCAGCCCCACACATGTCGAACTTCATCTCATCCATTTCAGCCGCGGGCTTGATGGAGATGCCGCCGGTATCAAACGTGATGCCCTTGCCGACCAGGACTACCGGCGCGTCTTTGGCAGCACCGCCCTTGTAGCGCAAAACGACGAAGCGCAGCGGCTCCTGAGAGCCCTTAGCGACCGCGGCGAAAGAGCCCATGCCCAGCGCGTGCACTTCTTCGGGGCCCAAAACTTCGCATTCGACCTTGGGAAAACGCACCAAGGCTTGAGCAGCCTGCCCAAGCATGGTGGGCGTGGCATGGTTTGCCGGGCGATTGGCCCACTCCTTGGCCAACTCAATCCCTGACAAGGTGGCCCGGGCTTGTGCAAGGGCTGTGCTCAGCGCGACTGGCACGTCCGATCCCGGCACACCCAATACGACGGACTCCAAATGCCGCCCTTCCGCCTTGGGTTTGGTGGTGGCATACACGTAAGTAGACTCGCCCACGGCCAGCACGGCGGCTTGGAGCGACTGTGGCGACAAAGCAAGCGTGGAGCAGATCAGCACACGCTTGACCGACTTGAGCTTGGCAAGTCCAGCCACGGCTGCCAGGACTGATTTACGGACCTGCCTGGCAGAGCCGTCGCCCACCCCAGCAAGCACCAGGCGGCCAGCGCTCACACCAGGGGTGCGAAACAATGAAAGAACCTTGCCAGGCGCGGTCTCCAGGTCTGCGCTCTTGAGCGCCTGAGTGATCAGGATGGAGAGCGGATCCTTGGCGGTCAGACGGCCAGTTCCCACCAGCACCACCAAAGCATCACAGGAAAAGTCTTTGGCGGCACGCAAACCGACGTTGTGTAGTTCAAAGTCCATAATTCAGCTTTTGTATTTTGCGCATGTTATTCCATTCCTCCTTGCGAAAAGAGCTGGCCAGAAGCTTCGGCGCGACGCTGATCGTCTTGGTCACGGTCATCATGACCATGACGCTCATACGCACGTTAGGACAGGCATCATTAGGCAAATTCAACCCGTCGGATGTGAGCCTGATCATGGGTTACACGGTACTGGCTTACATGCCCACCATCCTGACCATGAGTCTGTTTATTGCGTCGGTCAGCACCTTGTCACGCATGTACCGAGACAGCGAAATGGTGATCTGGTTCAACAGCGGCTTGGGTCTGCTGTCATTTCTCAATCCGCTTTTCCGATTTGCCTGGCCCGTTTTTTTGGTGGTTCTGGCGCTGTCCACGCTGGTACTTCCTTGGTCTAACAGGCAAATCGACGACATGAAGGCGGCCTACGAGCGACGCAGCGATCTGGCCCGCGTGGAGCCGGGACAGTTTCAGGAGTCGGCCGGTGGCCAGAGAGTTTTCTTCATTGACAAGGACACGCCGGACTCGCGAACAGGTAGCAATGTGTTCATTGCAAGCACCGAACCGCTCAAGGAAACCGTGACGTCTGCGCGCCAGGGACGCATAGAGCTCGTGAATGGTGAGCAGTTCCTTTTGCTGGAAAGTGGTCAGCGACTGGAGCGCGACGTCAAGACGGGCGCTGTCAAGATCAGTGAATTTTCCAGCTATGGCACCCGCATTGGTGCGGCTGCCGTTCTGACCGAGGAAGGGCGTTCCCCTAATACCTTGTCGACTCTCACCTTGATACGAAGCACTAGTTTGCCGCACCGTGGAGAACTTTCCTGGCGTTTTGGCATGGTCTTGGCCGCCATCAATTTTGTGATCCTGGCTGCGGCAGTTTCCAATGCCAACCCACGGGTCGGGCGAAGCGCAAGTCTGGGCTTTTCGATGGCGTCCTTTGTGGTTTATTACAACCTGATCAGCCTGGGGCAAAACTGGGTGGCCACAGGCAAAGTCGAGATTGGAACCTGGTTGCTCGCCCTGCACGGCAGTGCATTCTTGCTATCGGTCAGCTGGCTGTTGCTCAGACACAAACAGTGGCACCCAAGAGCGCGCAAGCGGTCGATGGTGGCAAGGCAAGTCACCGCATGAAAACCATACGGACGCTGATTTACGGCGAGGTCGTTCGGTCGGTCATTTTTGTCACTATGGGCTTTCTGGCCCTTTTCATGTTCTTCGACCTGGTGGAAGAGATGAAAGCCCTGGGCCGTTACGCCCAGAGCGGCTACCGGCTGGAGCAAGCACTGGTCTATGTGGGGCTGATGATCCCCAGCCATTTGTACGAGCTGCTTCCCATCACGGTGCTGATCGGCACCATTTTCGTGATGGCCAGATTGGCCCAGAGCTCCGAATTCACGATTCTCCGGACCAGTGGACTGGGACCCTGGCGAGCATTGGGCACGCTGCTGTCCCTGGGCTTGGCCTTCGTGGCGCTCACTTTTGCACTCGGGGACTATGTCTCTCCGGTGGCTGATCGCACCGCCCAACTGCTAAAGGCACGTTACCAGGGCAATATCTCTGTGGGGCAAACCGGTGCCTGGCTCAAGGAGCGCCAAGCCTACAGCCAGTTTGCGACTAATGTGGCCCAGCTCACCCCCGATGGCGGAATGCGCGGCATCCGGGTGTTTGAGTTTGACAACCAGGGCTATCTGCTTTCGACGCTTTATGCGGCACAGGGCCGCTTTTCCGACAACGACGATGCCTGGTTGCTTCAGGAGGTTGACCGCAGCGACTTCAGCACCCGCGGCAAGGACACCGCCACAATCGAGCGCACTCGGCTCTCCAACTTTCGCTGGCCGACACAGATATCTGCCGAGATGGTCGCATCAGCGCTGCTCAAACCGGAACGCATGAGTACCTTGCACCTGTTTCAGTACATGCGCCACCTGGAGGCCAATCGCCAGTCGGCCCAGCGCTACGAAATCGAGTTCTGGAAGAAGGTTTTTTATCCGCTGAGTTGCCTGGTCATGGTGGTGCTCGCTTTGCCTTTTGCCTACTTGCACTTTCGGTCCGGCGGTATCTCAGGCTATGTGTTTGGCGGGGTGATGGCTGGCATCAGTTTCTTCCTGCTCAACAATGTGTTTGGCTACATGGGCAACCTGCAAAACTGGATGCCATGGCTCACAGCCGCCCTGCCAGGCATGCTGTACAGCCTGATGTCACTGGCGGCATTTGGCTGGCTGGTTCTTCGTCGATAAATTAAAAGGTGCTTGCTATGGAACAACGGGCGGTGATTCTTTTTGCACATGGCTCGCGTGACCCTCTGTGGCGTCAGCCCATGGACGCTGTCGCACGGCGAATGCAGGCCATGGACCCAAGCGTGATGGTGCGTTGTGCGTTTTTGGAACTCACCACACCCGACTTGCCTATGAGTGCAGCCGAAGTCGTTGCACTCGGCGCAAAAAGCATCACCGTGGTTCCCATGTTCTTGGGTGTGGGCAAGCACGCACGCGAAGACTTGCCTGTGTTGATGGAGCAACTCAAAGCTGCCCATCCAGAGGTCACTTTCCTCCTGCAACCGGCCGTCGGGGAGCAGCCACGCCTAGTGGAACTCCTTGCACAGATGGCCCTCGACATGCAAGCGTCCAAAATACTCTGACTGGCTGATGAACCTGCACCAATTTCGCTTCGTTCAGGAAGCCAGCCGTCGCAACCTCAACCTGACAGAGGCAGCACGCGCGCTGCACACCTCGCAACCCGGTGTCTCCAAGGCCATCATCGAGCTGGAAGAAGAACTCGGGGTTGAAATTTTTGCGCGCCACGGCAAGCGGCTCAAACGCATCACCGAGCCCGGCGAGCATGTGTTGCGCAGCATCGAAATCATCATGCGGGAGATTGGGAACCTGCGCCGCATTGGCGAGCAGTACAGCGCGGAGGACAGCGGAACGCTTTCCATCGCCACCACCCACACCCAAGCCCGCTACGTGCTGCCCGACCCGGTCGCAAAACTGAGGCTGGATTACCCAAAAGTGAACGTCAGCCTGCACCAGGGCTCACCAGACCAGGTGGCACGCATGTTGATCGATGAGACTGCGGAGGTCGGCATTGCAACCGAATCCCTAGCGGCCTACGACGAATTGGTCACCCTGCCCTGCTATGAGTGGCAGCACGTACTGGTGTTACCCGTGGGGCACCGCCTGTGTCAACAGGAGCGCATCACCCTGGAGGACATTGCTCAGGAACCGCTCATCACCTACCACCCGTCTTACACCGGCCGCACCAAGATCGACCAGGCGTTTGCCACGCGCAAGCTGCACCCCCGGGTGGCACTGGAAGCCATCGACTCCGACGTGATCAAAACCTATGTGCGGCTGGGCTTGGGCGTGGGCATCGCTGCCGAAATGGCAGTTCGCGATGTCGTGCTCGATGGCGAGAAGAGTGACCTAGTGGTCAGGTCCGCTGGGCAATTGTTTGGACAAAATGTGACCCGAATCGCCTTCAAGCGAGGGGCTTATTTGCGCAACTTTGTTTACCGTTTTGCCGAACTGCTCAGCGACCGCCTTGATCGCAACCTGATTGCCCGTGCCATGACCGGGCAGGTGAACGACTATGAGCTCTGAATACACCCCAGCCTTGCAAAGCCGACTGCCCCAGGTCGGCACCACCATCTTTACGGTGATGTCGGCATTGGCCAGTGAGACAGGCGCAGTCAACTTAGGCCAGGGCTTCCCGGACTTTGACTGCGACCCCAAGCTCGTTCATGCCGTCTTTGAGGCCATGTCTCAGGGTCTTAATCAGTACCCGCCGATGACGGGTGTCAACGTACTGAGGGAGGCCGTCTCCGAAAAAATAGAGGCACTCTATGGTCACCGGTATGCCGCTGCGACCGACATCACCATCACCGCAGGGGCCACGCAAGGCATTCTGACAGCCATCCTGGCCGTTGTTCACCCTGGCGATGATGTGATCGTGCTGGATCCTTGCTACGACAGCTATGTGCCCAACATCCAGCTCGCAGGTGGCGTTGCCGTGCGGGTGCCCTTGGGCCAAGCCGGGGTGGCCGGTAGTTTTAGGCCCGACATCACCCGCATTGCTGCGGCCCTGACGCCCAAAACGCGGGCGATCATCATCAATTCACCGCACAACCCCAGTGGCACTGTGTGGTCGGACGAGGACATGCGCCGCCTGCAAGAGCTGCTGGCGCCAACCGATGTGTTGGTCATCAGCGACGAGGTATATGAGCACATGGTGTTTGATGGCGCTCGGCACCAAAGCGTGGCGCGTTTTCCTGGTTTGGCGGCGCGGGCCTTTCTGGTGTTTAGCTTCGGCAAGACCTACCACGTCACGGGTTGGAAAGTGGGATTTGTCGCGGCACCTCCCAGCTTGAGCGCCGAGTTTCGTAAGGTGCATCAATTCAATGTCTTTACGGTCAACACGCCGGTGCAATATGGCCTGGCAGCCTACATGGCAGACCCAGCACCCTATCTGGAGCTGAGCAATTTTTACCAGCGCAAGCGCGACCTGTTCAGAGACGGCCTAGCGCAAACCAGGTTTCGCATGCTGCCTGGCGAGGGGACCTACTTTCAGTGCGTGGACATCAGTGAGCTAGCGGTGCCCGAGCGACATCTGCCCGAGGCCGAATTTTGCAAATGGCTCACCACTGAGGTAGGCGTGGCAGCCATCCCCTTATCGGCCTTCTATGGTGATGGCTTTGAGCAGGGCGTGGTGCGCTTCTGCTTCGCTAAAAAAGATGAAACGCTGCACACGGCCCTGCAACGCCTGGCAAGGCTTTAGCTGTTCACCTGCGCCCACAGCTTGTCCAGCCGCTTCACACTGACTGGCTGCGGCGTGCGCAACTCCTGGGCAAAAAAGCTCACGCGCAGCTCTTCCAGCAGCCATCGGAACTCCTGCATGCGCTCATCCACGACGCCCTTGCGCTCGGCCACCATGCGCCAGTAGCGCTGCTCTTGGGGACGTAGTTCGGCCAGACGAGCCGCATCGCGTGCCGGGTCTGCACGGTATTTTTCCAGTCGAGCGGTGATGGCCTTGAGGTAACGCGCAAAGTAAGGCAACTGGCCCCAGGGAGACTGTGTCAAAAAGGCTTTGGGCATCAAGCGTTGCAGCTGCTGGCTGCAGTCCTGGGTCGCATCGGATGCATTTTTGGTGTCCTTGATCTTGCGTGCCGCCACAGCGTACTCGGTCAAAATCGTCTGAGCCAAACGTGCCACCTCGTTGGCAATCAGGGTCAGCCGCCCTCGCCCTTCGTCCAGACGACGTTTGAAATCTGCGTCGTTGGTGGGCAAAGGTTCGAGCAAGAAAGCCCGGTCCAGTGCGACGGCCAGGATCTGATCGCGCAGCTCCTCGACCGTGCCGCCACCCGCGTTGTCCGCAGACCGGCCGACCAGCATGTAGGACACCGCCATTTTTTGCAGATCCGGAATATTTTTTTCCAGATACTTGAGTGCGTCACGAATCTGGAGCCCAAACAGTCTCCGTAAGCCTGCCCGATGCTTGGCCGCCGCCACTTGCGGCTCGTCGAACACCTCGATGCTGACCCCACCTTCCGGGCCGGCTCCGTGGTCGATCAGGGCCGGAAAACCAATCAATGTTTGGCCACCCTTTTGAATTTCCATCAACTCGGGAAGCTCACCAAAGGTCCAGGAGGTGTAGCGTTGCCCCGCCAGTTGGGGCGAGGCTGGTTTCGACTGCGTCTTCGATGCAGTGCTGGAGGCCTGATGAGCCGGCGCACGCTGAACGGCACCGGTCGAGGCGCTCACCTTGCCTGCACCACCGCCCGCCACACCTTGCAATGCTGCGAGCGCCTGAAAGGCCCCCCTGGCCTTGCCGCCCCATTCGGCTTTCAGGGCGCCCAGATTACGGCCACTGCCCAGTTGTCGACCGTGCTCATCCACCACCCGGAAATTCATGAAGAAATGCGGACTGAGCATGTCCAGCTTGAGGTCAGCACGCACGATGTCCAGCGAGGTCTCCGCGCGCACCAACTTCAACACCGCATCTGTCAGAGAGCCCATGCCAAAGCGCTCTGCCTGGTTCAGGGTTTCGGCCATGCGTGTGGCGGTGTCTGGCAAAGGCACCAGGCGAGACCGTGGTCGCTGATGCAAAGTTTTCAGCAGCGCCTGGACCTTGTCTTTGAGCATGCCGGGCACCAGCCATTCGCATCGCTCGTCGTTCACCTGGTTGAGAACGAACAGCGGCACGGTCACGGTCAAGCCGTCACGGGCATCGCCGGGCTCATGCAAATAGCTGGCTGCACAGTCCACACCGCCTAGTCGCACGGTACGTGGGAAAGACTGTTTGGTGATGCCCGCCGCCTCATGGCGCATCAACTCCTCACGGGTCAGCAGCAGCAAGGGCGTCGCCTTGGCCGCTGTGCTTGCGCCGGTCTCCCCGGAGCGCCGGCGCGCCTCATCGCGGTACCAGCGCTCAAACGTCGCGCCACTGCAGACGTCAGCAGGTAACTGCTGGTCGTAAAAAGCGTAGATCAGCTCGTCGTCGACCAGTACATCCTGTCGGCGCGCCTTATGCTCCAGCTCCTGCACCTGGCGGATGAGCTTGTGATTGGCGGCCAAAAAAGGCAGCTGGGTCTCCCACTCGCCCCCGACCAATGCTTCACGGATGAATATCTCACGGGCACCGGCAACGTCCACCAGGCCATAGTTTTTACGACGGCCGTTGTAAATGACGATGCCGTACAGGGTGGCACGCTCCAGGGCCACCACCTCGGCGGCTTTCTTTTCCCAGTGAGGGTCGAGCAGCTGCTTTTTCAGAAGGTGCCCCCCCACCTGCTCCAACCACTGGGGCTCAATAGCGGCCATGCCCCGACCAAACAGGCGTGTGGTTTCAACCAACTCCGAAGCCACTACCCAACGACCAGGCTTCTTGCTCAAATGCGCACCGGGATGCCGATAAAACTTGATGCCCCGTGCACCCAGGTACACATCTTCCTCATCAAGCTTGCAACCAATGTTACCCAGCAAGCCGGACAACATGGACAGGTGCAGCTGTTCGTAGCTGGCCGGTGTGGTGTTGATGCGCCACTTGTGTTCGGCCACCACCGTATGCAGCTGACTATGTATGTCGCGCCACTCGCGTACCCGTCGGATGTTGACGAAGTTCTGCCGCAACAACTGCTCGTATTGACGGTTGCTCAGCTTGTGATGGGCAGCAGGGGCAGATTCAAGGGGCTTAGGACCACGAGCTAGGGCTGGACCAGGAAGCGGCCCACCCCGGGCGTCGTGCAACCATTTCCATAGCTTCAAGTACCCCGTGAACTCACTTTTTTCATCGTCAAATTTGGCGTGCTGCTGGTCGGCCTGGGTTTGCAGGTCCATGGGCCGATCGCGCACGTCCTGCACGCTCAGGGCAGACGCAATGACCAGCACCTCGTCCAGAGCGCCTCGCTCGCGAGCTTCCAGAATCATGCGCCCGACCCGGGGGTCCAGTGGCAGCTTGGCAAGCTCATGCCCCACAGGGGTCAGCTCATTGGCATCGTCCACCGCACCCAGCTCAGCCAGCAGCTGGTAACCATCGGCAATGGCACGGCCAGAGGGGCGCTCGATGAACGGGAAGTCCTCCACCATGCCCAGATGCAGAGACTTCATCCGCAAAATGACACCGGCCAAAGAACTTCGCAAAATTTCCGGGTCAGTGAAGCGCGCGCGCCCATCGAAGTCGCTTTGCTCGTAGAGCCGTATACAAATGCCGTTGGCCACACGACCACATCGGCCAGCGCGCTGGTTGGCAGCAGCCTGACTGATAGGCTCTACCAGCAACTGCTCAACCTTGCTCCTGAAGCTGTAGCGTTTCATGCGTGCAGTGCCAGCGTCAATCACAAAGCGTATGCCTGGCACCGTCAGCGAGGTTTCGGCCACATTGGTCGCCAGCACAATGCGCCGCCCACGGTGGGAGTCAAATATCTTGTCTTGCTCGGCCTGACTGAGGCGGGCAAACAAAGGCAGCACCTCGGCATCCCGAAAAACAGGCTGGTGGCTCAGGTGTTTGCGCAGATGATCGGCAGCCTCGCGAATTTCCCGCTCCCCGGGCAAGAACACCAGGATGTCACCCGCGTTGTGCACATCGCGCCAGAGTTCATCGACTGCATCCGCAATTGCGGTATTAAGGTCATTCTCACGCGACTCCTCAAACGGTCTGTAGCGCTGCTCGACCGGAAACATGCGTCCGGAGACCATGATCACCGGCGCTGGCCCTGACTTCGACGCAAAGTGATCGGCAAAGCGCTGAGCATCAATCGTGGCAGAGGTCACCACGATCTTCAGATCAGGACGCCGTGGCAAGATCTGGCGCAGGTAGCCCAGCAAAAAGTCGATGTTCAGGCTGCGCTCGTGCGCCTCGTCGATGATGATGGTGTCGTAGGCCTGCAGCAGCGGGTCAGTCTGAGTCTCTGCCAGCAAAATGCCGTCGGTCATCAGTTTGACGGAGGCATCCCTGCTGAGGCGGTCCTGAAAACGAACCTTGTAGCCCACCACCTCACCCAGTGGCGTTTTCAGCTCTTCGGCAATACGTTTGGCTACGCTGGACGCCGCAATTCTCCGGGGCTGGGTGTGCCCGATCAGACGGGGTCGAGTACCAGCTGGGGCATTGCATTTGCCTCGACCCAACGCCAGGGCAATCTTGGGCAGCTGGGTGGTTTTGCCGGATCCGGTCTCGCCGCACACAATGATGACCTGGTGCGCCTGCATGGCGGCCATGATCTCCTCGCGTCGGGCCGACACAGGCAGGGCTTCGGGAAATTCAATATGCAAAGTAGACACGGAGGGGGCAAGGGCGGGCCTTGCGACTTCATGGACAATCGCGAATTATCCCTGCCCCTACCCCGCCACGCTGACTGACCCGCATGTCCTCCGTCTTCAACTTCACCTTCGTCCCATGGTTCCGGTCGGTGGCACCCTATATCCACAAATTTCGGCATCAGACCTTTGTGGTGGGTATCTGCGGTGAAGCCATCGCAGCGGGAAAATTGCCGCACCTGGCCCAAGACTTGGCCATGATCCAGAGCATGGGGGTCAAAGTAGTTCTGGTGCACGGCTTTCGACCGCAGGTCAACGAGCAACTGCGCGCCAAGGGGCATCAGGCCAAATATTCCCATGGCATGCGCATCACCGACGAGGTGGCCTTGGACTGCGCGCAAGAGGCAGCAGGCCAACTGCGCTACGAAATTGAGGCGGCCTTCAGTCAAGGTTTGCCCAATACACCCATGGCGGGCTCCACCGTGCGAGTGATCTCAGGTAACTTCATCACGGCAAGGCCGGTGGGCATCATGGATGGGGTGGACTTCCAGCATTCGGGCTTGGTGCGCAAGGTCGACGTTGCAGGCATCACCCGCACATTGGACATGGGTGCGATGGTGCTCCTGTCACCGTTTGGCTTCTCTCCTACAGGAGAAGCCTTCAACCTCACCATGGAAGAGGTCGCAACCAGCGTGGCGACCGCACTGCAGGCCGACAAACTGATCTTCGTGACCGAAATTCCCGGAATCCGTATCAGGCCGGACGAGCCCGAATCCGAGGACAACCCGATCGATACCGAGCTGCCCTTGGCAGCGGCCCAGCAGCTGCTGGCGCAAGTACCCTCCGGCCAGCGCCCCACAGATACCGCTTTTTATCTGCAGCATTGTGTGAAAGCCTGCATGGCCGGCGTAGAGCGCAGCCACATCATTCCGTTTGCGATTGACGGTGCCCTGTTGCTGGAAATTTACGTGCACGACGGCATCGGCACCATGGTGGTGGACGAAAAGCTCGAAAGTCTGCGCGAGGCATCTGTCGACGACGTGGGCGGCATCCTGCAACTGATCGAGCCCTTCGAGAAGGATGGGACCCTGGTCAAACGCGACAGAACCGAGATTGAACGGGATGCCGACCACTACACCGTGATCGAACATGACGGTGTCATTTTTGCCTGTGCTGCGCTTTACCCTTATCCGGAGGCCAGAACTGCAGAGATGGCGGCGCTCACCGTCTCACCTCAAGTTCAAGGTCAAGGCGACGGAGAACGTGTCCTCAAGCGCATTGAACATCGTGCCAGGGCGGCAGGCTTTGACAGTATTTTTGTGCTGACCACCCGCACCAAGCATTGGTTCTTGAAGCGGGGATTTGTGCTGGTTGATCCCGAATGGTTGCCCGAAGCACGCAAGCGCAAGTACAACTGGGACCGGAAAAGTCAGGTTTTGGTGAAGAAACTCGCCTGAAAGAAGCCCGCCAAGTGCGATCAGTCTCGGCGGGACTGGCGTGCAAGCACCGCAAGCATCACCAAGGCAATCACGGTGAAATTGACAAATGACCAGTTGGCGATCGAGCCCCCAAGAAAGGTCCAGTCAATCTTCGTGCAGTCGCCACTGCCTTTAAAGATAAGAGGAATGGCGCGCTGCAGGGGAAAAGTCTCGATCATCCCGTAAAAGTCGCGACCGCAAGACACCACCTCGGGTGGGTACCACTGCAACCAGCTTTGGCGTGCCGCAACGAAAGCCCCGCCCAGAGCCGTTACCAAGACCAGCAGAGTGGTGGTGAGGTGCGCGACTCGACCGTGTAGCGCACTGCCAAGTCCCGATAACAACGCGACCAAAACCAAAGCGTAGCGCTGCACGATACACATGGGGCACGGTTCCAGGCCCACCACATGCTGCAAGTACAGACCAAAAACCAGCATCAACACGCTGGCCAAGCAAATCAGACCCAGCACGCGGCGTGGAACAAGAAATACGGTGGCAAGGGTGTTAGGCATGGTTATGGGTTTATTGCTCGGCAAATGCGCGCTCAATGACGAAATCACCCGGCGTGGTGGTATTGCCTTCCTTGAAACCGCGCGTTTCCATCATGTGCTTAAGGTCGCGCAACATCTCAGGACTGCCACAGATCATCACACGGTCTTGCACAGGATCAAGGGGAGGCAAGCCGAGGTCTTGCTGAATCTTGCCGTTCTCAAGCAAAGTGGTCACGCGCCCCTGGTTCACAAAGGCTTCACGCGTGACCGTCGGGTAATACGACAACTGCTGGGTGACCATTTCCCCCAGAAACTCGTGCGCAGGAAGTTCTTGGGTCAGGTAATCGCGATAGGCCAGCTCATGGACTTCACGTACTCCGTGCACCAACACCACGCGCTCAAACTTCTCATAAGTGGCAGGATCACGCACGATGCTCATGAAAGGCGCCAAACCGGTACCTGTGGACAGCAAATACAAATTCTTGCCGGGCAACAGGTAGTCGATCAGCAAGGTGCCCGTGGGTTTTTTCCCAACAATGATGCTGTCGCCCACCTTCAAATGCTGCAGACGTGAGGTCAAGGGACCATCAGGCACCTTGATACTCAAAAACTCCATGTGCTCTTCGTAGTTGGCGCTGGCGATGCTGTAGGCACGCAAGATGGGCTTACCCTCGGTTCGCAGACCGATCATGGTGAAGTGCCCGTTACTGAAACGCAAGGCGGGGTCGCGGGTGGTGGTGAAACTGAACAGCTTGTCGGTCCAGTGATGCACGCTCAGCACGCGCGCTTCAAGAAATGCACTCATAGTCTCGAATCAAATATCGAATAAAAAACGACTCATCACGTGGAGCGGACTCCACGATCCTGGTAACGCTCAAGAGCTTGTCGTGCAAGCCCTCATAAAAGCACTTCAGGGGGAACGATGCAGACGGGGATGTGACAGCTCTTGCAATTGGTCTGCAACGGCCTGCTGGACTGCGCCAACGCCCGGCTGTGCTTGCAGCAAACGATCGAGCTGATTGACATCAGACAATTCGGCACAGGCCCTGATCTGACTGATGGCAGCCGTCTGGTTGCCACTTTTGAGAAGCCCATGAACCCGCTGTGCCCACGATGTAGAGCGAACCGCGGAACTCTTCACGCGAGCCGTCACGGTTTACTTTGCAATCGCCTCGTCAAGCTCCTTGCACGAGGGGGAGCAGACTGCCTGCGACTTGCCCAGAACCTTGCGAGTTCCCATCATCGAGCGAGCGCGATGCTTGCCACACAGGAAGCAAGACATGGTGGCGCCACCAAAGGATGCTGCAGCCATAAAGGGAGAGCCCGAAACCTTGGACTTGTAACGTAAACCGTCTGGCAATACGGTCGTTTTTGCCTCTGTTTTAGCCATGATTGATACCTTCCTTAAACTGAAACATGTCTCGAGGCTGAAACTCGCAAAGGAGCACAAATAAATTCAATCGCGCAAGTTCGCAGGTTTTCATAGCTGATGTTGTGTAGCATGAGGGGTTGAAACCAGCCGCCACCGCACTGCTACACAAGCCTCTGACTAACCCGCAATTGTCGCACAGGCCTCCACTTGCATGTGTGCCCCAACTGCAATCCCCTGGCCAGCTGATTGCGAAACAAGATTCAGCACCCCATAGCAGCCAGGGTTTGTCGCAGGCTCAACACCCTCAAGCGTCAACACCAGGTCAAACATTGCTAAAGTCGCACTTTTAGACAAGGCACTTCATGGCACGAACCGTTAACTGCATCAAACTCGGAAAAGAGTCTGAGGGACTCGACTTCGCCCCCTATCCTGGCGAGCTCGGCAAGCGCATTTGGGAAAACGTCAGTAAAGAAGCGTGGGCTGCATGGCTCAAGCATCAGACCATGTTGGTCAATGAAAACCGGCTCAACCTGGCGGACGCCCGCGCTCGCCAGTACTTGGCGCGACAGATGGAAAACCACTTTTTCGGTGGAGGCGCCGACGCTGCCCAGGGCTACGTTCCGCCCAGTGCCTGAGTTTTGCGACTGAACTGGCAAGACGCCAGAAGATGGTGTGTTTTAGACACCCACTTTGGGCGGGGTAAAGCGTTTTTCGAGCTTTGGGCAGCTTGGAGAGAAGATCCGCATGCACCGGCTCTCTTGCATGTGGTGGCATTGACCGACCAAGCCCCGCTCTGGACAGAACTGAGCAGCACTGCAGCATGGCATGCCGATTTGCATCAGGCGCTTCAAAAACTTGCTGGGCATTGGCAGGGTTTGGAGGCAGGCTTTCACGTTTTTCTGCTCGATGATGCCCGCCTGACACTGACCTTGTGTGTGGGGGAAAGGCTGAAACTGCTGCGAGAACAGGCGTTTGTGGCTGACACAGTCCTGCTCGACACCACACCCTCACGCCAAAAGCAGCCGTGGGATCTCTGGCAAAGCAAGGCACTGGCCAGACTATGCAGACCCGGTACCGGTCTTGTGGCAAAAAGCTCCACACCGGAGCATCAGCAAAGCCTGCATCAGTGTGGTTTTCGCTTTGAAGCTGACCATCAAGCGGGGGCCTATGCGCCCCACTGGACCGTGAAACGCTCGCGAGATTCTTGGGCTGCAGATGCCAATGCCAAGGTGCAGGAAAAGCGAAGTTGTGCTGTTGTGGGCGCCGGATTGGCGGGTGCCAGTGTTGCAGCAGCACTGGCACGTCGTGGCTGGGCCGTCCGAGTCTTGGATACGGCTCCCGCGCCGGCACAGGGTGCCTCGGGCCTGCCCGTGGGCCTGATGGTTCCGCATCTCTCAAAGGACGACGGCCCACGCTCCAGGCTCTCCCGTCGGGGCATCCACCTCACCCATCAATTTGCTCATGCCTTGCTAGAAGCAGGCCAGGACTGGAAGGCCAGCGGCGTCATGCAACACCAGCCTGAAACGCCTGAGTTCGCCCTTTGGCATGAAACTGCAGCCTGGGTCAAGCCAGCAGCTTTGGTGAACGCGTGGCTTGCCCGGCAGGGTGTCGAGTTCATGGGGCAAGCATCTGTGGCATCTATCGTCGGCGTGGACGAGTACAACAAAAATCCGGATCACAAGGCAGATCAGAGCGGACGCTGGTGCCTGCTGGACGCTAACGGCAGCCTATTGGCGCAGGCTGACCATGTCGTACTGGCCGCGGCACATCACACCTCAGCTCTTAGGACGCTGGCACAAGCCGGAACGCAAGCTTTAGTGGGCGAAACGCTCCCGCTGCTGCAAGGTTTACACGGCCAGGTGAGCTGGTCACGTCAACGGCCAGCGTTGAAGGGAGTGCTGCCCGAGTACCCAGTCAACGGCTTAGGCAGTCTCGTCGCCCATATCCCCGGCGAGGGAGGCACCTGTTGGTTCGCCGGAGCCACCTATGAAGCCACTGCTGCGGTGCAAACCTCGGTAGCCGAACAACACCAGAGCAACCTTATGCGGCTCAGACACTTGCTACCGGCCTGCGCCTCGCATCTTGAAGAGGACTTTAATAGCGACCGGATTCAGGCCTGGGCACAAACGCGATGTGTGACCCCCGACCGACTGCCCGCCGTCGGTCCGCTGTCGCCCAGCGGCCACCCTGGCATCTGGGTCAGTATCGGCATGGGGTCGCGCGGACTAAGCTTTGCCGCGCTTTGCGCCGAATTGCTGGCAGCCCGGATGGACGGCGGCCCACTGCCCATCGAAGCCAGCCTGGCCAGAAGCCTCGACAGCCTGCGCTTTGCCACAAACGCATGCCGCCAAACAATCTGAAGCAAGAGCAAAATCAGGCCCCAAGCAGTGCGACCTGACGGACCCTCAGCACATTCATACCACCTGGAGACCTCATGATTCTCGTTGCCGGTTCGGCGAACCTCGACTTTGTGGTTCGGGCAGCCCATATTCCAGCGCCCGGTGAAACGGTCCTGGGCAATGAATTCAAGACCTTTCCCGGTGGTAAGGGTGCCAATCAGGCGATTGCCTGTGCCAAGGCTGGCGGTGTGCCCACCTCAATGCTGCTTGCTCTGGGGCGCGATGCTTACGCCAGCCCTATCGAGGCATCGCTGGCGGACGCCGGCGTCACTTTGCACCTGATACGCGACGACATCCACGCCACTGGAACAGCGTTTATTTGCGTATCGGACGAGGGAGAAAATGCCATCACGGTTGCCAGCGGAGCCAATCAGGCATTGCGCCCTGAGCATCTGCCCTCACTGCCAGGCTGCAGCCACTTGCTGCTGCAGCTTGAAACGCCGATGGCAAGTGTCCTTGCCTATGCGCACGCAGCGCGATCACAGGGTGTAAAGGTCGTTCTGAATGCCTCCCCGGCTCAGGCCTTGAGCACAGCGCTTCTGAGCCAGGTAGACCTACTGATCGTGAACGAAGGTGAGCTGGCCACCTTGGCGGGCGCAGTCGGAACCATCGCTGAGCAAATGAAGCGGGTACCGGTATCTTGTATCGTTGTGACCTTAGGCCACTTGGGCTGTTGCGCCCTCGTAGACGGCGCCTGGTTCTTGCAGCCCGCCTTTCAGATTTCACCCACCGACACCACCGCTGCTGGCGACACCTTTTGCGGCGCACTGGTGGCTGCGCTAGCGTTGAGGCAAGACACCGGCATGTTGACGTCGGCCAATCCATCAATGGTCTACGCACTCAAACGAGCCAGTGCAGCCGCCGCTATTGCCTGCACTCAACCCGGCGCACAAAGCAGTATTCCGTCGTTTGAAGAAGTAAGTCTATTCATTCAGGCAGCGCCCTCGCCCACCGAGGTAGACATGGAAAACCTCCGCCTATACCTTGGCGCCCCGAGCGACCTGCATTCTTGAGCCAGCCCAGAATCGGCTGACCGCGGTGCCCACCGACCGTATTGACCCACAAAGATCCAACATGAGCGCAAGTACCCCAATTCCCATCATTTTTGACACAGACCCCGGGGTGGATGACGCCATGGCGCTGTATTACGCACTGGCGCACCCCATGTTGGATATCGTCGGTATCACCACCACGTTTGGCAATGTGTCTGTTGCACAGGCCGCCACAAACGCGCTGTACCTGACGGCTCTTGCGGGTAAATCCATTCCCATCACGCAAGGCATTGCCGGGCCGTGGGTCAAGCCGTCTGAGACACCGCCGACCATCGTTCACGGCCACGATGGCCTCGGCAACCTGCCCCATCGTTTGCCCATCTCCAACACACTGGACAAGCGGTCATCGGCCCAATTCATTGTGGATATGGCCCGCCAGCGACCGGGGGAGCTCACGCTGGTCGCCGTGGGCCCTCTGGGCAACCTGAGCCTGGCGTTGAAACTGGAGCCAGAGCTACCTAAGCTTTTGCGCCAAGTTGTCATCATGGGAGGAACAGTGTTGGAGCCCGGCAATGTGTCGCCGGTGGCTGAAGCCAATATCTGGAACGACCCACACGCGGCCGACCATGTATTTACCGCAGGGTGGCCACTGACCATGGTGGGCCTGGACGTCACGCACCGCGTGATCCTGCCACTGTCACTGTTCAAATCGATTGCCGATCACCACCAGCACCCTGCCACCGACGCCCTGCTCCACGCCGTCGGCTTCTATGCTGATTTCTACAGCGGGCAATACGAGCACGTCGCCAAGATTCACGGCTGTTTTGGCCACGACGTGCTGGCCTTTGTCTACCTCACACACCCAGAATTTTTCACCTTGGCCTCAGGGATCGTCCGAGTGGCCACCGACGGCGTGGCCCAAGGGCAAACAATACTGAAGCGCAGGGATTCCGCCGACTACCCGCAGCCGGGCTGGGGACGCAATCTCCCCAAAACAAATGTCTGTGTGACGGTCGACGCGCAGGCCTGCACTGATGAGATCAACAAGACCTTCATGACTGACTGGTTAGGTGACTCGGCAGCTCGGCAGGCCCAATAAAAAACCAGCGCGTCAGACATAAATAGAATAAAGAAACAATAAAATTGTAGTTTGAGACATATAGATGGGCGATTACAGTCCACGCCCATGCACGATATCGCCTTTGTCTTTGCCGGTTTTTTTGTTGGTCTGATCGTCGGCCTCACCGGCGTGGGCGGCGGGTCGCTCATGACCCCTATCCTGATCTTCTTTTTTGGGGTCAAGCCCTACATGGCAGTGGGTACTGACTTGCTATTTGCAGCTTTTACAAAGATGGGCGGAACGATACGCCTGGCCCGGGCGCGCATCATCGATTGGCATGTCGTTTTGCATCTCTCCGCCGGCAGCCTGCCTGCTGCGTTGATCACACTGTGGGTATTGCACAAGCTGGGGCCAGCCGATGCCACCGTGCAAGGCCTGATGACCAACACTCTGGGGTTCGCATTGCTGATGACGGCGGCAGCAACCTTTTACAAGGCAGTACGCGGAAAGTCATCTCGGCCATTTGCCGCGTCGGTTGACTTGAAAGAGGCCGCGAGACCTCGCCACTGGAGCCTACCACTCGCTTTTGGGGCTGTGATCGGCACTTTGGTCACCCTGACGTCTGTTGGCGCTGGCGCCATTGGGGTCACCGTCTTGATGATTTTGTATCCCATGCTGCCCTTGCCAAGGATCGTAGCGGCGGACATCGCTTATGCGGTTCCCTTAACCCTGGTGGCGGGCCTGGGCCATGCGTCGATCGGATCGGTGGACTGGCCACTGCTGGCCAAGTTGTTGGCTGGCTCGCTCCCGGGCATCTGGGTCGGCTCCCACCTGATGAGTCGAGTGCCAGAACGTGCGATTCGCAGTGTGCTCTCCCTGCTGCTGGCCTACGCGGGCACCAAGCTGATTGCCATTTGAATGATTTCTGCTTTGCAGTATGAGACTGCAAGCGTTTTTTTGAAGTAAACATGTATCAATACACCGAGTTCGATCGCCAATTTGTGCGCAACCGCGCCGACCAGTACCGCGACCAGCTGCAACGCAATTTGGCGGGCACGCTGACCGACGACGACTTCCGCCCCCTACGTTTGCAAAACGGCTGGTACATCCAGCGCTATGCGCCCATGCTGCGCGTAGCCGTGCCTTACGGCGAAATTTCAAGCAGACAGCTGCGCGCCCTTGCCCGCATCGCGCGTGAGTTCGATCAGCCGACCGCCGAAGTTTTTGCCAACGCCACCACCACCCAGGCAACTTGGGGAACGACACACCTGCCTGTCGGCTACGGCCACTTCACGACACGCCAGAACGTTCAGTTCAACTGGATTCCGCTAGAGAAAAGCGCCGATGTCATGGACCTGCTGGCCAGCGTGGACATGCATGGCATCCAGACCAGCGGCAACTGCATCCGTAACATCACCACCGACGAACTCGCCGGTGTCGCAGTCGATGAAATTGCAGACCCCCGGCCCTTTGCTGAGATCTTGAGGCAGTGGAGCACCTTGCACCCGGAGTTTGCATTTCTGCCACGCAAGTTCAAGATTGCCATCACCGGCGCTCGCGAAGACCGCGCAGCCACAGCATGGCATGACGTGGGTTTGCACCTGATCAAAAACGCCGACGGCGAGCTGGGCTTTAGGGTGATGGTTGGTGGCGGCATGGGCCGCACGCCCATCACCGGCACCGTGGTGCGCGAGTTCCTGGCCTGGTCGCAAATCATGAATTACCTGGAGGCCGTCGTACGCGTCTACAACCGGTGGGGCCGGCGAGACAACATGTACAAGGCTCGCATCAAGATTTTGGTCAAGGCCGAAGGCCAGCGCTACATTGACGAAGTCGAAGCTGAGTTCAAGCAAATCCTGGAACAAGACGGTGCGCCACACACCATTCCACAGTCGGAACTGGATCGGGTCACAGCAACGTTTGTGCCACCGGCGCTGAACCTGGCAGCCCCCGCAGTCGATACGGCAGCGATCGAACTCAGCCAGCAACACGCCACCGAGTACGCACGCTGGCTGCAACAGAACGTCGCACCCCACCAAAATGCCGAACTGCGTGCCGTCACCCTGTCCTTCAAGCGTCTGGGCCAGGCCCCTGGCGACGCCGATGCGGACCAACTGGATCTCGCGGCAGGGCTGGTTGACCAATACTCGGCTGGTGAAGCCCGGGTCACCCATGACCAAAACCTGTTGCTGCCCTGGGTTAGGGCTGTGGATTTGCCTGCGTTGTGGGCAGCGGCACGGCAGGCGGGTCTGGCACGGGCCAACATTCGTCTTTTATCGGACATGATTGCCTGCCCTGGTGGGGACTTTTGCGCATTGGCAAATGCGCGCTCCATCCCGATCGCAGAGGCCATCACCGAGCGCTACCAGGATATGGACGAGCTGCACGACCTGGGGGAAATCGATCTGCACATCAGTGGCTGCATCAACTCCTGCGGTCACCACCACAGTGGCCATATCGGTATTCTGGGCGTGGACAAGGACGGCAAGGAGTGGTACCAGGTTTCCCTGGGCGGATCTGATGGCTCCAGCTTGAGCGGCCAAGCGGGTGCCGGCAAGGTGGTCGGTCCATCGTTCGGCGCCGCGGAGGTTCCTGACGTCATCGAGGCCGTGCTCGACACCTATCGCCGCGAACGTGTGGCTGGTGAAACCTTCATCGATGCCTTGCGCCGTGTGGGCTTTGACACCTTCAAGCAAGCCGCCAACAACGCCCGGCACACCGCCCATACCTTGGCCGCCTGAAAGACAGATCCATGAAACTGATTACTCTGCAAGAGCACGAGGCCGCGTCATCGGCGAGCTCCTCGACCCTGGCGCTCGCCAACGACACCGATCCGCGCACCGTATCCCTGAACGGAATCGAGCGTATCGACTTGCACTTTCCGAAGTTCACGGATGGCCGGGCCTACAGCCAAGCCTTCCTGCTGCGTCGCCGCCTGGGTTTTGCAGGCGAGATTCGAGCCACGGGCGATGTCCTGATCGACCAACTGGTTCAAATGCAGCGCACCGGTTTTGACAGTGCGGTGCTGCGTGCCGACCAAAACCCGGACTTTGCGCAGCGCCAGTTTGACCGCTACGACGCCTTTTAT
Organism: Pseudomonadota bacterium; assembly: GCA_046046915.1. GTDB lineage: Bacteria > Pseudomonadota > Gammaproteobacteria > Burkholderiales > Burkholderiaceae_C > JBEEJZ01. The sequence continues at coordinate 23,908 of JBJOIT010000018.1, forward strand.
CAAGGTGACGCCGTCCAGGTACACCCCCATTTTCAAGAGGCCGCATGATGGTGGAGACCTCGACACAGAAATCTTCTGCTTGGTCCCCGGCCACGCAACCAGCGTCTGCCATCGAACTGAACGCCCGAGCATCTGCGGATTTCGATGCCAAGGTGCTGGAAAGCCAGGCTTTGCTGAGCTCCGCCCTGCAGACCCATGGTGCCAACCACATCACTCAGGCCTCCAGCCTGGGCGCTGAAGACATGGTGGTCAGTCACCTGATCAACCGCCTGAAATTGGACATAGGCATCTTTGTGCTGGAAACCGGCGCCCTGCATACAGAAACCCTGGATCTGCTTTCTCAGTTGAAAGCCAGCTCGCGTGCGCCGGTCACGGTCTATCAACCTGTGGCCGAGGCCGTCGTGCAGTTTGTGGCGCGCGAAGGCGCGGAGGCCATGTACAAAAGTATCGAACTCCGCAAGGCATGCTGCAACATCCGCAAGATGGAACCCTTGGCGCGAGCCCTGACTGGGAAAACAGCGTGGATCACTGGTTTGCGACGCGAGCAATCCGGCGCACGCGCGGACGTACCACTCGCAGACCAAAGCGATGCAGCACGCGTCAAGTACAACCCGCTAGCCAACTGGACCTGGGGCGATGTCTGGCACTACATCCAGGTCAACCAGGTCGCCTACAACCCACTGCACGACCAATTTTTCCCCAGCATAGGCTGCGCACCTTGCACCCGAGCCATCAGCTTGGGTGAAGATTTCCGTGCCGGACGCTGGTGGTGGGAAAATGAGTCTGCGAAAGAATGTGGACTCCACGCCAAAGACGCGTCCAACAACGAAAAGGCCGAGGCATGAACGCTCGCGCCGACTTGTCATCTCTCAAGACCCCTATGAACCACTTAAGCAACCAGCACCTTGACGCGCTGGAAGAAGAAACCATTTTTATCCTGCGTGAAGTCGCAGCTGCCTTTGAGCGCCCCACCCTGCTGTTTTCGGGCGGCAAAGACTCGCTCGTCCTTCTGAAATGCGCTGAGAAAGCCTTTGGCATCGGGCGAATTCCCTACCCCCTGCTGATGATCGACACCGGGCACAACTTCCATGAAGTGACCGATTTTCGTGATCAGCGCGCGCAAGAGTTGCAAGCCGAATTGATCGTGCGCAGCGTCGAAGACTCCATGGCTCGCGGCACTGTTCGCCTTGCACACCCGGGCGAATCACGCAACGTGCACCAGTCGGTCACACTGCTGGAAGCCATCGACGAGTTCAGGTTTGACGCCCTCATTGGTGGCGCGCGCCGTGATGAAGAGAAGGCCCGCGCCAAAGAGCGAATCTTTTCCCACCGCGACAGCTTTGGCCAGTGGCAACCCAAGGCCCAGCGCCCAGAGTTGTGGACGCTGTTCAACACACGCCTCCAGCCTGGTGAACACTTCCGTGTGTTCCCGATCTCCAACTGGACCGAGCTAGACGTGTGGCAGTACATCGAGCGCGAGCAAATTGCCTTGCCGTCGCTTTATTACACACACAAACGCAGTGTGGTGGAGCGCAAGGGCTTGCTGGTTCCGGTGACCGAACTCACGCCCCTTCGTGAAGGCGAAGTGGCCGAATCACGCGACGTGCGTTTCCGTACCGTCGGTGACATCACCTGCACCTGCCCGGTCGAAAGCCTGGCGGCCACGGCGGGTGACATCGTTTTGGAAACCTTGTCTGCCGATGTGAGCGAGCGCGGTGCAACGCGTATGGATGACAAGACCTCAGAGGCTTCCATGGAGAAGCGCAAGAAGGATGGGTATTTCTGATGAGCAAGGAACACAATTTCGTCGCCGATTCTGAGGCCGTGGCAGGGGCACTGAAATTCATCACCTGCGGTTCGGTGGACGACGGCAAAAGCACTCTGATCGGCCGCTTGCTGGTCGACAGCCGCTCGGTGCTCCAAGACCAGCTGGCAAGTGTCTCCAAGAGTGGTGAGGCCGACCTGGCCATGTTCACCGATGGCCTGAGTGCAGAGCGTGAGCAAGGCATCACCATCGACGTGGCTTACCGCTACTTCAACACCGCCGCCCGCAAGTTCATCATTGGTGACGCCCCGGGTCACGAGCAATACACCCGCAACATGGTGACCGCTGCTAGCAGCGCAGACGCCGCCGTTGTGCTGGTCGATGCCACCAAGTTGCAGTGGCAAGATCCTGCGCTTGAATTGCTGGCACAAACCCGCCGGCATTCGCTGCTGGTGAACTTGTTGCGCGTGCCGTCTGTGGTGTTTGCGGTCAACAAGCTCGACGCTGTGGCCGATCCTGCATTGGCGTTTGCCAACATTCGTGGTGCCCTTGCGCAATTTGCCCAAGAGGCTGGTATCACTGTCACGGCGACCGTCCCCATGTCTGCATTAAAGGGGGACAACGTCGTCACCGCGAATCCGGGCTGGTGCGGCTACACGGGTCCCAGCCTGCTGGAACTGCTGGAGCAATTGCCGACGACACCGGCTGACACGCAAGAGGCCTTTGCCTTCCCGGTGCAGTGGGTAGAGAAGTTTTCTTCCTCCAGCGACACCAGTCAAGGTCGTCGCGTGTTTTGGGGCCGGGTGGCCACGGGTCAGATCGAAGTTGGTCAGACAGTCAAAGTGCTGCCGAGTGGGCAGACTGCCGTCATCGCCCAGGTCTTGAACCACGCCCGCGTTGCCAAGGCAGTGCCCACCGGCCATGGCGCCGGCATCGTGCTGGACCGGGAAGTCGATGTGTCCCGGGGTGACTGGCTGCTGGCAGACTGGCCCGATCAACCGGCCATTGCCCCGTCGCGAGAACTCACCACCACCGTGGCATGGATGGACGACGAAGCCTTGGTTGCTGGGCGTGTTTACTGGGCCTTGCACGGTCACCGCTGGGTCAAAGCCAAAATCAAGCGCATCGTGCACCGCCTCAATATCAACACGCTGGCCGAAGAAGAGGCGACACAACTCCCAGCCAATTCGATCGGCCACGTCGAAATCGCTTTGCAGGAGCCATTGGCCACACTGCCCTTCGCACGCTCCCGTGTCATGGGCGCGCTGGTCCTGGTGGACACAGCGTCACATAAAACTGCAGGCGCAGTGTTAGTGAACTAAGGTTTACCGCGCCACCATAAAATCCACACTTGTCATCTAGAACCCAACGACAACATGACTCACATCGTTACCGAAGCCTGTATCCGCTGCAAATACACCGACTGCGTGGACGTGTGCCCCGTGGACTGCTTTCGCGAAGGCCCTAACTTTCTCACCATCGATCCCGATGAGTGCATCGACTGCGCCGTGTGCATCCCCGAGTGCCCGGTGAACGCCATTTATGCAGAAGAAGATGTGCCGGCAGACCAGCAGCACATGACCCGCATCAATGCGGAACTTGCAAAACTGTCCAGCTGGAAGAGCATCACCAAGCGCAAGGCACCCTTGCCTGATGCTGAAGACTGGAAAGACCGCACGGGCAAACTGTCTGAACTGATTCGTTAAATGATCGAGACCGATGCCCTGATCATTGGGGCTGGGCCTGTCGGTCTTTTTCAGGTTTTCGAATTAGGGCTGCTTGGCATCAAGGCCCATGTGGTGGATGCCCTGCCGCATGTCGGTGGCCAGTGCATCGAGCTTTACGCAGACAAAGCGATCTACGACATTCCTGCACTGCCGGTCTGCACAGGGCGGGAGCTCATCGAGCGTTTGCACAAGCAGATTGAGCCATTTGAGGCAAGCTTTCACATGGGCCAGGAAGTGTCAGTCCTGAGCCGGCTCGCGGATGGTCGTTTTCAAATCGAGACCTCGTCTGGAACACGCTTCTTGGCCAAGACCGTCTTCATTGCGGCCGGTGTTGGCGCATTTACGCCTCGCACCCTGCAAGCCCCCGGGTTTGACACTTTAGTGGGAAAGCAGCTTTTTTACCGCGCGCCAATGGTCGATAAGATGGCACAAGGCCATGTCCTCGTTCTGGGCGAAAACGACGATGCCCTCGCGCTGGCGATACGTCTGGCTGAACAACACGAGGCGCCACCCAAGTCTGTCACCCTGATGCACCGACGCGACAGTTTAAAGGCTGACGAGCATCTAGTAGCACGCATGCGAGAACTTCGCGAGGCAGGCCGCATGCGCTTTGTGGCGGGCCAAATCCTGAGCGGCGAACAAGTCTCAGACCAGCTCACTGCCATCACCTATGTGGACAGCGAAGCGAACACACAATCGCTGCCGGTCGACATTGTGTTCGGTTTACTGGGCGTCAGTCCAAGGCTGGGGCCTGTCACCCAATGGGGCCTGGCACTGGAACGCAAGCAATTAACAGTGTCGACCGAGAACTTTTCAACCAGCGAACCCGGCATTTTTGCCGTGGGTGACATCAACACCTACCCTGGCAAGAAAAAGCTGATCGTGTGCGGTTTTCATGAATGCACCTTGGCAGCCTTTGGCGCGGCGGCCTATCTCAATCCGGGACAAACCATTCCGCTGCAGTACACCACCGCCTCGCCCAGGCTGCACAAACTTTTGGGTGTTTAAGGCGGCCCAGACCGGACGCTTTCGTGAAAGCCTTATCGGTACTCATGCGCCTGATTCACGCTGCAGGTTGACGATTCTTGGAGGATCCAACATTGTTCGACAAAATGTACTCTCCAGAGGAGAAACGCCCTATTTCCTCGCTATAATCTAAGGATTGTTCCTCGATAGCTCAGTCGGTAGAGCGCCGGACTGTTAATCCGTAGGTCCCTGGTTCGAGCCCAGGTCGAGGAGCCAACAATGTACAGAGATGGGCACCCCCGTGGTGCCCTTTTCTTTTTTTGCAGCCGCAAAAAGAAAAGTGGGCTTCACGGTCCAGCAACCTAGTTCTCAGAACACAGGTGAATGCATCAAGGTGGTGAGCGGTCAGCATGGAACGGGCGGGCGTGTCCGAATTTTTGTGTAAACGGTTCGGACTTCATTTAAGAGAGATGCGGTCTACAGACTGAATGGTAAAGCGGGTCAGCGCAGCCTTCCAATCCCGGATCGGAATGGTCCACTTACCGCTGATGTTAAGCAGGGCCAGTTAGAACAGCTTGGTCAGCGCATCATCTGTGGGGAACGAGCCGCGGTTATTGGTCAGCTTTTTCAGGCCTATGTTCACCGACTCGATGGCGTTGGTTGTGTAGTTAACCTTGCGGATCCCCGGTGGGTAGTCAAATAACGGCGTGAGCCGGCTCCAGTTCCGGCGCCAGGACTGGCCGATAGGCAGGTATTCCGAATCCCAGCGGTCTTCAAATTCGCCGAGCATCACTTCAGCTTCCTTGGCGGTGGCGGCCGTGTAGATGCGGCTTAGATTGGCCGCCACCTCGGGGCGGCGCTTCCATGCAACGTAGTTCAGGCTGTGGCGCACCATGTGCACGATGCACAGCTGCACCACAGCTTTGGGGAACGAGCCTCGATGGCCTCGGGGAAGCCCTTGAGCCCATCGACACAGGCGATGAAGATGTCCTGCACGCCGCGGTTGCGCAGCTCCGTGACGACCTGCAACCAGAACTTGGCCCCTTCGGTTTGCGCCAGCCAAAGGCCCAGCACCTCCTTTTCGCCGGCCATGTTGATGCCACTAGCCAGGTACACCGCCTTGACCCGCACCGCGCCTTCGCGCACCTTCACGTGGATGCAGTCCAGGTAGACGATCGGGTAGAGGGAGTCCAGCGGGCGGGCCTGCCAAGTCTTGACCTCCTCGCTGACTGCGTCCGTCACAAATGAAATCAGGCTGGGCGAGACTTCTGCGCCGTACATCTCCTCCAAGTGGGCCTGGATCTCGCGCACCGTCATGCCCCGGGCGAACAGGGCGATGATTTTGTAGTCAAAGCCGCTCCAGCACGTCTGGTGCATGGGGATGAGCTGAGGCCGAAAGCTGCCGTGGCGGTCGCGGGGGACTTCTATGGGCAGTTCACCGAAATCGCCCTTAAGCGTCTTCTTGCTCTTGCCGTTGCGGGTGTTGCCGCTGGCGCTGGCAACCGCTTCGTTGCGTTCATGGCCGAGGCGCTCGGTCAGTTCGGCGTCCAGCGCCTTGTCCACCAGAAGCTTGGTCAGCTGCTTGAGCAGGCCGTTCTCCGATAAGGTCTTCAGGCTTCTTGTAGTTGGCCAGCAGGCTGGCCAAAAGTTTTTGGGGTACGTCGTGCTTCTTGGTTGACATTGTGTTTACGGACATGCAGGCTCTGGCCCGCGGTAGATTGTGCGTTTACACAAAATTCTGCACACCCTCGTCGTTGAGTGTCTGCGGCACGCAGCCAATCTTGAATGCTATGGATTAAATGACGGCCCATAACGATGCGTACTCGCCTCGATGCTCCTGCACCCTGGGAACTGCACGTTCGCGAACTTTGGGGAAAAACTCACAAACACTTAGCAGAGGTTGTACTTAGGGTGCGAGGGCGTCCAGAACCACTGATGACAATTTGCCTAACCTGCTCCGTTGAGCCTGACAGGTCACAAATTGTGAAAGTGCCAGCCTGAAACGCACCAGAGACATAAGCAGTGGCCCCAAGTGGGGTGTACGATACATAAGAAGAAATGGGCCCGTTTCCAGAAACCCGTATAACGTCCGCCAGTTTCGGCTGGCTTTCTAACACGGTCTCTCCCGCATCCACTTCGCCATTGTTGTCCGCATCGTTAAAGATGATCCAACCCTGACCCCATGTACTTGACTTGGTGCACACAAGACCATCGGCAGATTTGCAAATCACAGCGCGTGAGTGCCGATTAATTGCTTCGCTACGCGCAAGCATCAATGCTGAGAAAAGTGAATTTGAGGCTGCATTGACTCGGGTAGCGCTGATAAGACGTTTGAACTCAGGAAGTGCTAGCCCCTGAATCAACAAGATAACAAGCATTACGAGCAAAACCTCTACCAATGTGAAGCCTGACTGCCCAAATTTTCCTCGCATGCTTACCGCCCCCTTCATCAATATTTATATTGAAATGATACGGATGCTGTGACTTCTGCACTATCCCCCAAAAGAGGGGAGCTTTACGGTGTACGGACAGGATCAAGAGGCTGCCACCGTATGACACTGGAACCAATGCGAGTTGTTCAAAAGGATCAAGCCCCCCTTTCGTCTGCCAATCATTACCGTTCAGCGAAAGCATAGGCGAGGTGCGAATCGAAAACAGATAATCGACAAACATTGAACTGGAAAATTAAATGAATATTAAAAAATTTAACGGATTTACATTAATTGAATTAATGATTGCAGTTGCAATAATAACAATACTCTCAACAATTGCATTACCAAACTACAGACAATATGTCGTCAAAAGCAATAGATCGGCAGCACAACAATTCTTATTAACACTCTCCAATAAACAAGAGCTATACCGACTGGACAATAGATCTTATGCAACCGACTTGACTTCACTTGGATATTCGACATTGCCTAGTGATATTGCAGGAAAATATACCATAAGCACAACAATTTCCGGAACACCTTCCGGCTATATATTTACAGCAACGCCAGTATCCGGCAGCAGTCAGTACGGAGATTCGATATTAAGCATTGACAATACAGGCAAAAAATCCCCCGCCGACAAATGGAATTAATGAAAGTCTAATGAATAAAATAATTCAAAATGGATTTACTTTGGTTGAACTTTTAATAACAATAATAATAATTTCTATCATATTGACCATTGCACTACCCGCACTTCAAAACCTAATAATAAACGATCGCATTAGAACCACAACCAACGATATATACTTTTCGATAGCCATAGCCAGGAGCGAAGCAATGAAAAGAAATGGTCTAGTTGATATTTTTCCTGTAGGCACAACCTGGAATTCAGGATGGCAGGTAAGAACGAACGGCGGAACAAATTATATTATTCAGGAGCGAGAAACAATAAATTCCGCAATCGTCATTAACGGCCCAACAGAATCCGGAACCCCTATCCAAATTACCTACAATAGTTCTGGACGCCTAACAACCAACTCTACAGGGATAACATTTGTAATTTTTCCAATCTCTCAAGAGAAGATTAATGCAAGGTGCGTCACAATCAATCTATCTGGCATGCCAGAAATTAAAGTAGATTCCGACGGAGATGTGACAAATGGGTGCTAGAAAAAATTATTATGATTTGAATAAACCATTAAAACTTCAAAAAGGCGTTTATCTAATTGAAGTTCTTATTTCCTTGCTCATCATAGCGATTAGTCTACTCGGATTGGCAGGACTTCAGGCACGAGCAAACAATGCAGAGTTTGAGTCCTACCAGAGAAGTCAAGCCATTATGTTGGCAACGGACATGGTAGAGAGAATAAAAATGAATAGAAAAGAATTAGGAGCTTTTAAAAATATCAACGGATTTGTCGGCACCAATGGGACTGGTGCTTATTCACTTGACTGCTCTGCGCCCAATAGCCAGTTCTCCAAAGACATGTGCGCATGGTCAGATCTTCTGCAGGGATCAGCGGAGAAAAACAGTTTAGGCAACTATATTGGTTCAGTTATTGATGCCCGGGGGTGTATATCTTACGATGCAAGTACAGAATATAATACTATTGCTGACACTGGAATATTCACAGTCGCAGTCGCATGGCAAGGAACTAACGATACCGTAACACCAACAAACCTATGCGGTAGTGGATTGTACGGCGCCGAAACCAAGCGAAGAGTTATTTCTTTAGCCTTTCGACTAGGAAAGCTCTCATGACATCTCTTAATATAAATAAAATTAAGATAACCCTATACAATCAAAGGGGCATATCACTAATCGAGCTCATGGTGGGCTTGACTATAGGCTTAATCATACTAACGGCGCTTCTTTTATTGTTTTCAAATATTTCATATTCAAACAAAGAACAATTCAAGGCAGCGCAACAACTTGAAAATGGACGATATGCCATGGAATTACTTAGCAATGATATAAGACTTGCTGGATTCTATGGTGAATTTGCCTCACTTCCTGCAGCCATGTCTGCACTTCCAGACCCTTGTGATGAAACCCTATATCCAGAAGGCGACGTCACGTCCACAACCACAACAAGCCCACTTGCCTTTTACTTGCAAACCTATGTTGCAAGCACATTAGCGGCCACACCCACAATTCCGACAAAATGTTCTAGTTGGATCGACAATGCCTCGCTGGCACTTGGAAGCGATATCATTATCGTACGCCGCCTGAATACAAGCTCATTAATATCTCCTCCAGACATACTCACCGCCACAGCGGCATCTGGTCAAGCATACACCCAGACAAATCCAAGCTTGCTTAATATTCAGTATGGAACAGGATCGTCAATCAATACAACAATGAATGCCAGAGGCGAGCTTATTACTGACGACAGCTTTAAGCGCAAAGATTTCAGTCAGCCCGTTGATGTATCAAGTTCATTAAGACCAAAAATATCCGCATCCATAAGAAGTCTGGTTGTACACATATATTATGTTGCCAAATGTCGTACAGGCACCGGAACTAACGGGAAATGCCGATCTACCGATGACAACATCCCAACATTAAAGGCAATTGAATTATCAAACTTCGGCAGCTCTCCTGCAATGTCTGTAACCCCGCTTGTTGAAGGTATTGAATTTTTAAAAATACGGCTAGGCATAGATACTAACAAAGATGGCCAAATGGAAGGCGACTTAGTAAAACAACCGGCTAATATAGAGGAATGGCAGGATATTGTTCAGGTAGAAATTCGTTTGCTCGCACGCAACAGTGAAAAGAGCTTGGAAAACGACACCAAGTCTTATGACTTAGGGGGCGGACTCACCTTCGTGCCCAGCGGCACCGAACGACCTTACAAACGACATGCATACTCCCAGCAGGTGTACATCACTAACATAGCAGGGCGACGAGAGTTATGACTTTTAGAACGTACAGAGCTGTTAAGTCACTTCAGTCAGGTGCGACACTGCTTGTGACCATGGTCATGGTCATCATCATTACGCTCGTGGTGATATCTGCCATCCGCATTGCAAATGTCAATCTTAAAATCACAGGTAACTTTCAATGGCAAAAAGTGATGGAATTGATTGCAGATTCTGCACTTGAACAAGTACTGAGCAGCCTAAGTTCATTTGACAATACAGCTGTTCAGACGGGCACCGCTACTGCAAGTGATATTTGTGCAGATGGTGCTGTGGTTACGCTAGGCAGTTGTAGCCTACTGAACCCAAAGATAGGCACCGTGAGCGTGCCAGTTTGTACTGCGACGAGAGTCGCGTCTGGCTATAGTAAAGCATTGGGCACACTATCACCTGTAGATAACGACTGGGTTATCACTTCAGCAGTTGCAGATAACGAGAGTGGAGCGAATGTCAAAATTCATCGTGGCATCACTGTCCGGATGATGGCTGGCACTTGCCCTGAGTAAAACGCTCTAACGCTAATACTATGAAATTTTTACAAAAATTAATTACACTTGGCCTGTTATTGATATCGCAGTTAGCATATTCAGGCTTCGATCCTGTACATGAGGACATAGACATATTCATGCTTAACCCCAGCATAAAATCAGAGCGGCCTAACGTTCTCATCATGCTGGACAACACTGCCAACTGGAATCAAGCATTTGATAACGAAAAGTCTTCACTTGTCTCTATCATTAATAGTCTGACCGAGCAATTCAATGTCGGATTAGGTATGTATGTCGAGACTGGAGGCGGGAATGACAATGCTGACGGGGCATATATTCGCTTCGGTGTTCGGCAGATGAAAAATTCTGATGCATCCCCCACCAATTCAGGTACAGCTCTTGCTCCGAACAATCGATACGCACTATCTAATTTAATTAACGGACTTGATAAACTTGGCGACAAAGGCAATAATAATACAATTTCACTCGCAATGTCTGAGGTCTACCGCTACTTCAAAGGAGATACTTCATATTCGAGTTATGGAAAAATAAAAACCGACTATAATGGAAATATAAGCGATAATCCACTTTCAGCTGGCATTGGAAATAACGCATTCACCTCAACCTCTCCGACCTCTACCAGTCTTTTCAACTCACCTGTCATAGATGGTTGTCAATTTAATTTTGTTATTTATATAGCAAATGGCAAGTTTAATGAAAATGAATCAGCCAGTAAAACCTCTTTGGCAAGACTAACCTCTGCTAAAGGTGCTACCCCCAGCACCATAGCCATCAGCCCAAGCGGACAACAGGACAACTGGGCAGATGAGTGGGCTAAATACTTGGCCAATACAGGCTTTACTAAATCAGTTGGAGGGACCGACAAGACCGTATTTGTCAAGTTCTACACTGTCGCAGTAGACCCCACAAGCAACGATTGGGACTCCGATTCTTTGGCATTGATGAAAAGCATTGCCAACAATGGTGACGGAAAATATTTCACTACAACCAGTGGTGATGGGGGCGCATCAATTTCAGATGCGCTCAATCAGATCTTTACCGAAATTCAAGCTGTTAACACCGTCTTCGCCTCAACAACTCTCCCCGTCAGTGTCAATGTGCGTGGAACAAATATAAATCAAGTTTATATCGGCATGTTTAGACCTGACGGTGACAAAGCTCCCCGCTGGTACGGCAACCTTAAACAATACAAGCTTGCTCTAGACAGTCTTGGGACCTTGTTTCTGACTGACGCGCTAGGAGCCAAAGCGGAGGATGTGAATACAGGCTTTATCAGTAATACCAGCAGCAGTTTCTGGACTACAACATCTAGTTTCTGGGATTGGCGCGGTGCAGATGAAAATGGTCCTGGCGGAGGCAGTGATAAACCCGATGGGAATTTGGTTGAAAAAGGCGCTGTAGCCCAAAAACTGCGTGAGACATATGCTAGCAGTCAAACTAGCAGGAACTTGTATACATGCACGAGCGGTTGCAACGCTTGTGTATCGGACGGTAGCGGATCAAGTCAAGTCTGCACAGGTGGTTCTGCGCTGTCCGCGACTCCGTTTGCCAATAGCAACACCAGTATTACTGCGGCAGCATTGAACTTGGGCACGAAAACGGTCTCGCCCTTGAGCGGTAAAAGAAGTATCAGTCTGTCAGCTTTAACTGACCGGCGGTCGGTCAATCTCAACAACACAGGTAGTGGGAATACCTATACGTTGACGAGTTTGAATAATGGCGCTAGTACCAAGGCAATCAGCTCCATTAGCACGGGTGTAACAACGGCCATCTCCGCCTTAACGGCGGCGAATACCAGCACTCAATCCCTAGGAATTAGCGGTACCAGCTCAGCTGCAACCGGTGTAAATAACCAATATAGAATCACGGTGACAACGGCGTCAGCGCACAACTATTCTGTTGGTACATCCGTCACCATCAGTGGCAACCTGGTAAGCGCTGGTCAAAGCAACACGACTAAAAACTCAGACATTGTCAGTACTTGGACGGTGAGTACGGTACCAAACAGCACCCAGTACACATTCCTCCTCACCAAAAATCAAGCACCAACCTTGGGTACAACACAGGGAACTTCAACAGCGACGATCACGAGCTCCACCACCACGGCCAGAGCAACGATCAATGGCCATGGATTGACCGGTAGCCCGACAGTGACGATCTCTGGTGCCAGTCCCTCTGCGTTCAATGGATCCTTCAATGTGACGGTTGTGGATGCCAATACCTTCACCTACGTTTTGCCGTCTGCCCAAGGAGTGGCTACGAGCAACGGCAGCATGACAAAGACCAGCACAACGGCCACGGTGGCTACACCCGCTGCACATGGTTTTTCAGCGAACGACAGTGTGACGATTGCAGGCGCTAATCCCGTTGGTTATAACGGCACTTTCACGATAGCGACAGTACCAACGAACACAACATTCACCATCAGCACCAGTGCATTGACTGAAAATATTTCAAGCACAGCCACAGTGACCAAAAGTGCTGGCACTACCGCGACAGGTACTACTGCTACCGGTAACAGTTTTGTTGCCGGATCGACCTACGTCACCATATCCGGTGCTGACAGTTGCTACAACGGCACGTACCTTGTGACGTCTGTCGTAGGCACCAACTTCAGCTACACCCTTGGTAGTGCATGTAATCAAAATACAGCCACCGGAATGACGGCAACCTCCGGTGCTAGTTTCAGTTCAAGCGTAACGGCTACCTTATCGGGTCACGGCTATGTCGTAGGCAATGTGTTGACGATCGCAGATGGAACGGTTGCCGCACACAATGCAGACGTCACGGTGACGGCCAGTACCGCGGACACCTTTACATACTCCAACAGCGCTGTCACGGGCATCGCCCCTGGCTCTGGCTATACAGTTCGATTGCAGTCCAATCCTGTGGCGTACGCAACGGCAAGCGGGCATGGTCTCACTACGGGCAATCAGGTCACCATCAGCGGCACCACAACGGCAACGGCGACCCCAGCAAACGCCAGCAATGCCTACAACGGGACATTCATCGTCACCAGCATCGATAGCAACTCCTTCAGTTACGTGCTGACCAGTGCCAAAGGCATTCAAACGGCTTCCAGCGGGATAACGGCCTCAGTGAATACCAGCACAGCGACGGCAACGTCAGTCAACCATGGGTTTTCCAATGGCGCACTTGTGACTATCAGCGGCGCAAGCCCAAGCGCCTTTAATGGCACATTCGCCATTGCCAACGCAAGCACCAACAGTTTCACCTACACCATGGCATCGGCACAGGGTGATGCCACCGGAACGATTTACGCTACAAGCAGCGGGGGCGCTGGCAGTGAAAAAGATCAGTTGGTGAACTGGGTGCGCGGCCAAGATAACGCCTCCGATGAAAACGGCAACGGGTCCTACACCGACTGCCGCGCCTCCGTGCATGGCGACGTGCTGCATTCTCGTCCTGCGGTTATCAACTACAACCGCTACGGGGGAGACAACGATGTTTACGTTTTTTATGGTGCGAATGACGGTGTATTTCGTGCCGTGAAGGGTGGAACGGGCACTGACACAGGTGACACATCAGGCCTGCAGGCAGGCCAGGAGGCATGGGGTTTCGTGCCCGTTGAGGGCTTTGGTAGCCTGAGCCGATTGAGGAACAACTCGCCGGTAATTGGAAGCAGTTTGAAGAAGCCTTACTTTATGGATGGCCCCATCGGGGTTTATACAAAGTATTCCACTGGCAACACCGGGCAGCAGATTGCCAACAATGTTTTTCTCTACATAGGAGCCAGACGTGGGGGGCGATATATGTACTCGCTAGACGTCACAAACCCTACCAGCCCAAACTACCGATGGAAAATCGATAGCGCCACTGCCGGCTTTGCAGAGCTCGGACAGACCTGGTCGCAGCCTACCGTCGTGACTGGTTTGAACGGGTACACCAATCCAGTCATCATCTTTGGCGGAGGGTATGACGCGGCAGTCGAGGACGTGGAAAATTGCACCATCACTTCAGTGAGCACTGGCACCTACAGTACATCCAATGTCTACATTCCAGGTACTGTCACCTACAACAATGGCACAGTTACTTACAACACCACGGGTACGGGATGTACCACTGCAGGAGGAACTTCGACAACAGTCACCCGTTCAATGGGGCGTGCAATCTACATGGTTGATGCCATCACAGGACAGAAAATTTGGAGCGCCAGCTACCGTGGAAGCGGGGCTGACCTCGAAGTTGACGGCATGGACTTCGCCATACCGTCTGACGTACAGATCATCAAAAATTCCAGTGGCGGCGCAACCAATCGCGGATATGTTGGGGACACCGGTGGCAACCTGTGGCGTATCGACTTTCGCGACAGTGACAAGACCAAGTGGACGGTGACAAAGATCGCCGCAATCGCCCAGGCAGACTCGGCGTCCAATCGGCGCAAGTTTATGAGCCCGCCCGATGTGGTCGCCGCCGATGGCTATGACGCAGTCCTCATTGGTAGCGGTGACCGAGAGCACCCTTTTGACAACACCGTCGTCAATCGGTTTTACATGTTCAAGGACCATGGTAACGACTCTGGGCCAGGGACGGGATCAACAAGTTATCTGGTCGGCGGTACACCCACTTTAGACACAAGAACGTCAAAAGCCGACGGTAGTGGAAACCCTGTGATGACTAATCTCGGGTCAGTAACGAACGCGAGCATCACCTCAAGCAACAACGACGGATTGCTTTACGACGCGACCAATAACTGCATACAGACGCCCTCGGGTAGCGCCTGTGGCACAACGACCTCAGCAAGTGAAGTAGCAAAACTCACCCTAGCCGACGGCTGGTACCTGAGCTTTGGCACTGGCGAAAAAACTATCGGTAATGCGGTGTCACTTAATGGAACGGTATTCTTCAATACGAACCAGCCCAGTCAGGTCGCGGACGCCAGTTGCGTAGGAAACCTAGGGATCGCTCGCCAATATGAGGTAGCTGTAGCAAACGCAACGGTGCCAAATGTAAGTCCAACAGCTAGTGTTGCTACAACAGACCGCTATGTGACACACGCTGGCGGAGGTTTTTTACCTAGCCCGGTACATGTCGTTGTCCAGTTACTCGACAGCACGGGTAAATTGGTGACGAAAGAGGGCGTCATTTCCGGAACAAACGTTCTTGCTCCTAAAGGCACAACCGTTGGGTCCCGCACACGCCGATTTTGGTACAAAGAGTTGGGCGGGTAATGGGGAAAAACTCCACCTGTTACAAGGTGACAACCGACGGGGTAAAAAAGCCCATCTGGTTCATGGGCGACTACAAGCTTGTTTTAGCCGTGTTAATTGCTGTTGCTGGCCACCTCGTACTGCTTTTCGGCATTGCCAGGCCCGTCTACCAGGAGCCGAGATTTATTGGAACGAGTTCTGTACGTGCAAGTTTGATAAACGTCTCGAGCAGCTTTATGGACGGCCCACAGAACCACCAAACACAGGATCGGCAGCACTTAATGGAACGGCCACTAGCAGAGCCGGAGCAGGAAGATAAGCTTGGCATAGCCGATCCCCACATACTCCCCTTAGGCCACAACAAAAACGACTATAAAAATGACACGTTTGTCGAAACTGCAGTGTCTAGCGCAACGTACTTAACGACAAGCGATGTTGACGAGCCAGCTCGAGCTGTTGAGATAGCTCCCCTCATTTATCCGGAAGATGCTTATCTACATAAAGTGGCTGGAACAGTCACTCTACGTGTATACATCAGCGAACATGGAACTGTCGAAAACGTCGACGTACTGCACTCAGCACCTCCAGGAATTTTTGAATTAGCCGCTATTGAAGGTGTTCTGAACTCCCGCTTCAGTGCTGCGCGACTCGCTGGACGTAACGTCAAGGTGACCAAAATGGTAGCCGTGACGTTTGACCCAATTCGAGATATTCCGCAATAACAGCACACCCCACGATTCCCACAGATGAGTTCGTCTACAGGACCGAAAAAAACACTGTCAGAGCCCCAGAAGGCTTTACCAGTGATGATGGCCGTCGACTTGAGTATCGGCGCCCTGCCCCTCAGTGACCCCAACCCCCGAGTCGGCTGTGTTATCGCGGCGGCTGATGGTGAGGTGCTGTCCACAGGTCACACCCAACGCGCCGGCGGCCCACATGCCGAGGTCATGGCGCTGCGAGCTGCGCGTGACGCAGGTCTGGATGTGAGGGGGGCGACGGCCTACGTGACATTGGAACCCTGCTCTCACTTTGGCCGCACCCCGCCTTGTTGCGATGCTCTGATCGAGGCCGGCATAGGCAAAGTGGTGGTCGCCCTGCAAGACCCCAACCCTCTGGTCGCCGGGCGGGGCATGGCCCGATTGCGAGCGGCTGGCATAGACGTCGAGCTTCTACCGGCAGATCACCCCGCGGCCCTGCAAGCACGTGAACTCAACATCGGTTTTTTCAGTCGCATGGTGCGCAAGACGCCGTGGGTGCGGATGAAGATGGCGTCATCGATGGACGGGACCACGGCCCTTTCCAACGGCGCCAGCCAGTGGATCACAGGCCCGGATGCTCGGGCAGATGGACATGCGTGGCGGGCACGCGCCAGCGCCGTATTGACAGGCATAGGCACCGTACAGTCTGACGACCCACGGCTGGATGTGAGATTGGTGGAAACACAGATTCAGCCTAAGCGGGTCGTGGTGGACTCCAGGCTCGACATCTCGATGAACGCAAAAGTACTGCAAGCCCCCGGCGACGTGCTGATTTACACCACGCAAGCTTCAGGACAGCAGGCTGAAAAACGTGCCGCACTCGCGGACAAGGGCGTCCAGGTCATTTCTTGCGGCCCTGCGGAAGGAAAGGTTGATTTGCCCGCCATGCTGCGTGATCTGGCAACACGTGAAGTGAATGAGCTGCATCTGGAGGCTGGACACAAGCTCAACGGCTCTTTTTTGCGCGAAGACCTAGTCGACGAGATCCTGCTTTACATGGCGCCCAAGTTGCTGGGGCCTGGCGCTGGGCTGGCCAACCTGGGGCCCTACACCGAACTGTCACAGGCACGGGAATTTGCCTGGATGGACGCCACATTGGTGGGCACGGACTTGCGCCTGCGTGCCAGACCCTTCGGACGAACAGATTTCTAGCCCGAGGGGATTTGATGGACATGGTTTCCGAATGAGGTCACTTTGTCTGCGAAAATCCAGGGATGTTCACCGGAATCATCACCGCTGTGGGGCGCATCGTCGCCACACACGAGCTGGGAAGCTCAACTCAACACGGCAAGCGCCTCCTGATCGAGTGCCCGGCCGGCTATCTGGACGATGTCTCATTAGGTGACAGCATCGCCCTCAATGGCGCCTGCATGACCGTCACGTCCTACAACCTGGCTGATCGTCAATTCACCATCGACATCTCGGCCGAGTCGCTGGACAAGACCACAGGTCTGACCCACACCGGCCCGATCAACCTAGAGAAAGCGCTGCGCGCGCACGATCGCCTGGGTGGCCATATCGTCTCGGGGCATGTGGATGGATTAGGTCGGGTCAGCCACTTTGCCCAAGTTGGCGAAAGCTGGGAGCTGCGCATCCATGTGCCCGCAACCCTTGCCAAGTACCTGGCCTACAAGGGCTCCATCACCATCAATGGCGTCAGCCTCACAGTCAACCTGGTGAAGGATATGGCCGACGGCTGCGAAATCAGCATCAACCTGATCCCGCACACGGTGCAAAACACGGCCCTTGGCAGCCTGCAGGCCGGCGCCCAAGTCAACCTCGAAATCGACATGATCGCGCGCTACGTGGAGCGCATGCTCACCAGCGCGCCTGTCCCCCAACAGAAAGACCCATCATGACCGCGCCGCAAAGCATTGCCCCCGCACTGGTAGAAATCTCCCCTGTGGAGGACATCGTGGCAGACATGCGCGCTGGCCGCATGGTGATTTTGGTCGACGAGGAAGACCGCGAGAACGAGGGCGACCTGGTCCTCGCCGCAGACCACGTCACGCCTGAGGCTATCAATTTCATGGCGCGCTTTGGCCGTGGCCTGATCTGCCTGACCCTGACCCGTGAGCGCTGCGAGCTGCTCAAGCTGCCTCCTATGGCGGTGCGTAACGGCACCAAGATGAGCACGGCTTTCACGGTGTCCATCGAAGCGGCAGAAGGCGTGACCACAGGCATCTCGGCTGCCGACCGGGCTCGCACGGTCCAGGCCGCTGTGGCCAAGAGCGCGCGCTCTGATGACCTGGTGCAACCGGGCCACGTGTTTCCTTTGCAAGCCGTCGATGGCGGCGTGTTGATGCGTGCCGGCCACACCGAGGCCGGTTGCGACCTGGCCGGCATGGCTGGCTGCATTCCCAGTGCCGTGATTTGCGAGATCATGAAAGATGACGGCACCATGGCTCGCCTGCCCGACTTGCAGGTCTTTGCGGCGGAGCACGGCCTGAAGATCGGCACCATTGCAGACCTGATCGAGCACCGCAGCCGCATGGAATCGCTCATCGCCAAAGTAGGCAGCCGCAGCATCACCACAGCCTACGGCGACTTCACCTTGCATGCCTTCACCGATAAACCCAGTGCCGGCGTCCACTTGGCGCTTGTCAAGGGCCATTGGAATGCACAGACCACAGTGTTGGCGCGCGTGCATGAGCCGCTGTCTGTGCTGGACGCCTTGGAAATCAACCGATCAATGCACTCGTGGAGCCTGGACAAAAGCCTGCAACGCATCCAGCAGGAGGGCCAAGGTGTGGTGGTTCTGCTCAACTGCGGTGAGAGCGGCGAACAACTGCTTGCGCAATTTGAAGGTACCGCACGCCCAAGCCAGGCACCCGAGCGGGGACGCATGGATTTGCGCACCTACGGCATCGGCGCCCAGATTCTGCGCGAATGCGGCGTACAAAAAATGACATTGATGGGCAGCCCACGGCGCATGCCCAGCATGACCGGCTATGGCCTCGAAATCGTGGGTTACACGGTGCCTACCGACCCCGTCGCAAGCAAGGACTGAATATGTTTGGAGCTGAAAAAGGAAACATCGCCGACGTCGATCAGCGCATGAGTGGCAAGAAGTTGCGCATCGGCATCGTGCAGGCAAGGTTTAACGAGGCCATCACCAACACCCTGGCCTCTGCCTGCCGAACCGAGCTCCTTGCACTGGGCGTGCAGGACAAAAACATTGACCATGTGACGGTTCCGGGGGCTCTAGAGGTGCCTGTGGCGCTCCTGGCCATGGCAGAGAAATCGCACTACGACGCACTGGTGGCTCTGGGCTGCATCATTCGTGGAGAAACTTACCACTTTGAGCTGGTGGCCAACGAGTCCGGGGCCGGCGTCAGCAGGGTGTCGCTCGACTATCAGTTGCCCATTGCCAACGCCATCATCACCACCGAAAACCTCGAGCAAGCCCTGGCGCGACAAACCGACAAGGGGCGCGACGCTGCACGTGTCGCGGTTGAAATGGCCAACCTGATGGAGGAACTGGCATGACCGAAACTACCTCGGGCGAACGCCCCCCTCGTCAGTCCCGCACCGGTGTGACCTCGACTGGTGTGCGCAAAGCCGCCAGCAAGTCGGGACGGAGTCGGTCCCGTGAATTTGCCTTGCAGGCGCTGTACCAACACCTCGTCGGGCGCAATGAGGCTGCCGAGATCGACGTTTTCACGCGCGACCTGGCTGGTTTTAACAAAGCCGATGCAGTGCATTTCGACGCCTTGCTGCATGGCTGTGTTGAAGAAGCCGAGGCACTGAATGCCCTGATCAAACCCCTGCTGGACCGCAGCTTGGAAGAGATTTCCCCCATCGAACACGGTGTGATGTGGATTGGCGCCTACGAACTACAGCACTGCCCCGACGTGCCTTGGCGCGTGGTGATCAACGAGTGCATTGAGCTGGCCAAGGCCTTTGGCGGCACGGATGGGCATAAATATGTCAACGCGGTTCTGAATGGTTTGAGCCCCAGCCTGCGCCCGCATGAAGTTGCAGCAGATCGGGCCCATGGCCGGGCACCCGCCTGACATCTGCATAGCATGAACATCTCTGCGCGCGCCCAGCGCATAGAGCCTTTTTATGTGATGGAAGTGGCCAAGGCGGCCACTGAGCTGGCGCGCGAGGTGGCGGACACGACCGCCCCCATGATCTTCTTGAACATCGGCGAGCCCGACTTCACAGCACCGCCCCTGGTACAGGAAGCCGCCCACAAGGCGATTCGTGACGGTCTGAGCCGGTACACCGCTGCCACGGGCTTGCCTCAGCTCAGAGAGCGCATCAGCCACTGGTATGCACAAAGCCAGGGGCTGAACGTGTCCCCCAGCCGCATCGTGGTTACGGCCGGCGCTTCGGCCGCTTTACAACTGGCCTGCCTGGCCTTGATCGACCCCGGTGACGAGATCCTGATGCCGGACCCAAGCTACCCCTGCAACCGGCAGTTTGTTCAGGCTGCAGGCGGCCAGGCCGTGTTGATTCCGTCGGGCGCGGCAGATCGCTTTCAGCTAAGTGCAGACCAGGTGCGGGCGGCATGGCGGCAGGCGGGTCCCCAACACCGTGGTACGCGCGGCGTCCTGCTGGCATCTCCGTCCAATCCCACTGGCACGTCCATCCATCCCACAGAGCTCCACCGCATTCTTGAAGTGGTTCGCGAGCACGGTGGCATCACGCTGGTTGACGAGATTTATTTGCCCTTGAGTTTTGAGTCCGAATACGGCCGCAGCGCGCTGGCGTTGGATGACAACATCGTCAGCATCAACAGCTTCAGCAAATATTTCAATATGACTGGCTGGCGACTGGGATGGATGGTGGTGCCTGAGGCTTTGGTACCGGTCATCGAGCGCTTGGCACAAAACCTGTTTATCTGCCCCAATGCCATCGCGCAACATGCGGCACTGGCCTGCTTTGAGGATGAAAGCATTGCTGTGTATGAACGGCGCCGTGCAGAGTTCAAGGCCAGAAGAGATTATTTTGTGCCTGAACTCAATCAACTGGGTCTGCATGTGCCAGTGATGCCGGATGGTGCCTTTTATGCCTGGGCGGACTGCACCGATGCCTGTCGGCGGCTTGGCGTGGCAGACAGCTGGGACATGAGCTTTGAGCTGATGAAGCAGGCTCACATCGCCATCACTCCCGGCAGAGACTTCGGCACAGCGGACACGCAACGCTACATCCGGTTTTCAACGGCCAACGCCATGACGCAGCTGCAAGACACCGTGACCCGATTAAAGGGGCTACTGGCATGAATGCCACTGTCCAACCGGAACGGGCTGAATATGTATGGCCCGTGCGCGTCTACTGGGAAGACACCGATGCAGGCGGTATCGTTTTCTATGCCAATTACCTGAAGTTTTTTGAACGCGCTCGCACCGAGTGGCTACGATCCTTGGGCATCAACCAGCAGGCCCTGCGTCTTGAGACCGGCGGCATGTTTGTGGTGGCGGACACCCAAGTTCGCTACCTGCACCCTGCCCGTCTAGACGACGAACTGATTGTTACAGCTCGACTGCAGGAGATCGGCAAAGCGTCCATGACAATCCAGCAAGAGGCACGTTTGAAAAATAGCGGGGCTGTACCCCCACCTTCTTCTGTGCTGTGCAGCGGCACCATACGCATCGGCTGGGTACATTCAGAAAAGCTGAGCCCTGCCCGCATCCCTCCGGCCATTTTGAAACTGTTGACATGAACCAAGACCTTTCCATCCTTCACCTTGTGATGAACGCCAGCGTGGTGGTGCAGCTCGTCATGCTGCTCTTGGTGCTGGTGTCTATTTCGAGCTGGGCAGCCATCTTTAGAAAGTTGTTCGCGCTGCGTCGCGTGAAGGCTCTAAATGAGACCTTTGAGCGCGAGTTCTGGTCCGGCACCAGCATCAACGACCTGTTTCTTGCAGCCACCAAAAACGCCCGTGACGCAGGCCCTATGGAGCGCATTTTTGCGAGCGGCATGCGTGAGTTTCAAAAGTTGCGCGAGCGGCGCATCACTGACACCGGCACTTTGCTCGACGGGGCCCGCCGTGCCATGCGGGCGAGCTTTCAGCGAGAGATGGACGTGATTGAAAGCCACCTGTCTTTCCTGGCGTCGGTGGGATCGGTGTCGCCATATGTGGGCTTGTTTGGTACCGTCTGGGGCATCATGCACGCCTTCACCGGCCTGGCCAGTCTGCAGCAAGTGACCCTGTCCACAGTCGCCCCGGGCATTGCTGAGGCCCTGGTAGCCACGGCCATCGGTCTTTTTTCTGCGATTCCGGCCGTCGTGGCCTACAACCGCTTCGCCCGAGACATCGACCGCGTTGCCAACATGCTGGAGACCTTCATCGAAGAGTTCTCGAACATATTGCAGCGCAATCTGGGCTCACAGCCCGCGGCCGACCGCTAAGGCCAGCAGGAAAGCCACGCCATGCCACAAGTTGCAAGCCGCGGACGCGGCAGGCGCACCATCAACGAGATCAACATGGTGCCCTTCATCGACGTGATGTTGGTCCTGCTGATCATCTTCATGGTCACCGCCCCCCTGATCACGCCTAGCATGATCGATCTGCCCAGCATCGGCAAGGCTGCCAAACAGCCCGATCAGGTGATCCAGATCGTCATTTCCAAAGACGATCAGCTCGAACTGAAGATCAAGGAAACCACCAAACCCCTTCTGCTCAGCGCCTTGGCTGCGGAAGTAAAAAGCGCGCAAGGCCCTGGTGATACGGCGGCAGCAGCCAACACAGCCGTGGTCATCAGCGCCGACAAGACTGTGAAATATGAGACCGTGGTCAAGGTCATGGACACCTTGCAACGCGCTGGCATTGCACGCGTCGGTCTGTCGGTACAGATGGTGAATTGAGCCCTGTCCGACGGCCATGAACGACGTGTTTGACCGCAACGAGTTTGCACCCCCACCCACACCAGGCCTTTTACGAGCCTTGGCCTTGGCCGTGGCGGCCCATGTGGTCCTGCTGGTGGGCCTCACTGCAGCAGTCAGCTGGAAGCGAGAAGCCGTGACCCTCTCGGCAGAAGCTGAATTGTGGTCGTCTGTTCCCCAGGAGGCCGCGCCGAAGTTGCTGGAACCGCCGCCTCCACCGCCGCCTGAGCCCGAGGTGCGCCCCGAGCCCGTCAAGCCACCGCCCGTACCCAAAGTAGCCGAGCCAGACATCAACACCGAGCAGCTCAAAAAACAAAAAGCCGCCAAGGAAAAAGAGCGCCAGGAACAACTGCGTGAGCAAGAAAAGGCTCGTCTGAAGGCTGAGCAACAAGAAAAAGCCGACAAGCTAACGAAAGAAAAGCTGGCACTGGAGAAAAAGAAACTGCAGGAGCGAGAACTGGCTGCAGAAAAGAAAAAGAAGGACCTGGAGGCCAAGCGCAAGGACGCCGAGAAGGAACAGCGGGAGGCCAAACTACAGGAGGCCCTGCGCCAGGAAAACATCAAACGCATGGCTACCTTGGCTGGCAGTGCGGGCGTCGCCGGCGCGTCTGGCTCTGCCAACGCCAAGGGAACTGCCTTGCAGTCCTCGGGCCCATCCGCCAGCTACGGCGGGCGCCTACGTGCACGTATCAAGCCCAACATCGTTTTCACAGACGACATTCCCGGAAACCCGACCGCCGATGTGGAAGTTCGTACCGCGCCCGACGGCACCATCATTGGCCGCAAGCTCGACAAGTCAAGTGGCAATCCGGCTTGGGATCAGGCCGTGTTGAAGGCCATCGACAAAACCGAAGTGCTGCCACGAGACGTAGACGGCACGGTGCCGCCCAAGCTCGTCATCAGCTTCCGGCCTAAAGACTAAAGAGTCCGCGGTCAGTCATAGGCAATTTCTGCCTGACCCGCATCGGCCTCCGCCCGCCAGGCTGCCAGTGCGGCGTCGCTCGGGAAAAAGCGCATATCTTCACCAAGCTGCAGTTCGGCAAGCGCGCCTACACACTGGTCCGAGACTGCGCCCGTGCGCTTGACGGCAAATCGCACACCGAGACCCACCCAGACATCACCATGCTCGGTTTCTTCACGTTGCGCGGGATATTCACGCAAGAGCTTGGCCACTTGGGGTGTCTTGCCATGGACAGCCACCCGCAGATGTTTGCCGAAGCGGCAACGCGCCTGGTCCAGGCTCCAAATCTGCTGCACGGTCAATTGCAAGCCACCAGAAAAACGATCCGGCTGTACCTTGCCCATCACGATGATGAGTTCATCGTCTTTCAACAGGTTTTTATGGGCGTTGAGCAGGGCTTCATCCGCGCGTGCGTCGATGACCGCAGACTTATCGTCTAGCTTGAAAAGTCCCAGCTTGCCGCGCTGGCCATTGATGACCCGTAAATCGCTCACGATGCCTGCCAGCAGCTGCGGTTCGCGGGTGTCTATCAGATCATCGATTTGGCGTTTGGCAAAGCGGCGCACCTCCAGCGCCACCTCGTCAAAGAGGTGGCCCGACAGGTAAAAGCCCACCGCCGTTTTCTCGAAGGTGAGCCGTTCTTTCACGCCCCAAGGCAAGGCCTCGACCAAATCGGGTTCCTGGGTGCTGGAGCCATGATCGTCATCCCCCATGTCAAACAGCCCCACCTGGTTGGCGTTGGCCAGCGTGGCATTGGCAAATTCGAACGCGCGGTCGACCGACGCCAGCAGTGAGGCACGGTTGAGCTGCAAGGTATCGAAAGCACCCGCCTTGATCAACGCTTCCAAGCAGCGTTTGTTGAGGCGGCTGCGGTCCACGCGTACACAAAAATCAAAAAGACTGGTGAAGGGGCCCCGATCTGAGCCACGGGGACCATCGCCTCGCCCTTCACGCGCGGCCACGATGGCCTCGATGGCCGCTTGCCCCGTGCCTTTGATGGCGCCAAGTCCGTACCGGATTTCATTGTCCGAAATCGGCTCGAAGCGATAGACACCCCGGTTGATGTTGGGCGATTCAAAGCTCATGCCCATCTTCACCGCATCCTCAAACAACACCTTGAGCTTGTCAGTGTCGTCCATTTCCACAGTCATGTTGGCGCAGAAAAACTCGGCGGTGTAATGCACCTTGAGCCAGCCCGTGTGGTACGCCAGCAGGGAGTAAGCCGCCGCGTGGGACTTGTTAAACCCGTAGCCTGCAAATTTCTCCATCAGGTCAAAAATTTCATCGGCTTTGGCTTCGCTGATGTTGTTTTTGGCTGCACCATCACGGAAGATCTGACGGTGTTGCGCCATTTCTTCGGCTTTTTTCTTGCCCATGGCTCGCCGCAGCAAGTCGGCACCGCCCAGTGAATAGCCGCCCAGAATCTGCGCGGTCTGCATCACCTGCTCCTGGTAGACCATGATGCCGTAGGTCTCAGAGAGCATATCGGCCACCAGAGGATGCGGATACTCCACCACTTCGCGGCCGTGTTTGCGGGCCACAAAACTGGGAATCAGGTCCATGGGCCCTGGCCGGTACAAGGCGTTCAGGGCAATCAGGTCTTCCAGACGCGTGGGCTTGGCGTCGCGCAACATGCCCTGCATGCCGCGACTTTCAAACTGAAACACAGCCTCGGTCTTGCCGTCAGAAAAGAGCTGATAAGTCTTGCGGTCATCCAGTGCAATGTTCTCAAAAGCGAAGTTCTCTTGCCCCTTGTGTCGTTTGACGATGAACTCTCGGGCGATTTCCAAGATGGTGAGCGTGGCCAAACCCAAAAAGTCGAACTTCACCAAGCCCACCGCTTCGACGTCGTCCTTGTCGTACTGGCTCACCGCCGACTCGCTGCCGGGCTGCTGATACAGCGGGCAAAAGTCGGTGAGCTTGCCCGGGGCAATCAACACGCCGCCCGCATGCATGCCCACGTTACGGGTCATGCCTTCGAGCTTTTGCGCCAGGGCCAGCAGCGTCTTGACTTCGTCTTCTTTGGCAAGTCGGTCTGCCAGAACCGGCTCGGCGGCAATAGCGCCCTCAATGGTGATGTGCTGACCAGGCTTGTTGGGAATGAGCTTGCTGATGCCATCGCAAAAGTTGTAGCTCATGTCCAGAACGCGGCCCACATCACGTATGGCCGCACGCGCAGCCATGGTGCCAAACGTGGCAATCTGGCTGACCGCATCCTTGCCGTATTTTTCTTTCACATAGTCAATCACCCGGTCACGATTGCTTTGGCAAAAGTCAATATCGAAGTCGGGCATGGACACCC
Source organism: Pseudomonadota bacterium (assembly GCA_046046915.1). Classification (GTDB taxonomy): domain Bacteria; phylum Pseudomonadota; class Gammaproteobacteria; order Burkholderiales; family Burkholderiaceae_C; genus JBEEJZ01. Next base: position 50,261 of record JBJOIT010000018.1, read on the forward strand.
GCTCGGGGTTCAAAAAACGCTCGAACAGCAGCTTGTATTGCAAAGGATCCAGATCTGTGATCTTGAGGGCATAAGCCACCAAAGACCCAGCCCCTGAACCACGACCGGGCCCGACGGGGCAACCGTTATTCTTGGCCCAGTTGATGAAGTCGCCCACGATCAAAAAGTAGCCTGGAAAGCCCATCTTCAAGATGGTGTTGATCTCGAACTCAAGCCGCTCAAGATAACGTGGTCGCTCCGTATCGCGCTTGGCCGTATCCGGATAAAGGTGTGCCAAACGCTCCTCCAAGCCCTGGTTGGAGGCGTAACGAAAATACTCCTCGGGCGAGAGATTTCGGCCATCTACCTCGGGCGTCGGGAAATCTGGCAATTGCGGCTTACCCAGCACCAGCGTCAAATTGCAGCGCCGTGCTACCTCCACGGTATTTGCCAAGGCAGCCGGAAGATCGGCAAATAACTCACACATCTGCGCTGTGGTCTTGAAATACTGCTCACGGGTGAACTTGCGCACACGTCGCTGGTTGCCGAGAATTTCACCTTCCGCGATGCACACCCGCGCCTCATGGGCCTCGTAATCGTCGGGCGATGCAAATTGCACTGGATGCGTGGCCACCACAGGCAAGTGCAACTTGGCCGCCAATGCCACCGCAGCTGCAAGGTGTGACTCATCCTCCGCGCGACCCGCGCGCTGCAATTCCAGATAAAAACGATGCGGAAAAATGTTGGCCAATTGCAGCGCCAGTGCACTGGCTCGGTCAGCATCCCCCTGCACCAAGGCCTGCCCCACGGGACCAGCCTGGGCGCCAGACAAGGCAATCAGGCCATCGCCCAGCTCATGCAACCAATCCAATTTAAGGGCCGCTTGCCCCCTCACCACATTGCGTGTGTACGCGCGTGCCAGCAGCTCCGACAGATTGAGATAACCCTGGTTGTTTTGAACCAATAGCACCATGCGGGAAAAATTGGACGGATCCTTGTCCAAGCCCTCCAACACCACCTCTGCGCCCATGATGGGCTTCACCCCCTTGCCGCGGGCTTCCTTGTAAAACTTGATGCCGCCAAAAAGATTGTTGAGGTCACTGATGGCAAGCGCCGGTTGCCCATCAGCGGCGGCAGCCTTGACCACCTCCTCTATGCGATTGGTGCCATCAACCACCGAAAACTCGGTGTGTAGTCGTAGGTGTACAAACATGAAATTCGATCATTTGGCATGGCATGGGGCCCCAAAAAACAGTCAATGAGGCCCCGAAGACATGGACAGGGAAACAGGAAAAAGCCCTGTGGCGCAATACGCTGCGGGTTTGAGCAATGCCGATGCAGGCACGCTATTTAGGAAATAGCATCTTTCTAGCAAAGAACACGTTTGGTTTCTGTCACAATTTCCCCAACTTTACATCCATCGCATCTACTCACAAGGACATATTCATGAGCAGCGAACTGATCAAACACGTATCTGATGCCTCCTTCGAAGCCGATGTGCTTCAGGCCCAGCAACCCGTCCTGGTGGATTACTGGGCAGAGTGGTGCGGACCGTGCAAGATGATTGCCCCCATCCTGGATGAAGTCTCCGCAGCCTATGAAGGCAAACTCCAGATTGCAAAGATGAATGTCGACGAAAACCGTGACATTCCCGCCAAATTCGGGATTCGCGGCATCCCCACCCTGATGTTGTTCAAAGGTGGCCAACTGGCTGCGACCAAGGTAGGTGCTTTGAGCAAGTCACAGCTGACCGCCTTCATCGATCAGCAACTCGCCTGATAAATTGATCTATTGAATCCGGCCCCCGAAGTTATCAAGGGGGCCTTTTTATTTCCTGTCATAATTCCCGTCGGCACCAGCCCTAGCACCGGGCAGGCTGCATTTCCCGGCTCAGGCCCAGAGACCAAACAGGCTCTCGCGTTCTGCCCCATTCCCCGCTTTTATTTTGTCTTTCCCCTACAGGGGTCCATCGATGCACTTAAACGAACTCAAGGCACTGCATGTGTCGGAAGTATTGAAACAAGCCGAAGAGCTTGAAATTGAAAACACGGGTCGCATGCGCAAGCAAGAGCTCATGTTTGCCATCATCAAGAAGCGGGCCAGAACTGGCGAACAGATCATTGCCGATGGCGTACTGGAAATCCTGCCCGACGGCTTTGGTTTTTTGCGTAGCCCGGACACCAGCTACACCGCCAGCACGGATGACATCTACATCAGTCCGAGTCAGGTACGCCGCTTCAACCTTCATACGGGAGACATGATTGAGGGAGAGGTGCGCACACCCAAGGACGGTGAACGCTACTTTGCCCTGAACAAGCTTGACCGTGTGAACGGCGGTGGCCCCGAGGAAAACAAGCACAAGGTGATGTTTGAAAACCTCACGCCGCTGTTTCCAAAAGAACAGATGCGTCTGGAGCGTGACATCAAAGGCGACGAGAACATCACCGGT
>JBJOIT010000019.1:0-52671 GCA_046046915.1 Pseudomonadota bacterium
GCGCTGGGGGCACCAAACTACAGCCAGCCATCAGCGAGAGCAGCAAGAAGATGCCAATCCAACCCTTCTTGAAACCCGAAATAAGAGTTTGCATGCCTGTCTCCGTTGTTCTTGGGGTGTGTCGCAGTCAGGGGCATACTGTGCCACTTTTCCAACTTTTGAGCATCCATCGCAAGAAAGCGTGCCGTAACAAATGTTTCCACCTGTCGCTCCATGAACTTGATCCATGTCCTGTTAGGTCGGCTTGCACATGAGGATGCAGTCCTGGTGCGGGTTCATGCGACTCGGGGCTCTGTACCACGCGAGGTTGGCGCCTGGATGGCCGTTTTTGCGACTGACGCTGTAGGCAGTGTGGGCGGCGGCCATCTGGAACTGCAGGCCACCCAAGTAGCGCGAGCGGGCCTCCATTTGCCTACGTCCATGCCAGCGTTTCAGCGCTACGCCCTGGGGCCTAGCCTGGGGCAATGTTGTGGCGGAGATGTGCAATTGCAGTTTGAACATTTCACTGACAACGATGCTGCAGCTCTAAAGGCGCTCAAAGAGCGGCTGACTCAAGCCCATCCAACAGTGGTGCTGTTTGGTGGGGGCCATGTGGGGCGGGCTTTGGTGCAGGTGCTGGCTGGCTTGCCCTTGCAAGTCCACTGGATCGACAGCCGCGATGAAATATTTCCCAAGGACCTTGCTGCACAGGTGGTTTGCGACAACGTGGACCCGGTGCAGTCTGCCGTGGCTGACTTGGCGCCAGGTGCCTGCGTGCTGATCATGAGCTTCAGTCACGCCGAAGATCTGGAGGTGGTGGCTGCCTGCCTGCAAAGGCAGCGTACGCACGCCGATTTGCGCTACATCGGTTTGATCGGCAGTCGCACCAAATGGGCGCGTTTTCGTGCCCGTTTGCTTGAGCGTGGCTTCACAGACCAGGAACTCGAGCTCGTCACCTGCCCGATTGGTGTGCCCGGCATCCAGGGCAAGCAGCCTGAGGTCATTGCCGTGGCAGTGGCGGCCCAGATCTTGCAAAGGCTAAATGCCAGCTAAGGTGTCGTCTGTCAGTGCTGGTTCTTCGTGGGGTGGTCGTTAATTTGGGGCGCCACATTGTCAGATAGCAACAAACTGTATACACTTTTGGTCCAAGGTCGCAGCGGAGCACATCGGGGCAACAGATCCCGGGTTCGCGGCCCATGCCTGCTCAGAGCGCCCGCAGTGGTGAGCAGGTTTCAGAAAAGCGTTGATATCAAACGCTTAAAAGGCTGAGACACATGGAAAGCTATCTCCTGGATTGGGCCAACTTGCTGCTGCGCTGGGTGCATGTCATCACGGCCATCGCCTGGATAGGGTCGTCCTTCTACTTTGTATTTCTGGACAGCAGCCTCACGCCGCCTGAGGATGAAGATCTCAAAAAGCAGGGCGTCAGTGGCGAGTTGTGGGCGGTACATGGCGGGGGGTTCTATCACCCGGTCAAGTTCAATGTGTCGCCGCCCAAGCTGCCATCACATCTGCACTGGTTCTACTGGGAGAGCTATAGCACCTGGCTGTCAGGCTTTAGCTTGTTCACCGTGTCCTACCTCTGGAGCGCAAGCACCTACCTCATCGACAAGTCCCGCATGGACTGGGCGCCTAACGAGGCCATCGCTGTGGCGCTGGCATTTTTGGTGGTGTTCTGGCTGCTGTACGACGGCATTTGCCGCGTCTTTGGCCAGCGCAAAAATGGCGACGCGCTGGTCGGGGCCTTGGTGTTTGTGCTGGTGTGCGTGGCGTCTTATTTGGCTTGCCACTGGTTTGCCGGGCGCGCTGCCTTTTTGTTGGTGGGCGCGATGATGGCTACGTCCATGAGCGCCAACGTGTTCTTCTGGATCATTCCTGGCCAGAAGACAGTGGTGGCCTCCATCAAAGCGGGTGAACCCGTCGACCCTATCCACGGCAAGCGGGGCAAGCAGCGCAGCGTGCACAACACCTACTTTACGTTGCCCGTGCTGTTTGCCATGCTTAGCGGCCACTACAGCTTTACTTACACCCATCCTCAAAATTGGCTGGTCTTGATCTTGATGATGTTCGCTGGTGCGGCCATACGTCAGTTTTTTGTGATGCGCCACGGCTACAAGCTAGGCCGCAACGCGCATCCTTGGCCATACGCGGGTGTCGGCGTGCTGGCACTGTTAGCGGTCATCGTCTGGCTCAAGCCGGCAGAGGTTCCCAAGGCGGCCACGGCGCAAGAGGTGTCGTTTGCCTCGGTGCAAAAGGTGCTGGAGCAACGCTGCTACCTGTGTCACGGTGCGGAGGTGCAAATGAAAAATGTGCGTCTGGATTCGCCAGAGGGAGTCAAGCAGCATGCCCAGAACATTTATCAGCAGGTGGTGGTTGCCAAGCTCATGCCCATGAACAATGCCACCGGCATCACCGATGCTGAGCGGGAGTTGATCAGCGCCTGGTTCAATCAAGGCGCCAAAACGCGCTGAGCTATTTGGCCGACGTCGCCAGCGTCAAGGCCAGGCGGTTGTGCCGCTCCAATAACGGCTGCAGTGCCAAGGTCGCCAGCTGCCCTTGGCGCACGACCACTTTGCCATTGACCACGGTGTAGGCCGCTTGAGGGCTGGCACATAGCAGCAGGCTGGCCACAGGGTCGTGCACGGCGCCACCGGCAAAGGCCACGGTGCTGAGGTCGAACAGTGCCAGATCTGCACACATGCCGGGGGCCAGATAACCGATGTCCCGGCGGCCCAGCACTTCGGCGCCGCCACGTGTGGCCAGACGCAAAGCGTCGCGAGCCGTCATTTCCAGGGGAGCGGTGTCGCATCCAAACACCGTTTGACCTTGGGCATTGGTGTTCGGTGCTTCCAATGACTTGCGCAGGCGAGCCAGCAACAGCGCCTGACGGGCTTCGTTCACCATGTGTGCGGCATCGTTGCTGGCGCTGCCATCCACACCCAAGCCCACAGGCACACCGGCATCGACCATCTTGCGAATGGGCGCAATGCCGCTGGCCAGGCGCATGTTGCTGCAGGGGCAGTGCGCCACGCCGGTCCGGGTAGCGGCAAACAAGCTGATGCCTTCGTCATCGAGCTTCACGCAGTGCGCATGCCACACGTCATGACCCAGCCAGCCTAGGTCCTGGGCGTATTCGGCAGGCGTGCAGTTGAACTTTTCCCGTGAATAGGCAATGTCGTGGTCGTTTTCGGCCAGGTGCGTGTGCAGGCGCACGCCGTAGTGACGGGCCAGCACCGCAGACTCGCGCATCAGGTCGCGGCTCACGCTGAAAGGTGAGCAGGGCGCTACTGCGACATTGACCATGGCGCCGAAGTTGGCGTCGTGATAGGTCTCGATCAGGCGTTGGGTGTCTTTCAGGATGAAATCTTCACGCTCCACCACCCGGTCTGGTGGCAGGCCGCCCTGGCTTTGGCCCACGCTCATGCTGCCGCGGGTGGCCACAAAACGCATGCCGATGGCCTGCGCCGCTTCGATGCTGTCGTCCAGCCGAACGCCGTTGGGGTAGATGTAGAGGTGGTCGCTGCTGGTGGTGCAGCCGCTCATCAGCAGCTCGGCCATGGCGACCTGTGTGGACACTCCCACCATCTCGGGGGTCAAGCCTGCCCAGATGGGGTAAAGGCCCCGCAGCCAGCCAAACAGCTCGGCGTTTTGTACCGCCGGAATCGCCCTAGTGAGCGACTGGTACATGTGGTGGTGGGTGTTTACCAGGCCGGGCGTGACCAAATGACCGCGTGCATCAATCACCTCGTCTGCTGTCTGGGGCAGGTCGGCGGCCGGGCCTATGGCTTCAATCAGCTGGTCGCGGATGAAGATCGAGGCATGGTGCAATTCCTGTGCTTGATCGTCCTGGGTGGCGATGCAAGTTGCATTTTTGATGAGCAGGGTAGGCATGTCACGTTTATAACCGCAGCGGTTTTGACGTAGCTCAAGGCGCTTGGCGTGCTGCGCGGGCACATTAGCGCCATGTTGCCCGATTTGCCCCTGGATGCTTTTACTGACAGCCGAACCTTGGCTACGGGCACTGTTTTGCTCCGGCGGGGCGAGTTGCCCGAGTACCCCTTGTACCTGGCTTCTGGTCAGGTGCGGCTGGGCGTGGTGAATGGCAACGAGATCGTGCACCTCCTGGGCTTGGCACAGGGCCCGTTCTGGCTGGATGCCACCGAAGTCATATTGGGGGTGCCGCATGTCATGGACGTGGTGGCCGACACCGATGTGGTGGTGAATTCTGTGCCCGCGCAGCGCTTTCATGCCAGCCTGTCGGCCTTGCCTGCTAACGTGCGCGCCATGGTGCGTGACATCGCCAAGTCCCATCGCCAACAGTCTGAGCTGGCAGTTAGCCGCCTGGTGAAGGACGCCGAGGCCCGATGCGCGGAGTGGTTGCTTCGCTCAGCAGAACCTTCTCACCACGGAGGGCTTGCCGTGATGTGGCGTGAGCACAAGCGCATGGTGGCGCACCAGTTGGGCATTGCGCCCGAAACCTTGTCACGGGTGCTGCGCCACCTGCGCGAGCAGCAGTTGGTCAGTGGCACCGGGCGCGTGTTGCGCTTGCTGGACCCCACCCGGCTCCGTGACCTGGCCAACGCCGGCATGGCGACAGGCTAGGGCCACACTTAGTTCAGTGCGCTCAGCGCTCGAAGCACGTTTTCGGCCGTGGCGGGTGCTGTTAGTGCGACCGGCTGATGGTCTTGTCGTGCGGCCGCCACCGCGTTGCGCAGGGCCTCAAACACACTGATACCCAGCATGAAAGGGGGTTCACCCACCGCTTTGCTGCCGCCCACGTTGTCTTCGCGGTTGGGCTCGGGCCACAAGTCCACCTTGAAATGCGCCGGAATGTCGCCCGTGGCTGGTATCTTGTAGGTGCTGGGGGCGTGGGTGGCCAGGTGTCCTTTGTCGTTCCAGACCAGTTGTTCTGTCGTTAGCCAGCCCATGCCTTGCACAAACCCGCCCTCGATCTGACCGATGTCGATGGCCGGGTTGAGGGAGCGCCCCACATCGTGCAGGATGTCCACTTTCAGCACCCGGCTCTCACCGGTGAGGGTGTCGATGGCCACCTCGGTACATGCGGCGCCGTAGGCAAAGTAATAAAACGGGCGTCCGGTCAGCGTGGTTTTGTCGTAGTGAATTTTGGGCGTGCGGTAGAAGCCGTCGCTCCACAGCTGGATGCGATTGGCGTAGGCCAGCTTCACCACCTCTTCAAACGAGCGTTCACCCTTTGGTGAGATCACGCGACCGGCCTCGAACACCACAGCGCCCGCGCCGCAGCCGTCCAAGCCGCTCACAAAACCGGCCAGGTTGTCGCGCACATTGCGAGCCGCAAACTGGGCTGCCCGACCATTTAGATCTGTACCAGCCGATGCTGCCGTGGCAGACGCATTGGGGATCTTGCTGGTGTCGCTGGCGGTGGCCAGGACGCGCTCGAAGGGCACGCCCAACTCGTCAGCCACGATCTGCGCGATCTTGGTGTTCAGGCCCTGACCCATTTCGGTGCCGCCATGGTTCACCTGCACGCTGCCGTCGGTGTACACATGCACCAGGGCGCCGGCCTGGTTGAACAGGGTAGCCGTGAAGGAGATGCCAAATTTCACGGGTGTGATGGCCAGGCCGCGCTTGATGACAGGGCTGGCCGCATTCCAGGCCGCGATCTGCTGCTGGCGTTGACGGTAGTCGGAGGTGCTTTCCAGGGCGCCGAGCAGGGGCGCCAGTATGTTGTCTTCGACCTTCATCTGGTAGTGCGTGACGTTTCGGTCGTCGTTGCCGTACAGGTTGCGCTTGCGCACATCCAGCGCGTCCATCCCCAGGTGCCGTGCGATGTCACCCATGATGGCTTCAATCACGATCACACCCTGGGGCCCGCCAAAGCCGCGAAAGGCGGTGTGGCTCTGGGTGTTGAGCTTGCACCGATAGGACGCGATGGCCACATCCTCCAGAAAGTAGGCGTTGTCGGCATGGAAGATCGCTCGGTCTGCCACCGGGCCCGACAAATCTGCGCTGAAACCGCAGTTGACCGCCATGGTCAGCTTGAGGCCTTGCAAGCGCCCGGTGTCGTCAAAACCCACCGTGTAGCTGTAGCTGAAGGGATGACGCTTGCCGGTGATCATGAAGTCGTCGTCGCGGTCCAGTCGCAACTTCACCGGGCATTTGAACTTGTGCGCGGCAATGGCTGCCCACACCGCCACATGGCCAGCCTGGGTTTCCTTGCCGCCAAAACCGCCCCCCATGCGCCGGCACTCCACACGCACGGCGTGGTTGGCCAGGCCCAGCGCGTGGCTCACCCAGTGCTGCACTTCGCCCGGGTGCTGGGTGCTGGTATGGATGACCCATTGGTTTTGTTCCTGCGGCAGCGCGTAGGCCACCTGGCCTTCGAGGTAAAAGTGCTCCTGGCCGCCCACTTCCAGGGTTCCGTTGAGGGTGTGCGATGCCCGGGCCAGTGCTGCACCGGCATCACCCCGGTTCACAAACACGGGAGGCAGCACGTAGCTTTGGGCATCGAGTGCCTGCTGCACCGTCAGGATGGCCGGCAGGGCCTCGATATCGAGTTTGACCTTGCGAGCTGCCCGGCGTGCTTGCATCACGGTGTCGGCAACCACCAGGCCAATGACCTGGCCCACATGCTGTACGGTATCGATGGCAAAGATGGGCTCGTCGCCCGCAAAGGAGGCCAGCAGGGTATCCCCGGGAACGTCGCCGGCAAGCACTACGCCACGCACGCCTGCCAGGCCCAAGGCGGCGCTAGCGTCCACGCCGCGCAGCTTGCCGTGCGCCACGGTCGACAGGATGGGCGCTGCGTGCAGGGTGCCGCGCACCTCGGCAATGTCGTCGATGTAGGTCACGGCGCCGGCCACTTGGGCGCGCGCGCTTTCGTGTGGCTGTGACCTGCCGATGGCGCTGGTTTGCGGTGTTGCCTGGGTCATCGCGTGGTTCATGCCGCGTCTCCTTCAATCGCGTAGCTCTCCAGGCGGATGTCCTGCATTCCCTGGCTCTCCAGCCAATAGCGTTGCAGCAAGCCGCCCAGCACCTGCGTGCGGTAGGCGCTGCTGGCACGCATGTCCGAAATGGGTTGAAATTCTGTGCGCAGGGTGCTGATCGCCTTCTGTAACGTTTCCTCATTCCAGGCTTGCCCGGTCAATACAGACTCGGTCTTCCTGGCCCTCACGGGCGTCGCTGCCACGCCGCCCACGCCGATGCTTGCCGACATGACCTGCCCACGTTCGATCACCAAGCAAACCGCCAAACAGACTGCCGAGATGTCGTCGTCAAAGCGCTTCGAGATTTTGTACACCCGTGTCTGCTCGTTTGCTTTGGGATGGGGCACCTGAATGCGGGCCAGTACCTCGTCGGGGGCCATCACATTTTTGCGGTAGCCGGTGTAGAGGCCTTCCAATGGAAGCTCGCGCTCGCCCCTCTCGCTGGCCAGCACCACGCTCGCGCCCAGCGCAATCAACAGGGGCATGCTGTCGCCTATGGGGGATCCGTTGGCGACGTTGCCGCCCAGTGTGCCCGCGTTGCGCACCGGCAAACCTGCAAAACGGCTTGCAAAGGTGTGCAGTTGGGGGCGGTCTGTTTCCAGTGCATCAAAGGCATCGGTCAGGGTGACGGCGGCGCCCAGGCTTAGCTGCTGGGTGTCGCGACCGATCTGGCGCAGCTCGGCAACTCGCGTCACGTCCAGCAAGCGCTCAAAGTCCATGTGCAGTTTATTGATCCAGAGTCCAACATCGGTGCAGCCCGCCACGATTTGCGCACCAGGGTGTTGGGCGCGTAAGCGCAGCAGCTCAGGGAGGGTAGTGGGTTGCAAATAACTGGCATCCTCAACCCGGACTTCTTGTGACGCCTGCAGTGCTTTCAGAGATGCCACCAAGGCGGGCTCATCCACAGGTACTTCTGGCAGGTCGGCCATGGCTGAAGCGGCCTCCAGCAAAGGGCGATAGCCGGTGCATCGGCAGAGGTTGCCCGACAAGTCTTGCTGCGCCACCTCTCGGCTGATGACCTGGCCCTGGCACACTCTGTTTTGGTACATGCCAAACAGGCTCATGACAAAGCCAGGGGTGCAAAAGCCGCACTGCGAGCCGTGGCACCGGGCTATGGCCTCTTGCGCAGGATGCAGACGGCCATTTTGGTCAGCAATGTCTTCCACGGTCCACAAGGCCAGACCGTCAATGGCGTGAGCCGGCTTGATGCAGCTGTTGACGGCCTTGTAACGAATGCCGCCCGATGTTTGCAGGTCCAGCTCGCCTACCACCACGGTGCAGGCGCCGCAGTCGCCCTCGTTGCAACCCTCCTTGGTGCCGGTACAGGCCAGGTCTTCGCGCAACACTTGCAGCAGCGTGCGATGGGCGGGGACTCGGTTCAGCACTACAGGCTGGCCGCGTCGGATAAAACGGATGCTGGCGTGGGTCATGGGCTTGCTCATGAGTGGGGCGTATCCCGGTGTTCGGGTATCCGGGTATCCGGGTTCAAGGGGTTATTTTGTCTAGTATGCACGCAGCCTGCCGCGTTTGCTTCGGTCGGCATTGTTCTTGCGCCACCCGAGCGCGTGTCCACACATGCCCCAATTTGGTGTGTCAGAATGTTCCGCGCTCGATCGAAAAACAAAGGTAAACCCGCATGACGCCTACGCTCGCTGACCCCGCCGCCGCTCGCTTGCAGTTGCAGGGCATTACCAAGCGCTTCCCCTCGGTGGTGGCCAATAGCGACGTGTCACTGATCGTCCGGCCAGGCGAAACACATGCGGTGCTTGGCGAAAACGGCGCCGGCAAATCCACCCTGATGAAAATCATCTACGGTTCGGTGAAGCCCGATGCCGGCAGCGTGATGTTTAACGGCCAGCCTGTGCATGTGCGTAACCCGCAGGAGGCGCGCGCGTTGGGCATCAGCATGGTGTTTCAGCATTTCAGTTTGTTTGACACCGTCACCGTGGCCGAAAACGTCTGGCTGGGGCTCGACAAGTCTCTCAGCCTGGCGCAGGTCAGTCAGCGCATCAGCGACAAGGCGGCCGAGTACGGCCTGGATATCGACCCTACCCGCCCGGTGCACACCCTGAGCGTGGGTGAGATGCAACGGGTGGAAATCATCCGCGCTTTGCTGACCAACCCGCAGTTGCTCATTCTGGACGAGCCGACCTCGGTGCTTACGCCACAGGCGGTGGAGAAGCTCTTTGTCGTGCTCAAAAAGCTGGCTTCGCAGGGTTGCAGCATTCTCTACATCAGCCACAAGCTGCATGAAATCCGTGAGCTGTGTACGGCTTGCACCGTTTTGCGCGGTGGCAAGGTGACTGGGGTGTGCAACCCCGCCAACGAAACAAATGCATCCCTCTCCAGTCTGATGATCGGTGCCGAACCGCCCAAGCTGGTGCACCGTGCAGTCAAGGCTGGTGAGGCGGTGCTCAAGGTCAACGCATTGACCCTGCCACGCGAAGATCAGTTTGGTGTTGATCTAGAGGCCATTGACCTGGAGGTGCGTGCGGGCGAGGTGGTGGGTATTGCAGGTGTGTCCGGCAACGGGCAAAAAGAGTTGCTGTATGCCTTGTCCGGCGAAGATACCCGCGCCGATGCACCCATGATCGAGGTCAAGGGGCGGGATGTTGCCAGATTAGGGCCAGCCCGCCGGCGTGCCCTCGGTGTTCATTTCGTGCCAGAAGAGCGTCTGGGCAGGGGCGCGGTGCCTACCTTGGGTCTGGCGCACAACCTGTTGCTGACGCGCCGTGAGGCGCTGGGGCGGGGCGGCTGGATCAACATCAAGGGCATGGAGGCCCAGGCCGCTGACATCATTCGGCGTTTCAACGTCAAGGCGGGTGGGCCCAATGCAGCTGCCAAATCCCTGTCCGGTGGCAACTTGCAAAAATTTATCGTTGGCCGTGAGATCGATGCCCGGCCCACGCTGCTGATCGTGTCCCAGCCAACCTGGGGGGTCGACGTGGGCGCGGCTGCGCAAATCCGGGGCGAAATCCTGGCCCTGCGTGATGCAGGTTGCGCGGTGCTGGTTGTGAGCGAGGAGCTGGAAGAATTGTTTGAAGTCAGTGATCGTCTGCATGTGATGGCGCAAGGGCGTATGTCGCCCTCCATTGCGGTGGCAGATGCCACCACCCAACAGATTGGTGAGTGGATGAGCGGCCTTTGGTCTGGCCAGAAGGAGGCAGCCCATGCTCAAGCTTGAATCCAGGCCCGAAGCCTCGCGTTTCTGGACCTACGGCTCGCCAGTGCTGGCCCTCTTGGTCACGGTTGTGATCGGGGTGGTCATGTTCGTGGCTCTGGGCAAGGACCCTGTCAAGGGGCTGGAGATGTTCTTCTGGCTGCCTATCAAGAATGGCTATGCCGTGGGTGAGCTGATGGTCAAGGCCACGCCCTTGCTCATCATTGCCTTGGGCTTGGCGGTGTGTTTCCGGTCCAACGTGTGGAACATCGGTGCCGAAGGGCAATATGTCTTGGGCGCCATTTTTGCGGGCGGCGTGGCCATGATGGCCGACAAGGGCAGCAGCACTTGGATTGTGGTGCCCATCTTGTTGGCCGGTGTGCTGGGGGGCATGGTGTGGGCATCGATCACTGCCGTGCTGAGGGATCGATTCAATGCCAATGAAATTTTGGTCAGCCTGATGCTCGTGTACGTTGCTATTCAGGTATTGAGTTATCTGGTGGGCGGGCCCTGGAAAGATCCCAAGGGCTTCAACTTTCCACAAACCCAGACCTTCGAGGCGGTCACCCGCATTCCGCGACTGTTTCAAGGCTCACGGGTGAACATCGGCGTTATCTTGGCTGCCCTGGGTGTTGCGGGCTTGTGGGTTTTCCTGTTTCGGACCCGCGCGGGTTTTGCGATGCAAGTAGGGGGGCTGGCGCCAGCAGCGGCGCGCTACGCCGGGTTCTCGTCACGCAAGGCTTTGTGGACTGCGCTCATGATTTCTGGTGGCGCAGCTGGTCTGGCGGGTGCCTTGGAGGTCGCCGGTCCTATCGGGCAACTCACGCCCTATGTGCCGGCGGGTTACGGCTTTGCAGCCATCATCGTGGCTTATGTGGGGCGACTGCATCCGGTGGGCATGGTGTTCTCGGCCATTCTCATGAGCATGTTTTATATCGGCGGTGAGCTGGCCCAATCCCGACTGGGCTTGACCAAATCACTGACCGGGGTGTTTCAGGGTTTGCTGCTGTTTAGCCTGCTGGCCTGCGACACGCTGGTGAATTACCGACTCAAAGTGGGCTCGTCTGCCCGGAAAGGCGCGTGATGGACTCCTATGCCTTGCTGCTCGCGGCCACGCTGAACGCCGGCACCGTGCTGGCGCTGGCCTCGCTGGGCCTGTTGATCAATGAAAAAGTGGGTATCGTGAACCTGGGCGCCGAAGGCATGATGCTGTGTGCGGCCATCGCCGGTTTTGCCACGGTGGTGCATACCGGCAACGACTGGCTGGGTTTTGCCGCCGGCATGGCGGTAGGTGCCCTGCTGGCAGCCCTGTTTGGCCTGCTGGTGATCTGGCTCAACACCAACCAGTTTGCCACCGGCCTGGCGCTGACCCTGTTTGGTTCAGGTTTCTCGGCCTTTGTAGGCACCTCTTTTGTGCAGGCCACGATTCCCGAGCGGCCCCGCTTTGCTGTGCCATTTCTGTCCGATCTGCCTTTGGTCGGGCCGGCCTTGTTTCGGCACCATCCGCTGGTGTACGCCACAGTGCTGATCGCGTTGGCACTGATTTGGTTCATGTACCGCACGCGCAGTGGCCTGGTCATGCGCTGTGTGGGCGAAAGCCCCGAGTCCGCGCATGCGCTGGGGTATCCGGTGCGTCGCATACGGCTGCTTGCTGTGGTGGTGGGTGGGGCTTTGTGCGGCTTGGCGGGTGCCTATATCTCGGTGATCTACACGCCCCTGTGGGTGGAAGGCATGGTGGCCGGCAAGGGCTGGATCGCGCTGGCGCTCACCACTTTTGCCACCTGGCGGCCGGCACGCGTCTTGCTCGGTGCCTACCTGTTTGGTGGTGTGACCATGTTGCAGTTCCACTTGCAAGGCGCTGGGGTGGAGGTTGATAGTGAGTTTTTGTCGATGCTTCCGTACGTGGCCACCATCGTGGTGTTGGCGCTGATCTCGCGTAATCCACAATGGATACGGATCAACATGCCTGCATCCATAGGCAAGCCGTTCTACCCTGGTGCTTGATCAAATTGGGTAGGGTGACTGGTTGCATAATTGACTGCTGTGGTTTTCCACCGTGTCGGTATTGGTTTGAGTGTGTAATTTCTAGGTTTTCTCTCGTTCAATAAAAAGGACTGAACATGACTGATGTGCAAAAACGTTCCTTGCTGAAACTGGCGGCGCTGACCGCTGTTGCCAGCGCTGCCCTGGTGGGCTGCGGCAAGAAGGAAGAGCCGGCGCCTGCGCCCGCCCCTGCAGCGCCTGCCGCTGCACCTGCTCCCAAGCCAGAACCACTGAAGATTGCCTTCGCCTACGTCGGCCCTGTGGGCGACGGCGGCTGGACTTTCGCGCATGACAACGGTCGCAAGGCCGTCGAGAAGGAATTTGGCGACAAGGTCGTGACGTCTTTCGTTGAAAACGTGCCCGAATCGGCTGACGCCGAGCGCGTGCTGCGCGACATGGCTGGCCAAGGCAACAAGCTGATTTTCGGCACGACCTTTGGCTACATGGAGCCCATGCTCAAGGTGGCACCTGACTTCAAGGACGTGAAGTTTGAGCACGCCACCGGCTACAAGCAAGCCGAGAACATGCGCACCTATGACAGCCGCACCTACGAAGGTGCTTACATGGCAGGTGTGATTGCCGGCAAGATGACCAAGAGCAACACCTTGGGTGTTGTAGCGTCGATCCCAATTCCTGAAGTCATCCGCAATATCAATAGCTTCACGCTGGGTGCGCAGTCCGTCAACCCCAAGGTCAAGACCAAGGTGGTTTGGGTGAACGGCTGGTTCGATCCCCCGAAAGAAACTGAAGCCGCAACGTCGTTGATCAACGGCGGTGCTGACGTTCTGTTCCAGAACACCGACTCTCCAGCCGTCCTGAAGACTGCTGAAGCCAAGGGCAAGCGCGCATTTGGTTGGGACTCTGACATGACTGCTTACGGTCCCAAGGCTCACTTGGCCTCTGCAGTCATCAACTGGGGTCCTTACTATGTGCAGGCCACCCGCGAAGCCCTGGAAGGCAAGTGGACCGGTGGAACTGCCTCCTGGTGGGGTGTGAAAGAAGGCGCCATTGACATCGTCTCCATCGCTGAAGACGTGCCAGCCGACATCAAGACCAAGGTTGAAGAAATCAAGGCTGGCCTGAAGGATGGCAGCTTCAGCGTCTGGAAGGGCCCGATCGTGGGTCAAAATGGCAAGGAAATCTTGGCCAAGGATGCTGTCGCCGACGACAAGTTCCTGAGCGGCGTCAACTTCTACGTCAAGGGCGTGGAAGGCAAGATCCCCGGCGGCAAGTAATCCGCCCAGACATGTGCCCGAGCGACTGGCAACAGTGGCTTGGCGCATGACGATAGGCTGCCTTCGGGCAGCCTTTTTTTCGGCTGTGTAAGGTTGGAGATGGCGATGGTCGAAGAGGGAATGTGGCACCCGGTGGCACTGGCAGAGGCCGTAGGCGCGGCGCCAGTCGCTGTCAGCGTTCTAGGGCGCGACCTGGTGTTGTGGCGCAATGACCAGGGAGCCATGCAGGCCTTTGCCGATCACTGCCCGCACCGTGGGGCACGCCTGTCCTTGGGCCGCGTGGTGCAGGGGCGTCTCGAGTGCCCTTACCACGGCTGGCAATTTGAAGCCGGCGGCCATTGCACTCGGGTGCCCGCGCTGCCAGCCTTTGTGCCACCGTCCACGCACTGCGCCACCGCCTTTGCGGTGCGGGAGGCCTATGGTCTGGCATGGGTTCGCTTGACACTTGGCCAGGACGAACTTCCTGCATTTGAAGCCGAGTCCGACCCCCAGTTGCGCAAGGTCAATTGCGGTCCTTATGACGTGGCCACCAGTGCGCCGCGCATCGTCGAGAACTTTCTGGACATGGCACACTTCGGCTTCGTGCATGAGGGCTGGCTGGGCGAGCGCAGCCACTCGGCCATCGATGACTACCAAGTCGACCTCACTCCTAATGGCTTGCTTGCCACGGGCTGCAAGGCCTGGCAGCCTCAGTCCAACCTGCATTCCACGGCCAGTGCGCAAGTGGAGTACACCTACGAAGTGACGACGCCCTACACCGCCGTGCTGACCAAGGTGCCGGAGGCGGGTAGCACGGCCATAAAGGGCTGGCGCGAAGCCATTGCGCTGTTCATTTGCCCGGTCACCCCCGAAACCAGTCGTGTCTGGTTTCGCCTGGCAGTGGCCGACTTTGAGAGCACCGACGAAAAACTGCGCGAGTTTCAGAACACCATCTTCACGCAAGACCGGCCGGTACTGGAGTCCCAGCGGCCAGCAACCTTGCCCTTGGACCTGCGCGCCGAGTTGCATACGGCTGCAGACAAGGCATCATCTGCCTACCGCCGCTACCTCAAGAAGACCGGCATCACTTTTGGAGTTTGCTGATGTTCAAAGTTCCTGTGATTTCTCCCAAGCGCCTGCCAGAGCTGCTTCGCGCTATGCCCAAAGCCGAACTGCACATCCACATCGAAGGTTCTCTCGAGCCCGAGCTCATCTTCGCCCTGGCTCAGCGCAACGGCGTGACCTTGCCTTACCCCGATGTGCAAGCCTTGCGCAGCGCCTACGCCTTTACCAACCTGCAAAGCTTTCTCGATATTTACTACGCCGGTGCCAGTGTGTTGCTGCAGGAGCAGGACTTTTACGACATGGCCTGGGCCTACCTGCAACGCGCAGCAGCCGAACATGTGGTTCGAGCCGAGTTGTTTTTTGATCCTCAAACCCACACTGCGCGCGGTGTGCCCATGGATGTGGTGATCAACGGCCTGCACCGTGCTTGCAAGGATGCCCGATCCATCGGCGTCAGTGCGGACCTCATCCTGTGTTTCTTGCGCCACCTGAGCGAGGACGATGCCCTGGCCACCTTAGACCAGGCACTGCCGTACAAGGATAAGTTCATCGGTGTGGGCCTGGACTCCAGCGAGCTGGGCCATCCGCCCGAAAAGTTTGCCCGCGTTTTTGCGAGGTGCAAGGCCCTGGGTTTGCATCTGGTGGCCCATGCGGGAGAAGAAGGGCCACCTGCTTACATCTGGGGCGCACTGGATGTGCTCAAGGTTCAGCGCATCGATCACGGTGTGCAGGCCCTGAAAGACCCGCAACTCGTGCAACGGCTCAAGGCTGACCAGACGCCGCTGACGGTGTGCCCGCTGAGCAATCTCAAGCTGTGCGTGTTCCCGACGTTGGCGGGCCACAACCTGCCCCAGCTGCTGGAGGCCGGGCTCAGAGTCACGATCAACTCGGATGACCCCGCCTACTTTGGCGGCTACCTCAACGACAACTTCACGCAGACCTTTGCTGCCACGGGCCTGAGTGCGCGCCATGCCTACACCTTGGCACTGAACAGCATTGAGGCCAGTTTTGCCTCTGAAGAAGACAAGCGGACTTGGGAGCATGAGCTCAAGGCAGTCTTTGAGAGCTTTGCTGAGCACGATTACTGAGCGCCTAAAATCCTTCCCCGCGCCGTCGCCCTGCGGCGCGAATTTTTTTACTGGGCCATGTAGAGGACTACCATGTACAAAAACCTCGCGGCCACGCTCGTGGCCGCCTGTTTTTCTTTTGCTTCACTGCCTGCGCTATCGCAGACCTCCCCCTCAAGCCCCGTCAAGCCTCCCTTAAAGGCAGCGTTCGTCTATGTTGCGCCTCTGACCGAGGCGGGCTGGGTGCATCAGCATGACGAGGGGCGCAAGTCCGTTGAGGCTGCGCTGGGCGACAAGGTGCAAACCACCTATGTTGAAAACGTGGCCGAGGGGCCGGATGCCGAACGTGTGATTCGTGACCTCGCGCAGCAGGGCAACCACCTCATCTTTACGCCCAGCTTTGGCTACATGGAGCCCACCTTGAAGGTGGCGCAGGAATTTCCAGACGTGAAATTCGAGTCGGTCACCGGCTACAAAACCGCTGCCAATATGGCTGCCTCCAATGCCCGGTATTACGAAGGTCGCTACCTGGCTGGTATTGCGGCCGGACGCATGACCCAGAGCAATCTGGCGGGCTATGTGGCGGGTTTTCCCATTCCGGAAGTGCTTCAGGGCATCAATGCCTTTACCTTGGGCATGCGCTCCGTCAATGCTAAGGCGCAGGTCAAGGTCATTTGGCTAAATGCCTGGTTCGACCCCACCCGCGAGCGTGATGCCGCCATGACGCTGATGAATCAGAACGTGGATGTGTTGGCCTTTCATACCGGATCCAATGCCGTCATGGTGGCTGCGCAGGAGCGCGGCAAGATGGCCGTGGCCTATCACTCGGACATGCGCAAGGTGGCGCCTGACGCGCAAATCGTGGCGGTCACTCACCAGTGGGGCGACTACTACACACAGCGTGCCAAGGCGGTGCTGAACGGGACCTGGAAATCGGGCAATGTATGGGGAGGTGTGCGCGAGGGCATGATCCGGGTGGGTGACTTCGGGAGCCGCGTGCCCAAGGCCGTACAACGTGAAGTGCTGGGTCGCCAGAAGGACATTGCCAGTGGCAAGCTGCACCCTTTTGCGGCCAAAGCCGCGGTGAAAGACAACCAAGGCCAGGAGGTGATTGCCCCGGGCAAGACCCTCAACGACCAGCAGATCTTGCAGATGAACTGGTTGGTGCAAGGTGTCCAGGGTAAGGTCAGTCCATAAGCCATGCCTGTCGTCAGATCGGCCACCTCCAGCGACGTTGTGTCGACGCGTATGAAGGCGCTTGATAAGCTTCGTCCATGACGGGAATTCAATACTGGGGCGAAACCCTGCGTTTGCTGGTGGAGCTGTCGGGTACAGCTGCCTTTGCCGTTTCCGGCCTGATGGTGGCCGCCCGCAAGCGATTGGATGCGGTCGGCGTGTGCGTGGTGGCTTTTCTGGCGGCCTTTGGTGGCGGTACCTTACGGGACCTCCTGCTGGACAGACGCCCCTTTTTCTGGGTAGCGCATATCGATGTGTTGTGGGGTGTTTTGGCTCTGTGCCTGGTCGCCATGTTGTTCATGCGAAGGCGTCACTTTGACATCACAGAAAAGGCTTTGTTATGGCCTGATGCCCTGGGTTTGGGCTTGTTCACGGCCAGTGGTGTGCATCAGGCGCTGCAGGCGCAGATGCCGGGAGTGGTGGCAGTCTTGATGGGTGTGATCACGGGCGTGTTTGGTGGCGTGCTTCGTGACATCGTGTGCAATGAAATTCCCACGGCTTTCAAAGATCACCGACCGTATGCGGTGTGCGCTTTCGCCGGCGGCTGGACTTATGTCGGTTTATGGTGGCTGGACTCGCCGGGCTGGGTCGCCTTGCTGGCCTGCCTGGCACTCACGGCGGGGCTGCGCGGCCTGACGTTTTGGCGCAACTGGCAATTGCCTGCCTGGCAGGCGTGACCCACGCGCCGCCACTCAATATCAAGCTCTGGCTGATTCTTTCAAGCTCCTCGCATCACTTTATCCCTCCATGATGAAAGCCTACCGCTCTGCCATTCTTCACTTTCCGCCCGGGCGTGATCCTCGGGTCGCAGCTGTTTTCGAAGAAGACGGCCTGTTGGTGATTGGCCCTGACGCGCAAGGTCTGGCTGTGGTGCAGGCCGTGGGTCCTTACCAGGACCTGATTGGTGGCTACACCCATGTGCCAATGGAACATTTGCCCGGCCGGATCATCGCCCCCGGTTTTATCGACTTGCACGTGCATTACCCACAACTTGACGTGATCGGTTCGCCCGCGGATGGCTTGTTGCCCTGGCTGGAGAACTACACCTTTCCCGCCGAGGCCCGTTTTGCCGACCCTGAGCATTGCGCGCCTGTGGCGCAATTTTTTGTGGATGAATTGCTGCGCAACGGCGTGACGACCGCACTGGCCTTTTCAACCTCGCATGTGCCCTCGGTGCACGCCTTGTTTGATGCGGCTCAATCGCGCGGCATGCGCATGATCACGGGCAAGGTGTTACAAGATCGGCACAGCCCCGAGGGTGTGCGCGATGAGACCGAGCAAAGCCTCATCGACACCGAGCAACTGATACAGCAGTGGCACGGCGTGGGGCGCTTGGGCTACGCCATCACCCCACGCTTTGCACCCACCAGCACCGATGCGCAGCTGCGTGGTGCCGGTGAGCTCGCCGCCAAGTATCCCAACGTCTGGATTCAATCGCACGTTTCCGAGAACAAGGACGAAATCGCCTGGGTGCGTGAGCTCTTCCCAAAGTCACGTTCCTATCTGGCCACCTATGCCGACTTCGGGCTGATGCGTGAGCGAGCGGTGTATGCACATTGCATCCACTTTGACGACGAGGATCGAGCCCTGATGCGTAGCACTGGCGCGGCGGCGGCCGTCAGCCCCACCAGCAATCTTTTTCTGGGTAGTGGATTTTTTGACTACGTCGGCGCTGAGCGTGCCGGTTACAAGTTTGGACTCGCCAGCGATGTGGGCGGCGGAACCAGCTTTAGCCCTTTCCACACCATGCTGGCCGCGTACTACGTGGGCCGCGAGGGGCAAACCAAGCAAGGCACGTCACTGAGTCCACAGCATCTCTGGTGGCAACACACGGCGGGCGCCGCCGCTGCTCTGGTTCTGGATGGCCAGCAGGGCAGGCCGGCCATTGGCAGCCTGCAGCCTGGCAGCGAAGCTGATTTTGTGGTTCTCAATCCGCAGGCAACGCCCTTGCTGGCGCGCAGAACCTCCAGTGCCGGCTCCCTGGATGAACTGTTATTCGCCCTGATGGTGCTGGGTGACGATCGTTTGATTGAACGGACAGTGGTCGCCACCGCCTGCGCGGGCTGAAATTGGGGTCTCTACAATCTGCTCGAACGCGCCCCGAACAGCAGGAATCAACCTCATGAGCATCAAAAGCGATAAATGGATACGCCGCATGGCGGAGCAGCAGGGCATGATTGAGCCGTTTGAACCTGGGCAGGTGCGCCAGGTAAACGGCAAGAAAATCATCTCCTACGGCACCAGCAGCTATGGCTACGACATTCGCTGCGCGCCCGAGTTCAAGGTCTTCACCAATATCCACAGCACTGTGGTCGACCCCAAGAACTTCGACGAAAAAAGCTTTGTCGACTTTCACGGCGACAGCTGCATCATTCCGCCCAACAGCTTTGCCCTGGCCCGCACGGTTGAGTACTTTCGTATTCCCCGCAACGTGCTGACCATCTGCTTGGGCAAGAGCACCTATGCCCGCTGCGGCATCATCGTCAATGTCACGCCCTTCGAACCCGAGTGGGAAGGATATGTGACCTTGGAGTTCAGTAACACCACACCCTTGCCGGCCAAGATTTACGCTGGCGAAGGCTGCGCCCAGGTGTTGTTTTTCGAGAGTGATGAAGTCTGCGAAACCAGCTACAAAGACCGGGGCGGCAAGTATCAGGGACAAGTTGGTGTGACCCTGCCCAAGGCCTGAGCCTAGCCTGCCAAAAAGCGCTTTTTCGCCTTTGGCGGATAATGCGCGTTTGCTCCCTCGTCCTTTGGGTGCAATCAGCTATCTGTCGAGCCGTGGCGTAGATCCGTGGATCTGTCGAAGAGATAGCGCCCCACTTTGACGATGCATGAACGACTTGACTACTGATCTGACCCCCGACACCTCTGCCGCGACGCCGGTAGCCCCCATGGCCTTTGCACAGCTGCAACTGGCGGCCCCTCTCGACAAAGCCGTGGCAGAGATGGGTTATGTCTCGATGACGCCCATCCAGGCGCAAGCAATCCCCGTGGTCATGACCGGTCAGGATGTGATGGGCGCAGCTCAGACTGGCACGGGCAAGACGGCGGCGTTCTCGCTGCCCTTGCTACATCGTCTGCTCAAGCACGAAAACGCGTCCACGTCGCCCGCCCGCCATCCCGTACGTGCCTTGGTGCTGCTGCCCACGCGCGAGTTGGCCGACCAGGTTGCTCAGCAAATCAAGCTCTACGCCAAGTACACCAATTTGCGTAGCGCAGTGGTGTTTGGCGGCATGGACATGAAGCCCCAGACCATCGAGTTGAAAAAGGGCGTTGAGGTGCTGGTGGCAACCCCCGGTCGTCTGCTCGACCATATTGAAGCCAAGAATGCCGTGCTCAACCAGGTTGAGTATGTGGTGCTCGACGAGGCCGACCGCATGCTCGACATCGGCTTTTTGCCCGACTTGCAGCGCATCCTCTCTTACCTGCCTAAGCAGCGCACCACGTTGCTGTTCAGCGCCACGTTCTCTCCCGAGATCAAGCGTTTGGCCGGCAGCTACCTCCAAAACCCCATCACCATTGAAGTGGCTCGATCCAATGCCACCGCCTCAACGGTGGAGCAGCACTTTTACAGCGTGCCGGACGATGCCAAGCGCCATGCTCTGCATCAAATTCTCAAGACACGCGGCATCAAGCAGGCGTTCGTGTTTGTGAACAGCAAATTGGGTTGCGCACGTTTGGCCCGTTCCTTGGAGCATGAAGGCCACAAAACAGCTGCCCTGCACGGCGACAAGAGCCAGGATGAGCGCTTGAAAGCACTTGATGCCTTCAAAAAAGGCGAGGTTGATTTGCTGGTGTGCACCGACGTTGCCGCCCGTGGCCTGGACATCAAGGATGTTCCGGCTGTGTTCAACTTCGACGTGCCTTTCAACGCCGAAGACTACGTGCACCGCATTGGTCGTACCGGCCGTGCTGGCGCCTCTGGACTGGCTGTGAGTTTTGTGTCGGGTAGCGATGCCCGCCTGGTGGGCGATATTGAAAAGCTCATCAAGACCAAGATCGAGCTGGAAGCTGTCGAATTTGACGAAGACCGCCCCAACATACGCGCCCAAGGTCGTTTCAACGATGGCCGGCGCATGTACAGCGAAGGCGAAGGTGAATCACGCGGTGGACGCGATGAGCGTTCGTCGTACCGGTCGGACCGACCTGAACGAGCACCGCGTCGCGATTACGCCCGTCCGGCTCCTGCACCGCGAGACCCCTTCTTCGACAAGCCCTACGAGCCAGCCGCGCCAACCGAGGCAGCGCCGGCCCCGGCCTGGGAAGCCTCTGCCAAGCCAGCCAGCCGGAGTATTTCGGCCAATATCAAGCCCAAGCGTCGGGTCGCCGCGCTGTTCAAGGCTGAGTAAGCGCCGCGGTTGGCACGTACTTCGGATTGCTCTCCAGCACCCGCTGGAGCGCGACTCGACGCAAATGCCTGTAGGTTTCGGCATGACCAGGCTGGCCAGGGTCTGAGTCGCCAGAGCGTATTCCTGCTCCCAGTTCCCTGTTTAACTTTTGCAATCGCTGAGCCTCATCCTCGTTCGAGTTGAGCGCAGAGTTTGGTAACAGATCCAACAGGGCGTCCAGCTCCTGTCTGTTTGGTTTTTCTCCCGCTGCCAACTGCCGCGCGGCGATTGCCATGGCATTGGCCACCATCAGCGCTTCGTGCTTTAGGTTGGCTGGGAGGTGTGGCAGCAACTTGTCTCGCAACACTTTTTGGGCTGTAGCCAGCAGTTCGGCACCGTCGGGGTGGTCTCGCATCAGTCGTGCTCCGTCATGATGAGGATTTCGAATTCCAGCTCGGGCACGATGTGAGCTGTCAGCGCTAGCAACAGCGACTCTTCCTCGCCCGAGGTGTGCCGCTGGGCTTGCTGCAGGCCTATGATGGCCCAGTTCAAGTGGGCCATCACCTCCCAGTAGCGCACCTGTGCGGTGTCGATACTTCGGCCTGACTCGGCTTCGTAACCCCGGTAGAAATCAGCACGCTGGCCGATGCCCCCAGCCTCAAACTCGTTTTTACCAAATCGCCAGCACTTGGCGCAGAACCAGCCGATGTCTTCTAGCGGGTCGCTCCAGCCGGCAAATTCCCAGTCCAGGATGCCCGTCAATCCTTGCGCATCGGCCATGTAGTTGCCGGTGCGGAAATCGCGGTGACATAGCGTGAACTCTCCTTTGGGAGGGGCGTGCCTCTCCAGCCAGCGCAAACCCCACTCGAGTGGCGGATGAGGCGTGTGGTGCTGGTCCAAAAAGGTCCGGCATTTGTTGACCAGGTGCAGCGCGGGGGACGTGTCGTACCAGGGCAAAAACGCCAGGTCGGCCTGTGGCGGCCGGATCTTGTGGATACGCGCCAGCTCCCTGCCCAGTCGTTCAGCGAGGGCCGGGCGGTCGCCACCGATGGAAAGGTCCCTGACCAGGACATGGGCCGCCGCAGTGCCGTTGATGCGTCGCATCACAAAGAAGGGGCGACCCAGAACCGCCAGATCGGTGCACAGCCAAAGGGGTTCTGGCACGGTCACGCCGACAGCAAAGGCTGTGCGCAGCAGCGCAAATTCTTGCGCCCGCCCATGGCTGACCGACACGCCAGAGGGCGAATCGCAGCGCACCACGGCCTGCAGCAGTCCAGCGTGTGGGCCACCCTCGATCTCGGCATCCAGCAGCCAATTTTCCTGAATGGCGCCGCCAGAAAGAATGCGTAGCTCCAGCACATTGACGGAGGCCGCTTGTGCAGCGTGCGCGATGAAGGCGGCGAGCGCCTGTTGTGCCTCCATCTTCATGGTTTGGCGTCGAGAATTTTTTTGGCCATGCTCCAGCGATGCGTTTCGTTGGGGCCGTCGTAGATCCGAAAAGCCCGTATGTCCTTGAAGATGCGCATCACCACGGTTTCGCCGGTCACACCCTGACCGCCCAGCATTTGCACGCAGCGGTCTACCACCCGCCATTCGGCCTCTGAACAGGTCACTTTGGCTCGGCTGGATTCAAAGTTGCCGTTTTCACCTTGATCCAGCAGCCAGGCGGTGTGCCAGATATGCAGTCGGGCGGTGTGCAGATCCATGTCGTTGTCTGCCAGCATGTAGCCCACCCCCTCGTGGTCGCCCAGTCGCTGCCCGAAGGCCTGACGTTGACGTACGTAGGCCAGCGCCACATCGTGTGCACGACGCGCCTGGCCTAGCCAACGCATGCAGTGGGTGAGCCGCGCGGGCGCCAGTCGCACCTGAGCGTATCGAAAGCCCTTGCCCACTTCACCCAGCACGTTGCTGGCTGGTAAGCGCAGATTGGTAAAGCGCAACACCCCATGCCCACCGGTAAAGCAGCTGTCCAGCGCGTCCATGTTGCGAACCCGTTCGATCCCAGGCGCGTTCATGTCGCTCAAAAACATGGTCGCGCGGCCGTCTTCAGTCTTGGCCATGATGATGGCGTAGTCGGCGCCGTCAGCGCCGGTGATGAACCACTTCGTGCCATTAATGAGGTAGTCGTCGCCTTCGCGCACGGCAGTGGTCGTCATCAGCGATGGGTCAGCGCCCGCGCCTGGCGGCGGCTCCGTCATGGCAAAGCAAGATCGGATGTGACCCTGCACCTGAGGGTGTAGCCAGCGCTCTTTTTGCGCCGGGCTGGCCACGACTTCCATCAAGTGGATGTTGCCCTCGTCGGGCGCATGGATGTTGAGTGCTGTGGGTCCCAGGTTGGAGTAACCGGCCTCTTCAAACACCACTGCCTTGGCCATGTGAGACAAACCCAGTCCACCCATTTCTAGGGAAGCGTGTGGTGTGAGTAGCCCGGCGGCCCGTCCCATCGCGACCAGTTCCTGACGCAAGTCCTCGCTCGGGCCATGCTCGCCCAGCCGAGGGTCGGTCTCCATGGGAATGACCTGCTCGGCAATAAAACGCCGAGTGCGCTCACGCAGCGCTGCCAGTTCTGTTGTCAATGAAAAGTCCATGCATTGTTCCTCGTCTGATTCGACCCATTTTCAATCGTAAAGCTTGCTTGAGCTCAGAGATGGCTATCAAAGTGACGTGATTCCGTATCGCGCCACTTTATTTGTCGCAATACTGCAGATTGATTTGTCTATTTGATGCCCATACAATAAATCAGACATGCGTTTCACCTTCGACCCTGCCAAGGATGCCGTTAACCTTGCGAAGCATGGCTTGTCATTGGCAGATGCGCCTCTGGTGTTCAACGCGCCGGATAAGGTAACGCTAGAAAGCCCAAGAGGTGACGAAGCCCGTTTGATGGATTTGGCACTCGTTGAGGTGGCAGGCGTGGTGTTGGTGCTGGTGTATGTGCTGCGCCATCCGAACGAGGTGCGCGCTATATCCCTGCGCCGCGCATCTAAACAGGAAAGGAAGTTGTATGCAAGCTGGCAAGAAACACACTGAGCACAACACCGGCACCGATTGGGCGCGCGTCAGGCGTGAAGCAGCCCAGGATGCGCCTATTTCGTTTGACGCCGAGCGCGAACCTTACGATCCGAACGACCCGCATGCAGTGACCGCCTTTTGGAAGGCAGCGACCGTCAAGCGTGGCCGTCCTGTGGTGTCTGTGAAGCGCCCGACCTTGAACATGAGGGTGGACGCCGAGGTGCTGGATGCCTTCAAAGCGACTGGGCCAGGCTGGCAGACGCGCATCAATGCATTGCTGCGCGAAGCCGTCAAGCATGGTCTGGTGAAGGCATGACCACGCAAGCAATGACTGTGTGAGTTTTTTGTCCGAGCTGGGGTGGCAGTGTTGTGGGCGAGGTTGCCGCCGATGCCGCCGATGCCGCCACGGTACCGGGTGCCCACAAGGTACGAGCGCACATTGCACCCTGCGCATGCCAAATCAACGCAACTCGACCAGCAAATCCTTGACACTGATCACATCACCCGAGCGCACATGCACGGCGTGCACGGTGGCGTCGCGCTCGGCGGTGAGCATGGTTTCCATCTTCATGGCCTCCATGGACACCAGCGGGTCGCCCTTCTTGACCTGCTGCCCCACCTTGACGGCTACGGTCACCACCATGCCCGGCATGGGCGCGCCCACATGGTTGGCATTGCCTTCTTCGGCCTTGGCCTTGGCGTGGCCGGTGCCGGCAATGCCGGCCTTGGGCACGCGCACCGTGCGCGGCTGGCCGTTGAGCTCAAAGAACACCTTGATCTTGCCCTCTTCGTCCACGCCTTCCGAGCGCCCGGTCTGGCGCACCACCAGCGTCTTGCCCTTGTCGATGTCAATCGACACCTCTTCGCGGTCGGCCAGGCCGTAGAAGAAGGGCGAGGTGGGCAACAGCGACACATCGCTGAAGCGGGTTCGGTGCTCGGCGTAGTCCTTGAACACCTTGGGGTACATCAGGTACGAGGCCAGGTCGGTGTCGCTGAGCTTGCGGCCCACGGCGGCTTCGGCCTCGGCGCGCTTGGCTTCCAGATCGACCGGTGCCAGATGGTCACCGGCGCGGCCCTGCATGGGGGCCTCGCCCCTGAGTACCTTGTGCTCCAGCGCCTTGGGGAAACCATCGGGTGGGAAGCCCAACTCACCCTTGAACAGCGAGATGACGGACTCAGGGAAAGCCACATCTTTTGCCGGATTGCTCACATCGTCGGGCTTCAAGTCGTTGGCCACCATGAACAGCGCCATATCGCCCACCACCTTGGATGTGGGCGTGACCTTGACGATGTCACCAAACAGCACGTTCACATCGGCATAGGCCTTGGACACCTCGGGCCAGCGGTGCGCCAGACCCATGGCGCGGGCCTGTTCTCGCAGGTTGGTGTACTGGCCGCCGGGCATTTCGTGGTTGTAGACGTCCGACGTGCCTGCGCGCATATCCGCTTCAAACGGCGAATACGCCGGGCGTACGCCTTCCCAATAATGCGACAGGGCCTGCATGGCATCCAAGTCCATGCCGGGGTCGCGCGCCGAGCCTTTGAGCGCAGCGGCAATCGAGCCCAGATTAGGCTGGGACGTGAGGCCACTCATGGAATCCAGCGCGCCGTCCACCGCGTCGCAACCGGCTTCAATCGCTGCCAGCACGCTGGCTGCCGAAATACCGCTGGTGTCATGGGTATGGAAGTGGATGGGCAGGCCCACCTCTTGTTTCAAGACGCGCACCAGTTCGGCCGCCGCGCGCGGTTTGCAGACACCGGCCATGTCCTTGATGCCCAGAATGTGCGCGCCGGCTTTTTCCAGTTGCTTGGCCAGGCCTACGTAGTACTTCAGGTCGTATTTGCTGCGTTTGGCATCGAACAGGTCGCCTGTGTAGCAAAGAGCCCCTTCGCACAAGGCGCCGGACTCGATCACCGCGTCCATGGCCACACGCATGTTGTCAACCCAGTTGAGCGAGTCAAACACACGGAATACATCCACCCCATTCCTAGCCGCCTGCTGCACAAAGTAGCGCACGACGTTGTCGGCGTAGTTGGTGTAGCCCACGGCGTTGGACGCGCGCAGCAACATCTGGAACAGGATGTTGGGCGTTGCCTCGCGCAAGCGCGCTAGGCGCTCCCACGGGTCTTCCTTCAAGAAGCGCAGTGCCACATCAAAGGTGGCACCGCCCCAGCATTCCATGCTGAAGAGTTGGGGCAGCATGCGCGCGTAGTGCGGCGCAATCTGCGTCATGTCATGGCTGCGCATGCGCGTGGCAAACAGCGACTGGTGCGCGTCGCGCATGGTGGTGTCGGTGAGCAGCACCTGCGGCTGGTCTTTCATCCACTGGGCAAACCCTTTGGCACCCAATTCCTTGAAGCGATCACGCGTGCCTTTGGGAACCGGTGTGGTGATGTCGCACAGCGGCTTGATCGGCGTGGCCAGCGGTAGTGCGGGCAGCGTGCGCCCCTTCATCTCCGGGTTACCGTTCACCGCCACTTCGCCCAGAAATTTCAACAGCCGCGTGGCCCGGTCGCGCCGCTTCACAAAGCTGAACAGCTCGGGCGTGGTGTCAATAAAGCGTGTGGTGCATTCGCCGCTGCGGAACAGCGGGTGGGCGATGACGTTTTCGAGAAACTGGAGGTTGGTGGACAGACCGCGCACGCGGAACTCCCGCAGCGCCCGGTCCATGCGTGAAGCGGCTTCGTCCGGCGTGTGGCCCCAGGCGGTGACCTTGACCAGGAGCGAGTCGTAATACGGCGTGATGACGGCACCGGCGTAGGCTGTACCGGCGTCCAGGCGGATACCAAAGCCGGCGGCGCTTCGGTACACGGCAATCTTGCCGTAGTCGGGGGTGAAGTTGTTTTCCGGGTCTTCGGTGGTGACGCGGCATTGCAGGGCGTGGCCGCGCAAGCTGATGTCTTTTTGCAGCGGAACAAAGGAGTCTTCCTCGCCCACGCGGGCGCCCTCGGTCACGCGGATTTGCGCCTTCACAATGTCCACGCCGGTGACCACTTCGGTGACGGTGTGCTCCACCTGAATGCGCGGGTTCACCTCGATGAAGTAGTACTTGCCGGTGTCCACGTCGTACAGGTATTCCACGGTGCCGGCGTGGCTGTAGTGCGCGGCGCGGGCCAACCTCAAGGCCGATTCGCACAGCTCGGTGCGGGTGGCTTCATCCATATACGGCGCGGGCGCGCGTTCCACCACCTTTTGGTTGCGGCGCTGCACCGAGCAGTCGCGTTCAAACAAATGCACCAGGTTGCCATGCCGGTCACCCAGCACCTGCACCTCGACGTGGCGGGCGCGGCGTACCAGCTTTTCCAGGTACACTTCGTCGTTGCCAAAGGCGGCCAGCGCCTCGCGCTGGGCCAGCTCCTTCATGGGGGCCAGGTCGGCCTCGGTTTCGATCACCCGCATGCCGCGTCCCCCACCGCCCCAACTGGCTTTGAGCATCAGCGGATAACCCACCTCAAGCGCCATCTGCTTGCACACCTCGATGTCGGCTGGCAAGGCCGTGGTGGCCGGGACCACCGGCACATTGGCGGCCACCGCCACAGCACGGGCCGCGACTTTGTTGCCCAGTGTGCGCATCACATCGCCGTTGGGGCCGATAAAGGCAATACCAGCGGCCGCGCAGGCGTCGGCAAAGTCGGGGTTCTCACTCAAGAAGCCGTAGCCGGGGTGGATGGCATCCACCTCGGCTTCTTTGGCAATGCGCACGATGTCGGCAATGTCCAGGTAGGCCGAAATCGGCTTCTTGCCCGCGCCCACCAGATACGACTCATCCGCCTTGAAGCGGTGCAGGGCAAAGCGGTCCTCGTTGCTGTAGATCGCCACGGTGCGGATGCCCATTTCGGAGGCGGCACGGAGCACGCGGATGGCAATTTCGCTGCGGTTGGCGACCAGGATGCTGCGGATGGGTTTCATCATTGTGGAGGTAGGAAAAAAATGGAATCAGCCCGCTACCCGTGGTGCGTTGGATGGGCTCAACTGAGGAATGCAAATACTGTGCCCCGGCATCAACCGGGCAGAGCGCTGAACCGCCAAAATTCAAACAAGCGAAACACGCCAGCTGAGCCGCTGTTGATGCACAGCGGCTCAGCACTTCAACAAACCCGGTGGGCAGAAGCTCTGTCGCCAGAGCTTGAGCGGGCTTACACGGCTACCGGTGTAATCCAGGGCTGGTCTGCAGCCTGCGAGCTGTCTACTACCGCATCCACAAAGGCTACGCCCTTGAGGCCGTCGTAGGCCAGCGGAATGTTTTGCCCTATGGCGGTGGGCTCGCGCTTTTCCAGGCGGGCGCTAATGGCTTCTGCAAAGCCGCTGTACAGGTTGGCAAAGGCTTCCAGATAGCCCTCGGGGTGTCCCGGTGGCGTGCGTGTGCGGGCCTTGGCGGCTTCAGACAGATCGCCCGCCCCACGCTTGATGCGCTCGGTGCGCCCCAGGAGGCCCGTGAATTGCAGGTCGTTGGGTTCTTCCTGGAACCAGGTCAGCGAACCCTTGTCACCAAACACGCGCAGGCGCACGCCATTGGAGCAGCCAATGGCCACCTGGGAAGACCACAGCAGGCCGCGTGCGCCGCCCTGGTAGCGAATCATGACGTGTGCGTTGTCGTCCAACTGGCGGCCGGGCACAAAGGTGGCCAGATCAGCCGTGATGGCCTCGGCCTTGAGGCCGGTCACAAAACCGGCCAAGTGATAAGCGTGGGTGCCGATGTCACCGATGGAACCACCGCGGCCGGACTTCTTGGGGTCGGTGCGCCATGCGGCTTGTGCGTTGCCTTCGGATTCGATGGCCGTGGCCATCCACTCCAGCGGGTATTCCACCTGCACCACGCGGATGTTGCCCAGCTTGCCGGCAGCCACCATTTCACGCGCCTCGTGCACCATGGGGTAGCCCGAATAGGTGTAGGTCACGCCCATGAAGCGGCCGGTCTTTTTCACCAGGGCGTCCAGGGCCACGGCGTCTTCCAGCGTGGTGGTCAGGGGTTTTTCGCAAATCACGTCAAAGCCTGCTTCCAGAAAGGCCTTGGCAATGGGGAAGTGCGTGTGGTTGGGGGTGCAGATGGCCACCACATCCACGCGGTCTTCGCGCTTCAATTCGGCTTCCAGCATTTGCTTGTAATCGCCGTAGGCGCGGTCGGCCGCAATGCCCTGGCTGGCCGCAAAGCGTTGGCCGCGCTCGGCGTCCACGTCAAAGGCACCGGCTACCAGCTGCAATGCGCCGTCCTGGCGTGCCGCGATGCGGTGGATGTTTCCGATGTAGGCGCCTTCACCGCCGCCCACCATGCCCAGACGCAGTGCGCGCCGAGGAGTTGTGTTTTTGCTCATGTGTGTGTTCCTTAAATTCCCAAAATGCTGCGGTTGGTGTCCCTGTTGGCGCCGGACTTCACGAAGTCATCAAACGCGCGCTCGGACACCTTGATGATGTGTTTCTTGATGAACTCGGCGCCTTCGCGGGCACCGTCGTCCTGGTTCTTCAAGAAGCATTCCCACTCCAGCACGGCCCAGCCGTCGAAGTCGTAGGTGGCGAACTTGGAGAAGATGGCACCGAAGTCCACCTGGCCATCACCCAGCGAGCGAAAACGCCCGGCGCGGTTCTTCCAGGGCTGAAAGCCGCCATATGCGCCAGTTTTGCCATTGGGGCGGAATTCGGCATCTTTGACGTGGAACATCTTGATACGCTCGTGGTAATGGTCAATAAAGGCCAGGTAGTCGAGCTGTTGCAACACAAAGTGGCTGGGGTCGTAGAGGATGTTGCAACGCGGGTGGTTATTCACGCGCTCCAGGAACATCTCGAACGTCAGCCCGTCGTGCACGTCTTCGCAGGGGTGCACTTCAAAGCACAGGTCTACGCCGTTTTCGTCGAACTGGTTAAGGATGGGTTTCCAGCGCGTGGCCAGCTCGTCAAAGGCCTCGTCCACCAGGCCTTCGGGCCACTGTGGATAGGGGTAGAGATAGGGCCACAACAGTGAGCCGGTAAACGACACATGGCGGTCCACGCCCAGGTTCTTGGACGCGCGGGCGCAGTAGCCCATTTGTTCCACAGCCCACTTTTGCCGGGCCGCGGGGTTGCCGCGAACCGCCTCAGGTGCAAAGCTGTCCATGATCTGATCATGCGCGGGGTGCACCGCGACCAATTGTCCGGTGATGTGCGATGCCAGCTCGGTGATTTCGAGCCCTTTGGAAGCCAAGGTTCCCCTGATCTCGTCGCAGTAAGTTTGGCTTTCGGCTGCTTGCTTCAAATTGATGAGGCGGGTGTCCCAGGTAGGAATCTGCACACCCTTGAAGCCCCGGTCGGCCACCCATTGCGCCAAGGTGTCCAGGCGATTGAATGGTGCGTCGTCGGCCGCGAATTGCGCCAGGTAAATGCCTGGCCCTTTGATGGTTTTCATATCTATGGCTCCTTGGTTTTATTCGCTCATGGCCTCTGCGGGGTGCGGTGGGCCGCCGTCATAGGCGCCCCACACCGACTGGTCGAAGTGGATCACTGAGCCGGTCATCATGCCGCTGTCATCCGAGGCCATGAAGGCGACGGCCTTGGCCACTTCTTCGGGCGCCAGCAGGCGACCGAAGGGCTGTGCAGCGGCAGCGTTCTTGAGCCAGTCAGGGTCGGCCTGGTGGTACTCGCGTTGTACGCGGTCTTCACCATCCGACGCCATCCAGCCAATGTCGAGTTGGTTAACGCGGATGCGGTTGCGCATAAGGCCATAGCCGGAGTTGCGGGTCAGCGTAGCCAAGGCGCCCTTGGACGCTGAGTACGGTGCCAGGAAGGGCTGTCCTGCATGTTCGGAGGTCGATCCGATGTTCACCATGGATCCTGCGATGCCGTCGCGGATCATGCGCTTGGCAGCCTCTTGCATCAGGAAGAAAGGCGCACGCACATTGACGGCAAACATGCGGTCAAACAGGTCTTGCGAGCTGTTGAGCAAATTGCCGCGATCGGTCAAACCTGCAGCGTTGACCAGCACATCAATACGGCCAAAGGCCTTGTCCGCCTGCTCGACCACGTTGCGGCAGTCGTCAACGCTGTTGAGGTCGGCCGCCACAAAAACAGTCCTGACGCCTGTTTCTTTCTGGATGCGCTCTGCCACGGCATTGCCCTTGGCTGCAGAGCGTCCGCAAATGGCTAAGCCCGCTGCGCCTGCCTGAGCAAATTGCAGCGCAATCGCCGCACCTAAGCCCTGGGTTCCGCCGGTGATGACGGCAATCTTTCCATCAAGTC
This sequence comes from Pseudomonadota bacterium, assembly GCA_046046915.1. Taxonomy (GTDB): domain Bacteria; phylum Pseudomonadota; class Gammaproteobacteria; order Burkholderiales; family Burkholderiaceae_C; genus JBEEJZ01. Next base: position 31,280 of record JBJOIT010000019.1, read on the forward strand.
TGTTCACAGTGATTTCCTTATTTCAATGACTTAGATACCAACACGCTGTTTGCTGCGAATCTGTTCCTGGTGCGCTCGCGCCTCCTGCACCGACGCACGGGAGCTGACCTCTGGCACCCCCACATCCCAGTCCGCATCACCTGGCACCCATGCAAAGGCGTCGGTCACGATGGTGATAAGTGTCGTGCGGTCGTTGCTTTGGGCCCACGCCATGGCATCTGCCAGTTCTTCAAGCGTTGTGCAGCTTCGCGCCAGCGCACCCATGGATTCGGCATGCTTTACAAAGTCCACCGGGAAGGGCTTTTTGACGCGGCAGTCCTTGAGCAGGTTGTTGAAACCTGGCACGCCCTTGAATTGCTGCAGGCGGTTGATCACGGCGTAGCCGCCGTTGTCGCATACGACCACAATCATTTTGTGGCCCGACAGTACGGTGGAGTAGATGTCCGAGTTCATCATCATGTAGGTGCCATCGCCCAGCATCACGATGGGTGTGCCCTTGCCGTCCTTGGCCATGGCGTGGCCCCAGCCGGCGGCAATCTCGTAGCCCATGCAGGAGAAGCCGAATTCGCAGTCAAAGGTGTGGGGATCCTTCACACGCCAACCCTTGGTCACCTCGCCAGGCATCCCACCTGCTGCAGCAATCAAGGTGTCGTTGTCGCTTGCGCCTTTGTTGATCACGTCAACCACCTGTGCATAGGTGGGGATCAGTGCGTTGGTGGGCTTCTTATGGCTATCCAGCAAGGTTTCCCATTCGCCGAAGAGGGTTCGCGAGGTCGCAAACCACTCGGGTGAAGCTTCCCAATCACCCAACTGTGCACGCAACTCCTCGACCGTCTCGCGGGCATCGCCCACCACCGACAGGGCGCGGTGTTTGGTCGCGTCCCAACGCGCTGCGTTGACCGAGATGAACTTCGTATCCCGGTTAAAAAGTGTCCAAGAGCCGGTAGTGAAATCTTGCAAGCGTGTGCCAATAGCCAGAATCACATCGGCTTGAGAAGCCAAGGCATTAGCTGAGGTAGATCCCACGATGCCGATGGGGCCCGCGTGGGCTGGGTGGTAATGGGTGAGTCCGCCCTTGCCCGCAATGGTTTCCACCACCGGGATCTTGTGGCGCAGTGCAAGCGAGGCAACTTGCTCCTCAGCCAGGGAGTAGCGGACACCGCCACCAGAAATGATGAGGGGTTTTTTTGCGCTTTTGAGTAATTCAATTCCCTGGGCCAGCTTGTCTTTGTCCGCCCGTGGACGGGGCACCACCCAGGTCGTTGGCTCAAAGAACTCAACCGGGTAATCAAAGGCTATTTCTTGTGTGTCTTGGCACAGTCCAATGAATGCCGGACCGCAGTCAGCCGGGTCCAGCATCGTGGCGATGGCCTGTGGCAAGGATGTGATGATTTGCTCCGGTAGCGTGATGCGATCCCAATAACGCACGACCGGTTTAAAGCTGTCGTTCACGGTGATGGTGGGATTGTTGAAGTGCTCAACTTGTTGCAGTACCGGGTCAGGCAGGCGGTTGGCAAAAGTATCACCGGCAAGCAACAGCACAGGCAGGCGGTTGGCATGGGCAGTGCCCGCAGCGGTCACCATATTGGCGGCGCCTGGGCCAATGGAGGTTGCAGCAATCATCAACTGACGACGCTTCTTTGCCTTTGCAAAGGCCACTGCAGACAACGCCATGGACTGTTCGTTCTGTCCGCGCCAGGTGGGGAGGGTGTCTTGTACGGCCTCAAGTGCCTCCGACAGACAAGTCACGTTGCCGTGGCCAAAGATGGCAAAAACGCCCGCAAACAGCGGCACTTTTTTGCCATCGATCTCTGTGAACTGGTTGCACAGGTATTTGACGAGTGCTTGGGCCATGGTGAGGCGAACGGTCTTCTCGAGCATAAGGATCTCCATAATTTGAATCAGATATTGACAAGTGCAAAGAACAGCAATTATTATTGCACAAGGAGGTACTTTATGGTCAACATTGCAGTTTTAGGTTGTGGCCGCATCGGTGTGATGCACGCTCGCAACATTGCCCAACACCCGCGCGCTCGCCTCGCAACGGTATTCGATATTTATCAACCCTCGGCTGACAAGGTGGCAGCGGAGTTGGGTGTGAAAACATCCGGTTCTGTTGCCGAAGTTCTTGCTGATCCCGGTGTCGATGCAATTCTTATTGCAACATCTACCGACACCCATGCGGACATTCTTGAACAGGCGGTAGCCGCTGGCAAACCCATCCTGTGTGAGAAGCCCATTGATTTGAGCCTCGCCCGAGTGAATGCCTGTTACGAGAAGATCCGCAACTCAAATGTGCCCATCATGTTGGGCTTTGTACGACGTTTTGACCCCGGCCATCGGGCAACGCGTGATGCAGTGCGCAGAGGCGACATTGGTGAATTGCACCAAGTGATGATTACCTCGCGCGATCCTGGGATGGCGCCAGCCGCTTATCTACGCGTGTCTGGCGGCATCTTCCGCGACATGACCATCCACGACTTTGACATGGCTCGCTTCATGTTGGGTGAAGAGCCCGTGGAGGTTTTTGCAACGGGCAGTCGCTTGGTTAACCCCACACTTATGGATGAGTTGCAGGACTACGACACCGTATGCGTGACCTTGCGCACGGCCAGCGGCAAGCAGTGCGTGATCACCAACTCTCGCCAGGCCGTGTACGGCTATGACCAGCGCGTGGAAGCTCTGGGCACGCTGGGCCTGGCCAGTTCGCAGAACCGCAAAAACCACGAAGCCACCTTGCACACCAAGACTTTCACTGAGCGTTCTGAGCCATATCAGAACTTCTTCATTGAGCGCTATGAGCAAGCTTTTGCAGACGAGATCAGCGAGTTTGTCGACGCCATTGAAAACAAGCGTGATCCAGAAGTCGGCTTTGCCGATGGTCGCTTGGCACTCATGCTGGCTGAGGCAGCGTTGAAGTCCGTACAAATGGGCCGAGTGGTCCAAATAAACGAGGTGAGCGAATCATGTATTCCAAATTTGGCCTTTATCTGAACGGTGAGTGGCGAGAAGCCTCCGACAAACAGGGGGCGCCGGTGTTCAGTCCGGTGACACAAGAGTCCCTGGGCAACGTGCCCTACGCAACCCAGGCTGACACGCTTGAAGCGATTGCTTGTGCGGAAAAGGGGTTTGAAGTCTGGAAGAAAAAGTCTTCCTTTGAACGTGCAGATTCACTTCACCAGGTGGCTGACATCATGACTCGTCGCCGCCAAGAAGCAGCCATCATGATTTCCACTGAAACCGGTAAGCCTCTGGTGCAGTCAGAACGCGAATGGAATCTCTCCATAGACCAATTCCGCTGGATGGCCGAGGAAGCCCGTCGAATTTACGGTCGTGTGGTGGAAAGCCGGGTTCCCAGTGGCCGCTTTGAAATCAGTCACGAGCCTGTGGGTGTGGCTGCTGCATTTACCGCATGGAATTTCCCTGCTGCACTTATCGCTCGCAAAGTAGCTCCTGCGCTTGCCGCTGGTTGCGCCATCATCATTCGTCCTTCCAGTCAAACGCCTGGCGTTGCCATGGTCATGGTCGACTGTCTGAGGGAAGCCAAGATCCCGGCAGGGGTGGTGGGCCTGGTGGTTGGGCCTACCTCTACCACTTATGCCCCCATCATGGCAGCCCCCTCAGTGCGCAAGGTGTCCCTCACCGGCTCCACCCGAGTGGGCCAGCAAATGCTGCGCGATGCGGCGGATACCGTGAAGAAGACATCCATGGAGTTGGGTGGCAACGCGCCCCTGATCGTCTATGACGATGCCGACCTAGAGCTTGCTCTAAGCATGTCCGTACCAACCAAATTTGCTAATGCCGGTCAGGTGTGCGTGACGGCAGACCGCTTTTTTATCCATGAAAGCCTGCATGATGCGTTCGTGAACGGCTTTGTGGCGCGCGCCCGTGCAATGAAGCTGGGGGATGGCCTGGACGCTGCTACGCAGATGGGGCCGCTAATCAATGCTGCGCGTCTCGATGAAATGGAATCCATTGTGGAAAGCGCGATCAGTGCTGGTGCCAAAGTGGTCACCGGTGGCCGTCGCTCACCCGCGCACGCCAAGGGCTTCTTCTTTGAGCCCACGGTGCTGACCGGCGTGACCGACACCATGAAGGTGTTTGAGCAAGAGAACTTCGGGCCGATTGCTGCCATCACCACCTTTAAGGACGATGAGGAAGTGATACAGCGCGCCAATGCCTCGGAAATGGGATTGTCGGCCTATGCGTTCACTACCAGTGCCAAGCGCATCCGCGCCACCGTGGCGGGCTTGAAGGCGGGCATGGTGGGCATCAACAGCTTTGCCATGGCTGCATCGGAAGCACCGTTTGGCGGCACCAAGTATTCCGGCATGGGACGCGAAGGTGGCATTGAAGGCATTGCCGATTACCTTGACACCAAGTTGGCCCAAATCGTTTTGTAAGAGACCCACATGATCAAGAACAAACTCAAGGAAATTTGGGGACAAGGCAAGCCAAGCATCAACGGCTGGCTGTCTGTGGGTAACCCGTTCATCGCTGAAATCATGGCTGCGCAGGGCTATGACAGCATCTGCATCGACATCCAGCACGGTGCGCTGGATTACAGCGATGTGTTGCCCATGTTCCAGGCCATGCGCGCTTCCGGCCTAACGCTGCTGGCCCGCGTGCCGTGGCTGGAACCCGGCATCATCATGAAGGCGCTGGACGCCGGTGCTTATGGCGTGGTGTGCCCCATGATCAACAGCGCCGAGCAGGCGGCCGAATTCGTGAGCTACATGCGCTACCCGCCCCTGGGCCAACGCTCGTTTGGCCCCACCCGCGCCAACTTCTCGGCCGGTGCCAACTACGCTCAGGAAGCCAATGGCGAGATGCTGGCGTTCGCCATGGTGGAGACCGCAGAAGCCATGCAGAACCTGGAGGCCATTGCCGCCACACCGGGACTGGATGGCATTTACGTGGGCCCTGCGGACCTGACATTTAGCCTGATGCAGGGCCGTCTGGCGCCAGCTTTCGACCGCGAAGAGCCCGAGATGATCGCAGCCCTGAAAAAAATCGTGGAAGCCTGCAAGAAGAACAACATCCGCGCAGCCCTACATTGCGGTACGCCCGAATACGCAGTTCGCGCCATTGCCTGGGGCTTTGACATGACCACTGTGTCGGGTGACTCGCGTTTGTTGGCTGCTGCGGCACAAGACAGCGTGACCAAGTTCCGCAAGCTGGTGGGCGCAGCGTCTGCGCAAGCTGCCGATGCGAAGGGAGCCTACTGATGCCCCATATTCTGGTTGCGGGGAAGATCCACCCCAGCGGCATGGCGCTTCTCCGGAACGCGCCTGGCATTACGTATGACTATGTGGAGGAGGTGAGTGAGGCCAGCTATGCACCACTGATCGCCAAGGCCGAAGGCTTGGTTATACGCACCCAGCCCTGTAGTGGTGCCACGATAGCCATGGCCCCGAATCTGAAGATTGTTTCGCGCCACGGCGTGGGTTACGACGCGGTGCACTTGCCTACCTGCAATGATCGTGGCATCGCGCTGGCCATCTGCGGCGATGCCAACTCCATCTCCGTGGCCGAACACAGCATGATGCTGATCCTTGCGACGACCAAGCAGACCGTCAAGGCCGATACATCAGTGCGCGATGGTGAATGGGGTTGGCGCAACTTGCTGGCCGCGCGAGAGGTGAGCGGCAAGAACCTCTTGATCATCGGCTATGGCCGGATCGGTCGGCACCTGGCACGTATGGCTGCTGGCTTTGGTATGAACATCCGAGCTTTGGACCCGTATCTTGAAAAAGCCGGCTGGCCTGCTGGCGATGTGACGCCGGTGAGCACCTTGGAAGAGGGCCTGCGCTGGGCTGATGCAGTATCGGTCAACGTGCCTCATAGCGGCAAGGCTCTGATTAGTGCGACCGAGCTTGCCTGGATGAAGCCTACTGCCGTGCTTGTCAATACTGCTCGCGGTGGCGTCATTGACGAAGCCGCACTCGCAGATGCACTGAAAAGCGGTGTGATTGCTGGTGCTGGTGTAGATGTCTTTGAAACAGAGCCACCTTCAAATGCCAACGCACTGTTTGGGCTGAGCAACGCCATCCTGACGCCACATATCGCAGGCCTCACCGCTGAGTGCGGAGAGCGCATGGCCATCTCATCGGTGCAAAACGTGTTGGACTTCTTTAATGGTTGTATTGACCACAACCTAGTCGTCAACAAAGACGCATTGAAGGCCACTGCATAGCAGCCGTAAAGGATCTCTCTTCAAGCAGACGCGCCATCTTTCCAGGTGGCGTTTTTTTTGCCCTCACGCCGACTGCGTTCTCGTTGCTGCTTGTATTTATGGCGGTGGTTGCTCGAGGTTGGGAGCGCATCTAACCGCTTTCAAGCGAGGAATTAAGGGTAAACCCGGATTGTGCAATGTAAATTGCAATATAAGATTCAATGCAATATTCGCTGCAAATTGTTTTGCAATAAATGTTGAATGAGTTTAGGTAGTTGTATGTCCACGGTCAACCCTTCTTGAGGAAATCAAGTGTTCATCAAGGCAATTCTGACGGTTTGGAGGTGGCGTGACCAAGTCCGCATTGTGACCTCCAAGCATTGGCAGTCCTCTGATGCAGTGCTGGTTGTTGTGGTGTGGACGTAGTGAGAGATCTTGATTTGGGTTCGATGAATCCGAGCAAGTGGAAAACCCAGGGGGCGGCCTGGGTTCATGAATGAGTTGTCGAAACCGTCCAAGTTCGACTTGCGCGCTTCTTTTTTTGGAGACTTGTATGAAATTTAAACGCACAGTAATGGCAGCCGCAATGTTTGCTGCAGCCAGCACATCGGTGATGGCTCAGTTGGTCGGCGTGAGCTGGTCCAACTTCCGTGAAGAACGTTGGACAACCGACGAAAAGGCAATCAAGGACGAGCTTGCCAAAAACGGCGCAACCTACGTTGCTGCGGACGCACAAGCATCCGCAGAAAAGCAATTGGCGGACATCGACGGTTTGATCAGCAAGGGCGCCAAAGTCCTGATGATCTTGGCACAAGACAAGGATGCTATCGCTCCTGCGCTGGCCAAGGCGAAGGCCAAGGGCATCCCTGTGATTGCCTACGACCGTCTGTTCGAGTCCCCCGAAGTGTTCTACATCTCCTTCAACAACAAGGAAGTGGGCCGTCTGCAGGCGCAAGCCATTTACGCCGCGATGCCTAAGGGAAATTACGCCATGATCAAGGGTGCCTCAACTGACCCGAATTCCAACCTCCTGCGCGCTGGCCAGCAAGAAGTTCTGGACGCCGCTATCAAGAAGGGTGACATCAAGATCGTGGGCGAAGAGTACACCGACGATTGGAAGCCAGAAGCAGCCCAAAAGAACATGGAGCAGATTCTGACCAAGGCAGGCGGCAAGGTGGACGCAGTAGTGTCTTCCAATGACGGCATGGCCGGTGGTGTAGTTGCTGCACTGTCTTCCAAGGGCATGAAGGGCGTTCCTGTTTCTGGCCAGGACGGTGACCACGCAGCGCTGAACCGCGTTGCACAGGGAAGCCAGACCGTGTCGGTTTGGAAAGACTCACGTGAACTCGGAAAGGTTGGCGCGCAGGTTGCCGTCGCTCTGGCTAAGGGGGAAAAACCCAAGGGTGCAGCCGTGTTCAGCGATGGTGAAAAGAAAGTGGCTCTGCAGTCCATTCTGCTCAAGCCTCTGCCTATCACCAAGGCCAACCTCGACGTGGTCATCAAGGCCGGCTGGATCTCTAAAGATGCTGCTTGCAAGGGTGTTGACAAGGCCACTGGCCCAGCTGCCTGCAAATAAATAGGCAACTGAAGCAGTAGAGGGTGGAGGGTCAGTCGGCTCTCCACCTTTTTCTGGCGTGAACTGACCAAACGAGAAAACTATGAGATCGATACAAGAGAAATTTCAGATCAGTGCACTGGACCTTAGACTGATGATCATGTCTGTCGTGTTGGTGGTGATGGCGCTGGCGTTCCACATAGCGACCGGCAATTTTCTTTCGCCGGAAAATTTGTACAACATTGCTCAGCAATCTGCGGTAGTCGGCATCGTAGCTGCAGCCATCGGTTTGGTGATTGTTGCAAGACAGATTGATCTTTCGGTGGGCTCAGTACTGGCCACAGTTGGGGTAGCTATTGCCTACCTCATGTACAGCAAGGGCTGGCATTGGGTTCCCGCAAGCATGGTGGGTTTGGCTATTTCACTGGCCATATACCTATACCAAGGATGGCTTTCTGCCTACCTTGGTGTCGCTTCCTTTGTGGTGACTCTGGGTGGTCTGGTCTCTTTCCGAGGCATTGCATTTCTCTTCTCCGATGGTAGAACCCAGCCTGTTTCTGACCCCACATTCCTGCTCATCGGTGGTGGCCTGGATGGTGCGATAGGAACCACCGCAAGCTGGGCGATTGGGCTCATTGCAAGCCTGATCCTTACAGTCAACACCTTTCAGCGTAGGCGCTCCATGAAGTCGCATGGTCTTGAGCCTCGCCCCATGGTCTTGGACGCCCTAATCACCGGTTTCTTCATCGCCGTGATCCTGCTTTTTGTGGGTGTCATGTGTTCGTATCAAATCCAAAGTAAGACCGAACCCCAAGGCATTCCCAACCCAGTGCTGATTTGGGCTGTGGTGGTGGCCTTGATTTCCTTCATCGTTAACCGTACTAGTTTCGGCCGCTATATCTATGCCATCGGCGGCAACCCCGAAGCAGCCAATCTTGTGGGTATCCCCGTTCGGTGGGTCACTCTGAAGATTTTTCTATTGCTTGGAGTTATGACGACAGTTGCGGCCATCGTTGCTATTTCGCGTTTGAACGCTGGTACTGCGTCCCTTGGTACAGGTATGGAGTTGTATGCGATTGCCGCTGCAGTCATTGGCGGTGTTGCACTTGCTGGCGGTAGTGGAAGTGTCCTGGGCACTGTGCTGGGCGCTCTGATCATTCAATTCCTGGAGAGCGGCTTGCTGCTGATGGAAGTAGGTGTGGGACAACGCTTGGTCATTATTGGGCAGGTGCTCATCGTGGCGGTTGTCTTCGATGTAATTTATCGCCGTGCAACGGGAGAGCGTCTGTGATGACAACCAATACCAATATTCCACTCGTTGACATTCAGAGCGTCAGCAAAGCCTTCGGCGGTGTGCATGCTGTTGAGAAGGTCACATTAAAGCTCTATGCCGGTGAAGTTGTTGCCTTGCTGGGTCACAACGGTGCAGGTAAGTCCACCTTGATGAAGATGCTGGCCGGTGCTTACCCGATCGACAGCGGCTCCATCAGTATCAATGGAGAGGTGGCCAAGATAGAAAACCCTTCGGACTCCCAGGCCTACGGTGTGGAAACCATCTACCAGACGTTGGCACTTGCTGACAATCTGGATGCAGTGGCCAACCTTTTCCTGGGCCGCGAAATCAAGACCAAGTGGGGCACGCTGGATGACTACGCGATGGAGCGCGAAGCGCGCGAAGTCTTCAAGCAGCTCAACCCCAACTTCAAGAACATCCGTGTTCCTGTGCGCGCCTTGTCGGGTGGTCAGCGCCAGGTGGTTGCCATCTCGCGTGCCCTGTACTTCAAGGCCAAGGCGCTGGTGATGGATGAGCCCTGCGCAGCGCTCGGCCCTGAAGAGACGCAGATGGTGCATGAGCTGGTGCGCACGCTCAAGGCACGCGGCGTAGGCATCTTCCTGATCAGCCACGACATGCCCGACGTGTTTGGCCTGTCGGACCGCCTTTGCGTGATGAAGAACGGAAAGACCGTGGGCACCTACAAGACTGCCAATATCACCGAGGACGAAGTTCTGGGAATGATCATCGCAGGCAAAAAAGTTACCCGCATTCCTGAATTGGTTGACCCCGTGTGATCCAGCGGCCCCACCACACGGGGCCGCTTTGTCACCTCAACCCAATAGAGCCTCCAATGACCGATCTCTTGGGCGGTGTATTTCGTCTGGTTGCAAACCAGGTGCCAATCGATGCCCTGGCGCAAGCGTGCCTAGAGGCACCAGTCCATGAGGATGAGCGTATGAACAACTATGAATGCAGCCTATGAGTGCTATCGGTGATGCGCAGCTTATCAAGCTGATCAACCAAGGTGTGGTGTATCGCATGCTCCGGGCCAAGCCCGGCTTGTCCAGGGCACAGCTATCGCAGTTCACAGGCCTTACCAAATCCACCATCAGCTTATTGGTCAAGGAACTGATTGAAGAACGCTGGCTAGTCGAAAGTGACATATTCACGAAGAACTCTATGGGTCGGCCGTCCACGTCCATTTTTGTGGACTCGCAATCGCGCACTCTGATCGGTGTTGAGTTCTCCAAAAGCCATATTCAACTGGTTGCGGTATCGACTGCAGGCGACATTCGGTTTGCACACCAGGTTGACCACTGCGCCACCGAGGTTGATTCGGTTGTTTCACTCATCGTCAACACGGTGGCGCAGGTGAACGACAAGATTCAGGCAAGCGGCTATTTAGTCGGCGGTATCGGCATTGCTTATGCTGGGGTGTTTGACGAGGGCAACGCCACATTGCGTTCCGCGATGGACTTCAACTGGAAAGGTGAACCTATCGTTCATAAGCTGCGCACGGCTTTTAAGCGCCTGGGTATGTCCGACATTCCCTTATTTGTTCAAAGCGATAACCACTGCTGTGCCGTTGGCGCCTATGAATTTTCTGAGCAGCGCGCTGACACCTTGATGTATCTTGATTTCTCCCAAACCATACAGATGGGCCTCGTGGTGGGAGACAGAATTTGCGCTGGCGTTAGCGGTAGCGCTGGAGCAATAGGGCATACCTTTATCCAAGGCGATGGCCCACTATGCGCCAAGTGCGGTCGCAGCGGATGTGTGGATGCCTGGCTGGGATCTGACGGGCTGGAAAAGCTTACCGATGTCAACTCGCGTGTATCGGTTGTTGCTGCGCTGATGCACAACTTGTGGAAGGCATTTAACCCATCCATTTTTGTGGTCGGTGGAAGCTCCCTCGCGCGCTGGCCAGGCTTGTTTCACGAGGCGAAGAAACGATTCCTCAGCGAACATCACAAGGAAGCGGATGTGCCCACAATCCATTTCTGCAAGCATGGCGAGTTGTCTGCAGCAGTAGGCGCCGCTGCGCTTCCGCACTACTACCGTCTCCGGCCCTTGGACGGTCCTTCAAGCGCGATCTGCCGTGCCTTGTATTTCACTGACCAGAGAGTCCAACGAGACACTGCACATGGCCATGTATCTTGGCATTGACATCGGCACGTCAGAGGTGAAGGCCCTGTTGCTGAACGATCAGCACCAGGCCATTGCAACGGCGGGTTCGACCCTGGAGGTGTCACGCCCACAGCCGGGCCATAGTGAACAAGATCCTGCCAACTGGTGGACCGCCACCTGCCGTGCACTGAAAGCCCTGCAAACCAAACACCCTGCTGAGTATGCAGCCGTGAGGGCTATAGGCCTTTCTGGCCAGATGCATGGAGCGGTGCTGCTGGATCGATCCAACCGTGTGCTACGCCCAGCGATTCTGTGGAATGACAATCGCTGCGCACTGGAGTGCGAAGAAATGATGGCCGAACTGCCCTCTGCCTCGGGGCTGGCTGGCAGCCTCATCATGCCTGGTTTCACTGCGCCCAAACTTCGCTGGGTAGCCAAGTACGAGCCCGCTGTGTTTGCAAAGGTGGCCAAAGTACTGTTGCCCAAAGACTACGTGCGCCTGATGCTCACCGGCGAACATATCACCGATTTGTCCGACGCCAGCGGCACGGCCTGGTTGGATGTGGCCAAGCGCACTTGGTCGCCTGAGCTGCTGGCACTCACCGGGATGAGCGAAGCCCATATGCCGCACACGGTGGAAGGTAGTGCACCCGGCGGTCAATTGAACGCCGAAGCCGCCAGCACCTTAGGTCTGCACAAAGGCATTGTTGTTGCCGGAGGGGCAGGCGACAACGCGTCGAGTGCCGTTGGCATGGGCGCCGTCAATGCAGGACAAGGCTTTTTGTCCCTGGGCACCAGCGGCGTGCTGTTTGTGGTGACACCATCGTTCGCGCCCAACGAGGCCAGCGCCACCCATGCCTTCTGTCACGCCGTGCCGCACTGCTGGCACCAAATGAGCGTGATGCTCTCAGCTGCCAGTTGCCTGCAGTGGGCTCGGGTGGCATTGGGAGCGGCATCCGAGAGCGAACTCGAAGCCAAAGCCAGCCAACTCGATTTCGCATCCCGCGCCGCTGCTCCGATCTTTCTGCCGTACCTGAGCGGCGAGCGCACCCCGCACAACGATGCGGTGTTGCGTGGCAGCTTCCACGGCATTAGCCACAGCGCTGAGCAGGCGGCCATGGCCTATTCAGTGATTGAAGGCGTGACCTTCGGGCTGACCGATGGCCTCAATGCCCTGAAAAAAGCAGGGAGCCATGTAAAGCGTCTTTCGCTTGTGGGCGGAGGTGCACGCAGCGCGATGTGGGCGCAGCAACTTGCTTCCAGTCTCAACGTCGAAATCGTCACCCATGCCGAATCTGCTGCAGGCGGTGCGCTGGGCGCGGCACGGTTGGGGTGGCTGGCAACTGGCGCAGCGGTTGAGCAGGTCTGCACCCAACCTGCCATCGCAAAAAGCTACGAACCCAACCCAGCCGAACAGGCATTTCTGTCACCGCGCTACGCGAAGTTCCGGGCGCTGTACCCCGCGCTCAAGCAATTGCAATAAAGCACTGATCATCCCTGCACACCTCAAGCCTCCCCCGCTATCCCCGTCATCAGGAAACCTCATGAGCACCTACTTCAGCGCCGTCTCACCCATCGTCTACGAGGGGCCCCAGTCCAAGAATCCGCTGACCTTTAAGTGGTACGACAAAAACCGCATCGTGGCGGGCAAGCGCATGGAGGACCATCTACGTTTTGCCGTCTGCTACTGGCACAGCTTCTGCTGGGACGGGCGCGACCCCTTTGGTGGCGACACCTTCGAGCGCCCCTGGCACCACATGAGCGACCCCATGGCCGCAGCCAAAGTGAAGGCCGATGTGGCCTTTGAGTTCTTCCAAAAACTAGGCGCTCCGTACTACTGCTTCCACGACCGCGATGTGGCGCCTGAGGGCAACACCCCGCGCGAAAGCGTGGCCAACTTCCATGCCATGGTGGACGTGCTGGCACGCAAACAACAAGACACCGGCATGAAGCTGCTATGGGGCACGGCCAACCTGTTCAGCCACCGTCGGTTCATGTCCGGTGCCTCTACCAACCCCAACCCCGAAATCTTTGCGCTGGGCGCCTTGCAGGTGAAGGAAGCCATGGACGCCACCCTGAAGCTCGGCGGTGAAAACTACGTCCTCTGGGGCGGCCGCGAAGGCTATGAGACCCTGCTCAACACCCGCATGGGCCAGGAGCTCGACCAGATGGGCCGCTTCCTGAACATGGTGGTGGAATACAAACACAAGATTGGCTTCCAGGGCACCATACTGATCGAGCCCAAGCCGCGCGAACCCTCCAAGCACCAGTACGACTTTGATGTGGCCACCGTCTTCGGTTTCCTGCAAAAGCACGGTCTAGAAAAAGAAATCAAGGTCAACATCGAAGCCAATCACGCCACCTTGGCCGGCCACAGCTTCGAGCATGAAATCGTCAGCGCCATTGACCTTGGCATCTTCGGCTCCATCGACATGAACCGTGGCGACATGCAGTGCCAGTGGGACACCGACCAGTTCCCTAACAACATCCCCGAGACCACCTTGGCGATGTACTACATCCTGCAAGGCGGTGGCTTTACCTCAGGCGGCCTCAACTTCGACAGCAAGGTGCGCCGCCAGTCCATCGACCCCGAAGACATGTTCCACGGCCATATCGGCGGCATGGACACCGCTGCGCGGGCGCTATTGATTGCGGATGCCATGATCCAGGATGGCCGATTTGCCCAGATCACCGCAGACCGCTACGCCGGTTGGAACACCGACTTCGGCCGTGATGTGCTGGCCGGCAAGCTCAGCCTGGACGCGGTGGCCGCGCGCGTGCTGGAGCACAACACGGACACGCGCCCTGTGTCGGGCCGCCAGGAGTACATCGAGAACTTGCTCAACTCCTTCATCTAAGCCAAGGCTCGCAAATGAAAAAAGTCGTCTGGGGCGTGCTGAGCACGGCCAAGATTGGTTGGGAAAAAGTCATTCCTGCCATGAAAAAAAGCCCGCACTGCGAGTTGCGCGCCATCAGCTCGCGAAACCTGGAGAAAGGCCGCGCGCTGGCCGACAAGCTGGGCATCCCGCTGGCCTACGGCAGCTACGAAGAACTGTTAGCCGACCCCGAGATTGAGGCCGTCTACAACCCGTTGCCCAATCACGAACACGTTCCGCTCACGTTGGCAGCTGCTCGCGCTGGCAAGCATGTCTTGTGTGAAAAGCCGGTGGCCTTGAATGCGAATGAAGCAGCACAACTGCGCGAAGTTGCCGGCAAAGTGCACATCATGGAAGCCTTCATGGTGCGCTTCCACCCGCAGTGGCTTTCGGTGCGCGAGCGCGTGCGTGCCGGTGAGTTTGGCGACCTGCGCTCCATTCAGAGCTATTTCTCGTACTTCAATCGCGACCCCCAGAATGTGCGCAACCAGGCCGATATTGGCGGTGGAGCCCTGTATGACATTGGCTGTTACCCCATCGTGACAGCGCGTTTCCTGTTTGGCGCCGAGCCCCAACGCGTCATTGCACTGGTAGACCGCGACCCAGAATTTCAGACCGACCGCATGGTCAGCGCCCTGGTGGACTTTGGCGAGGGTCGCAGGCTGGACTTCACGGTTTCGACACAGACCGTACCCTACCAGCGCGTGCAGGTATGTGGCACTCAAAAGCGCATCGAGTTACATATTCCCTTCAATGCCCCCCTGGGGGGCACCACCCGGGTGTTCACCGACGATGGTTCCCAGCTCGACGGTAGTTCCATTCACGAGGAGGTGATTCCGGCCTGCGACATGTACACGTTGGAGATTGATGCCTTCTCGCAGGCCGTGCGCGGTTCGATTCCGCTGGCCTACGGTGTGGAGGACGCCATCCTCAATATGCGCGTGATTGATGCCTTGTTCGCGTCAGAAAAATCTGGCGCTTGGGTCAAGGTCTGAGGCCGACGGCCCAAAACCATTCGCCAGTACGCGCATGTACTCACAACCCATACTGTTGGCTGTCACTGTAATTGCGCTGCAGTCCTCTGTCCTGGCGGTCTTGGCCGGGTGGTGGTGTTTGAATGCGTCAGGGACGGCCCGCCCGAGGCCTGCAGATCAATGAAAGTCAGAACTGAGGTATCAAATTTCTCTATGTGACGGGCCCATTTCGCAATAAAGGTTGTAAATTCAAATCCATGCAACAAAACGAAACACCCAGAGACTACGAAGAACTCATACGCGTGATTCATGAGCGGTACGAGGGCATGAGCAAGTCGTACCAGGCAATTGCGGTTTACCTGACGCAGAATCCAAACGAGGTCGCCATCAAGCCGGTGAACTCCATTGCCGAGACCTGCGGTATCCATGCGTCGAGTTTTGTGCGTTTTGCCCAGGCACTGGGCTACAAAGGGTTCAAGGAGTTGCAGCAGCTCTACCAGCAGCGCCTTTCTACTGCCGCACCAGGGTTCAATGCACGCGTCAAAGCGCTTCAATCAGAATTAGCCGACCACAGTGCGACTTCAACATTTCTGCAGGACCTGGTACATCGAGACATCGCATCTCTGGAGGAGCTGCTGGAGCTAACGTCCAAAGGCGATATAGCGAAGGCCACCAAGATGATGGATGTGGCCGACACCATTTATTTGATTGGCCAACTACGCTCAGCACCTGTTGTCTATTTGATGCGCTACGTGCTCACGATGCTGGGCAAGCGTGCGGTATTGCTGGACGCCAGCGGCGGCCTGACAACACATATGGCGAATCTCATTCGTCCCAGGGATATGCTGATCGCCGTGTCCTTCCGTTTCTATGCAAACGAAGTCGTGAATGTGGTGGAGAGCTGTGGAAGTAGGCAGGTGCCCATCTTGGCCATCTCGGATTCAACGCTGTCTCCGTTGGCCAAGAACGCTTCTGTGCTCTTCACCGTGCCGGAGCACGAATATTCGTTCTCTCGTTCACTTGCGGCTCCCATGTGTTTGGCCCAGGCCTTGCTGGTGAATCTGGCATCCAAGCTGCAAAAGCAGGTTGAACCAAGAATTCCCACGGTAACTCAGCAGAAGCAGAAAAACGTGGGTTCTGGTTGAGCTGCAGGTGGTGTTGATCAAAACGCAACGACTGTTTTGAATGGCCGGAGCGTTCGCAGTGGATTTGCCAGGCAGTAATCATAAAAACATCACGCCAGGAAGACTTCGGATTTTTCACTGGGCGTGGGCACCTGCTAAATCGTCTTGCATCCGCCATTACATCGGCATTGGAAACAAAAAAGCCAACCCTTTTCAGGTTGGCTAAGTTGTTGATTTATATGGTGCCGGAGAGATGAATCGAACACCCGACCTTCTCATTACGAATGAGCTGCTCTACCGACTGAGCTACACCGGCACAAGCATTAGATTATATCTCGGTGTGATAGCGGGTCAGGCGCTCGACTTCGTTGCGGGAGCCCAGCATGACGCTGACGCGTTCGTGCAATTGGGAGGGTGTCAGGTCCAGAATGCGTTGTTTGCCGTTGGTGGAGGCGCCACCGGCCTGTTCGATCAGCCAGCTCATGGGATTGGCTTCATACATCAGGCGTAACTTGCCAGCTTTTTGAGGTTCGCGCTTGTCCCAGGGGTACATGAAGACGCCGCCCCGGGTCAGGATGCGATGCACATCGGCCACCATGCTGGCAATCCAGCGCATGTTGAAGTCTTTACCGCGTGGGCCCTCGGTGCCTTGCAGGCATTCGTCGATGTAGCGCCTGACGGGTGTGTCCCAGTGGCGCATATTGCTCATGTTGACTGCAAATTCCTTGGTGTCTTCGGGGATGCGCAAGTTCTCTTGCGTCAGCACAAAAGAGCCTTGCTCGCGGTCAAGGGTGAACATGGCCACCCCATTGCCCACGGTCAGCACCAGTGTGGTTTGCGGGCCATAAACGCAGTAACCGGCCGCCACTTGTTGGCTGCCTGCTTGAAGGAAGTCTTTTTCCGATACATCGAAGTGTCGGCCCGACGGGTCTTCCTGCTTTTTCAGCACGCTGAAGATGGTGCCGATGCTCACATTCACATCGATATTGCTCGAGCCATCCAGGGGGTCGAACAGCAGCAGGTACTCGCCCTGCGGGTAACGGTTGGGCACCACGTAGATGTCCTCCATTTCCTCGCTGGCCATGGCTGCCAGGTGACCGCCCCATTCGTTGGCTTCAATCAGGACTTCATTGGCAATGATGTCGAGCTTTTTCTGGATTTCGCCCTGCACGTTTTCGGACTCTGCCGTGCCCAGCACGCCGCCCAAGGCGCCTTTGTTGACGGCGTGGCTGATGCTCTTGCAAGCACGCGCCACCACTTCCAGCAGCAGGCGCAGTTGTGACGGGATGAGGCCACCTTTGCGCTGTTGTTCAACCAGGTAGCGGGTCAGACTGATGGGTTTGCTCATAGGTACTCTTTCTGGCTTTAGCTGGAGCTCAGCGCGCGGCTCACAACCTCACGCACGTCGTTGCTCAAGTCAGGTTTGGCCGCAACGCGGGCCAAGGCTTCGCGCGCTGCACTACGGTAGGGCTCAGCCAGCTTGGTCCAGCGATCCAGTGCACGCGCCAGACGGGCTGCCACCTGCGGGTTGAAGCCGTCCAGCTCAATCACCCGTTCACTCCAGAACACATAACCCGCAGCATCTGCGCGGTGGAATGCACCCGGGTTGGCACTGCAATAGCTAAAGATGAGGCTACGCGCCCGGTTGGGGTTGCGCAGATGGAAGTCGGCATGCTTCATCAGCTGACGCACGGCCGGCAGGACGTTGCCGCCCCGGTCGCATGCACCTGCCTGTAAGGCAAACCATTTGTCCAGAACCAGCGCCTCGTCTTTGAACAGCGCGTGAAAACGCGCCAATGCCGGTGTGGCAAGTTCATGGCCACTGTTGACCAGGGCGCTCAGGGCGTTGAGGCGATCCGTCATGTTGCCGGCATCTTTGAAGCGCTGATAGGCCTTGCCCGGGATGACGGCGTCACCGCTCAAGGTCGCTGCCAGGCACAGCTGGCTCAGGGCCATGCCTGCTAGCGCACGCCGACCACTGGAGACTGGGTCGGGCCGATAACTGCCGCTGTCCTGATGGGTCTCGAAAGCCCATTGCCAGTCGGCTGCCAGCGACTGTGCCAGTTGAACGCGCATGGCCTCACGCACTTGATGAATGCGCTGCGGGTCCACCACGTCCAATTGCTCGGCGATGTAGCCTTCAGACGGCAGTGTGAGCACCAGCTCCTTGAACGCTGCATCCAGCGTTGGGTGGCGCAGCACACCGCGCATCGCTTGCAGATAGGTGTCGCCAAAGGGCTGGGCGTTTGTCAGGTCTGCAGCAGACTGGATGAGCGTGATGGCCGCACGCAGGGTGAGGCGTTGGCCGGCTTCCCAGCGGTTGAAGGGGTCAGGGTCGCTGGCCAGCAGGGTGAGCAATTGGGCGTCGGTGTAATCAAAGTCCAGCACCACCGGTGCGCTGAAGCCCCGCAGGATGGAGGGCACAGGCTCGGCATCGACGTTGATGAAGGTCAGCACATGTTGAGCGTCGGTCATTACCACGGTGCGGCTCGCGCCGGCGGGCGTTGTTTCGCCCGCCATCTGCAAGGGCACCTCAGTGCCCTGCGCATCGACCAGCCCCAGCGTGACCGGAATCACAAAGGGCTCTTTGGCCGGCTGGCCTGGCGTGGGCGCGCAGCTTTGGGTGAGCGTGAGGGTGTAGCTGCGCGCATCCGCGTCAAACTGACCCACGGCGCGGACATGCGGCGTGCCTGCCTGGCTGTACCAGCGCTTGAACTGAGGCAGCAGCCGCGCCAGATCGGATGCCGGGTTGGCATCTGCGATGGCCTGAGCGAAGTCGTCACACGTAACGGCCTGGCCGTCATGTCGCTCAAAGTACAGCGTCATGCCCTTGGCAAAGCCGGCGCGGCCCACCAGAGTTTGCATCATGCGCACCACTTCAGCACCTTTTTCGTAGATGGTGACGGTGTAAAAGTTGTTGATTTCGATGAAGCTGTCGGGCCGCACCGGGTGGGCCATGGGGCCGGCGTCCTCTGGGAACTGGGCCGAACGTAGCACCCGCACGTCCTCAATGCGCTTGACCGCGCGGGCCGAAGCTTCGGCGCACAGGTCCTGGCTGAACTCCTGATCGCGAAAAACCGTCAGGCCCTCTTTTAACGAGAGCTGGAACCAGTCGCGGCAGGTGACGCGGTTGCCGCTCCAATTGTGAAAGTATTCATGCCCCACCACCGACTCGATGTTGGCAAAGTCGGCATCGGTCGCCGTGGCCTGGTTGGCCAGCACGTACTTGGTGTTGAAGATGTTCAGGCCCTTGTTTTCCATGGCGCCCATGTTGAAGTCGCTGGTTGCGACGATCATGAAGCGCTCCAGATCCAGCGGCAGGCCAAAACGAGCCTCGTCCCAGGCTACGCTGGCCATCAGGGAGTTCATGGCGTGTTCGGTCTTGTCCAGATCGCCGGGGCGCACATAGACTTGTAGCAGGTGGTCTTTGCCGGCGCGCGAGGTGATACGCTGCTCGCGGCACACCAGCTGGCCAGCCACCAGCGCAAACAGGTAGCAGGGCTTTTTGTGTGGGTCGACCCATTTGGCAAAGTGACGCGGGCCGTTAGGACCGTCCTCCAAAGCACCTTCTTCCACCAGGTTGCCGTTGGACAACAGCACAGGGTATTTGTCTTTGTCCGCGCGCAGGGTGACGGTGTAACTCGCCATCACGTCTGGCCGGTCCAGAAAGTAGGTGATGCGCCTGAAGCCCTCGGCCTCGCACTGCGTGAAGAACGAGTCATTGCTGACGTACAGGCCCATCAGCTTGGTGTTTTTGGCTGGTGCGCAGGTCGTGAAGATTTCCAGGTCAAACGCTTCGTGGCTCTGTGGCAGGTTCTCCAGCACCAGGCGGTTGCCTTCCATCTTGAAGGAGGTGCCCTGGCCGTTGACCAGCACGCGAGCCAGGTTCAGCTCTTCGCCATCTAGTTTCAAGGGCTGTGCCGCTACGTCCGGGTTGCGGCGCATGCGCATCTTGTTCAGCACGCGGGTTTTGGCGGGGTCCAGGTCAAAACTCAGGTCCACCGTATCGATCAGAAATGCCGGTGCAGCGTAGTCAGCCCGGTGGATGACGACGGCTTCTCCTTGCCCATCACGTAGTTGCAACATGCAGACTCTCCAAAAATTTAGATTCAAACAGCTCGTGGTAGTCACGAGCCTGGGCAATGACATGGGGCCCTGCCAACTCTTGGGCGCTGTGGCCGGTACAGATGGCCACTGCCCGCATGCCGGCGCGCCGGGCCGCTTCGATACCGAACGGCGCGTCTTCAAAGACGATGCAGCGGCTGGCATCCACGTTCATGCGACGTGCGGCCTCCAGAAAAATCGCGGGCTCCGGCTTGCCGGGCAGTCCTTCATCGCCACCCACCACGGCCTCGGGCTGTACTTGCATCTTGAGGTTAGCAAACGCAAAGGCGATGTTGTGTTTGTCACCCGCCGTGCCTACCCCCAGCTTCAGCCCGCGCGCACGGGCTGCATCGGCAAAAGCCGTGAAGCCTGCTACCTCAGCAAAAACTGGCGCGAACAGCTCGCGGTAAATCACTTCCTTTTCATGGATCAGGGTCCATACTTCCTCCAGCGCGACTTCGCGCTGAAATAGCTCGCGCATGCATTCGGCACCGGTGCGCCCGGTGGTGCGCCGCATCAGGTCGGGCACGTCGATATCTATGCCGTGACGGCGGGTGAATTCCACCCAGCTGTTGGCGTGGTGGGGCATGGAGTCGATCATGGTGCCGTCCATGTCGAAGATCAGCCCCTCCGTGTGCATCAGCGTGTTCATCACACGCCCTGTTTCAGCGACGCTTCGATGAACACATCGAGGTCGCCGTCGAGCACCTTTTGCGTGGCTGAGACTTCGACGTTGGTGCGCAGGTCTTTGATGCGGCTGTTGTCGAGCACATAAGAGCGGATCTGGTGGCCCCAGCCGACGTCGGTCTTGCTATCTTCCAACTTTTGCTGTTCTTCCTGGCGCTTGCGCATTTCAAAGTCGTACAAGCGGCTGCGCAGACGTTTCCAGGCCACGTCGCGGTTGCTGTGCTGGCTGCGGCCGTCCTGGCACTGAACCACGATGCCGGTGGGGATGTGGGTCAGACGCACGGCCGAGTCGGTCTTGTTGATGTGCTGACCACCCGCACCACTGGCACGGAAAGTGTCGGTACGCACATCCGAAGGGTTGATGTCGATCTCGATGGAATCGTCGATTTCAGGGTAGACAAACACCGACGCAAAAGAGGTGTGGCGCCCGCCCGACGAGTCAAACGGTGACTTGCGCACCAGACGGTGCACGCCGGTTTCGGTGCGCAGTAGGC
>JBJOIT010000020.1:0-51372 GCA_046046915.1 Pseudomonadota bacterium
TACCGACGATTTCGATTTCTTCGCCGACTTTGATGATGCCGCGCTCAACACGACCGGTCACCACGGTGCCACGACCAGAGATGGAGAAGACGTCTTCCACGGGCATGAGGAAGGTGCCGTCGACTGCACGCTCGGGCAGGGGGATGTAGCTGTCCAGGGCGTCGGCCAGCTTCATGATGGCGCCTTCGCCGAGGTCACCCTTGTCGCCTTCCATGGCGAGCTTGGCAGAGCCGTGGATGATGGGGGTGGCGTCGCCTGGGAAGTCGTATTTGTCCAGGAGTTCGCGAACTTCCATTTCGACGAGTTCGAGCAGCTCGGCGTCATCAACCATGTCGCACTTGTTCAAGAACACGATGATGTAGGGCACGCCGACCTGGCGAGCCAACAGGATGTGCTCACGGGTCTGGGGCATGGGGCCGTCAGCAGCAGAGCAAACCAGGATGGCGCCGTCCATCTGAGCAGCACCGGTGATCATGTTCTTCACATAGTCAGCGTGGCCAGGGCAGTCCACGTGGGCGTAGTGGCGGTTGGCGGTTTCGTATTCGACGTGCGCGGTATTGATGGTGATGCCACGAGCCTTTTCTTCGGGGGCTGCGTCGATTTGGTCGTAGGCCTTAGCGGAGCCACCGAACTTGGCTGCCAACACGGTGGTGATGGCGGCTGTCAGGGTGGTCTTGCCATGGTCAACGTGACCGATGGTGCCCACGTTCACGTGGGGCTTGGTTCGTGTGAATTTTTCTTTTGCCATTGTGGACTCCGAAAAGTAACGATCAACACATTTAACAAATGTGTAGGCACCCGCACTAACGGCGCGCCTGACAACACACCAATTGGTGCCCATTGCGGGAATCGGACCCGCGACCTCTCCCTTACCAAGGGAGTGCTCTACCACTGAGCCAAATGGGCAATATTCTTTAGAACCTGAATGGAGCGGGAGACGGGAATCGAACCCGCGTCATTAGCTTGGAAGGCTAGGGTTCTACCATTGAACTACTCCCGCATCTTGTTGCAAAAGCAGTCAAAAACCACTTCGCATCACGACACTTCCATCGAATCGGCTCAACAAATTCTTTCACTGGTGGAGAGGGCTGGATTCGAACCAGCGTACTCGCAAGAGGGCAGATTTACAGTCTGCTGCCATTAACCACTCGGCCACCTCTCCGTCGGTGAACCACGAATTATGCCAGCTTTTTTGCAACTTTGACTAGCCGCAAGTCGTTTTTCTGTAGCATCTTGGGCATCACCAAGCCACTGCAGACTCGCCTTGCTGCACAAGAAAGTCATTTGCCAGCCTGAAATGATTGTTCCCAATAAAAGGAGCGGGCAACCTCAGCGCGGAAAGAGGCGATGGGTGATTGGATTTCAAAATCTGATGGCGCATGACCTGGTCACATCCACAACCCTGACTTGCCGCCAGGACTCTATCCCAGGTCTTTTGTGCATGGCTGCCCCACAACATGAAAACCACGGGCCGGGTCTGACGTACAACGCTGAGCAGTATCGAATCCGTCAACTGCTCCCAGCCGCGGCCCGCATGGCTGGCGGGCTGGCCTTGTTCGACCGTCAGGCAGGTGTTCAACAGCAGCACGCCCTGGCGAGCCCAAAGAACCAAGGACCCAGACAACCGGGTTTGCGTACACAAACCCTCACGCTGCAGTTCTTTGTAAATGTTGCGAAGTGATGGCGGCACCTTCACGCCTACACCGACAGAGAACGCCAGCCCCTCGGCCTGATCCTCCCCGTGGTAAGGGTCCTGTCCCAAAATGACAACTCGGGTTTGCGCCAAAGGCGTCAACTCCAAAGCTTTCAAGGGCTGAGGCGGATAAATGATGGCACCCTGCTCGCACCGACCCTCAACAAACTTTGCAAGAGCATGACCCGCCAGACTTTGCCAAAAATTGGCGACCGTCTCTTGCCAGTCTGGCGCCACATGCCAGTCACCGGGCGCCCAACGCCTTAGACGGCTCTGGGCAGCATCCTGTGCGAACAGGTCCTGATTCACACGCTTGACAGCGCAAACAGCTTGGCCAGCGCCTCGCCCGGATCAGCTGCACGCATGAATGCTTCCCCCACCAAGAACGCTTGTACTCCAGCCGCCCCCAGTCTGAGCACATCGTCACGGGTAACCACACCACTTTCCGTTACCAGCAAGCGGTCCGCAGGCACTTGGGAAAGCATGGACAAGGTGGTGTCAAGCGAGACCTCGAAGGTGCGCAGATTGCGGTTATTCACACCCACCAAGGGGGTTTTGAGCTTCAGAGCACGAGCCAGCTCAAGGTCATCATGCACTTCCACCAGGACGGCCATATCCAAGCTGCGGGCGATCAATTCAAGCTCGGCCATTTGCCCGTCGTCCAGGCAAGCAGCAATCAGCAGAATGCAGTCAGCGCCCATCGCCCGGGATTCGTACACTTGGTAAGCATCCACGATGAAATCTTTGCGCAGCACCGGCAACTGACACGAGGCCCGCGCTTGCTTGAGGTAGTCCACCGAGCCCTGAAAAAACTGGACGTCTGTCAAAACAGACAGGCAGGCGGCTCCGTTCTCAGCGTAGGTCTGGGCAATGTCGGCCGGAATGAAATCCGCACGTAACACGCCCTTGGAAGGGCTGGCTTTCTTGATCTCGGCAATCACAGCGGGCTGGCCGGCCGCATTTTTGGCACGCATGGCCCCCACAAAATCGCGGGTGAGTACGCGCGATTCGGCATCTGCCCGCATGTCGGCAAAGGACTTGCGCCGGACGGCAGCAGCAATCTCCTGGCGTTTGACCGCAACGATTTTTTCAAGGATGTCGGACACAAATAGCTCCTTATGCCGGTTGATTCGTGAGTTGATGTGTCAGTTGGACCAGCTGATCAAGACGTGCCCGCGCCGCGCCCGAATCAATCGCATCCCGAGCCAACAAAATGCCGGCCTGCATGGAGTCCGCCACATTGGCGGCGTACAGCGCAACCCCGGCATTGAGGATGACGATGTCACGAGCCGCCCCGGGTTGCCCCTCCAGCACGCCCAGCAGCATGGCACGTGACTGTTCGGGGGTATCGACACGAAGCGCACGATGACCCGCCATGGTCAGGCCAAAGTCTTCGGGATGGATTTCGTACTCGGTAATCTGGCCGTCTTTCAGCTCGCCCACCACGGTGGCAGCCCCCAGGCTGACCTCGTCCATCCCATCCTTGCCGTAGACCACGATCGCGTGCTCGGCCCCCAGACGGTGCAGCGCACGCACCTGAATGCCCACCAGATCGGGATGAAAGACGCCCATCAAAATATTAGGTGCGCCCGCAGGGTTGGTCAGCGGCCCCAAAATATTGAAGATCGTGCGCACGCCCAGCTCCTTGCGTACGGGGGCGACGTTTTTCATGGCCGGATGGTGATTGGGGGCGAACATGAAACCGACACCCACCTCTGCAATGCACTTCGCGATGTGTGCTGGAGGCAAATTGATGTTGACGCCCAAGCTCTCCAGTACATCAGCACTGCCGCTTTTGCTGCTCACACTGCGCCCGCCGTGCTTGCTCACCCGGGCGCCTGCGGCCGCGGCGACAAACATCGAGCAAGTAGAGATATTGAAGGTATGCGAGCCGTCGCCGCCTGTCCCCACGATATCAACGAGGTGCGTTTTGTCGGCCACAAGTACCTTGGTGGAAAACTCACGCATCACTTGCGCTGCAGCCGTGATTTCACCGATCGTTTCCTTCTTGACACGCAGGCCGGTGATCAAGGCGGCCATCATCACCGGCGACATCTCACCATTCATGATGAGGCGCATCAGATGCAGCATCTCGTCATGAAAAATTTCGCGGTGCTCGATGGTGCGCTGTAGCGCCTGTTGAGGGGTGATAGACATCCCGAACTCCTTCCGTTCAAACCTTGAAAAACTGACGTATGGCAGCAATGGCGCGATCCACACCAGCGGTATCGACATCAAGATGCGTCACAAAACGCAGGCGGTACAAGCCAGTGGCCAGCACACCCCTGTCACGCAAAAACGCCAGCAATGCGGCAGACTGTTCGCGCGCAGTACCCACCAAATCCACAAAAACAATATTGGTGTGCGGGGCCTCCACCGCCAAGCCCGGGACATCAGACAAGCCTTCGGCCAGATGCAGCGCGAGGGCGTGGTCATCAGCAAGCCGAGTCAGGTGATGGTCGAGCGCATAAGTGGCCGCGGCCGCAAGTACCCCCGCCTGGCGAAGACCACCACCCGCCATTTTTCGAATGCGGTGCGCGCGCTTGATCAGCTCCCGGCTACCGCACAGCGCGGAACCCACCGGCGCGCCCAGGCCTTTGCTAAAGCAAACGGAGACACTGTCAAAGCACTGAGCGATGCGCCTGGCCTCGTGAGGAACATCACTGCCCAACCGTTGGGCTTGCGCTGTCGCCGCATTGAACAGCCGGGCGCCATCAAGATGTCGGCTGAGCCCACAACTCTGAGCCAGCTGCGTGGCCTGCTCAACATAAGAAAAAGGTAGGAGCTTGCCACCCAGGGTGTTTTCAAGTGCCAGCAAACGGGACTTGGCAAAGTGCGCGTCGTCAGGCTTGATGGCGCCAGCGATGTCATCCAGAGACAAAGTGCCATCGTCTTGGTGATGGATCGGCTGAGGTTGCACGCTACCCAGAACGGCGGCACCACCGCCCTCCCACCGATAGCAGTGCGCCATCTGGCCCACGATGTACTCGTCTCCACGCTGGCAATGGCTGAGGATGGCGCACAAGTTGCTCTGGGTGCCTGTGGGCATGAACAATGCCGCTTCAAATCCCAGCATGCTGGCAATCTTGTCTTGCAGCGCATTCACGCTGGGGTCATCCCCAAAAACGTCATCCCCCAAGGGGGCCGCCATCATGGCTTGCAACATGCCAGCGGTGGGACGCGTGACGGTGTCACTGCGCAGATCAATCCATTGCCTAGTTGTCATCGTCGTGCATCCAGCGCCAGCAAAGAGTTGAGGTAGCCATTAGCCACCCTTAAATCAGTCCAGAAAGTTCTTCAACATGGCGTGACCATGCTCAGTGAGGATGGACTCTGGGTGGAACTGCACCCCCTCCATGCGAGCGGCATGGCCGAGTGCCTTGTGGCGCACGCCCATGATTTCACCATCATCCGTCCAGGCCGTGATTTCCAGGTCGGCGGGACAACTGGCGCGCTCAATGGCCAAGGAGTGATAGCGATTGACGGTAAATTTTTCGGGCAAACCGGCGAACACACCCTGCTGCGTGGTGGTGATCACACTGGTCTTGCCATGCATGAGTTGCTGGGCCCGAACAATCTTGCCCCCCAGGGCCGCGCCTATGCTTTGATGGCCCAGGCACACGCCCAAAATCGGCAACTTGCCCATGAAGTGCTGAATCGCCGGCACCGAAATGCCGGCCTCTGCAGGCGAGCATGGACCCGGCGACACCACCAGACGGTCAGGGCGGCATGCGGCGATACCCTCGAGCGTGATCTCGTCGTTGCGAAACACCTCAACCTCTGCGCCCAACTCACCAAAGTACTGAACGATGTTGAAGGTAAAGCTGTCGTAGTTGTCAATCATCAGCAGTTTCATTCCAGCCCCTCTTCCACCAGTTCACTGGCACGCAACAAGGCCCTGGCCTTGGCTTCGGTTTCTTTCCATTCCAGCTCAGGCACCGAGTCCGCAACGACGCCGGCAGCAGCTTGCACGTAAAGGGTCTGATCCTTGACGATGCCCGTGCGAATCGCAATCGCCACATCCATATCACCCGCAAAACTCAGGTAGCCACAGGCCCCACCGTACAAACCGCGTTTGCTAGGCTCCAGCTGGTCAATCAACTCCATGGCGTGCACCTTGGGCGCGCCAGTCAAAGTTCCCGCCGGGAAGGTTGCCTTGAGCACATCCATATTGGTCATGCCGTCGAGCAGCACGCCCTCCACGTTGCTCACGATATGCATCACGTGGCTGTAGCGCTCCACCGCGAATGCCTCAGTCACTTTCACGCTACCGGTCTTGGCAATGCGGCCTATGTCGTTGCGTGCCAGGTCGATCAGCATGACGTGCTCAGCGCGCTCCTTGGGGTCGGCCACGAGTTCTGCCTCAGTTGCCTTGTCCAGCTCCGGCGTAGCCGCGCGAGGGCGGGTGCCTGCCAGGGGGCGGATCGTGATCTTTTGCTCCGAGGTCTCGCCTGCGCCGATTTGCTCCTGGCGCACCAGAATCTCGGGCGACGCCCCCACCACCTGGAAATCACCGAAGTGGTAGTAGTACATGTAGGGACTGGGGTTGAGCGAGCGAAGCGCACGGTACAGGCTTAGTGGCGACTCGGTATAGCGCTTACTGATGCGCTGCCCCACCTGTACCTGCATGAAATCGCCGCCAGCAATCAACTCTTTGGCACGTTCTACGGCAGCGATGTAGTCGGCCTTGGCAAACTCACGCTGCGCAGGATAGCTCTGCGTGGCTTTTACCACCGGCGCACTGACCGAATACTTGAGCTGATCCTTCAGCTCGCGCAAACGCTTCTTGGCATTGGCATAAGACTCTGGCTGCGCAGGGTCTGCGTACACCATCAGGTAAAGCTTGCCCGAGAGGTTGTCGATCACCGCCAGTTCTTCGCACTGCAACAACAAAATATCCGGACAGCCCAGCGTGTCGGGAGGACAGCTTTTCTCCAGCTTTTTCTCGATGTGGCGAACCGTGTCGTAGCCAAAGTAGCCAGCCAACCCTCCGCAAAAGCGCGGCAAGCCGGGACGCAAGGCCACTTTGAAACGCTGCTGATAAGCCGCAATAAAGTCCAAGGGATTGCCGTTGGCCGACTCCACCACACGCCCATCGGTCACAACCTCAGTGACAGCCTGCGCACCAAAACCCGTCGAACGCAACAACGTTCGGGCCGGCAAGCCGATAAAACTGTAGCGGCCAAAACGCTCGCCGCCCACCACAGACTCCAGCAGAAAACTGTTGGCACCGCCGGTCGCCGTTCCGGCTTGCACGCCAGCCGTCTTGCCAGCACTTTGGCTGTGGGCCAGTTTGAGATAAAGGGATAGTGGCGTCTCGAGGTCGGCAAAGGCTTCCGCAATCAAAGGAATGCGGTTGTAGCCTTGCGCGCTCAGGCTTTTGAATTCAAGTTCAGTGATCACGACAAATTCTCTGTGTGGGGCGCCGGGGCATCGCACCGGGCAAGGGCTCATTCAACGCCCGATTCATTCGAAAAAGTCTCTTGCATAGAGACGTTCAGGGTGGGGCACCCTGAAGCGCAATCACCGCAGTGATCAGGCGCGCATCAGACCGCCGCCGTGGGGCAAGGCTGAACCCGCCAGGGCCAGGCTCCCCGGTCGCTAAGACCTGTGACGGAGATGCGGTGTATGAACATAGAGTCAGTGTAGCAAAGGGCCACGGCAGGTCGCGCTGCCAGAATTCGATCACAACAAGCCGGTTATTATCAAATCAGATATTCAAAACACCTCTCAGAGAGCCTTCGCCATGAAACTTCGCACTCAAATCATCGCCCTGGGTATGGCAGGCGCAGCGTTCGCGACCATCGTGGGTGGCGTTGGCCTCTATGCCAATCACCAGCTGTCAAACAAACTTGAGCAGACGCTCAATTCAAGTTCTGCGTTGCAACTGAGCCAAGAGGCCGACATGATGCACGACGCCATTCGTGGCGACGCGCAGCTGGCACTGATAGGCTCTTTGCACCAAAACGTGGTTGAAATGACCGAGGCCGCAGAGAGCCTAAAGGAGCATGCGAATCTCTTTAACTCGGCGCTCACCAAGCTCAAAGAGGTGGAACTGACACCCGAGAGTCAAGCGGTGTTGACTCAAATTCAGCCCCTGGTCAAACAGTATGTCGAGGCAGCGAGCGCCTCCATCGCCGCTTCACAAAAAGGTGCACCTGATGCCGCTGAGAAATATTCAGCGCTACAGGCTGCTTTCGTGGCGCTTGAAAAACCCATGGGCGAGTTTTCGGATGAGATCGAAAAAGAGGGGGATGTGATCTCCACTCAAGCTGCAGTAGTCACAAAACAGGCGAACTGGATCATCGTTGTGGGCTTGTGTCTGGTGATCGTGGCCATGCTTTTGGCCGCCGCCTGGATGGCCCGCCTCATCAGCCTGCCCATGGCCCACGCCGTGAAGGTGGCTGACCAGCTGGCACAAGGAGACCTGACCACAACGGTGAACGCCAGCGGCAACGACGAAGCTGTTCAACTGCTCACCTCCATGTCTCGCATGCAGGCCAATCTGGTCGGCATCGTGCGCAACGTCAAGTCCAGTGCCGAGGGTGTCGCCATCGCCAGCGCCGAAATCGCCCAGGGCAACCACGACCTGTCAGGTCGTACCGAGAGCCAGGCCAGCGCCTTGGAACAAACCGCTGCCTCCATGGAAGAGCTGGGCTCCACCGTCAAGCAAAACGCCGACAGCGCCCGCCAGGCCAATCAATTGGCCATGAGCGCCTCCACGGTTGCTGTGCAAGGCGGTGAGGTGGTGGCCCAGGTGGTGGACACCATGAAGGGCATCAACGAATCGTCTCGCAAGATTGCAGACATCATCAGCGTGATCGACGGGATAGCGTTTCAGACCAATATCCTGGCTTTGAATGCTGCCGTTGAAGCGGCCCGTGCGGGTGAGCAGGGCCGTGGCTTTGCGGTAGTGGCCAGCGAAGTGCGTAGCTTGGCTGGGCGCAGTGCCGAGGCAGCCAAGGAGATCAAGACGCTCATTGGGGACAGCGTGGACCGGGTAGAACAAGGCACAGCCTTGGTGGATCAGGCCGGCAGCACCATGACCGAGGTGGTCACATCGATACGCCGGGTCACAGACATCATGGGCGAGATCAGCGCGGCCAGCTCGGAGCAGTCTGCGGGTGTGTCACAAGTGGGTGAGGCGGTGTCGCAGATGGATCAGGTCACGCAGCAGAATGCGGCGCTGGTCGAAGAAATGGCGGCTGCCGCCAGCAGTCTGAAGTCACAGGCACAGGAGCTGGTGCAGGCAGTGGCGGTGTTCAAGCTGGGTGCGGGGGATCAGTCTTACCGTTCGGCAAGCTCAGCAAGCCCGGCGCCTTTGCCAGCGCCCACCAAGGCCAGCCGAGTACCCTCGCCTGCGCATTCAGCCGCCCCAGCGCTCAAGAAGCCTGCGGCTCGGGCACCTTTGCCCAAGCCCGCTGCGCCGGCTAGGTCCGCAGCACCGACCCAAGCACCTCGGCTGTCATCGCCCAAGGCTGCACCCGCACCGGCTGCGGGCGGGGATGATGATTGGACGAGTTTTTAAGACTTCACTCGGCGCCCAACTGCGCCAGTGAATCGACGTAGCCGTCAGCTTCTTCAGACTGCACCCACTCACCATGGTTGTAGCCATAGGTGACCAGCACCACCGGACAGCCGGCCGCACGTGCGGCTCGGGCGTCGTTACTGGAGTCTCCCACCATCAGGGTTCGTGACGGCGATGTACCCAATACTTCGCAAGTCTTGAGCAGCGGCAGAGGGTCGGGCTTCTTTCGTTCGAAGGAATCCCCGCCAAATGTGTGCAAGAAATATGGCTTGAGCCCTTTGGCCGTCAGCAGTTGATCTGCAAAGGCCACCCGTTTGTTGGTCAGGCACGCCAGTTTCAGGCCGCGCCCCTTGAGATGGGCCAAGCCTTCCACCACCCCGGCATACACCTCAGCGTGATGGCCGTTGACCTCGCGGTAATGATGCTGAAAGCTTGCCCAGGCTTTTGGGTAAAGCGCCTCGATGGCTAAGGTGGTATCCGTTTGCGCCCCATGCAAATGGATCAGCACACTGCGAACCAAATGCTCGGAGCCTTTGCCCACCAGCCGCTCGACCACGGTACGTTCCACGGCGGGCCAGCGCAGGTCTTTCAGCATGAGGTTAAGGGCCACCACAAAATCGTTCATGGTGTCGACCATGGTGCCGTCCAGGTCAACGATGGCGGCGTCCAGGCCGCTCAGTGCAAGACGTCTCAAGCCAGTTCCCGGCGCATCGCATCCACCACAGCCTTGTAATCAGGCTTGCCAAAAATGGCACTGCCCGCCACAAAGGTATCAGCACCGGCATCGGCCACGCGGCGAATGTTGTCCACCTTGATACCGCCGTCCACTTCGAGACGGATGTCCTTGCCACTGGCTTCGATGCGTTTGCGTGCGGCTTCAATTTTGCGCAGGGCGGAATCAATGAAGCTTTGGCCACCAAAACCCGGGTTCACACTCATGATCAGGATCAGGTCGATGTCGTCGATCACCCAGTCCAGCACATCCAGGGGCTCGGCGGGGTTGAACACCAGGCCCGCCTGGCAGCCCTTGGCCTTGATGGCCTGAACGCTGCGATGCACATGGCCAGTGGCGTCGGGGTGAAAGCTGATCAGGTCGGCGCCAGCATCCGCAAAACTTGCGGCTAGCGCATCGACCGGGGAGATCATGAGGTGCACGTCGATCGGTACGGCGACACCGTCTGCGGTCTTGGCATGGGGTTTGAGGGCCTGGCAGATCATGGGCCCGAACGTCAGATTGGGCACATAGTGGTTGTCCATCACGTCAAAGTGAATCCAGTCCGCGCCAGCGGCAATGACGTTTTTCACTTCGTCGCCCAGTCGGGCAAAGTCTGCGGACAAGATGGAGGGGGCAATGCGAAAAGTCATGACGTTTGCAGGGTTGATGAGGTAACGCATTTTCGCAGGTAGCATGCGCCCATGGCCAAGTATCAATTCCAAGTCGAGGTGCTGCCTCAGTACCTGCCCGAACAGTCCGACCCCGACCAGGGCGTGTACACGTTTGCCTATTCGATCACCATCACCAACACGGGCCAGATCCCGGCGCAGCTGATTTCGCGCACCTGGAACGTGAACGATGCCAATGGTCACACCGAACGCATCAAGGGCCTGGGCGTGGTCGGGCACCAGCCACTGCTCAAACCAGGCGAATCCTTCGAATACTCCAGCGGTACCCGCATACGCACTGCCACCGGCACCATGCACGGCAGCTTTTTCTGCGTGGCAGACGACGGTGAAAAGTTTGACGTGGACATCCCCATGTTTGTGCTGGATGGCCTGAGCTCTGGCAGCAAGCGCACCTTGCACTAAACGCCAGCGGTACCCCCGTCCTCAACAGGCCGGCTGGCATGGGCCTAGCCTGTATGCTCCCCACCATGGGTGAATTTGACTTGATTGCGCGCTACTTTACGCGCCCCGCAACACGGGCCGTTCTGGGGGTTGGCGACGACTGTGCTCTGCTGCAACCGGTGCCCGGCACGCAGCTGGCCATCTCCACCGACATGCTGGTGGAGGGGCGGCACTTTTTTGCGGATGTAGACCCGCAGGCACTAGGCCACAAGTCGCTGGCCGTCAATCTCAGCGACTTGGCGGCCTGTGGGGCTCGGCCCCTGGCCTTCACGCTGGCCCTGTCCCTGCCTGGTATCAACGAGCCCTGGCTGGCCGCGTTCGCCTGCGGGCTGCTGGCCCTGGCAGACGAGCACCAATGCGAGCTGGTGGGCGGAGACACCACGCGCGGTCCACTCAACATCTGCATCACCGTGTTTGGCGAGGTGCCGGCGGGTGGCGGGGGGGAGCGACGCACCCAAGCCCTGCTACGCAGCGGCGCCCAGGTAGGCGATGACATTTATGTGAGTGGTCACTTGGGCGATGCACGACTGGCGCTAGAGGTCTTACAAGGCAAGGTGACGCTGGCGCAAGACAGGCTGGCGCAGGTCCGACAGCGGCTTGAATACCCCAGCCCGCGTGTCAGCCTGGGCCTGGCGTTGCGCGGCGTCGCCACCTCCGCCATCGACATCAGCGACGGCTTGAGCGGCGACCTGGGTCATATTCTGCAAGCATCCCAAGTGGGCGCAGTGCTGGACACAGCCTCCTTGACCGGGCTCGTGACCAGCGCCGAGCACTTTGCAGCGGCCCGCACTTCTCCTGCACAAAATACCCTCCACCCACTCAACTATGTGATGGCCGGCGGCGATGACTACGAACTGGCTTTCACCGCACCGGCCAGCGCACGTGACGCGGTAAGCCAGGCGGCGCGCACCAGCCAGACGCGCGTGACACGCATCGGCTGCATCGACTCAAAGCCCGGGCTGCGCCTGGTCGACGCCCGGGGGCAACCCGCTGAGTACACCGGCACATCGTTCGACCACTTTGCCTGACCGACCAGGCATGACACCCAAGCCCGCCTTATCACCACCAGAGCGCGAGGAGCACCACATGAGCAACACCCCAACTCCTTTCACCCTCAGCCGCACTTTCAAAGCACCACGCGACCTGGTCTGGCAGGCCTACTCCGAAGAGCAGCACCTGATCCGCTGGCTCAGTCCCCAAGGCTTTGCCATCACCCACAGCCAGATGGACCGCCGGGTTGGCGGAATTTTTCATTACGGCATGAAGGGGCTGGTTGGTCCTGAGATGTGGGGCAAGTGGGTGTTCAAAGAGATCGACGCACCGCACAAGCTGGTGGTGGTGCAGTCTTTTTCAGATGCCCAGGGCGGCATCACCCGCCACCCCATGGCACCCCTCTGGCCCCTGCAAACCCTGGCAAGCACCACGCTGACCGAAGACGGGGAACACACGGCGCTGATCCTGACATGGGCGCCGTTTGAGGCCAGCGAGCTAGAAATGGCCACCTTTGCGGCCGCGCACGACAGCATGCGCATCGGCTGGACGGGCACCTTCGACCAATTCGACACCTACCTGGCCGGGCTGGCTCAGAGCGCATCCTCATGACTCGGCCCACCGCACGCTTCATGCTCTCGCACCCAGCGCACTTCATTGCGCTGGGGTTTGGGTCGGGCCTGAGCCCGGTGGCGCCCGGCACAGCGGGCACCTTGTGGGCTTGGCTGGCATTTTTGGCTTTGCAGCCCATCATGAATGACCTGCGCTGGGCGGTGCTGATCGGCTTGTCCATTCCATTGGGCTGGTGGGCCAGCACGGTCACTGCACGCAATATGCAAGTGCTGGACCCCGGCAGCATCGTCTGGGATGAGGTGGTAGCCTTCTGGCTCGTGCTCTGGCTGGTCATGCCGGCCGGACTGCTCGCCCAGGCCGTGGCGTTTGGGCTGTTTCGCTACTTTGATGCGGCCAAACCCGGCCCTGTGGGTTGGGCCGACAGTCTGGCACACGGAATCGACCCCAGCACCCACCGGCACCCCTGGGCCATGGCCGGCCTGGGCATCATGGCCGATGACATCGTGGCTGCCGGCTGCACGCTGCTTGTAGTTGCGATTTGGCGCTTCGTATGAGCTCGACAGTTCACACAACAGACTCCCTAGGCGACCTGGTGGGCCAACTGGCCTTGGCCCTGCAAGCCCGGCACTGGCGACTAGCGACGGCCGAGAGCTGCACGGGCGGCCTGATTGCTGCCACCTGCACCGATTTGGCTGGCTCCAGCGCCTGGTTTGAACGCGGCTGGGTCACATACTCCAACGAGGCCAAAACTGAGTTACTGGGCGTAGATGCGGCGCTCATCACCGATCACGGCGCTGTCAGCGAAGCCGTGGCACGCGCCATGGCGGTAGGCGCCCTGAAGCGCTCGCACGCGGACGTCGCCCTTGCCGTGACGGGGGTGGCGGGCCCGGGCGGAGGCAGCCCATCCAAGCCCGTCGGCACAGTGTGGCTGGCCTGGGCCACACCCACAGAAGTGGTCTGCGAGCAGCAGCACTTTGCGGGTGACCGGCATGGCGTGCGCCTGGCCACGGTTCAGCGCTCGCTACAAGTCCTGCTGGCGCTGCTCAGCCGCTCCGGGCCGCCATGGGCTACGTGACCAGAACGATGCTCTCCCCGACTTGATGTTTTTAGATTTGTGGGGATAGCCTTAAAGGCTCGCCAGCCACCAGCGGGAATATTGCATCGTCCATGTTGGCCCCGTCAGGCAAACGCTCACTCAAGCCGGCAAAAGGTGGTGAGGTGCGCCAGGGACGTACGGCATGACGGGCATCGTCACCCAGGTAACGCACCGAAAACACACGTCGCTGCTGGGTGGGCCCCACACCGGCGCTGGCATGCAAGGTGAGCATATGAAACGCCACGGCATCACCCGGCGCCAGCGCCCAGGCCAGCTGGGGGTAGGTAACGGGCTCGGCATCGATGGGTGGCAACTCGGCCAACGTACCTTCGGGAAACCATTTGGCCTGCTGATCCCGAAAGGTACGGGGCATGTACCAGGTGCCCTCGTGTGAGCCAGCAACAAAACGCAAAGTGCTCTCAAGGGGCACTGGGTCTACAGGAATCCAGAAGCTCACGTTTTGCCTGCCGCTCACGTTGTAATAAGGCTGATCCTGGTGCCAGGGCGTGGGCTGACGCGTGCCCGGTTCCTTAACCAGCAGGTGGTCGTGATACATACGCACTGTGCTGCTTTGCATCAACTGCCGCGCTACGCTGGGCAGCGCCGAATCGCACATGATCTTGGCGTAAGCCGGGTTGTCTTGCCAAGTGCAAAAGTCCTCGATGAACCTGCCGGGGTCGTCCGCCTTGCTCGCCACCTGGGCCAGCGGGCTCAGGTGCGAGAGGTTGTGTTCGATCCCCTGTCGCAGCACCTCCACCTCCTGTGCACTCAGCACACCGCGCAGCACCACCGCACCCAAGCGCTGGTAGTCAGAAACACTGGACTCAGGCAATGTGTAGGCATGTGTCATGGGCTGAATGTTAAACAGGCCCCGAGGGGCCGATTAACCGACGGCCCAGTCAGGCCAGCCACACAGTGACTTGCGGATCGGGCCGGCTGCGGCGTCAGTGCTTGAATCCAAGCCGTGCGAACAATGTGCCACCAAACAGGTTCACAACCAGGCCCGCCATCAACAAGGCGCCACCCGCCAGGTGCACGAGCTGCAAGGTCTCCCCCATGACGAGCCACCCGGTGCTCAGCCCCACCAGCGGCACCAGCAGGGTGAACGGGGCCACCCAGTTCACGGGATAACGCGACAGCAGAAAGTTCCAGACCGCGTAGCCAAACAGCGTGGAGGCCCAGGCGATGTAGGCCACCGCCGCAAAAGACGACACGCTCAGGTTTTGCAGTACTGAAGCAATGACCTCCGGCCCTTCCAAAAAGTACGACAAAACCAGAAATGGCAGCACCGGCACCAAGCCAGCCCATACCACAAACGCCAGCTGGTTGATGGGGCCGTGGCGCCCAACGGCCCGGCCCACAAGATTGCCGCAAGCCCACATTGCGGCGGCCGCAACGGTGAGCAAAAAGCCGGTGAGCGGCATCGAGGCCCCATGCGCACTGCCGATCAGCGTCAGGCCCCCGGCCGCCAGTATGAGTCCCGCCAGCTGGTTGGCCTGCCACTTTTCTTTCAGCCAAAGGGCGGTGAGCAACAGCGTGAAAAACGACTGCGACTGCAGTACCAAGGACGCCAGACCCGAGGGCATGCCCACCTGGATCGCACTGAACAAAAACGCGAACTGGCCCACCGAGATCGTGCCGCCATAGGCCAGATACAAACGCAAAGGCACCTTGGGCGGGCGTAGAAACAGCAGGGCCGGAAAGGCCGCCAGCGCAAAGCGCAGCGCACCCAGCAAAAACGGCGGCACCCCCACCAGCCCCACCTTGATCACCGCAAAGTTAACCCCCCACACCAGAATGACGACCAGCGCCAGCATGAGGTGGCGCGGCGGCATCACAGAGCTGCTCATGCGGCCGGGGTCAGGCCGCGAAGACAGGTGTCCACATCCACGATGCGGGCAAATCGCCCGGCCAGCACCAGCTCGGTGTGGGCTTTGATCTCATCGGCAGCATAGGTCCGCCCACTGCCCGCATGCGTCATGGGAAACGTCAGCGTGGCTTGGGTCACAAAGTCGACGGCATACCCGAGGTCCGACCCCACGCGTGCAGTGGTCTCGCAGCATTGCTCGGTGCGGATGCCCGCAATGATGAGCTTGCCCACGCCTTGCCGGCGCAGCCACAGGTCCAGCCCCGTGTCGGTAAAAGCGTTGTGGGTGTGCTTTTCAAAACGGGCATCGGGCGTGTTGTCGAACCACGCCATGGGCCGCACAAACCCCGATTCCATCCTGAAAGGCCCGGCCTGCCCCACATGAAAGATGTGCACCACGGGCACGCCCTTAGCGCGGCACCCGGCTTCCAGCCGCAGCAAGGCGTCTTGAAACGCAGGCAGCTCGCCGGTGGACCAAAACGGCATCTGGGTGAAGGACTCCTGTACGTCGATGACGATCAGTGCAGACTTGACGAAACTCGATGAGGACATGCGGTGCTTTCCTGAAGTGGGGGAGCATGGATGTTAGGCCCACCCGGCACCCCTCACCAGCCCCAAGACAGACAGGCTGGGGACAAAAACAGACTGGCTAAACAAACAACCTAGCCCGAGGCCTGCGCCATGGTCGCAGGGCCATACACCAGGGTGTAAGCAGCGTCTTGCGGCAAGGGCGGCATGCTGGCGTGCCAGTCGGCGTACATTTGTTTCATGGCCGTGAACCGCTCGGGGTGGCGGTCCTTCAGATTGGCCCGCTCCCGGGCATCGACATCGATGTTGAACAAGAACTCGTTCTCGTCCAACCGCAGATACTTCCAGGGCCCCTGTATCGCTGCGTTTTGCTGCCGGTAGGTCATGCGCCAAAACATCGGCCGGGGCAGGATGGTCTCTGGTGCGCGCAGAGTCGCTGCCATGCTCAAACCATCCAGCGGGTAGTCGGGGTGCGGCGTCGCGCCAGCCACGTCCAGCAAGGTTGGCATCCAGTCCATGGTCATCATGGGCTGGCGTGTCGTGCCCGCCCCAATCTGGCCCGGCCAGCGCGCGATCAGCGGCACGCGCAGCCCGCCTTCGAGCAAATCCATCTTCTTGCCCACAAAAGGCCAGTTGTCCGAGAAGCGCTCCCCACCGTTGTCACTGGTAAAAATCACCAGCGTGTCCTGCTCCAGCCCCTGCTGCGCCAGCGTGTCCAGGATGCGCCCGATGCCCTCATCCATGTGGTGGATCATCTTTTGGTAAACGGGCAAGGAACCGCCGTCTACGTGATGGATCTGGGAGCCGATGCGTCGAGACTCTGCTTCGTCGTCCCTCGTCTCCCATGGCCAATGCGGTGCTGTGTAGTGCACGCTCAAAAAGAAAGGCTGCTGCCCACCGTGCGTCTTGATGAAGACTATGGCCCGATCCGTGAGCACATCGGTCAAATAACCCTCTGCCTTGGCCGGCTGGTCGTCCTCGTACAGGTCGCGCGCCCCCTCAAACGAGGTGTAAGAAAAATAGTCAACCGCCCCGCTGATCGGACCAAAAAACTCGTCGTAGCCACTCATCAAGGGACCGAAATGGGGTGGGTAACCCAAATGCCATTTGCCCACCAGGCCGGTGCGATAGCCACTCTCCCTCAGCAACGATGGCAAGGTGGGATGCGAAGGCGGTAAGCCCATGAGCGTGGGGTTGCTGCTGCCGGAACGCCGGGTCAGCGGCTCCTCGGCTGCCGCCCTGAGGCGGTATTGATAACGCCCCGTGATCAAAGCAAAG
This sequence comes from Pseudomonadota bacterium, assembly GCA_046046915.1. Taxonomy (GTDB): domain Bacteria; phylum Pseudomonadota; class Gammaproteobacteria; order Burkholderiales; family Burkholderiaceae_C; genus JBEEJZ01. The sequence goes on from JBJOIT010000020.1 coordinate 17,399, forward strand.
CGCGTGGGCGAGCACACCGGCGAGTTCGAATAACCGTTCAGAAAGCGCAAGCCTTCCTGCGCCATCTGATCCAGCCGGGGGCTGACCGGGCCAAAAGCCGCATCCCGGGCGCCATAGCACCCCAGATCGGCAAAACCCAGGTCGTCGGCCAGCACAAAGACGATGTTGGGTCGATGGGCGCGCGACGATAGACGATGGCTGGAGGTGGCGTCAGAGTTCATGTGAGTCGATCCTGGTCAGGTTAATTCGGGTCGTCAATGTTTTTCAAAAATCCGAATTTAGCGCTTGCAAAGTCGGAAGGGGTGAGTGATCATATGGCCATATTAAGTGAATTTTCACCTAATAGCCAGACCACATTTAACATGCAGCCAGCAGAAAAACACGTCAGCAGCCAAGCACCCAAAGCCTTTGAACCAAATGATTGGCCGATTGCCTGGATGGCGCGCATTGAGCGTCAGCACGCGCGCAACAGCAACGCCTTGCTGGCACCGCTGGGCATGCATCACCGGGAATTCCGGCTGCTGGCTTTTCTTGGCAGTCAACCCGACATCAGCATTGGCCAGCTGGCCGAGCTGGCCGTGCTGGAGCGCCCCACCGTCAGCAAGATGATCGACAGAATGGCCAGCGAAGGCTGGGTGCTGCGCGGCACTCATGCCGGGGATGGACGACGCGCACCATTGACCCTGAGCGACCTGGGCCGGGAAAAACTCCAGGCCGCCACTCCCCTCATTGAGGGGCTTTTCCAAAACTACCAGTCCGGCATGAGCGCAGCACAACGAGTGCTTTTCGTGTCCGAACTGAAAACCTTCTTCCAGAGCGTTCAGAACCCCTTTTTGGGCGCTCCTCAAAGTGCTACGGCCGGGCACAGGAAGTCATCCACTCGGCAATTTAAAACCTAAGGAGACAAACTTGAACACCACTCAAATCAATCGGCGCCATGCCATGGCAGCCCTGGGCGCCACCTTGGCCATCCCCAGTTTTGCCCAGGAAAAGTACCCTAGTCAGGCCATACGCATCATCGTTCCCTGGGCCACTGGCACACCACCTGATGTGGCAGCACGCATAGTGGCCAGCAAGCTGCCCGAGCTGCTCAAGCAGCCTGTGGTGGTGGAAAACAAGCCTGGCGCCTCGGGCACGCTGGGCATGTCCGAATTGAATCGCGCACCCGCAGACGGCTACACCGTGGGAGCCATGCACTTCGCCTCGGTCGCCATCGCTTCCCTGTTTCCCAACTTCAAGGTCGACCTGGCCAAAGACATCGTGGGCGTGGGCCAGATCGAATGGGGCCACAACATCCTGGTGGTCAGCCCGTCACTGGGCTTGAATTCGGCACAGGAGCTCATCGAATACCTTAAGAAAAACCCGGGTCAGTTTGGTTCCTCTGGTGTGGGCTCGCCAGCCCACCTGTCGGGCGTGATGTTCCTGCGCGCGGCAGGCATCGACGCAACCCATGTGCCCTACAACCAGTTCGGGCAAGCCATCACCGATGTGGCCACCGGTCGGGTGACCTTCATGATCCTGGCTGCACCCGCGGCCGTGCCGCAAGTGCTGGGCGGACGCCTGAAGGCATTGGCGGCGACCAGCCCTGCACGCAACCCGAATTTGAAGGACGTGCCCACCTTTGCAGAATTGAAAATGCCCACCGTGCAATCGCGCACCTGGTCGGGGCTGGTCGTGCGCGCAGGCACGCCCAAGGACATCGTGGACCGACTCAGTCGTGATATTGCCTCCGTGATGGCCATGCCAGACATACGCGAACTCCTGCTGAAGCAGCAGATTGAAATCCCCACCGAATCGGTGGATCAGTTCAGGGACCTGATCCGTCGTGACGTCGAATTTGGTGCCAACTTCGTCAAGGCCAACAACATCCGTCTGGAGTAAGGCTAGGCAGCGGTCGATCCCGCTGCCGCGTTGGCGGCGGCGCGGGCACTGATCTCCTTGGCACGCATCACGCTGGCCAAGGTGCCGCCTATGCTCCACTGGGCCGGATCCACCGCCCAGCAGCTGCCACGGACTCGATTGCCGTCCACGCCCAGGGTGTCGACCAACAGCTTGGTGAAGCCTTCCAGCAGCCGATGGCGATGTGCCATGGGTCGCCCTTCCAGCACCACAAATTCGAAATAAGGCGTGCTGGGCACCCCCTCGCTGACCAGCTTGCCGCCAATCGCGATGTGCTGGGGCTTTACCAGCTGGGCCGATACCCGAACCCGGTCGATCGGGGACTCAAGCACCTCGGCAAAAAGTCGACTGGATTCGATCAGTAGCTCAGCAATCTGTGCATCGGACTGCTGACCTTCGACCAGCATGTATTGAAGTACGGGCATGGGTTCCCCTCAAGTTATGCCACGACGCCGCCCGGCATCCATAAACAAGGTGCTGCCGGCCAGCGCATCTGCCTCGGGTGCCAGCAGCATCTCCATGGCCCAGGCCACTTGTTCAGGCGTGGTGAAAGCGCCTATCGCGGACTCAGACCGCATCTGCTCTAGCACCTCCTCAACCGGCAAACCATCCCGCAGCCCGCGTGCGGTAGCGACGCGGTGCAAACGCTCAGTGTCGGCAGGGCCAGGCGCCACCAGGTGCGCGGTGATGCCACGAGGCCCGTAGGCCCAGGACAGTTGGCGCACCAAATTCGCCAGCGCCGCATTGGCCACGCCGGCGGTCGCTGCATACGCGCTGGGCTCAAATCCATAGTGGCCACCGATGGCCACCAGACGGGATCCGCTCGTCACACGGCCATCGACCGCGCGCACCAGACGCAAGAGACCGCCCACCTTGATGTTGATCGCATCCGCCAGTGCGGCGGTGGGCACGTCCAAGACACCCCCAGCGGTGGCCACACCTGCGCCCTGAATCACCATTCGCACCGGGCCTTCCAAGGCGGCACGGATGACCTCAACAGCGCTGTCATCGCCTATGTCTGCCATACAGGCCACCGTTCCCGGCACTTGGGCAACTAGCTGCGCCAGCAGGTCCGGACGGCGGGCGACCACCACCACCCGCCACCCGGCCCGGGCCAGGCGGCGGGTCATGACCTCGCCCATGGCCCCCGTGCCTCCAACGATGACGACGGTTTCTTTCAAGGCCGCAACACCCGTCCTATCGCCCCAGATCCTTGGCCGAGACACCCGCGATGCCCCAGTTTTCCTTGGGCATCTCGTGTATCCAGACCCGAATCGACTCCACCTTGGCATCGGTGGCTTCATGCAAGGCCGCTGTCACCTTTTCGATGACAGCCTTTTTTTGCTCGGGCGTGCGGCCCTCCAGCATGTAAATTTGCGCAAATGGCATGGTGCTTGTCCTCAGTCTTGTCGCCGTGTCAGGCAACCTTGGCGGTCGCTTGCTTGCGCTCGCGCGCCATCGTCAGCGCCGCATCCTCGATCATGTCTTCCTGACCACCGACCATTTTGCGACGGCCCAACTCCAGTAGCAGCTCGCGTGCCGGGATGCCGTACTTGGCCTCGGCTCGCTTGGCGAACAGCAAGAACGAGCCGTAAACACCGGCATAGCCCAAGGTGAGCGCGTCGCGGTCGATACGGATAGGAAAGTCCATGATGGGCACCACCAGGTCTTCGGCCACGTCCTGAATCTTCCAGACGTCCACGCCGGTTTGCATGTCCATTCGGTCCAGCACCGCCACCAGCACTTCCATGGGGGTATTGCCAGCACCGGCGCCCAGGCCGGCAGCGGCGGCGTCGATGCGGTTGGCCCCACACTCAATGGCGGCCACGCTGTTGGCCACCCCCATGGCCATGTTGTGGTGGCCATGGAAACCCAGTTCAGTCTCAGGTTTCAGGGCTTGGCGCACCGCCGACAGGCGGGCACGCACGTCATCGGGCAACATGTAGCCGGCCGAATCGGTGATATAGATGCAGTTAGCGCCATAGCTCTCCATCAGTTTGGCCTGTTTGACCAGGCCTTCTGGACTGTTCATGTGAGCCATCATCAAAAACCCCACCGTGTCCATGTCCAGCTTGCGGGCATAACTGATGTGCTGCTCGGAGACATCGGCCTCAGTGCAATGGGTGGCTACGCGGATGGTGTGCACCCCCAGGTCGTGGGCCATCTGGAGGTGATCCACCGTGCCGATACCGGGCAACAGCAGTGCAGAGACCTTGGCCTGCTTCATCAGAGGGATGACAGTACCGAGGTATTCCTCGTCTGTATGGGCGGGAAAGCCATAGTTGACCGAGCTGCCGCCAAGGCCATCGCCGTGGGTGACTTCGATCAGTGGCACGCCGGCGGCGTCCAGGCCGGTGGCGATGGACCTCATCTGGTCCAGGGTCATGAGGTGGCGCTTGGGGTGCATACCATCGCGAAGTGTCATGTCGTGCAAGGTGATGTGCTTGCCTTGGAATGTCATGGAGAGCTCCTGTCTTTCAAATAGATTCAAGTGGTTCGGCAGCAGGCTCGATTCAGGCAAGATCTGCGGCAGGCGTGGGCGATAGCGTCAGGCGGCCGGCCAGCATTTCTTCGGCAAACATTTCGGCCGTACGTGCGGCGGCGGCGGTCATGATGTCCAGGTTACCGGCGTACTTGGGCAGATAGTCGCCAAGACCCTCCACCTCCATGAAGACGGACACTCGATTGCCGTCAAACACCGGCCCATTGACTAGCTTGTAGCCGGGCACGTACTTTTGCACCTCGGCAATCATGGCATGCACAGATTCGGTAATTCGGACCTGATCAGGTTCGGCGTCGGTCAGGCAGTGCACGGTATCGCGCATGATCAGTGGGGGGTCTGCCGGGTTGATGACTATGATGGCCTTGCCTTTGCGCGCACCCCCAACACGCTCGACCGCCCCCGCCGTGGTGCGGGTGAATTCGTCGATATTCTTGCGGGTGCCAGGCCCCACTGAGCGGCTGGACACCGTGGCTACGATCTCGCCATAGGCCACCGGTTGCACACGGCTGACGGCAGCGACCATGGGTATCGTGGCTTGACCACCGCAGGTCACCATGTTGACGTTCATCTCACCGCGCCCCAGGTGCTGCTGTAGGTTGACCGGTGGCACGCAGTAGGGGCCAATTGCCGCTGGCGTGAGGTCGATCATGAGCGCGCCCTGTTCATTGACCTTGCGGGAGTTTTCGGCGTGCACGTACGCACTGGTGGCATCGAATACGATTTGCACGCCGTCGGCCTTCATGTGGGGAATCAGTCCATCCACGCCGTCCGCGGTGGTTTTGATGCCCATCTCCTTGGCGCGTTTCAGTCCATCGGACTCAGGGTCGATGCCCACCATCCAGACTGGCTCCAGAACCGGGCTACGTTGAAGTTTGGCCAGCAGATCGGTCCCGATGTTTCCGGGCCCGATCAGGGCGCATTTGATCTTTGAAGTCTTCATGAGGTGATCCTTGTTAAAGGTAATGAGTGATCTGTGTAATAAAGTTCGCCGATCAGACTAGGCTGCGCACCACACCGCCGTCCACCCGCAGCGCTGTGCCGTTGGTCGCCGCCGACAGGGGGCTGCAGACATAGCAAACCATGGCGGCAACCTCGTCGGGCTGAATGAAGCGGCGCAGAATCGAGGTCGGGCGAGCCTGCGAGAAAAATGCTTGGACCGTGTCTTCAAAGCTCATGCCTTGTTCGGCGGCCAGTTTGTTCAGGAAGTCACGCGCGCCCTCGGTCAGGGTGGGGCCGGGCAAGACGCTGTTCACCGTCACGGCAGTGCCCACGCAGGTCTCGGCCAGGCCGCGCGCAACCGACAGCTGGGCGGACTTGGTCATGCCGTAATGCACCATCTCGGCAGGCGGGCAGATGCCGGACTCGCTGGAGATAAACACAACGCGCCCCCGGTTGCGCGCCTTCATGCCGGGCAAGGCCGCACGCGACAAGCGCACACCGCTCATCACATTGGTCTCAAACAGGCGGGTCCAATCCTCGTCCGGGGTGGCCTCGAAGGCCTTGGGCTCAAAAATACCCAGGTTGTTGACCAGGATGTCCACCTCCCCGGACAGGGCCATAAGCTGGGCACAGCCTTCGGCGGTCGCCGCATCGGCGGCCGCAGCACTGAGGCGGGCACCCGGCACAGCCGTTTGCAAACGCTGCAGAGCCGCTGCCACGCCAGCCTCGGATCGGCCATTGATCACCACATGGGCGCCCTCGGCGGCCAGGGCCTGGGCAATCGCAAAGCCGATCCCGGCTGTGGAGCCCGTGACCAGCGCGCGTTGGCCTGAAAGTTGAAGATTCATGAAAAAAGATCTCTTGAAATGTTTAGCCAGGTTCCCGCGCTCAGGACCGAATGGGGCCTTGCAACCAGGGCTTGAGCCAGCGCGTGAGCTGCGGCGCCACCCCCCAGGTCATGATCAACACCACCAGACCGGTAAAGACCAGGGTGCGTGGCAGCAGCGGCACATCAGCCAGAAAGGGAGCTACCACCAGCGTCAAAAACAGCACCGTCGGAAAGATGCCCAGCCAGCTCATCAAAGCCACCTTCCAGCGCGGTGGCGGGCTGTGGGTCGTTCCCGTCACAAACCAATGCGCCATGCCAATGAGCTGGCGCGTCTGCGCCGGCCCCTCGGTCACCGGCTCGATGGCCGACAAGCCCAGAGCACGGGCCGGCGATTGCTGCCAGGCGTCCAGATGCGCCTGAGTGTCAAAGGCGAACAGGATGTGAAACAGTCCGGGCTCCGAGCCCTCTGACCCGTCAGGCTGGATGATCTGTCCGCCCAGATGCCCCGGAAAAGCCTGGGCCGCGGCCAGCATCTGCTCCATCAGGCTCAAAAAATTCGCGACCTGATCGGGTTTGATGCGGCGTGTCACCAGCACGGTGACCGGCCCGCCGTGTGTGCTTGCCGTGGTGCTTGCGGTGGTGCTCATGTATCAGCGCCGGGTGGAATGGTGGGTGTCTTAGACAAAGCGCATGGAAACGGTGCCCAGGTCCTGGAAACGGACCGACACCGAATCGCCCGCCGCTACAGGGATGGCCTCGGTCACCCCACCGGTCATGATGAAAGTCCCGGCCGGAATCTCCTGGCCGCGCGCGCCCAGGTGGTTGGCCATCATCGCAATGGCAGCGGCCGGATGGCCCAGCACCGCCGCACCGGCTGCCATGGCCACCACCTGCCCGTTTTTCTCCAGGACCACGCCCAGGGTGCGCAGATCCAGGTCTTGCAGATCGCGCGAGCGCCCACCCACCACAAAGCGCGAGGCCGAGGTGTTGTCGGCCACCACGCTTTTCAGGTCGAACTTGAAGTCGCGGTAACGGCTGTCGATGATCTCCACGGCGGGCAGCACAAAGTCGATGGCCGCCAGCACCGTGCCCACATGACAGCCGGGGCCCCTCAGTGGCGCCTTGGTCACCACGCAAATCTCGGCTTCCACCTTGGGGTGGATGAGCTCGGACATCTGGATCTCGCCCCCGTCAGGGCGGGCCATGTAGTCGCTCACGAAGCCAAAACAGGGCACATCCACGCCCATCTGCTTCATCTTGGCAAACGAGGTCAGCCCGGCCTTCAGGCCGGCAGTCTTTTGGCCGCGGGCTTCCTTGCGACGGCGAATTTCATCCTGGATGGCGTAGGCATCCTCCCAGTCCATCTGGGGATAGTCGTCCGTGATCTTGGTGACATCACGGGCTTCGAGTTCGGCCGCCTCCAGATGGGCGGCCAGGGATTCAATGGTGTTTTTGTCGAGTTGCATGGCTTGCTCCTGAATGCTGCGGGATCAGATGAAACGCACCGAGGTGCTGCCCAGGCCGCCGACCGCACAGTGCAGGCTGTCGCCCGCCTTGACCGGGACCAATGGCGATTGCGAGCCCGACAGGATCACGTCGCCGGCCTTGAGGGTGATGCCCAGACGGCCCAGGGTGTTGGCCAGCCAGGCCACCGCGTTCACCGGCGAGCCCTGCACCGAAGCGCCGGCCGAGGTGCTGACGATTTCGCCGTTCTTCTCCAGCACCATGCCGGCCAGGGCCAGGTCCAGCTGACGGGGGCTGCGACGCGTGCCACCCAGGGTCAGCACGCCGCACGAGGCGTTGTCGGCCACGGTGTCCTGAATCTTGATCTTCCAGTCGCGGATGCGGGAGTCCACGATCTCGAAGCAGGGCATGACGCAATCGGTCGCGCGCAGCACATCGGCGGCTGTGACGCCCGGGCCGGTCAGGTCACGCGAGAGGATGAAAGCCACTTCGGCTTCAGCCTTGGGGGCAATCAGCTTGCTCATATCCACGGCTTCGCCTTCATTGAGGACCATGCCCGACAAGAGATGACCAAAGTCGGGCTGCTTGACGCCCAGCATGTCCATGACCACCTTGCTGGTCACGCCGATCTTCTTGCCCACCACCACCTCGCCCGCATCCAGGCGGCGCTGAATCATGCGCAGCTGGATCTGGTAGGCGTCTTCAATGGTGATATCGGGCTCCCGGTTGGTCAGGGGGTCGACCGGAATGCGGGAGAGCAGTGAGTCGTACAACTCATCGCCGTAGCGTTGGATGGTGGTGTGATGCATGGCCATGGTGGACAGTCTCCAGAGGTATCTAGGTTGAAATGAGGTAGGCGCAGATCAGAGCTTGATCATCACGTTGCGCAGGTCGGTGTAAAACTCCAGCGAATGCACCCCGCCCTCGCGGCCGATGCCCGAGGCCTTGGAGCCCCCAAAGGCCGTACGCAAATCACGCAGGAACCAGCTGTTGATCCAGCACAGGCCCACCTTGATGCCGGCAGCCATGCGGTGTGCCGTGCCCAGGTCTTGCGTCCACACGGTGGTGGCCAGGCCGTAGGGCGTGTCGTTGGCCAGGGCCATGGCCTCTTCTTCCGTGTCGAAGGGGGCAATGTGGCAGCAGGGGCCAAAGATTTCTTCGCGAATGATCACCGAGTCAGCCGGCAACCCGGTCCAGATGGTGGGCTGCACCCAGTGGCCCTGCGCCAGGTCGCCAGGCATGTCGGGCGAACCCCCACCCGTCACCACCGTGGCGCCTTCGGCCCTGGCCTTCTCGTAATACGACAGCACCTTGGCCTTGTGTTCGGCCGAAATCAGCGGCCCCAGACCCACACCCGGTTCGTTCGAGGGGCCAACCTTCAGGCCCTCAGCCTTGGCCTTGAGCGCGGCCACAAACTTCTCAAATATGGGGCGCTGCACATACACGCGCTCGGTACCCAGACACACCTGACCGCAGTTTTCGAAGCTGCTGCGCGTGATGCCCGCCACAGCTTTTTCAAAGTCGGCGTCGGCAAACACCACGCCGGCGTTTTTGCCGCCCAGCTCAAAGGACACCGGGCGCACGCCCTTGGCAGCGGCAGCCATGATGGCTTCGCCAGTGCGGGTTTCGCCCGTGAAAGTGATGCCGTCCACGCCTGGGTGGCGGGTCAGAAACTCGCCGGCTGAATCGGGGCCAAAGCCATGCACCACGTTGTAGACGCCTTTGGGAATGCCCACGGCATTCATCACCTCGCCCAGCAGGGTGGCCGTGGCGGGGGTTTCCTCGGAAGGCTTGACGATGACCGCGTTGCCGCACGCCAGCGCCGGGCCCACTTTCCAGGTCATCAGCAAAAGCGGCAGGTTCCAGGGGCACACCACACCCACCACGCCCAAGGGCGAACGCACGGCGTAGCTAATGGCCTTGCCGCCGTCGGGCGTGGTCATCTCAAAACTCTCGGTCGGCGCGTTCTTGATGATGTCGGCAAACACCTTGAAGTTGGCCGCGCCACGGGGAATGTCAATGTGCGAGGCCAGCGAATGAGGCTTGCCGGTGTCGGCCAGCTCGGCCTGCAAGAAGTCGTCAAAGCGGCGGTTGATCTCGTCGGCCACGGCATAGAGCAGCTCCACCCGCTTGACCACCGACATGCGGCCCCACTCGCCATCCAGCGCGGCACGGGCGGCGCGCACGGCGGAATCCACCTGCGCCTGTCCGGCCTCGTGCACCAGGCCAATCACCTGGTTGTTGATGGGCGCACGGTTCTCAAAAGTCTTGCCAGTGGCAACAAATTCGCCGTTGATGAAGTTGTGAAACTGTTTCATGAAATCCCCGATGAATAAGAAATGAAAACGATGGGATCAGGCCAGGCCAGCAGCCTGCAATCCCGCGTGGGCACAGGCCTCGTCCTGTTCGGCGGAGCCGCCCGACACCCCGATGCCGCCGATGCGTTGGCCAGCCAGCGTGATGGGCAAACCGCCGCCAAAGACCACCAGACGCGGGCGCTGCGACAAGCCGATGCGCAGCATCTCGTCGTTCGCCAGGATGTCTTTCCAGGCACTGGTGGGTAACCCAAAACTGGAGGCGGTGTAGGCCTTGTCGATGGCAATCTCCACCGAATGAAGAAAAGCACCGGGCATGCGCAGAAAGCCGGCCAGCACACCGCTGGCATCGGTCACGCCCACATTGATGGCGATGCCCAAGCTGCGGGCGTGGGCCACGGCCCCTTGCAACACCCGCTGGGTGGCTTCGGCCGAGATCAGCTCTTGGGTCACGCTGGCAGTAATTTCGGAAGTGGACTGGGACATGCTGCGAACGTCGTGGTTAGAGACAGGGATCTGAAGCTTAAAAAGCCAAAGCCATACTGTCCAATACTGAATTTGGCAAAATCAATACCCAAAAGGTATTGATCATTGTTTGAAAAAGGATTGCCATGGAACACCGGCAAATTCGCTACTTCCTGGCCTTGGCCGAGGAGCTGAACTTCACCCGTGCGGCCGAGCGCCTGCACATGTCGCAACCGCCCCTGACACGCCAGATCCGCGCCCTGGAAGACGAATTGGGCTATACGCTTTTTGCACGCACGGCGCGAGGCGTCACGCTCACTGATGCGGGTCTGGCCCTGAAGGAAGATCTGCCCAAAGTGCTGGCCATGACCGACAGCGCGCTGGAGCGGGCCCTGCGCGCGAGTCGCGGACAAATCGGGCGACTGGACGTGGGCATCTTTGGCTCTGCCGTGTTGGACGTCATTCCGCGGCTGCTGGCGCGCTTTCACGCGGTGCAGCCCGAGGTACGCATCGTGCTGCACAACCTGAGCAAGGCAGAACAGATGCAGGCGCTGCGCGAGCGTCGCATCAGTGTCGGCTTCAACCGCCTGGTGCCGCCCGAGGAAGACCTGGCCATTGAAACGGTCATGCGCGAGCCCCTGGTGGTGGCGCTGCCCCAACATCATCCGCTGGCTAGCCGCGCCGCACTGACCCTGTCTGACCTCGAAGGCCAGGCGGTCATCCTCTACCCCAACCTGCCCTTGCCGGGCCTGGCACAGGAAATCATGCAGGCCTTTGGCCGCGAAGGCATCGCCCTGAACATCGAGCACGAGGTGGAAGAAGTGGTCACCGCCATCGCACTGGTGGCTGGCGGCTTTGGCGTGTGTGTGACCTCGGCCTCCACCGCGGCGCTGCGCTTGCCGGGCGTGATGTACGTGCCGCTGCACAGTGCGCATCTTGTTGAGATTGAACTGAGTTGTCTGTACTTGCGATCGAACGCTTCTGCCGTGCTGGCAGGCTTCCTGGAGCAGGTTCGCACCTTTTCCCAGGAAGTTTCTGGCGCCAGCACCACGCCCAGGGCCTGAGCGGGGCGCCCAGGCCTCAGAGCCTGACGGTTCGATCTGACCGATGATCAGGTGTACACGTCGGTGAAAGGTGCATGCGCTTCGCCGGTGTGAAAGAAGATGCCGCTCCACAACTGATCTTCAGTCCAGGTGGTGGTCGGACGATCGCGCTGCGCCAGGTAGCCCATGCCGGCGAAGGTTTCGTTGCGATTGCCACTGGGGTCGAAGAAGTAAATGGTTTCGCCGCGGGTGACACCGTGCCGGGTCGGGGCCACGTCGATCTTCACCTTGCGCTTGCCCATGATGTCGGCTGCCTTCAACACATCGCTCCAGCTGTCCAGGTAGAACGAGCAGTGGTGTATGCCGGCACGGGGGCCGCCCACAAAGGCAATGTCATGCGCCTTATTGCTGATGGTCAGGAAGGCCGCCAGCTGGAAAGCACCGTCCGGGCCCACCACGATCTGCTCGGTCAGATAGAAGTTCAGCACTTCCTTGAAGAAGGCGCAGTTCTCGGCCACATGGTTGACGCCCGTTTCGGGGTTGAACTCGCACATCAGCAGCACGTGGTCGAGCCAGTGCGCACCGGCACCGTGCACGCTGTCGGGCCAGGGGTGGGGGTTGGTCGTGCCCACCTCGGTGCCCACGTATTCTTTCAGGGCAAACAAACGCATGTCGTGGCCGCTGGGCAGGTTGAACTGCAGCATGCGCCCGGTGGCGGGCAGTGTGCCTTCGGGCAGCATGGTGGTCTTGATGCCACGGGCTTCGATCTTGGTTTGCAGTTCATCCAGATCCTCGTCGCGCTCAACCTTGTAGGCCACGTGTTTCATGCCAGCAGAGTCGCTGGGGCTGAGGATGACCGAGTAACGGTCCCACTCGTCCCAGCATTTCAGGTAAACATTGCCCGCCTTGTCTTCCATCGTCACATACATGCCGACGACATCGCGGTAGTGTTTTACCGCAGCTTCCATGTCCATTACTTTGAGGTTGACATGCCCTATTCGCATCACGCCCATGATTGACTCCTCTTATCGACTACTTGGTGGTTGCAGGTGGGGCGGCCTGCTCAGTGAACCCCTTGGAAAAAGGTTTGGACATCTTGCCGACGACGGTCAGCGAGACGTCGGTGGCCGGCCCGACCCGGCAGGCCAGCGTGTAGCCATCAGCCTCGTCCTGCAGGCTGACGTGGGCCCGACTGATAGGCCCTAAATTCTGGGTCTGGCCCCGGGTGATCTTGACCTTGCAGACCCCGCAGCCCCCGTTGACACAGCCCACGGGGATGCCTTTTCGGCCAAGTCGGATCATGCCCTTGAGCAGGCTTTCGCCGATGGCGCAGGCGTAGTCCTCGCCGGTCTGCTCCAGGCTGACCTTCACTTTGGGCCGAAAGTCGTACATCGCGGTGTGCCTCAGACCCGTTTGAAGAAGGCACTGCGCGGCTTGGAGGCATCGGCTGCAGTGATGAACTTCTCGGTATAGATGTCGCGCTCGTAGAGGCGCCCTTGCATCAAGGTGGCCAGGCAGGCCTCGATCATGACGGGCGGCCCGCACAGATAGGCCTTGTGGCCGGCAAAGTCGCCCTTGAAATGCGCCTTGGCAGCGTCGTGCACAAAACCCTGGGCGCCTTCAAAACCGCTGGCGTCGTCAGACAGGGCGGGCACATAGCTGAAGTTGGCATGCTTGGCTGCCAAGTCGCGAAACTCCTGGTCGTAATACAGCTCTGCCACGTTGCGCTGACCGTAAACCAGGGTGATGGGGTGTTTCCAGCCCTGGTCCAGCAGGTCCAGGATCATGGAGCGTGGGCTGGACAAGCCCGAGCCCCCGGCCATGAACAGCACAGGCGAGTTGGATGAAGACCGTACGAAAAACCGGCCGTAAGGACCCGATACGGTGAGGGCGTCGCCCACCTTGAGCTTTTCGTGCAGGTAGGCCGTTCCGTCGCCACCGGCCACGATGCGCACATTCAGCTCCAGCTCCCCGGTACGCGCAATGTCAGAGGGCGAATTGGCAATCGAAAACGGCCTGCCGCCGTCCACGCCGGGCAGATGCACTTGCACATACTGGCCCGCTTGGAAATCAATGGCCCGATCCAGCTTGAGCCAGATGGCCTTGATGGTGGGGGTAAGGGTTTCGATGCGCGACACCGTGGTGGCAAAGTCCTCGACCGGGATGATCCGCGCATCGGGGTCATCGTCTATGTCGGCCTCAATGGTGACGTCGCTTTGCAAGGTGGCGCAGCAGGCCAGGGTCTTGCCCTCGTCACGCTCAAAATCCATCAAGGCAAAGGGATTGGCGGCACCGTGGTCCACGTCGCCGCCCACCACTTCAATCTTGCAGGTGCCACACAAGCCGTGGCCGCAAGCGTGCGGAATGTAGATGCCCTGGCGCAAAGCTGCGTCCAGGATGGTCTGACCGTCTTCGACCTCGATGGTCGCGCCCAGGGGTTCGATCGTGAGTTGCTGGCTCATCTTGAAAGCGTGGATAACGTTAAACGTGAAAGTTCAGAAGCCTTGACGGCCGTCTGGGCGAATCATTCGGCTGCCCTCGAGTGCTGGCGTGCGAAAGCGGATCAAATCCTTGTGGGCAATCCCGTGGTGCTGCAAAGACTTACCGAAGTCGGGAATGAAGCGCTTGCCCGAGTTGAACCACTGTGTGCGGTGCCAGTCAATGGCCTCGAACTCCCGGTGCTCCCCGTACAACTCGGGCAGTACGTCCCGCACCAATGCCCCAAAGGGCAAGGTGGGGGGCAGGGGTACGCACATGGGCGCAGCAAACATCAGGTGGTTTTCCCAACTGAGGTTAATCAGCCGCTTGCCGTGAAACAAGGACTCGTGATCTTTTTGCTGCAGGGGGTAATCCCCCAGATGGCGCATGTCGTCCGGACGGGAAGCCGTGCTCATGGTGTTCACCCTTCTTTTCCGCCGGTGCCGGACTTCTGTCGCCCACTCCAGCTGGCAAAGTGCTCCCGGTCATGGCTGGTGGAAAACTCGCCGTTGTCTTCGCCACCGTTGATGCCGTAGTAGCGGATCACCTCCCGCACAGGGCTGTCGCCGGGCGACGCGGGATTGATGTCTTCGGGGTAGCAATTGCCTTGGTAAATCTGATGCACCGGCAACCAGGCCTGCACATATTTGCGGGGCTCATGCTCAAAGATGCCCTTGCAATGATCGCTGCAGAAGTGGTACTTCATGCCGTGATAGGTGGTTTCCCGGAAGGCAATCTGCGTGGCGTCGCCTGGCTCGGTGAATAGCATCGGCACCTGGCAGGTCTGGCACAACATGGGCAGCACTTGGTTGTACCAGCGGCCTTCCTTGCCCTCAGCCTGCTCGGCCCAGTGCTCGAAACGACCCCGGTAATGCTTGTCAAAGGTGTCCGGATACTTGGACGACAGCCAATCGAGCTCATCCTTGCTGGGAATCCAGGTATGGAAGGCGGCGGCGTGCCCGTATTGGTAGAACGTGGCCCAGGCCTGGTGGCTGATGTGGTCCTTGCCTTCGCAAGCATCGTCCCAGCCGGCCGGCTTGCGGATGCCGTAGCGCGCCAGATCGGCAAACAGGGCGCCGCCGTTGGACTCGGCGTACATCTCCCAGGCTTCCTTCCAGCTCATCACCCGCTTGGGCAGCATGTAATCCTGCATCATGGCCACCAGGGTGAGCAGGCGGTAGCCGCGCCAGAACCACTTGTCCATCCAGCGCTGCACGATGGGCACGTTGTCCGGGTCTTGTTCGAGCATGAACTTGATGCACTCAATGCCCAGGGTCATGTGGCGCGACTCGTCGCTTTGCGCGCTGAAGCCAAAGGTCACCGTGCTCATGTCACCGTTGTGGGCTGCCCCGCTCATGAAGGGCACAAACAGCAGATTGGTCAGCACGTACTCAAACGAGAAACTGACGGCCGTCAGGAACTCGAAGGGGCCGCCCGAATACGCATCTTCGAAAAAGCTCTTGGGCACCGACAAGTACCACAGGTTGTCAAACCAGTGGTTGGCACTGTGCATGCCATTGAAATACTTGTTGTAGTGCGAAATGGCGTGGGTTTCGGTCTGAAAGTGCCGCAGCTCATCCACCGCCTGCATTTGCGAGGCCACCCGGGCGCCCGCGCCGGTGAACTGGCGGCCCGCGTGGGCAAAACCCCGGTGTGCGTAGTACTCCAGCGGCGTCACGCCCTGAATAAAGAGCTTGAGCGCATTGATGTAGCGGGCGTCGGTTACGCCCAGCTCACCGTGATTCTGGGCAAAGGCCTCGATCACGGCATAGAGCTTTTTCTCTTTTTCGCCCTGGTATTTCCAGTAGGCATCCATGGTCAGGCGAAACGGGTCTTCCCATTTGTCCCAATCGTGGATCTTGATGCCCTCGTATTTGTCATAAGGAAACACCTTGTCCATGGGCTGGTAGGAAGTGTCCCAGTGCAAACCACGGGTCATCGCGGCATAACGGTCTTTCAGACCGAGCTTTTTCTTGACAACACGAGCATCCATGGCGGGTCTCCTTAAGGGTGTGAGTGGGGGGGGAACGGTGATACGGTTTACAGGCCAACGGCTTCCCGGCTGTTGACGGGGAAGTAAGCACGGTGAAGGATGTCGGGGTCTTCCCGCAGC
Organism: Pseudomonadota bacterium; assembly: GCA_046046915.1. GTDB lineage: Bacteria > Pseudomonadota > Gammaproteobacteria > Burkholderiales > Burkholderiaceae_C > JBEEJZ01. The sequence goes on from JBJOIT010000020.1 coordinate 33,447, forward strand.
TTGCGGGGCTCGCCGTCGTAAGACACACTGCCGCGCGACATCACATAGACATGGTGCGACAGGGCCAGCGCCAACTGGGTGAACTGCTCAATCAACAAAACGCCGATACCGCTGGCCGCAATCTGGCGGATGACGGGTACCAGCCGCGCCACGATGGTGGGCGCCAGGCCAAAGGACAACTCGTCAATCACCAGAAAACGTGGCTTCACGATCAAGGCCTGGGCAATGGCCACCATCTGCTGCTGGCCACCGGACAAATCACCTGCTGGCAAAGCCAGCTTTTCGTTCAATGCAGGGAACAGGTCCAGCACGCGCTCCATGGACTCCTTGAGCGCATTGGAGGATAAGCCGCCCCCGGCCACGATCAGGTTGTCGCGCACGGTCAGCTCACGCAGCACCTGGTGCCCCTCGGGAACCGTAGCCACACCCATACGGCGAATCTCATCGGCTTCCATGCCTACGGTGTCCTTGCCGTCGAGCCAGATCTCGCCAAAGGCTGGTTCGATCACACCGGAGATGCCTAGCACCGTGCTGGTTTTGCCGGCACCATTGGCGCCCATCAGGGCCGTGACAGCACCCGGCGCAATGCTCAGATCAATGGCCTGGGTCACGGCCTTGGTGCCGCGCACCATGACCAGATTGCGGATTTCCAGACGCTCCGGACGAATCGCGAAGGCTGAAGCGGAACGTTGGGCACTCATGCGGCCACCTCGAGTTCGTCAAAATTACCCAGATACGCCTGCTGGACTTCAGGCTTTTTGATGACCTCCAGCGTCGGGCCCAGGGCCAACAATTTGCCAAAGTCCAGCACCATGGTTTCCAGGCAACAGGCCGAGATCAGATCCACGTCGTGATCGATCAGAAAGACCTGTGCCTTGCAATAGCCGGGAATCGCCTTGATGACTTTCTCCAGATGTTTGGACTCGGATTCGCTCATGCCAGCGCCGGGCTCGTCCAGCATCACCAGCTTGGGACTACCGATCACGGCTTTGGCAATTTCGGTCAGATGACGTTCCTCGGTGGACAAATCGCTGCCGCGCCGGTGCAGGCGACGACTCAGGCCCACAAAGTCGATGGCAGCATGCACACTCTTGTTGCGCGCTTGCTGAGTATCAAACGCTACATGGTCCGCCACGGCAGACACGTTTTCCAGCAGGGTCAGGTCGTCCGCAATCTGGTCGGTCTGGAAGGTGCGGCGCAAGCCCAGGCTGGCACGGCGATGCGCTGGCACGTCGGTGATCAGCCGGTCGTTCACCTTGACCCAGCCCCGCGCAGGGGTCACAAAACCAGAAAACACGTTGAGCAACGTAGTCTTGCCGGCGCCGTTGGGGCCGATCAGCCCCACGATGGGCCGGGTCAGTTTCACGGTCAGTCCGTCGATGGGTTTGACGCCACCAAACTGCACACACAAATCGTTGATTTCGATCATGGTTACCTCGATCTCAGCGGTAAGCGGCAAAGGGCTTGGGCCAGCGTGCATCCACGCGCTGACGCCAGGGGAGGATGGCCGGGTACAAAACCATTTCCAGCGATTTTTTCAGGCCTATGGCGCCCCAGATCAGGGCCAGCGCAACGACATAGTCGACCTCAAACACACCCCAGGCGACCCAGGCCACGAAGAAACCGATGAACATCAGGTTCAGCGTGCGCTTGAGCAGGCGGTGGTCCGGCATGACCCCAAGGGATTCGAGCAGCCGGGCCATACGCAAGGACAACGCGGCCTCCCAGTCCTCGGCCCGGTCCTGCATACCCTTGCCAAAAAAGCCCAACAGCAGCCAGCAGACGCCGGGAATGGCCATGCGAAAGAGCAGCGCAATCAGGCAGATGAACAGCGCGCCGGCGAAACTGGCTTGCTCGCTCAGCATGGCCACCAGGGCCAGCCCCACAGAAATGACGGCCCAGCTCGCCGAGCCTTCAATGATCCGGCTGACACGCACAAACTTGTAGAAATCGGCCAACTGGCCAGCCAGGCCCTTGCGCCCCTGAATCAGGGACACCAGAAGGGCAAAGCCGTAAAAGGCATTGGCCAAATTGCCGTCCACACCGTGATCGTTCAACAAGGCGGGCATGGCACGTATCAGCAGGCCGGCAAAGACCGCGCCCATCCAGTGGTAGGCGCCGCCCACCACCGTCAAGGCATACAGCAATATCGACTGCGCCACCGGAAAGCCCGTGTTGTCCAGCTGGCCGTTCAAGCCGGCCAGCAAGCCGCCCGTCAAACCTGCCAGCATCCCGCCCAGGGCAAAGGCCCAGGCCTTGTAGCGCACCACGCTCACGCCTGCGGCAATGGCGGCCGCCTCGCTCTTGCGTATCAAGGCCCAGGCCCGGCCCGGCAAGGTCGCGCGCTGCCACTCAATGAGCGCCATGCCAGCAGCAAGCCACACCATGACATATCGGAAGTAAGCACCATCGCTTTGGGCCAGCCAAGGCCGCTCGATCAAGGCGCGCTGGCCGTTCACCACGCGTCCCAGCCAACCTGCTCCACCGTCAGGGAAACCGACCACGTTCAGCACCACCTGCACTGCCGAAGCCACCATCAGGGTGAGCAGCGCCAAATACAAGCCCCGCATGCGCAGCGCCGGAAGACCGACGATCAGGCCCACCACACCGGCCATGAGAGCTCCCACCACCAAGCCGAGCTCGAAAGGCACACCCAGGCCGTGGATCAAGCGCAGGCAAAACCATCCGCCGACACCGGACAACGCAAATTGCGCCAAGGACACCATGCCCAACTGGCCGTAGAGCAAGGCGACCGTGCCAGACACCAGCGTCAAGCAGGCAACGGTACTGAAAGTATTAAGCCAGTACGCTGAAAACAGCCAGGGGCCTATGAGGGCCACCACCGCGAAGGTGATGAGCATGGGCCGGATCCGTTGAAACGGCGAGCCCGGAGGAAGATCGGGTTTGTCCTTGTCGCGTGCCATGTAAAGGTCTCCGGCGTCTTCTTATTCGAGGTGGCTGTTGTCACGCGACAGGCCGATGCCTTTGCGCTGCTGCCACAGCACAGCCGCAATGGCGACCAGAAATGCAGTAGACGAGCCATAACGTTGAATGCTCGGCACCAGATTCGCGAAGGATTCGATGACGCCGATGCACAGGCCACCCAAAACGGTGACCACGAGGGAATTCATGCGGCCGACCATGGCAGCGGCCATGGCGGGGATGACGAGAAAGGTCAACACGGTCGGATTCAGACGCACCATGTTGCCCATGAACAAGCCGGTGACGCCTGCCATGACGCCCGCCAAAGTCCAGGCCCAAGTGTCGACGCGCTTGACTCGCACCCCCACCAGCCCGCTCAGGACGCGGTTGCTCTGCAAGGCCCGCATGCGCAAGCCCAAGGAGGTTTTAGCCAGCAGCCAGATCATGCCCAGCGTCACGCCGGTGGCAATCAGCAGGGCCGCCAGGCGGGTGTAGCTGATGAGTCGACGTCCATCGACTTCAATACCGCCAGCATCGGTGGGCAACACCAGGCGACGGGGCTCATCGCCCCAATACCATTGGGCAATCCCCATGATCATGAGCGCAAACCCCAGCGTCGCCATCGCCCGAACCACACGATCCTGGTGTGTCAATGACGGGGCAATGAATCGACCATAGGCCCAGGACAAGAGGGTCGCAGCGCCGATACCGGCCAGCCACCCCATCCAGTCACTGTATTCAAGATCGATGACCTGCCAGCAGACCATGGCAGCCAGGCCGCCAAGCGCACCATAAGCGAAGTTGACCACCCCGCTGGCTCGGTACAGCACGACCAGGCCCACGCCTGAGAGTGCGTACACCGCGCCAACACTGAGGCCGACAATTAAGAAAGGCAACAAGTTTTCCATGGTCCTTGGGTGTTCACGCGGGGCCGGCCGCAGCCGACCCCTTGGTTTACAAACTCAATCGCTCAGATTCAGTTGACCAGGCCGCCCTTGGCTTCAAGGGAGAGGATGTCCGACAGCTCGGTGTCCTTGGACTGGTAGCAACCGGTCAGGGTCTTGAATCCACCCTTGATCAGCTCCGATGCGCGACCGGCGTGGTTGGGCTGATGACGGTTACCGGTACCGAAGTACCAGGGGGCGCACAGGATGTCGGACTTCCAGTTCTTGATGCCGACAATGGCGTTGTAAGCCGACTTGCGGTCAACCGCGCCCTTGATGCCCAGCAGGGCTTCGGTGGTTGCCTTGGCCGCCAGGAAGCCAGACTGCGAGAAGGTGTCGCGAGGATCCTTCTTGTCGCCAAACTTGTCCATCACGGCTTTCCAGTTCTTGTTGTCTGCGCCTTCGCTGTCCATGGGCTGCAGTTCCATGTGAACCATCAGCTTGCCAGCCCAGTAGGGACCCACGGCCTTGGGCATGTCGACGTGGTAGGCGGACGTGGGCAGCCCCCACTTGATGGACTTGCCCAGATCCTGCTGCTCCGCCGCGGTCAGGATCGGGAGCATCATGCCGCGGGGCATGCCCAACACCACGCCTTCGGCCTTGGTGGCCGCAATCTGAAGAGCAATCGCGTTGCCATCGAGCTGACCCGGATCGAAGATCACGTTCTTCACGGGGATGCCGGCGGCCTTGCCATAAGCCTCGACGCCACCACACACCCAGTCACCAAAGCCAGGGATGCCGGGGGCCACACAGACCAGGCTCTTGAGCTTGTGGGTCTCCGTGATGTACTGAGCCGCGCCCACGGTGGACTGACGGGGGCCGGAGTTGAAGGAAATGTAGTTCTTGCCAAAGAAGCACTCGCGGGGCACACCGGTGCCCGCCACGGAGGCCACACCTTCGGCCTCGTAGAGCTTGTTGTTGGCACCGCATTCCACGAAGCTGGAGGAGCCCACCATGGCCACGACCTTGGTGTCTTTCACCAGCTTGCTGGCCGCCTGGGCCGCCACTTCGGGGTTCCAGGTGTCATCTTGAACGGTGTAGGCCACGGGGCGGCCGTTGATGCCGCCGTTGGCATTCACGCACTTGAAGTAAGCATCCGCAGCGCGGGCGGATGACGAGAAGTCTTCCGGTCCGGTCTTGCCGACGATGGCACCAATCTGGATGGGGTCTCCGCTGGCTTTTTTGCCATTGGCCATGCCGCATTGCTCCGCAGCTTGCGCATTGCCGCCGGCAAACGCCAGCGCCAGTGCCACTGCACCACCCAAAGTCATCGTTTGTTTCATACCTTGTCTCCTCGTTTTCTACATGGTTTGCCGATGTCGGCGGATGCGGGCCCTTTGTTTTCAACTGACGCCATGCCGGGCCCCAAAAGCAAGGTCAGAAGGCTTGCGCTCACACTAGCCACAAGAACCGCGCAAGCCCTCCAGACCGGGTGTCCGAAACCGTAAAACAGACTTGTGACCCAAGCCGTGCTCAGCCAGGCTGCCATCGCGACGCGGGGTGAACAAGGCGTGGCGCCTGAACCACTGCACCTTGGACCAATCGATGCGGGCAAAGTCCGGGTGCTGGCCATACAGCCGGGGCAGCACCTGTCCCATCATTTGCTCAAACGTGGTCTCTGGCGGCAGGGGCACTGCCAGCGGCGACGAAAACATCATGTGCTCATCCCAGGCGATGTACACCAGGGGCGCGGGAAACGCTTCAGCACGGTCACGCGGCGCGTGCTCGTAGGGTCCGATGGCAGTCACACTCACAGCTGGGCCTCCTGAGGGTTCTGGCCACCGCCCCAACGCTGGAAGTTCGCCTCGTCTTGCGAGCCCTTGAATTCCTTGTTGTCCTGGCCATCCTGGATCTGGTAGTAGTCAAGCACGGCGGCAGCGGCATCAAAACCGGGCGCCGTGGGGTCCACCCCCGGCTTGAAACAGTTGCCCTGCAGGATCTGGTGAACCGGCAGCCAGGCCTGCACGTACTTTTGCGGCTCGTGCTCAAAGATATCCTTACAGTGATCACTGCAAAAGTGAAAGGTCTCGCCCTCATGCTCGGTCTCGCGGTAGGCAATCCAGCGCGGGTTGCCGGGCTCCGTGAAGAACGTGGGGATCTGGCAGGTCTGGCACAGCATAGGCAGGCTGTGGTTGTAGTAGCGTTTGCCTGTAAGCTCTTCGCTGGCGTAGTGCTCCAGGCGGGGGCGGTACCACTTGTTGAAGGTGTCCGGGTATTTCTTGCTGAGCCAATCCATCTCCTGGCCGCCAGGCACCCAGGTGTGAAAAGCGGCAGCTTCGCCAAAGCCATAAAACGCGTTCCAGGCCTGGTGGCTGATGTGCTCCTTGCCGGAACAGGCATCTTCCCAGCCAGCGGGCTTGCGGATGCCGTAGCGCGCCAGGTCCTTGAACAAGGCCTCGCCGCTGGCTTCGGCATACATCTCCCAGGCTTCTTTCCAGCTCATCACCCGCTTGGGCAGCATGTAATCCTGCATCATGGCCACCAGGGTGAGCAAGCGGTAGCCGCGCCAGAACCACTTGTCCATCCAGCGCTGCACGATGGGCACGTTGTCCGGGTCCTGCTCCAGCATGAACTTGATGCATTCGATGCCCAGCGTCATGTGGCGCGCCTCGTCGCTCTGCGCACTGAAACCGAAGGTCACCGTCGAGAGGTCGCCATTGTGGGCCGCGCCGCTCATGAAAGGCACAAACAACAGATTGGTCAGCACGTACTCGAACGAAAAACTGATGGCCGTCAGGAACTCGAAGGGCCCCGCGCTGTACGCGTCTTCAATGAAGCTCTTGGGCACCGACAGGTACCAGACGGTGTCGAACCAGTAGCTGGCGCTGTGTAGCCCGTTGAAGTACTTGTTGTAGTGCGAGATGGCGTGGGTTTCGGTCTGGAAGTGCCGCAGCTCGTCCACCGCCTGGAGCTGGCAGGCCACGCGCAAGCCGTCACCCCGAAAGCTGCGCCCCAGGTGCGCAAACCCCCGATGAGCGTAGTACTCCAGCGGGGTCACCCCCTGCAGCAGCAACTTGACCGCATTCACATAACGGGCGTCTGTGACGCCGAGCTGGCCGTTGTTCTGGGCAAACGCGTCGATCACCGCGTAGAGCTTTTTCTCTTTTTCGCCCTGGTATTTCCAGTAGGCGTCCATGGTCAGGCGAAACGGGTCTTCCCACGCCGCCCAGTCATGGATCTTGATGCCCTCATAGCTGTCGTAGGGAAAGACCTTGTCCATGGGCTGGTAGGTCGTGTCCCAATGCAGGCCGCGCGTCATGGCGGCATACCGCTCCCTGAGATTGAGCGTCTTTTTGTTTACACGGGTGTCCATGGTGATCCTTTCACGACGAGAAGAGGCGCGAGCTCAGTGCTTCCAGCTCAGGGTGAAGGTGTCATCGTCCTCTTCGAGGTTGCCCGACAGGGTGACCAGATTGATCTGGATTTGCTGCAGGTCGTAGTGACGCCCCACTTGCTCCTCGATGGTTTCGCGACGAATCACCAGGCGGCCGGGGCAGTCAATCTTCACCAGGCCCGGGGAATAGACCACCTGGGCTTCGGGGTTGTCGGCCACAATGGCATCGACCACGGGGCGGGATTCCTCGTTGGCCTGAAAGGCAATGAAGACGTTGGACATGAGGGGTTCCTGACAATATCGGGGTTGGAATCAGTGACGGGACAACGCAAGACCGGGCCGGCGGCCTCAGGTGCTCAAGCCCAGCTTGGCGCAACGCTTGAGGTAGGTGTCACGCACGGTTTGCATGGCTTGCTCGCCTTCGGCACCCAGGGCAATGGCAGCCACAGGTGCCAGCGCGGCGTGGGCTCGCTGCCCCCAGACCGTGGCCCACTCGGACATCAGCGCCTTGTTCTCGGGAGACTCGGCCGCAGCAGCCTTGACAACCGCATCCACCCAGCGCGAGGACTCATCAAACCACTCGGGCATGAAGGAGGTCAGCATCGCGATGGCGGTGCCACCGCGTGGGGTGAGGTAGTCGTCGATGTAGGCCCCATAGATAAGGGGGTACAAAGCACCATCGAGCGCCAGGTTCTGGGCCACAAACATCTCCATGGGGTCTTGCAGGACCAAGGTGTCTTCGACAAAACGGCGAAGCACCTGCCAGCGCGGGTCCTGCATCCAGTCGTTCTTGCCCGACTCCAGCACCGCCGGCTCGTTGACCGCCAAACCCAGGCGCGTCAGGTACTGCGCAATACCCAGGTGGTCCATGGAATGAAAGGTCGTGGCAGCGGTCAAGGCCGTGCCATAACCGTAGGCAGAAATGAAGCAGTTGTTCATGTTGCCGGCCCAGGCCACATGGCGCAGAGGCATCAGGACATCGCAGGCGCTGCCGCGCACTTCATCGCTCATGCGGTCCAGCAGATTGCGGCTGTCCACAAACTGGTAGTTGGCCTCGACCGCCTCTTGCTGCCGGGCACGGGCGATTGTCCAGGTGGCGTAGTAATACTGGCGCGGGTCTTTCAGCACATACCAGTCCGCCAGCTTGATGGCCGAGCGCGAGGCGTCAAACAACTCATACCGGGCATCCCAGGTGGGGCGGTAATGAAAGTTTTGGGTTGGCTGCGCCCCCATGGTGGCTTCCTGGTAGCGCGAGGCAGGCTTGTCGCCGCCGATGTAGCGCGCCACATGGGTGAAGGTGTTGCGCAGCGGCTTGATGTCTCGCGACTGCAGATCAATGTTCGTCACTGTGATCTCCTAGTTTTTCTTCTCTGTCACCCACAAGAAACTCCACCTTGTGGGTTGCACAGAATTCCTGAAACATGGCTTCGGGCAGCACCAACTCTGCTGCAAGGTCCGGCCACCCGATCGCAAATTCAAAGGCCACCAGGCCGTTGGGCCGTCGCTCGTTCACACGCACATACTTGCGCAATTGCTCTCTGACCAGTGCATCACTGGACAGGTCTGCTGAGGGCTCAGGCGAGATGTTTGTGGTCACGGTACGGTCCTGAAGTTCCCCAGACTCTTTGCAACGCCTGTGCCAGAAATCCAAAACACCCCATAAATCTCGATAAAACTAGGGTAAACACTTAAGCCGGAGCCTCTTTGAATGCGTCATCAGGCTGAGTCGCTTCACCACATATCCGGGAAAACCCTAGGTCCATTAAGAGGTTATTTCATGAAATGATGAACCCCGCCCAACTGATATTCATCAATTCGTGAGGGGTGTATAAATATCCATGAGGGTCAACCCGAATGTGCCCTCTAGCCAATTTATCGATAATTTTGATGTGAACTCAGATGTCCCTTTTCCACTCCCCCTGGATGCAGACCTGCGCAGGCTGGTGCATTTCTCTGCTGGAGACGGTCGCATCTGGCTGGCCGGGCACCGCATGCTGCTTCTGCACGCCGAGACTTTGGGCAATCTGCGCAAAGAGCTGATGCAGACCGTCGGCCGGGAACAAACCCGCAAGGTGCTGATGCGCGCGGGTTATGGCTCCGGGAAGCGGGATGCAGCGCTGGCCCGGCAGGCGCGCCCCAAGGGCACCCCCTTCGAACAATTTGCGGTCGGCCCCCAGCTACATATGCTGGAAGGTGCCGTGCAGGTCACACCCGAGAAGTTCGAGATCGATGTGGAGACAGGCACTCACCTGGGCGTGTTTCGCTGGGATCATTCCTGGGAAGTTGAAACCCACCTGCGCCAGTTCGGCCCCCAGAGCGAGCCCGTGTGCTGGATGTTGATTGGTTACGCCTCCGGCTACGTCAGCGCCTTCATGGGACAGCCCGTGCTCTACAAGGAAGTGCAATGCGCCGCCTGCGGCCACTCACATTGCCGCATCGAGGGCCGTCCGCTGAAAGATTGGCCCGATGGCGAAGACATGCAGCGCGAGTACGACACCAGCTCGCCGGTGGTGCGCATGGAAGACCTGCAGGCAGAGCTGGCGCACCTGCGCTCCACCATGAATGCCTCTGACAGCATGGGCGAGCTCATCGGCCACTCCAAGAGCTTCGAGCGTGCCATGGGTTTGCTACGGCGCGCGGCGTCCACCCAGGTCACCGTGCTGCTGACCGGGGAAACCGGTGTCGGCAAGGAACGCTTCGCACGCACCCTACACGCCCTGAGCCACCGCGCCCAAAAGCCTTTTGTGGCAGTCAATTGCGCAGCCTTGCCGGCAGAGCTCATTGAAAGCGAGCTCTTTGGCGCAGAAAAAGGGGCCTACACAGGTGCAGGCGCAGCGCGGGCCGGGCGCTTTGAACGCGCCGACGGCGGCACCCTGTTTTTAGACGAGCTCGGTGAATTACCCATGGCAGCGCAGGCCAAACTGCTGCGCGTGCTGCAAGATGGCGAAATTGAACGGCTGGGTGCCACCCAGACCCGCAAGGTGGATGTGCGTGTGGTGTGCGCCACGCACGTTGACCTGGAGCAGGCTGTTGCGGCCGGCACCTTCCGGCGTGACCTGATGTACCGGCTCAATGTCTATCCCATTCGCCTGCCGGCACTGCGTGAGCGGGTTGAAGACATCGAACCGCTCAGCCGCCACCTGCTGGAGAAGTTCATGACCGTGCACAGCAAGCGTGTCGAAGGCATCACCGACCGGGCGCAAGACGCCATGCGCCAGTACCAATGGCCCGGCAATGTGCGCGAGCTGGAAAACGTCATCGAGCGCGGCATCATCATCACGCCCCCGGGCCAGATGGTGGACCTGGATGACCTCTTCCTGGTGCCGCCATCGTCTGCAGGCGTGAGCGTTGGCGCCTCTGGGGCGCTGGAGCGCGGCGCCCCAGAACACATCGATTCTTTTTACGATGAAATCGTGCGCCGAGGACTCAGCCTAGACGCCCTGGAAGACGGTCTGATCCAGGAAGCCGTGGCACGTAGCGGCGGCAACCTGTCGGCGGCGGCACGATCTCTGGGCATTTCTCGTCCTCAACTCAGCTACCGCCTGCAGCGCGTGCAAGAGCGCGCCAGGAGTTAAGCCATGGCCAAACGCCCCGCCCAAACCCCGGCCGATCTGGCAGACGCCCCCGGCACCGGCTCACGCACCTTGATCGAGCGGGCCTACGGCCAATTGCGCGAGGACATTTTGTCGGGCCGTCTGGTGGCCGGACAAAAGCTGAGGGTGGAACACCTCAAGAACGGCTACACGGTGAGCGCCGGCACCCTGCGCGAGGCCCTGGCCAGGCTGGTCAGCGACGCCCTGGTGGTGGCCGAGGGCCAGCGCGGCTTCACGGTTGCCCCCATGACCGTGGATGAACTTGAGGACCTCACCAACCTGCGCGTGTTCATCGAAACGGCCGCTATCCAAGAGGCCATCCGTTGCAGCAACGCCGCCTGGCGCCAACAATTGACCGAGGCGTTTGCCAGCCTGTCGGCACTGGAGCAACCCCTGCTGAGCACCCATTTCGCTAGTTGGGAATCTGCCAACTTCCTGTTTCACGAGCGCCTGCTGCAAGGCGGCGCCTCGCCCTGGACCATCAGAACCCTGCGCCAGCTCACGGCCCACGGCGAGCGCTACCGGCGCCTGGCCATCCGGGTGCCTGGCCTGCGCCGCGATGTGCACCAGGAACACCAGCAGATTTTTGACAGCGCCATGGCCGGCCAACCTGCCCGCGCAGCACTGGCCCTGGAGGCCCATGTGCGCATGACGCCCGACCTGCTCATCAAAGCCCTGCGTGAAGGGCAGATTTCCCTGACCGAATCCCCCCAGAGAACCCCACCCCAACCATGAGCTCATCCCACTCTGCACCCAGCGCCACCTCGCCCGAGATCGGCAAAACCGTCCAGGCCGGCGCCATTCGCACCAATTACCACGACCACGGCCAGGGATCGCCCGTGCTGATGATTCACGGCTCCGGCCCTGGCGTCAGCGCCTGGGCCAACTGGCGCCTGGTCATTCCAGAACTGGCCAGGACCCAACGCGTGCTGGCCCCAGACATGGTTGGCTTTGGCTTCACCGAGCGCCCCCAGGGCATCGTCTATGGCATGGACACCTGGGTGCAACAGGCGGTGGACTTCCTGGATACCATGAACTTATCCCAAGTGGATCTGGTGGGCAACTCCTTTGGCGGCGGGCTGGCCCTGGCCCTGGCCATCCGGCACCCTGAGCGCGTACGCCGCCTGGTGCTGATGGGCGCCGTGGGCGTGGACTTTCCCATCACGCCCGGGCTGGACGCCGTCTGGGGCTACGAGCCGTCCTTTGAGAACATGCGCAGCATCATGGACGTGTTTGCCTACAACCGAAATCTCGTCACCGACGAACTCGCGCAGCTGCGCTTTGAGGCCAGCGTCCGCCCCGGTTTCCAGGAAAGCTTTGCCGCCATGTTTCCGGCGCCGCGTCAGCGCTGGGTGCAATCGCTGGCCAGCCCGGAAGAACACATTGCCGCCCTGCCGCACGAAACCCTGGTCATCCATGGCCGGGACGACCAGGTCATCCCGGTCGAGAACTCCTACCGGCTGTCCCGCCTCATCCCACGCGCCCAGTTGCACATCTACGGCCAGTGCGGCCATTGGACACAGATCGAGCACGCCGCGCGCTTTGCACAACTGGTGTCCAACTTTTTGCAAGAGGGCGATCGGGCGGGGTGAGGTCCCCACCGCCCGGCCCGCCCTCACTCATGCCTCAGCGCATCAATCGGGTCCAGCCTGGCGGCGCGGCGGGCGGGGAAGTAGCCAAAGACCACGCCGATGGCCGCTGAAAAGCCGAAGGACAGCAGATTGACGCCGGGGTTAAACAGGTAGGGTACGTCCATCACGCGGGCCAGCGCTAGTGAGGTGCCTGTGGCCAACACGATGCCGATGAGCCCACCGAGTGCCGCCAGCACCACGGCCTCGATCAAAAACTGCAAAAGCACTTCGCGCTCCAGCGCGCCGATGGCCAGGCGCAGGCCGATTTCGCGGGTGCGCTCGGTCACGCTCACCAGCATGATGTTCATGATGCCGATGCCCCCCACCAGCAGGCTGACAGCCGCCACCGCCCCCAGCAATGTGGTCAGCACTTTGGTGGTGCCCGACAGGGTTTCGGCCAGTTGCTTGGTGTCGAGCACGTTGAAGTTGTCTTCATCGGTGCTGGCCAGCTTGCGGCGCTCGCGCAGCAGCTGGGTGAGGCTGGCTTTGACGCGGGTGGGGTCGCTGCCCTCCACCATCGACACCAGCAGGGTGTTGACGCGGATATTGCCGGTCACGCGCCGTTGCAGGGTTTTGATGGGCAGCAGCACCATGTCGTCCTGGTCGTTACCAAAGGCGCCCTGCCCCTTGGAGGCCAGCACGCCAATCACCTCGCAAGACATGTCGCGCACCCGCAAGGACTCGCCCACGGAGGGCCGGCCCGACATCAGCTCGCGCTGCACGGTCGAGCCGATCAGGCACACGGCGGCGCCGGCGCGCTGCTCGTCATCGGTAAATGGGCGGCCGGCCAGCAGTTTCCAGTTACCCACCGTGAGCCAGGCATTGGTGCTGCCGATAAAGCTGCTGCTCCAGTTGCGCCCCTGCGCCACCAGGGTGCCGCCCGATCGGGACTCTGGCGCCACTGCCGCCACACCGCCAATCTGGCTGGCAATGGCCTCGGCGTCCGACTCCCGAAACGACGGCCCGCCACCTCCTCCCGGCCCCAGGCGCTGGCCGGGTCGGACCTGCAGGAGGTTGGTTCCCAGGCCAGCAATCTGGCTTTGCACCGCAAGCGTGGCGCCGTTGCCCAGCGTCACCATGGTGATGACAGCGCTGACGCCGATGACGATGCCCAGTATGGTCAGAAACGAGCGCAGCAGGTTGCGCCGGATGGAGCGCAATGCCAGCAGCAGGGTGTTGAGCAGCATCAGCCGGCCTCGTGGGTATCAGTGACGGGGACAGGCGCCAATGCCTGGGCAGCCTGCAGCGCCACGGGATGCGGGTTGCGCACATCGCTGGCCACACGGCCATCGACAAAACGCACGATGCGCCGGGCGTAATCCGCCATTTCCGGCTCGTGGGTGACCATCATCACAGTGATGCCGTGCTCAACGTTGAGCTGCCAAAGCAACATCATGATTTCGTGGCCACGCTGGGTGTCAAGGTTGCCGGTGGGCTCGTCGGCCAGCAGCACCTCGGGCTGGGTCACGATGGCCCGGGCAATGGCCACGCGCTGTTGCTGGCCGCCAGACAGCTCGGCCGGCGTGTGATGCTCCCAGCCCTTGAGACCCACCGCCGCCAGCGCACGGGCGGCATCCGTACGGCGGCGGCCAGCGGGCTCGCCCCGGTACAGCAGGGGCAGTTCCACGTTCTCCTGGGCCGAGGTGCGGGGCAGCAGGTGAAAGCCCTGAAACACAAAACCGAAGTAACGCCGGCGTAGGCGTGCTCTTTGGTCGCGCGTAAGTGACTCGACATGAACACCACGAAACAGATACTCGCCCGTGGTGGGCGTGTCCAAGCAACCCAGGGTGTTCATGGCGGTGGATTTGCCCGAGCCGCTGGGCCCCATGATGGCCACAAAGTCGCCCGCCGCGATGTCCAGATCCACGCCGTGTAGGGCTTGCAGGGCAGTTGCGCCTGCACCATACATGCGGGTGATGCCGCGCAAGCGGATCAGGGGTGCCGGCGTGGGCGCGGGCTCGGCTGAGTTCAAGATGGGGCTCCGGCGCTGCGCTGGTCGGTGATGATCAAAGCGCCCTCTTCCAGCTCGCCCTCAATGATTTCGGTGCTGCGACCGTCGCTGATGCCCAGCTTGACCGGCACCGACACCGCCTGCCCGTCTTTCAGCACCCACACCCGGCGCTCCCCCGTGCCATTGCCACCGGCTTTTTTGCGCGGCCCGACGCGGGGCGGCCCGGGCATGAGTTTGGACAGGATGCTGCCACCGCCCTCTGCGGCAGCGCCCCCGTTGCTGGGCGAAAAGCGCAGGGCCGTGTTGGGTACCAGCAGCACGCCGCGGCGTTCGGTGGCCACGATGCTGGCCGCCGCAGTCATACCAGGTCGCAAGCTGAGGTCGGTGTTGTCCACCGCCAGCCAGGTCATATAGGTCACCACGTTTTCGGTCTTGGTCGAGCCAAAAGCAACCCGCGTGACCTCGGCCGGGTAGCGTCGCGAGGGATATGCGCTGACCGTGAAACTGGCTTTTTGATCCACCCGGACCGAGCCCACGTCAGCCTCGTCCACCGCCACTTCCAGCCGCAAGCGGCGCAGATCTTCTGCCACGGAAAACAAGGTCACGGCTTGCAGCGAAGCAGCCACGGCATTGCCCGGGTCCACCGTGCGGGACAGCACCACGCCATCAATAGGCGAGCGGATCGAGGCCTTGCCCAGATTGGTCTGATCGGTGGACAAGGTCGCGCGAGCCTGCGTCACGCTGGCAAGCGCACTGGCCTCGGCGCCTATGGCGCGCTCCAAGCCGGCACGGGCCGTGTCCAGCTCCGCAACAGACGGGACCTTACCGCCCGACAGGCGGGCCACCTCATCGAGGCGGGCCAGGTTGGTGCGCGACTCTTTGACCGTCGCAGCCGCCTGCGTGACCTGGGCCTGCGCTGACAGCAAGGCCGCCGTGGAGCGATCGACCTGGTCCGACAGCTTGGCAGTGTCCAGCACCACCATCACATCACCCTTTTTGACCCGGTCATTCACATCCACCAGCACCTGTTTGACAGTGCCCGAGAGCTCGCTTCCGATATTGACTGAGCGCGTGGGCTGCAAGGTGCCATTGGCCGAGACTATGAGCGTGATGTCACCCTTGCGGACGGGCTCGGTCACGTAGCTGGGCGCCTTGGACTGGGTCTGACGGTCCTGCCAGACCAGCCAGGCCGCACCGGCCGCCACCAGCAGCACCGGTGCCAGCCAGGTGACCGGGCGCCGCCACCACGGACGAGCCACATCGGTGCCCAGCAGGTCTTGCAGGCCTTGCGGGGGTGGGGTGGAGGTTTCAGAGGTCTTGGCCATGCACGTTAGGTCCGAATCAGGCAGTCGTTGATCAAAAAGGATGCAGAAGGAATAAACACATCAGAGTGGCTCAGGCGTCCAGCCGCCCCCCAGGGCCTTGTACAGACGCACATGGTCGGCACTGAGCGCGGCGCGGGTGCTTTCCAGGCTATCTTGGGTGGACAACAGGGTGCGCTGGGCATCCAGCACCACGCGGTAGTCGATCAAGCCGCTATCAAAGCGGTGACGGGCCAACAAGTCGGCATTGGCTGCAGCGCTGGCCGCGGCCTGCAAGCGCGTCAGCCGGTCGCGATTGCCCTGCAGGCTGACCAGCGCGTCTTCCACATCCTTCAGGGCGGTCAGGACGGCGGCCTCGTAGGCCACGCGCGCCTGCAGCAGGGCGGCCTCTTGCACACGCAGCTGAGCTTGGGCCGCGCCACCATCCAGCACAGGCAGCGACACGCTGGCCAACAGGCTGCCCAGGGCAGCACCGCTGCCGGTCAAGGCACCCAGGGACAAGGCCCGCAAACCCAGCGAGCCACTGATGCGAAAACTGGGCAAACGATCGGCGCCAGCTTGCTGCACGCGGGCCAGCGCGGCACTGATGCGCTGCTCGGCAGCGCGCACATCGGGCCGCTGGCGCAAGGTGTCGGCGGGCAAGGACAAAGCCCAGGCAGCGGGTGGCAAAGGCACGGCCTGTGGCACTTCTATTGCGGCACCCAGGGCACCCGGCACCTGGCCTGTCAGAACCGCCAGCGCATGCAGTGACTGCGCCACGCTGCTTTGCAAAGCCGGCACCTGAGCGGCAGTTTGCTCGCTGGCCGCCACGCCCTGCTCCTGGTCCAAGGACGAGGCCAGACCCGCCTGCACCCGCCAACGGGTGAGTTGCAGGGTTTCAAGTTGCGCCGCCAAATTGCCCTGGGCGATGCCAAGTCGGGCCTGCTGGGCGCGCAGGTCAAGGTAAGTGACGGCAACCTCGGCTGCCAGTGAGACGCGCACGGCAGCCAGGCTGTCTTGCGCGGCCAAAGCATCAGCCTGGGCGGCCACATCGGCACTGCGCCTTGCACCAAACACATCGGGCTCCCAGCTCGCATCAAACCCCGCCTGAAAACTATTGCTCGCCGATGTGTTGGCCGACTGGCTGCGTTGCGCCGAACCCGTTGCATTCACGCTGGGGCCCAAGGCGGCAGACTTCACGTCGCGCAAGGCCCGCGACTGCAATAGCGCCGCCTGAGCCGAGCGCACACTGGTGTTGGCCTGCAGCGCCTGCTGGATCAGGGCTGTGAGTTGGGCGTCGCCAAACCCCTGCCACCAGGTGGCTGATAGGGATGGCGGCACGGGCACGGGCTCGGGCGCTGCGGCAGCCGGCTTGGTGACGGACCAGGCCGAGGGCACCACCACACCTGATGTCGGCTGGGTCTGCGCGGGGGCAGAGGCCACCCACCCGGGAAAAACCGAACAAGCCGACAGACCGGCCAGTGGCACCAGTAAAAACAACAACTTCAAAAGGTGCATGGCGGCAGATTGTGCTGCAGCTGCATGTCCCCTACGTTGCGCAGTGTTGAGCCCAGGTAAAGTGGGGCCCGAGCCCACTTACTGAAATGCAACCTCGGCAAAGCTGCGCAGCTTGCGGCTGTGGAGCTGGTCCACGCCTTGCCCCCGCAGCAGTTCCATGGCGCGCATGCCGATGCGCAGGTGCTGATCGACCCGCTCGCGGTAGAAGTGGTTGGCCATGCCAGGCAACTTGATCTCACCGTGCAGGGGCTTGTCGCTCACGCACAGCAAAGTGCCATAGGGCACCCGAAACCGGAAACCATTGGCTGCGATGGTGGCGCTTTCCATGTCCAGCGCCACGGCGCGGCTCTGGCTGAAGCGGCGCTGTGGTTTGTTGTCGGGCAACAGCTCCCAGTTGCGGTTATCCGTGCTGGCCACGGTGCCAGTGCGCATGATGCGCTTGAGCTCAGGCCCCTTGATTTGCGTGACGTCTGACACCGCAGCTTCCAGCGCCAGCTGGATTTCGGCCAACGCCGGTATGGGCACCCACAGGGGCAGGTCTTCGTCCAACACATGGTCTTCGCGCACATAGCCGTGGGCCAGCACGTAGTCGCCCAACTGCTGGGTGTTGCGCAGGCCCGCGCAGTGGCCCAGCATGACCCAGGCATGGGGGCGCAGCACGGCAATGTGGTCGGTGATGGTTTTGGCATTGGCCGGCCCCACGCCGATGTTGACCATGGTGATGCCGCTGTG
>JBJOIT010000021.1:0-51356 GCA_046046915.1 Pseudomonadota bacterium
GAAGCGTGGCATCCGCGTCAAGACCAGCAGCTTCACCCGCCACCACGTCAACATCACCATGACGCAGGCCAAGGCGGTGAGCAATTACACCAACTCCATCCTGGCCAATATGGAAGCCACCGACGAAGGCTACGACGAAGCTCTGTTGCTGGACAGCAGCGGCTTTGTGTCGGAAGGCGCAGGCGAGAACATCTTTGTGATCAAGAAGGGCGTGATCTACACCCCTGACCTGTCGGCCGGTGCCCTGAACGGCATCACCCGTAACACGGTGTTCCACATTGCCAAAGATCTGGGCCTGGAAATTGTGCAAAAGCGCATCACCCGCGACGAGGTTTACATCGCCGACGAGGCCTTCTTTACCGGCACGGCTGCTGAAGTGACCCCGATCCGCGAACTCGACCGGATCGAGATCGGCTCCGGTAGCCGTGGTCCCATTACCGAAAAAATCCAGAGCGCGTTCTTTGACATCGTCAACGGCCGCAATCCCACATACGCCTACTGGCTCAGCCCGGTTTAAGGCCTTGCCCCACCTGGATCAAGATCATGAGCAAATCTTTTCTCGTTGAATTGCTGGCCAAAGACCTGAACCACCAGGGCGGCGTGCACTGCCCCAGCGCCCATGCCGACATGAAGCTCTGGAACAGCCACCCCAAGGTCTACCTGGACGTGGCCCGTACCGGTGAGGCTCGTTGCCCCTACTGCGGCACGGTGTACACCCTGAAGGCCGGTGAGCATTTCGGCGGTCATCACTGACCCCCTTCAATGCACAAGTCCAAAAAAAAGCCACCTCGCGGTGGCTTAAAGAGTCCTGTTAGGGACATCGTTGGAGACAAATAAAAATAATCTTTGACTGTGTGACAGCAGTGACGAGACTTTACGAGTTGCTTGTCATTTTGACCACCCCCCATTTGGGGGGTAGGGCTCGTTGAGCTTGCGTTTTTCGACTGGGGCGCTTTATTCAGGGGCCGATGTGGCGGGCAAACGCACCACGAAGCAGGCGCCACCGCCCTCCCGGGGCTCGCAGCGCACGGTTCCGCCATGGCGGGTGGTGATGGATTTCACCAGCGCCAGTCCTAGCCCTACACCGCCATCGCGCTCGGTGGCGCCAGGCAAACGATAAAAGGGCTCAAAGATTCGCTCGACCAACTCACCGGGCACGCCGGGCCCGCGGTCGCAGACCCGTAGCACGACCCATGCATCCGCCAGCCCGTCTTTGACGTCGGCGCGTTCTTGAACGCCCCCAGACCTCTCTAGCCCCAACTGCAGACTGACCTCACCCGCGCCATGACGTCGGGCGTTTTCGAGCAGGTTGCGCATCACTCGGCGCAACAGCTTGCTGACGCCCTGCACTTGAAGGGATTCAGGCGGGGTGTCCTCGAGGTCCAGCGCCAGCTCTGCCTGGGTTCGGGCGCACTCCTCAGCGGCCATGCCCAAGAGGTCGACGCTTTCCACGGTGCCAAGGTCCGCTTCCTGCGCATCCAGTCGGCTGGCCAGCAGGATTTCGTCGATCAACTGATCCAGTTCGCCGATGTTGCGGGCGATCTCTGCTTTCCAGGGGCCAGCGGTGTCGCTCTGGATCAGCTCCAGCCCCAGGCGGATGCGTGCCAGTGGCGAACGCAACTCGTGCGAGGCGTTGGCCAACAAAGATTTTTGCGAGGCCAGCAGCGCTTTTTGGGTTTGGAGCAGTTCGTCGCGGGACCGAATCAGGGTCTGGATGCGGTCGGCTGCATGGTTGAAGCGTTGCGCCAGAAACCCCACCTCATCGTCACCTCTAACCGAGACACGGGCGTCCAAATCGCCATTGCCCCAACGTTCGACACTGTTTTGTAGTCGCTCCAGTCGACGGGTGAGTTTGCGCACGATGGGGTAGGTGCCCAGCGCCACGGCTACCCCGACCAGTGCCAGCATCCAGAAAAAGCCAAAGGGTGGCTTGGCCCAAAATGGCTGGGGTCCCCGGGGCAAGTGCATGAGCAAGGTGTGGCCGTCGTCCATGCGTACCAAAAACTCGGGGCCGTTGCCCGAGGGTGCAGAAGCGCCGGTCCGTTCTTCGCCCCGATCGTCATCGCGCCGATGCATATGCCTGGGGCGCCCCTGGCCAATGACTTGGCCGCTGACATCCCGTATCACCACATCGCGCAGGGGTGGTTCGGTGCTGAGGTGCCAGATCCAGCCCACCAGCAGCGTCAATACGGCCACGGCCAGCAGCACGGCCAGCCAGATGCGAAGGTAGAGATGCTTGAACATCACTCAATCCTGCTGACGCGCAAAAACATAGCCCACACCACGCACGGTGAGGATGCGCTTGGGTGCTTTGGCGTCAACCTCAATCGCCGCGCGGATACGGCCCATGTGCACATCGATCGATCGGTCAAAGGCGTCCAGCTCGCGTCCCCGTACCGCCTCCATGATCTGGTCGCGAGTCAGCACACGGCCGGCACGCTCGGCCAGCGCCACCAGCAGATCAAACTGGTAGCTGGTCAGGTCGGCAAGCTGTGTGCCGACTGTCACGGTGCGTGCGTCGCGGTCGATTTGCATGCTGCCAAACACCAGTGCCTTGTTCTTAGTGGGCGCAGTGGTGCTATCGCCGCGCCGGCGCAAGACGGCCCGGATGCGAGCCAGGAGTTCGCGGGGTTCAAAAGGCTTGGGCAGGTAATCGTCGGCGCCGATCTCCAGGCCGATGATGCGGTCCATGGGGTCGCCTTTGGCGGTGAGCATGAGTACCGGCAGGCGGGCCAAGTCGCCTGGCATGGCGCGTATGCGCCGGCACACCTCCAGGCCGTCCAGATCAGGCAGCATCAGGTCCAGAATGACCAGCTCGGGTGTGGGCGATGCAGACGAAGTACTCTCTTGAAGCAGGCGCAGGCCTGTGGTGGCGTCCGGGGCGTGGGTGACGACGTAGCCCGATTGCCCCAGGTATTGGGCCACCATGCCCGCCAGCCGGGTGTCGTCCTCAATCATCAACAGGTGTTGGCTCATGGCAAGAGTGTGGCGAGACGCCGGCAATGCAGCTTGAAGCTGCGGTAAAGAAAGGTAAATCTGGCCAGGGTCAGCTGTTGCGGGCGTGGCGCCCGGCCAGCCAGATCAGCAGCAAGACCGGTAGCCCCAAAAAGGCCGTGGCGGTGAAAAACGACTCGTAGCCAAAAGCATCGACATAACGGCCCGAGTAGCCGGCCAGAAACTTGGGCAACAGCAGCATCATGGAGCTGAACAGCGCATATTGCGTGGCCGAATACTGCACATTGGTCAGGCTCGACAAATAGGCTATGAAGGCGGCCGAGGCTATGCCGCTGGAAAGGTTGTCTGCCGAAATCACAAAGATCAGCTTGGTGACGTCGTGGCCCTGTCCCCCCAGCCAGGCAAACAGCAGGTTGCTGGCCGCACTGAGCACGGCGCCCAGCATCAGCACGCGCATCATGCCCAGGCGCATGGAGAGCACCCCACCCACAAAAGCGCCCACCAGGGTCATGATGACGCCATACACCTTGGTCACGGCTGCTACCTCGTCCTTGGTGTAGCCCATGTCCACATAAAACGGGTTGGCCATGATGCCCATCACCACGTCGCTGATGCGGTAGACCGCAATCAACGAGAGGATCAGGGCCGCCTGCCAGCGGTAGCGTTTGATGAAGTCGGCAAACGGATCGATCAGTGCGCCCTGCAGCCAATCGGCCGCGTTTTTGGCAGGGGGCAACTCGCGCCCTGTGGGTTCGGGCGAGAACAAGACGGTGAGCACGCCCAG
The DNA here is from genome assembly GCA_046046915.1 of Pseudomonadota bacterium. Taxonomy (GTDB): domain Bacteria; phylum Pseudomonadota; class Gammaproteobacteria; order Burkholderiales; family Burkholderiaceae_C; genus JBEEJZ01. The sequence goes on from JBJOIT010000021.1 coordinate 3,740, forward strand.
GGCCATGCTGGCGGCCATCACCAAATAGGCGGTTTGCCAGGCGCCGTGTTGGTAGGCGTTGACATCGGCCACCTCGGCGCGCGCAGCCAACCACAGCACACCGGCGCCAGCCCAGATCATGGCCAGGCGATAGCCGGTTTGGTAGGCCGCTGCCAGGGCGGGCTGGCGGTTGACATCGGCCGATTCGATACGAAATGCGTCCAGCGCAATGTCTTGCGTGGCCGAGCCAAAAGCAACGATCAGCGCACACCACACCACGGGCTCCAGGGCCAGTTTGGGGTCGGTCAGCGCCATGCCGCACAGACCAGCCACGATGGCCAGTTGGGACAGCAACAGCCAGCTGCGCCGCCGGCCCAGCCAGCGTGTGAGCAGTGGCAGTGGCATCCGGTCCACCAGTGGCGCCCAGACCCATTTGAAGCCATAGGCCAAACCCACCCAGCTGAGATAACCAATCGTGGTTCGGTCGATGCCGGCCTCGCGCAGCCAAAAGCTCAGGGTACCCAGCACCAGCAACAGGGGCAGGCCGGCAGAAAACCCAAGTAAGAGCATCCGCACCGTGGGCGGCTCCAGGTAAACCCGCAAGGTGGCTTGCCAGCTGAGACGGGGGGCGCTTGTTGGTGAGGTGTTGTGCGTGTCGGTGCTCATCTGGGAATAATACGCGGCGGATTCCGTTCGATTCGCCACATACGTCGTCAACATCACATCAAGGTTTGAATCCATGTTCTCAGGTTTGAGGTGTCGCAGACAGGCGCCCGGCGCCCAGCGCCTTGTCGTGCTCGCTTTAGCCGCTCTCTTGGCAGGCAGCGGGCTGCCCGCGGCGGCGCGCGATGGCGTGCAAGTGGGGCAGAACTCGGCGTTTAGCAAGCTGGTGCCCGCCCAGCAGATCGAAAGTTCATCTTCATTGCAATATGCCCAGATGCTGCAGCAGGCCGACGAGAAAAATGCGCTGGCCGGCAAAGACCACCCGCAGCTCAAGCGCCTGAGAGCCATTGCCGACAAAATCATTCCCTACAGCCTGGACTGGAACCCCCGGGCGCGAGACTGGAAGTGGGAAGTCAACCTGATCGGCTCCAAGCAGCTCAACGCGTTTTGCATGCCAGGCGGCAAGATCGTTTTTTACACCGGCATCTTGGACCAGCTCAAACTGACTGATGACGAGGTGGCCATGATCATGGGCCACGAAATTGCACACGCCCTGCGTGAACATGCCCGTGAGCGCATGGGCAAAAGCACGGCCACCAACATCGGTGTGGGCCTGCTCAGCCAGGTGCTGGGCTTGGGCCAGGTGGGCCAGACGGTCACCAACTATGGTGCCCAGCTGCTCACCCTCAAATTTGGTCGCGAGGATGAGTCCGAGGCCGACCTGGTGGGCATGGAACTCGCCGCCCGAGCAGGCTTTGACCCACGCGCTGGCGTGACCCTGTGGCAAAAAATGGGCGCCGCCAGTAAGGGCGCGCCACCCCAGTGGCTGAGCACCCACCCTTCGGGCAACACCCGCATAGCGGACATTGAGGCCAACCTGCCCAAGGTCCTGCCCTTGTATGAGCAGGCATCGCTGAAGTCGAGCCAATAGAAGGTGCCGACGATTTGCCAGCCGACTTGACAGGGCGCCCTCAAACGGGAACAACGGCGAGAGTGCACCCCATACCAGTACCCACAACACGAGGCAGACACCGATGGACTCCAAAAAATACCCGTTTCGTCGCAGCCAGGCCTGGTTTGGCAAGGACGACCGTGATGGATTTGTGTACCGCAGCTGGATCAAGAACCAAGGCTACCCGCACGACGAGTTTGATGGCCGGCCAGTCATTGGCATTTGCAACACCTGGAGCGAACTGACGCCTTGCAATGGGCACTTCCGGGAATTGGCCGAATTTGTGAAACGCGGCGTGTATGAAGCCGGTGGCTTTCCGCTCGAATTTCCGGTGATGTCCTTGGGCGAAACCCAGCTGCGCCCCACCGCCATGCTGTTTCGCAACCTGGCCAGCATGGACGTGGAGGAGTCGATCCGCGGCAACCCCATCGACGGCGTCGTATTGCTCATGGGCTGTGACAAGACCACACCTTCCTTGCTGATGGGCGCTGCCAGTTGCGATTTGCCGACCATCGGCCTGTCGGGTGGACCCATGCTCAATGGCAAGTTTCGGGGGGCTGACATCGGTTCGGGCACCGGTGTCTGGCAGATGAGCGAGATGGTGCGCGCTGGCGAGATGAGCAAGGAAGACTTCACAGCGGCCGAGTCGTGCATGCACCGCTCCAAGGGCAACTGCATGACCATGGGCACAGCCAGCACCATGGCCAGCATGGTCGAGGCGCTGGGCATGTCGCTGCCCGAGAACGCCGCGATTCCGGCCGCCGACACCCGGCGCAACCGGCTGGCGCAGCTTACCGGCCGGCGCATTGTGGAGATGGTCAACCAGGACCTGCGTATGTCGCACATCCTCACCCGCCAGGCCTTTGAGAACGCCATCCGCACCAACGCCGCCATTGGGGGATCCACCAACGCTGTTATCCACCTGATTGCCATTGCCGGACGCATGGGCGTAGAGCTCAACCTGGACGACTGGGATCGACTGGGTGCCAGCGTCCCTTGCCTGTTGAATCTGCAGCCCTCGGGCAAGTTCCTGATGGAGGATTTTTATTACGCCGGTGGTTTGCCTGCGGTGCTGCGCGAGATTGCGCCGCTGCTACATCTGGAGGCCCTCACCGCCAATGGCAAGACTCTGGGAGACAACATTGCCCAGGCGCCTTGCTACAACCGCGAGGTCATCAAGACGCCCGAGGCGCCTTTCATGAAAGACGCGGGCATAGCCGTCTTGCGGGGCAATCTGGCGCCCGATGGCGCGGTGATCAAGCCGTCCGCGGCCTCAGCCCACTTGCTGCAGCACCGGGGCCGTGCCGTGGTGTTTGAGGACATTGAAGACTTTCATGCCCGCATCGACCGAGACGATCTGGACGTGGACGAGCACTGCGTGATGGTGCTCAAGAACTGCGGCCCCAAGGGCTACCCCGGCATGGCGGAGGTGGGCAACATGCCTTTGCCTCCCAAAGTGCTGCAAAAAGGCATCACTGACATGGTGCGCATCAGCGACGGGCGCATGAGCGGCACGGCCTACGGCACCGTGGTGCTGCACACCAGCCCCGAAGCGGCAGCAGGCGGCACACTGGCGCTGGTGCAAAACGGCGACATGATCGAGCTGGACGTGGCTGGTCGGCGCCTGCACCTGGAGGTGTCAGACGAAGAGTTGGCACAACGTCGGCTGGCCTGGAAGCCGCCCCGGCATCCCAGCCGGGGCTACCAGAAGCTATACGTGGACCATGTGCAGCAGGCCCACCTGGGTGCGGACCTGGACTTTCTGGTGGGAGGCAGCGGCGCCGAGGTGCCGCGCGAGTCACACTGAGGCGGCGGCTGTCGCTTCGTCCGTGGCGCTGGCTGTAGCCGTGGTCGCTGCGTTGGCGTTGGCGCTGCGTGCCCGGTCCAGCGATCGTTTGGCTTCGCGCACGTCCATGCCGTACATGTCAGCAAAGGCCTCGACAGTTTGGCCGCTGGCGTCAAATGCGCGCAACAGGGCCTCGGCTCGGGCAGCCCGGGTGGCGGCCTCAGCCAAAGCCTCTTGTAGCAGGGTGTTGGCGGCTTCGTCGCGGCTGTGCACGCGCAGGGCGTAGTCTTCGCGGCTTAGTCCCGAGGCCTCAAAGGCGCGCACCATGCGCTCGCGCAAGAGTGGGCGCAGGTCTTCCTGGCTGCGGCCCTGACGCCGGCGATGCACTTCCAGCAAGGCATGGTGCACATGCTCCGGGGCCATGGCTTCAACGGCCTGGGCGTGAAGGTCGTGGCGCTGCTGGCCAGAGGCTACGGCCAACAGGTAGCGAGTGGAGCGGGTGTGCAGTGCCAGGGCTTCCTTGAGCAGTTCGCTGTCCAGGGCCTCGGGATGGGCGGCCATCAGGTCCTGAAAAATGCCCCGCTTCAAAGGCAAAAACACGGCACCAAACAGGGCCGGGTAGAGCGCGGCCAGCTGCTCCAGCACCGGCATGCAGCGGGGCACCTTGCTGGCCTTGCCTGAAGCGCCAGCCTTGGCGCGTTGACCCTGTTTTGCGGGGCGCTGGGGCGCATCACCGGAGGCAGGGGCTGCGTCAGGCACGGGGGTGGTTTCAATCACAAGGTCAGTCATGGTGCGGGCGTACGTTCAACAAAGCCCTCTATCATGCCAGCCTCTAGGCAATGGCCCCCATCTTGCCTGCCCTGAAGTCGGCGAAGGCTTGATGAATTTCCTGTTCGGTATTCATCACAAATGGGCCGTAGCCCACGATGGGTTCGTTCAGTGGCTGGCCACTCATTAGTAGCAGTTTGCAGTCGTCCTTGGCCTGTAGTTGCAGGGTGTCGCCAGCGCGTTCCATCACGGCCATTTCTGCTGCACCCACCGTCTGGTCGCCAAATACCAGAGTCCCCGTGGCCACAAATACCGCGCAGGTGTGCCCGTCGGTCAGGTTGAATGTGGCGCTTGCACCGGCTTTCAGGCGCAGGTCCCACACGTTCATGGGAGTGAAGGTGCTCGCCGGGCCTGTCATGAGCCCGGTGCCGCTCTGGTAGGTGCCCGCAATGACGTGCACTTCGCCCGCATCTTGGGGCAGGGCAGCACAGGGGATCTGGCTGGCCGTGATGCCTTGGTAGCCCGGAGGTGACATCTTGTCTTTGGCCGGCAGGTTGACCCAGAGCTGGATCATCTCGAAAGGGCCACCCTTGCGAGCGTAGGCTTCGCTGTGAAATTCCTCGTGCACCAGGCCGCCGGCTGCGGTCATCCACTGCACGTCACCGGGGCCTATGGTGCCGCCACCACCCGAAGAGTCGCGGTGGGACACTTCGCCCGAGTAGACGATGGACACCGTCTCAATGCCCCGATGCGGGTGCGACCCCACACCCCTGCGTTGCGTGGTGGGCTCGAAGTGCGCCGGGCCGGCGTAGTCCAGCATCAGAAAGGGCGACATCGCCTCGTGAATGTCGTTGTACGAAAACATGTTGCGCACCGGAAAGCCGTCACCGACCCAGTGACTGCCGTTGCTGCGTTTGATGAAAGCCAGTTGCTTCATGGGCCTCTCCTTGGAAACCATCACTGTAAGGGATGGCGGTTTTCAGAACGTGGCCTGAACGGCTTTCAGAAGCTCGGGCGTGATCTCTGGCCGCACGCCAAACCAGGCCTCGAAGGCAGGCCTGGCCTGGTTCAGCAGCATGCCCAAACCATTCACTGTGCGATGACCGCGCAGGCGTGCGGCAGCCAGCAGAGGGGTTTCCAGGGGCACGTAAACGGCATCCGACACGAGTGCGCCGGGGGGAAGATCTTCAAGGGTGATGTCCAGTGCCGGCTGGCCATGCATACCTTGCGTGGTGGTGTTGACCAACAGTGCGGCTCCGGACATTGCCGAGTTGCGCTCGCGCCATTCGACCACCTTCACCCTGTCGCCCAGCTCATCAGCCAGTGCCTGTGCGCGCTCGGGCGTGCGATTGCACAGGCGCACCTCGGGCGCGCCTTCATCCAATAAGCCGACCACGATGGCTCTGGCTGCACCACCTGCGCCTATCACCAGCGCCGGTCCTGCATCGCCACGCCAACTGGGGTCTGCGTCGCGCAGGCTCTGGATGTACCCGACCCCATCGGTGTTCATGCCCAGCAAACTGCCGTCATCGCGTACGACGATGGTGTTGACGGCACCGATGCGCTGGGCCACCGGGTGCACCTCATCGACCAACGCCATCACACTGACCTTGTGCGGCACGGTGACATTGCAGCCCGCAAATCCCAGCGCCGGCAGACCGCGCACGGCAGCCTCCAGGTGCTCAGGCATCACGGGGAGCTGCACATAGGCGCCCTTCAAGCCATGGTGGGCAATCCAGTGGTTGTGGATGGCCGGGGAGCGCGTGTGCGCCACCGGCCAGCCCATCACACCTGCCAAGATGAATTTGCTGTGATCAGACATGTTGTTTTGAACGAAGAATTGGATCCGTGAAAGTATGGCCGACCCAGCCCCTAGCGCTGGCCGATGCGCACGTCGCCAAACAAGCCGGTCAGTTCGCGCGGCTGCGAGCGCCAGTACTGCGGTGGCACTTCAACCTGTGCGCCGAGCTGAGCTGCGGCATGCCAGGGCCAGCGGGGGTTGAACAGCATGGCCCGCGCCAGGGCCACCAAGTCGGCCTGGCCGCTGGCGACGATGGCCTCCGCCTGTGCCGGCTCGGTGACCAGGCCCACCGCCAGGGTGGGCAAGCCGGTGGCGTGGCGGATATGTTCAGCAAAGGGCACCTGGTAGTTGGGCCCCAGCGGAATTTTTTGCTGGGTGGACAAGCCGCCGCTGGACACATGGATGAAGTCGCCGCCGCGCGCCTTGAGGGCGTGCACAAAGGCCAGGCTCTGGGCCTCGTCCCAGCCGCCTTCCACCCAGTCGGTGGCCGACAGGCGCATGCCCACCGGCACGCTGGCCGGCAGCGCGGAGCGCACGGCCTCAAAGACCTCCAGCACAAAGCGCATGCGGTTCTCTAAGGAGCCGCCATAAGCGTCGGCACGCTGATTGGACAGGGGCGACAAAAACTGGTGCAGCAAATAGCCGTGAGCGGCGTGCAGTTCGATGGCGTCGATGCCGATGCGGTGCGCGCGCAAGGCTGCTGCTACAAAGGCGTCACGCACGCGGGTCAGATCATCCGCTGTCATGGCCAGGGGGGCGGGTTCATGTGCCGCGTGGGCGACGGCGCTGGGCCCCATGGGCTGCCAGCCACCTTGGTCTGGCGCAATCAGTTGGCCGCCTTCCCAGGGGCTGCGGCTAGAAGCCTTGCGCCCGGCGTGGCTGAGCTGAATCGCTATCGGCATGCGCGAATGCTGGCGCACAGCCTTCAAGACCCGGCTCAGGGCATGCTCGTTGCCCTCATTCCACAGGCCCAAGTCGGCGGGCGAGATGCGGCCCTCGGGCTCAACGGCGGTGGCCTCCAGAATCAGAAGGCCAGCCCCCGATTGCGTCATTTGCCCCAGATGCATCAGGTGCCAATCGCCAGCGTTGCCATCGACCGCCGAGTACTGGCACATGGGTGCAATCACGATGCGGTTGCGCAAGCTGAGGCTGCCCAGCATGTAGGGTGAAAAAAGCGTGCTCATGGGCAAGTCCTGAAAGGTAAAGACACCACCTCTGGCGTCACGTTCAAACTGTAGACGATGCGCCGGCCTGCGTGCCCCCTGTTGCCCGCGTCAGCACCTTGCCGATCATGAACACCGGCACCATCCCCAAGCCAACCGCGAGCGCCGCCCCCCACTGCAGGAGGCTGGGCACCCCAAAGCCAAAGGTCCGTGCAACCGCCGGCACCCCCGTGACGAGCAACAACGCCAGCAGCGTGCCGCCCAGCACCCATGCACTGACGATTGGCAGGCCCGAGCACATGCGGCGCCAGGACAGTTGTTGGCTGCGGCTGGGCAGAATCAAGGCGGCATTGGCCGTGACCAGCACCACAAAGGCCATGGCGCGCGCGACATCCGCTGCCACGCCGTTGGCCAGTGCCGCCATGTAAAGCACGATGACGGCCACCGTGACCAGGGTGCCTTGCACCACGCCCTGAACCATGTGAGTGGCGGACAGCAGCGGCTCCGATCTGGGGCGCGGTGGCTGGGTCATCAGATCAGGTTCGCCCTCTTCGGCCTCAAACACCACCGAGCAGGCCGGGTCGATCACCAGCTCCAAAAAAGCAATGTGCAGCGGCGCCAGCACCAGGGGCAGGCCAAACAGCACGGGCAACAGCGCCAGGCCCAGCATGGGCATGTGCACGGCCAGCGTGTAGATCATGGCCCGTCGCAGGTTGGCAAAAATGCGCCGCCCCATGGCGATGGCGCTCACGATGGTCGAAAAATCATCCTTCAGCAGCACCAGCGAGGCTGCTTCCCTAGCTACATCGGTGCCGCGCTCTCCCATGGCAATGCCGATGTGTGCCGCCTTCAGGGCTGGGGCGTCGTTCACGCCGTCACCGGTCATGGCCACCACCTCGCCGCGCGCCTTCAATGCCTCCACCAGTGCCAGCTTCTGGGCGGGCTTGACCCGGGCAAACACATTCACGGTGCCCAGCTGCCGGGCCAGCCCGGTGGCGTCCATGCCCGCCATGTCGTCGCCGCAAAGTACCTGTTCGCCCTCGATACCCGCTTGGCGGGCAATGGCGGCGGCAGTGCGCGGGTGGTCGCCAGTGATCATCACCACCCGGATACCGGCACTTTTGCACTGGGCCATGGCCAAGGGCACCTCGGCTCGCATGGGGTCGGCCAGGGCGATCAGGCCGAGCCACTCAAAGTCGAAGTCGTGTTGCAGATCGGGCCAGCCCTGGTTCAGCGCACGGTGTGCCTTGGCCACCCCCAGCACCCGCAGGCCTTGGTCGGCCAGGCCTGCTGCCTGATCGGCCACTTCCTGCCGCCGCTCTGCCGACAGGTGGCACAGCTCGGCCACGGCTTCTGGGGCGCCCTTGGTGGCCACCACGTCGTGCGTTGGCGAGCCATTGCGCCACAGATGGCTCATGGCCAGCAAGCCGGGCGACAGCTCGTACTCACGCGCCAATTGCCACTGCGGGTGCAGGTGCTCGGTGTGCGCCAGCTGCTCTGCGGCCAAGCGCAGGCAGGCCTGTTCCATGGGGTCGTGCGGCTCGATCTCGCTGGCCAGCACGGCGTATTCCAGCAGTTCATGAAAAGGCTCTGGCAAGCCCCCTGCCGGCAACTGCCGAATGTCCAGCACCTTGCCATCCACACACAGCGCAGCCACGGCCATGCGGTTCTCAGTCAGTGTGCCGGTCTTGTCGACGCACAGCACGGTGGCCTGGCCCAGGGTCTCGATGGCATTGAGCCGGCGGGTAAGCACTTGCTGCAGCGCCATGCGCCGGGCGCCAAAGGCCAGAAAAATGATCATGATGACCGGAAACTCCTGCGGCAGCAGGCCCATGGCCAGGGTAATGCCCGCCAGCCAAGCGTTCAGACCGCCCCCGTGCTGCCAGCCGTACAACGCCACCAGCACCAGGCACAAGGACATGCCAATCACCACCAGCCGCCGGGTGAGGCGGGCCACTTCTTCGCGCAGTGGCGAGGCTTGCAGTTCGATGGTTTGCAGCGACTGCCCGATGCGGCCCAGCTCGGTGTTGCGGCCGGTGGCTTGCACCTGCATCAAGCCCTGTCCGCTCACCACCATCGTGCCGGCAAACACGCTGCCCTGCGGTGCCTGCTTGGGCACCGCCACCGATTCACCGGTGAGCATGGATTCGTCCGTGGCCAGCTCGTGGGCCTGCAGCAGCACGCCATCGGCAGGAATGCGCTCACCTTCACGGAGCAGCAGCACGTCGCCACGCACCACCTCTCGCCCGGCGATGCGCACCACCACGCCACCACGCAGCGCTTGTGCCCGTGGGCTGGAGAGCTCGCGCAAGGCCTCCAGCGCCTGGTCGGTGCGGCGTTCCTGCAGCACCGTGACCCCCATGATGATGAGCACAAATCCCAGCAGGATCAGCGCCTCGTGCGCATCCCCCATGGCCAGGTAGAGCGTGCCGGCACCCAGCAGCAGCAGAAACATGGGCTCACGCACCACCTCCCAGGCCACATCACGCAGGGTGCGGCGTTGGCTCACGCCCAGCTCGTTGGGCCGGTCCTCGCGCAGGAGGCGTGCGGCCGTTGCGGGGTCTAGCCCCTCAGGGGTGTCCGGATTCATGCAGTGGTGCGTCCTTGAGATGCGGAATTGTTGCTGGCATCCATGAGCTTTGCTTTGTCGAGTTCGCACCCGCAGTGCCTGGTTGAGGGTTCTATAGACGGTTTTGTAATGAACAACTTAAAAATCATTCGTTTGCCATATGGAAAGAGTGGCAGATCATTCACCCATCGCAAGCACTTATGGGCAGAAAAATCATGAAAAACCGTCGTCAAATTCTTCAGACCGTATCGGCCGTCGTGCTGGCCGCTACCACTGGCGCCGTTGGCATGGCGCAGGCCCAGCAGGCCGTGACCCTGCTCAACGTCTCGTATGACCCGACCCGCGAGCTTTACGTCGAGTTCAATGCCGCCTTTGCCAAACATTGGAAAGCCAAGACCGGGCAAGACGTCACCATCAAGCAAAGCCACGGTGGCTCGGGCAAGCAAGCCCGCTCGGTGATTGACGGCCTGGACGCCGATGTCGCCACCCTGGCCCTGGCGGGTGACACCGATGCCCTGCATGCCAACGGCGGCTGGATTCCCAAAGACTGGCAAAAACGCCTGCCCCACAACAGCTCGCCCTATACCTCCACCATCGTGCTGGTGGTGCGCGAAGGCAACCCCAAGGGCATCAAGGACTGGGATGATCTGTCCAAACCGGGCATCAAGGTCATCACCCCCAATCCCAAGACATCGGGCGGTGCGCGCTGGAATTACCTTGCCGCCTGGGAGTTTGCCAAGCGCAAATACGGTGGTGCCGCCCAGGCCAAGGACTTCGTGAAAAAACTCTACGAGAACGTCCCCGTGCTGGACACCGGTGCACGCGGCTCTTCCATCACCTTTGCCCAGCGCAACCAAGGCGATGTTTTTATCTCGTGGGAAAACGAGGCCTATCTGCTTGAAAAGGAGTTTGGCTCCAAGTTCGATGTGGTTTATCCCACGCTGAGCATCCTGGCCGAGCCGGCTGTGACCGTGGTGGACAAGAACGCCGACAGAAAAGGCACCCGCGCCGTGGCCACGGCCTATCTCGAATACCTTTACAGCGATGAAGGCCAGGACATTGCCGGCAAGAACTTCTACCGCCCCATCTCTGAAAAAGCCCAGGCCAAGTACGCCAAGCAGTTCCCCAAACTCAAACTGTTCGACATCGACCAGGCTTTTGGTGGTTGGACCCAGGCGACCAAGGACCACTTTGCCGACGGCGCCAGCTTTGACCAGATTTACACCAAGAAGTGAAGTCTGCGGTGCGTGAGCGAAATGATGGCGCGTGCAAGGGTTAGCGCCTGCCCCATAGACTCGCCGGGTTGCCCGCCATCATGACGGAAACATCTCTTCAACTCTGCAATTGGTAAACCATGTCCGACCACACTTTGACCGAACTCTCCGACGCCGCCCTCAACCAACTGTTTCGCGAGGCACGTACCGTGCATGCGTTCAAGCCGGTTCCCGTCAGCGATGAGACCGTGCAACGCCTCTATGACCTGTTGAAGTGGGGCCCGACGGCCTTCAACGCCCAGCCTGCACGTTTTGTATTTGTGCGCAGCGCAGAGGCCAAAGCCAAACTGCGCCCCGCACTGGCCCCTGCCAATGTGGCTCAAACCGATGCGGCCGGCGTGACGGTGATCGTGGCACAGGACACGCGTTTTTACGAGCACCTGCCCACACAGTTTCCGGCCTTTGACGTCAAGCCTATGTTCGAAGCCAATGCCGCCATGGTGGAGGCAACGGCCGCACGTAACAGCAGCCTGCAAGGTGCTTATTTGATCCTGGCTGCGCGGGCCTTGGGTCTGGACTGCGGCCCCCAGTCGGGTTTTAACCCGCAGGTGGTGAACGAGGCTTTCTTTCCGGACGGCCGTTACCAAGTGAACTTCATCGTCAACCTCGGCGTGGCTGACCCAGCAGGTATATACCCGCGCGGTCCACGCCTGGCGTTTGACGACGTGGCTCAAATTATTTGATGCGGGCTTGATGCGCAGGCGGCCACCGTACCGCCTGATCTGAGCGCCCGAAGAACGGGTTTCATGAACTTTCAACAATTGCGTTCGGTGCGTGAAGCCGAGCGTTGCGGCTTCAACCTTACCGAGGTGGCTGCCGCCTTGCACACCTCCCAGCCTGGTGTCAGTCGCCAGGTTCGTGAACTTGAAGAGGAGCTGGGCGTCGAGCTCTTCGTTCGCTCTGGCAAGCGCCTTCTGGGCCTGACCACGGCAGGCAAGGCCCTGATGCCCATCATTCAGCGTGTCTTGCTGGACGCCGAGAGCCTGCGCCGTGCCGGCCAGGAGCTGCAGGGGCGTGAAGAAGGGCGCCTGTCGATTGCGGCCACCCACTCCCAGGCCCGCTATGCCTTGCCACATGTGGTTCGCGACTTCCGTCAGCGTTACCCGCGCGTGACCTTGCACCTGCACCAGGGCTCACCCAAGCAGGTGGCCGAAATGTTGTTGTCGGGCGAAGCCGATATTGGTGTAGCGACCGAGGCATTGGCCAGCTACGAGCAGCTGGTGACCTTGCCCTGCTACCGCTGGAGCCACAGCATCGTGGTGCCGCCGGGTCATCCGCTGCTGGATTTGCCCGGGCCCGTCACCTTGCAGGATCTGGCGCGCTTTCCCATCATCACCTACGAGGTGGGCTACACCGGGCGTTCGCACATCGACGATGCTTTTGCAGAGGTAGGCCTGCAGCCAGACGTGGTCTTGACCGCCATGGATGCGGACGTGATCAAGACCTACGTCGAGCTTGAAATGGGCGTGGGCATCGTGGCCTCGATTGCGCTGGACGAATCCCGCGACCGCGACTTGCGCACCCTGGATGCTGGCCACCTGTTTCAGATCAATGTCACCCGTTTGGGCATCCGGCGCAATCACTGGCTGGCCGGTTTTGCCTTTGGCTTTATCGAAAATTTTGCCCCCTCCCTGACCCGCGAGGTCGTGCTGGAGGCTGTGGGCGAAATGTGAATTGGGGCGGCGGCAGACTGTCAAGATGCCAAGCCGTCCAAGACTGAGGCAAACTATTGTCCTGAGCGCATTGCGATCCAGACTTCGGCATAAGTCTTACGCTGTGGAGTGCAGCCTTGCAAGAGGCTGGCGCGATGCTTCTCAACTTTACTTAATTGAAGAAAAATCCCAGTCATTCATACAGGAGCAAAGATATGGAATTTACTCAACTGATCTACGTCAGTGACTTGGTTGACAGGAATGAAGGCGAACTTGGGCCAATTCTGGAATCTGCTATTCGTCACAATCGTGAAGATGATATTACGGGTATGTTGCTCTATTCTGGGGGTAACTTTTTGCAGGTACTTGAAGGCAGCAAAGACCAGGTTGATCAGACATATAAGCGCATCTGTCGAGATCCACGACACGCCAACATTATTGTGTTGATGGAAGAAAAAGTCACTGAGCGTCACTTTGGCGACTGGAGTATGGGTTATCGACAATTAGGTGCAGATGATGTCGAAAAATTTCCCAAGTACGCATCCTTCTTTCAGTTCGGGTTCAAATCCGCAAACTTCAAGGCGAAGCCCGGCATCGCGTTAGAAATGTTAAAACTATTCAGCAAAGGCATGCTTTGATCTTTGTGGGGTACTGGCACCACCACTGTGGACCGCGCCAGGCCCCACGACTCAAAGCTTCTGTCCACGCAGCAGGCGCACGATCACGGCGACGATGGCGACCACCAACAGGATATGGATCAAGCCGCCCATGGTGTAGGACGACACCAGGCCCAACAGCCAGAGCACGAGGAGGACGATCGCGATCGTTTCAAGCATTTTGTGATTCCTTGTCGAGGGTCAAAAACATGGAAGTGACTTAGCGGCCCTTGATCCGCATGTCGTTCTTGACCTTTTTTACCCCCTGGATGTCACGCGTGATCGCGACGGCTTGATTGATGTCCTCCTGCGAGCTCACAAAGCCGCTCAATTGAACCTCGCCCTTGAAGGTTTCGACGTTGATCTCACTGGACTTCAGGGTGGGCTCGTTGAAGATGGCTGTTTTGACTTTGGTGGTGATCCAGCTGTCGTCGAAGTATTCCCCGGTGCCTTCTGTTGTGGTGGTTGAGGCGCAACCAACGAGGGCTGCTAACAGAAGTGCCATCAAGACGGTGCTCAGATATTTGAAGTGACGCATGTGTTTTTTCCTTTTTGAGATGAGGGCAGCCAACCATGGCTCGCCAACCGCTTGAATTGTTTGCAGCCCGACCCGTGAGAGCGATTGACAGCACGCAAGCAAGTCTGAGGGCGACGGGTGGCTAGGCTGCCGATTGGGAATGGATCAATGCGGCTCATGCCATGCGCCCATGGTGAGGGCACTGTCCTTATTTGAAAAACGAATAAGGAAACAAGAACAAAGTAGTTTGTCCTCTAGCGTCTCTTGGACAGAATCCGGGCTTTTCATCCATCACCGGAGCCCGTCCCATGAAGAAAATTCTGCGCGCAGCCTTGTCTACCCTCGCCTTTGCCGCTGTGGCAGCATCGGCCCAAACGACGCTGCTCAATGTGTCGTACGACGTGTCGCGCGAGTTCTACAAGGACTACAACGCGGCATTTGCTGCCCACTACAAGAAGACCACGGGCAAGGACGTCAAGATCGATCAGTCGCATGCTGGGTCCAGCGCTCAGGCGCGTGCGGTGGCCGATGGCCTGGAGGCCGATGTGGTGACCATGAACACCACCACCGATGTCGACTTTCTGGCCGAAAAAGGGGTGGTTGCCAAAGACTGGACCAAACGATTTCCCAACAATGCGGCCCCCACCAGCTCCACCATGTTGTTTTTGGTGCGTAACGGCAATCCCAAGGGCATCAAGGACTGGGACGACCTGATCAAGCCCGGCGTGCAAGTGGTGGTGGTCAACCCCAAGACCGGTGGCAATGGCCGCATGGCTTATCTGGCGGCCTGGGGCTCGGTGCGCAGCAAGGGCGGCACCGATGCGCAGGCGGCTGAGTTTGTGAGCAAGCTCTACAAGAACGTGCCCGTGCTGGCCCGCGGTGGCCGCGATGCCACGGCTGTGTTTTTGCAGCGCAACATCGGCGATGTGCTGGTGACCTTCGAGTCTGAGGTGGTGTCGGTGGACAACGAGTTTGGCGCCGGCAAGGTCGATGCGATCCATCCTTCGTCCAGCATCGTGGCCGAGAACCCTGTGGCCATCGTGGATCGCACCGTGGACAAAAAAGGCACGCGCGCCGTGGCTCAGGCCTACCTGGACTATTTGTACTCTGATGAGGGGCAGGAGATTGCTGCCAAGCACAACATTCGTCCCCGATCGCCCGCCGTGCTGAAGAAGTACGCCAACGCCTTCAAGCCGATCAAGCTGTTCGCGGTCAATGACTACTTTGGTTCCATGGGCGAAGCACAAAAAGTGCACTTCAACGACGGCGGCCAGTTCGACAAGCTCTACACCGCAGGCAAATAAATGGCGGCTTCCAAAAAGGTGTTGCCCGGCTTCAATCTGACGCTGGGCTACACGGTGTTTTACCTGTGCCTGGTGGTGCTGATACCGCTCTCGGCACTGTTGTTCAAGACCTTCACCTTGAGCTGGCCCCAGTTCTGGGAGGCGGTGACAGCGCCACGCGTGATGGCCTCTTACCGCCTCACCTTTGGCGCGTCGCTGATTGCCGCGTTGGTCAATGTGGTGTTTGGTTTGCTGGTGGCCTGGGTGCTGGTGCGCTATCGCTTTCCGGGCAAAAAAATAGTGGATGCCTTGGTGGACCTGCCCTTTGCCCTGCCCACTGCGGTGGCGGGGATCTCGTTGACCGCCTTGCTTGCGGGCAATGGCTGGATCGGGCAATACCTGGAGCCCATGGGCATACAGCTGGCCTTCAACCCCAACGGGGTGGTGATTGCGCTCATCTTTATCGGCCTGCCCTTTGTGGTGCGCACGGTGCAGCCGGTGCTGGAAGACACCGAAAAAGAGCTCGAAGAAGCGGCTATGTGCCTGGGCGCCACGCGCTGGCAGACCTTCTCCAGGGTGATTTTTCCGGCCATTGCGCCGGCATTGCTGACCGGCTTTGCCATGGCCTTTGCACGGGCGATAGGTGAATATGGCTCGGTGATCTTCATCGCGGGCAACATGCCCATGGTGAGCGAGATCACGCCGCTCATCATCATTGGCAAGCTGGAGCAATACGACTACGCAGGGGCCACCGCCGTGGCCACGGTGATGCTGGCGCTTTCGTTTGTGCTTCTACTGGTCATCAATGCCTTGCAGACCTGGCAACGCAAAAACACGGGGGCACCAGCATGAAGACGACCGAAGCACGCTGGGTGCGTTACACCCTCACGGGGGTCGCCTTGGCCTTTATGTTTTTGTTTTTGGTGTTGCCGCTGGCTGCGGTGTTTACCGAAGGTCTGCGCAAGGGCCTGGGGGCTTATTGGGAGGCCCTGCAGGAGCCCGATGCCTGGTCTGCGATACGCCTGACGCTCATCACCGCCGCGGTAGCCGTGCCATTGAACCTGGTGTTTGGCGTGGCGGCGGCCTGGGCGATTGCCAAGTACGAGTTTCGAGGCAAATCGTTTTTGACCACGCTGGTGGATTTGCCGTTTTCAGTGTCGCCAGTGGTGGCGGGCCTGATCTATGTGCTGGTCTTTGGTGCCCAGGGCTGGTTGGGCCCCTGGCTGATGGCACACGACATCAAGGTCGTCTTTGCCGTGCCGGGCATTATTTTGGCCACCATTTTTGTGACTTTCCCGTTTATTGCGCGGGAGCTGATTCCGCTGATGCAGTCGCAGGGCAATGATGAGGAACAGGCCGCCATTGTTCTGGGCGCTACCGGCTGGCAAACCTTCTGGCGTGTGACCCTGCCCAACATCAAATGGGGCCTGATTTACGGCGTGATTCTTTGCAATGCACGAGCCATGGGCGAGTTTGGCGCCGTGTCGGTGGTGTCGGGCCACATCCGTGGTCAGACCAACACCATGCCCTTGCACGTCGAGATTTTGTACAACGAATACCAGTCGGTTGCCGCCTTTGCGGTGGCCTCGCTGCTGGCCTTGCTGGCCCTGGTCACCCTGGTGATCAAGAGCTGGGTCGAATGGCTGCACGAGCGCGATATGCGTGCCATTGCCGATCTGCCACCTGAGCGGCCTGCGGCAGCTCCCCTAGTTTTGAAGGATGCCCCATGAGCATAGAAATCCAGCAGGTCTCCAAGCACTTTGGAACCTTCCATGCCCTGCGTGATGTGAATTTGCACATCGAGTCGGGTGAATTGGTGGCCCTGTTGGGGCCGTCGGGTTGTGGCAAGACCACCTTGCTGCGCATCATTGCTGGCCTCGAGACAGCGGATGCCGGCAGCATTTTGTTCAGCGGGGAAGACACCACCGATGTGCATGTGCGCGACCGCCAGGTGGGCTTTGTGTTTCAGCACTATGCGCTGTTTCGCCACATGACCGTGTTCGAAAACGTAGCCTTTGGCCTGCGTGTTCGTCCGCGCAGCACGCGCCCTAGCGAGGCACAGATCAAGCAGAAAGTGCATGATTTGCTGAGTCTGGTGCAACTGGACTGGCTGGCCGACCGTTATCCCTCGCAGCTGTCGGGCGGCCAGCGCCAGCGCATTGCCCTGGCCCGTGCCCTGGCAGTAGAGCCCAAGGTGCTGCTGCTGGACGAGCCCTTCGGTGCCCTCGATGCCAAAGTCCGCAAGGAGCTGCGCCGCTGGCTGCGCCGCCTGCACGACGAGTTGCATGTCACCAGCATCTTCGTGACCCACGACCAGGAAGAAGCGCTGGAAGTGGCCGATCGGGTGGTGCTGATGAACCAGGGCCAGGTCGAGCAAATCGGTACACCGCAAGACGTGTGGGACCATCCCGCCAGTCCATTTGTGTACGGCTTTCTGGGCGACGTGAACTTGTTTCATGGCCGTGCCCACGAGGGGCAACTGCATCTGGGTGATGTGGCGCTGGATGCGCCCGAACATGCGCAAGCCCAGCACGCCCAGGCCTTTGCCTATGTGCGACCGCATGATCTGCAGGTTCAGCGTTACACACCCGGCGCCGTGGGCATCGTGGCGCATCTGCAGCGTGCCATCGTGGTGGGGCCAGTAGCACGCCTAGAGCTGTTGCCCATCGACCTGGAGGAGCCCAGCGGCCACGACCCGCTCATCGAGGCACAGATCCCGGCGGAGCTTTTTCGTAGTCTGGGATTGCGGGAGGGGGAAAAGCTGGTGGTGTCGCCGCAAAAGGCGCGCGTGTTTCTGCAGCCTCAGTCCGCGGGCGTGGCCACAGCTGGGGTTTGAAGGGTGCGCTCCAGCTTGTGAACGTCAAAGCCCTTGCCTGACAAACGTGCGAGCAGGGCGGCATACGCCTGCGGCTCGACCTGTGGTGTTCGGGACAGCACCCACAGGTACTCACGTTGGGGCTCGCCCACGGCAGCCAGCTGGTACTTGTCGTCCAGGTCGATCACCCAATAGTTGCCCCATACCGCCGGCAGGAAGGACAGCCATGCCGGCGCAAAGCGCACCTCCAGCTTGGGCGACGTGGCCTGGCCAATTTGCCGAGCCGCGCCGATGGCCTCGCTCAAGTCGCCGCTGTCGGTGCGGCAGCGGTTAATCACCTGCACCCGGCCGTCTGGCTGCAGGCTGTATTGGGCAGATGTGTCGCGAACGCATTTCTTCTGAAACCAGTTGGGCAGCTTCGCAATCTCGTACCAGGTGCCCATGTAGCGGGGCACGTTCAGCGCGGGGATGGTCGTGAGCTCCTCCTTGGCGGCGGCCTGTAAGGCACAAATGCAAAGCAGCAGGGCAATCAGTCTGGAGGGCATGGGATTTTTTGGACGGTTGAGTGGGCACGGCTGGTAGCCTATCAGGTGCAAGCCCGCACAGACCTGGTCCTTCGCAACAGGTAATAACATCGGGGCACCTGCCGCTTTATGTACACATATTTCCTCATCTGTCGGATGCCTATTAAGTCCCGTGACGCAACGGCCTTTTACAGCGTACCCCATGATGTTTAAAGGCATCCGTTTCAAGATCGTCATTGGCTTGGCGCTGCTGATGGTTTTGCTGCTATCGGGCTCCTTCATGGGCCTGTCCTGGCATCTGAACCGCAGTTACACGCAGCTGGAGCACGAGGCCTCAGCGCAGGATTTCAAGCGCCTGCTCACATCCATCGACGCCCGTTTGCGTCAGATCGAAAAACTTCGCATGGAGTGGTCCAACTGGACGGCGATGGCAGACTATGTCGCTGCGCCTACGTCCGAGTTTGCGGCGAGTGAGCTCAGTGGCGAGTCCCTGAGTCAGTCGGGTTTTGCCGGCTTGGGCGTGCTGGCACTGGATGGTCAACCCATTCACGACGTCTCCACACCCGGCGCTCCTGAGATGGCGGCTCTCTTCAAGAGCGATTACGGCCCCATGCTTTCGCGCTTGCCCGCCGCCGGAGAACCCGCTTGCGGGCTTGTTTTTTGGAATGGGCAGCGCTGGGTGGTGTGTCGCCTGGGCATCTACCAAAGCTCGGGCCAAGGCCAAGCCAGCGGCATTTTGGTCACGGTGGAGCGTTTGTCGGCAGAAATGCTGCAAGAGATCAAAGCCCAGACCGGACTGAGCTTTGTCCTGCGGCCCGAACAGCTGAGCCCTTCGCCATCCGTGGCGGATGCTCCGAAATTGACCTCGTCGCTGGGCTCGGCCGAGGTGGTGTATGACATTCAAAGAAACCTGATGCGGCTGAGTTGGCCTGTGCAGGACATGGCCAAAAAGAACGCAGGCTACATCGAGATGGAATGGCCCCGGCGGCTGTCCAGCCAGGCGCGTGACGATTTGGTTTCGGTGCGCTGGCAGCTGATCGTGTTTTTTACGGTGATGGCCCTGGGTTTTCTATTCATCCTGGACCGTCTGGTCATCCGCAGGCTGGTGGGTTTTGGCGTGCAACTCCGGGAGATCAACCAGGCCAGCAACTGGCAAAAGCAGATCGAGGTGGATGGTGATGACGAGATCACCACGTTGGCCAACGACACCAATCAGGTGCTGCGCATCGTCAGTCAGCAGCTCGACAACCTGAACTTTCTGGCCGAAACCGATGTCCTGACCGATTTGCCCAATCGTCGCAAGTTTGAACGGGTCTTGCAGCACGCTCTGCATATGTCTGCGCGCAACCAGCGTCCACTTTGCCTGATCTTGCTGGATGTGGATCATTTCAAGGCTTACAACGACCACTACGGTCATACCTTGGGAGATGCCGCCTTGCAAGTGGTGGCGGCCTGCCTCAAGGAGCACGCCAACCGGCCCGGTGACTTGCCAGCGCGCATTGGTGGAGAAGAATTTGCCGTGGTACTTGAAGATACCGACCTGTCTGGCGCCGCGCATTGGGCCAAAAAGACCCAGAACGCATTGGCGGACCGTGCCGTTGCACATGCCCTGAGCACTTCCAGTGACTTCTTGGCCTTCAGCGCTGGTTTGGTGGCAGCCCAGCCCGGCGACACCTTGGCCACTCTCTACAGCAGGGCCGACCAGGTGCTCTACCGTGCCAAGCGCCTGGGGCGAAACCGTATCGAAGTCGACGGTCTGGTGACCTCGGCTTGACACATTCATCAGGCTAGGCTTCAGGCAATACCGGACATAAGGTCAGGAATTTTCTGCTTTTTTCGATAGGTCTGGCGCTGTAAGGTCCAGACTTCTTTTTTCTCTACCAGCAACCAGACTGCATCACACACCATGGAATTTCTACTCGACCCCAACCTCTGGATTGCTTTTGCCATGCTCACCGCGCTGGAGATTGTGCTGGGCATCGACAACATCATTTTCATTTCCATTCTGGTGGGCCGTTTGCCGGTGCACCTGCGCGACAAGGCCCGTCGCATGGGCCTGGCGTTTGCCATGCTGTCGCGCCTGCTCTTGCTGTTTACCCTGAGCTGGGTGATGGGCCTCACGGTCGATTTGTTCAGCGTGATGGGCCAGGGCTTCAGCGGTCGAGACCTGGTCTTGCTGGGCGGCGGCTTGTTCCTGCTCTACAAGGCCTCGCACGAAATTTTTGTGGAGGTGGAAGCCCGCGAGCAGCATGCACCGGCGCAGCCTGATTCGGCAGCTGTTCAGGCGGCCGGGCGCAAAGCCTTCGTGGCCGTTATTGGCCAGATTGCCGTGATCGACATCGTGTTTTCCCTTGATTCCGTGATCACGGCCGTGGGCATGGTCGATCAAATCGGCGTGATGATCGCTGCAGTGGTTGCCTCGGTGGGGGTGATGCTGGTGGCGGCCAAGCCCATCGGCGAGTTTGTGGATCGCCACCCCTCGGTCAAGGTGCTGGCGCTGGCCTTTTTGGTGATGGTGGGCATGGCACTTACCGCCGAAGCCTTTGACCAGCATGTGCCCAAGGGCTACATCTACGCTGCCATGGCGTTTTCACTTGGGGTGGAGGCCTTGAACATCCGCGCCCGCAGCAAGCGCCAGAAGCTGGCCTCCTCCGGGTCCTGAAACGGGGGCCCTTGTCAGGGCTCAGTCCTCATCGTCGTCTTGGACTGAGCCCAAGGTGCTCAGGGCCTGGGCCGAGATCAGTCCTTTGGGCGACTGCTGCCACTGCCAGGCGCCAAAGGCCAGCACCGCCAGCAGCAAGAGGGCGGCCAGCCAGGCTCGGTTGTTTTGTACCAGGTTGGGGCCTGGACCGTCGGCCCGACCGGTGAGCATGGGTTGGGCCTGGTTTTTCCCGCGCAGCAAGCTCAAGACGGTGATCAAGGCCAGGTGGGACAGCACCACCATCAAAAAGGCGTTGCCAAAGAACTCATGCAGTTCTTCCAGCCATTCGCCGCCCAAGACATCGCCCCAGTCGTTGTAAGTGCCATAGCCGCTTAGTGTGAGAGGCAGCACCAACACGAGCAGCGTGACCACGACCAGTGCCATCAGCAGGTTTTGGCCCTGACGCCAGTTCACGCCTGTGAGCGGAGGGCTTTGTGTGAGCGACTTCAGCCAGACGGGCAAGCCGGCCAGTTTGCGCCACATGGCCCCCAGGCCCGCCTGACGCGGACCCATCACGCCATAAAGCAGCCTGAATACCAGCAAACCGGCCATGGTGTAGCCCAGGGTGACGTGCAGCGCCCGCCAGTGTTCGCCTTCAGCTGTGAGGTAGGCGCCCACAAAACTCAGGGCAAACAGCCAGTGAAACATGCGAGTGGGGGCGTCGATCACGAGGCGGCCGGGCTTGGGGGAGGCCGGCGTACGTGTGGCTGCAGTGGTGGTGTTCATAGAGGGGGAGGCTTGCATGGAGGTGCTCCTTTCAGTCATGCCAGTTGCGGCGCATCCGGGCATCCAGTCCGGCCGGGAAGCGGAGGTGGTCATCATCAAACTCGCCTTGGTCGGCGCCCGTGTGGCAGGCCGCACAGTTGGCGGCACTCTTCACACTGGGCAGCTTCCACACCGCCGGATCGATCTTGCGGTGCTTGCGCTCAAACCAGACCGAGTGGGTGATACGGTCTTGTGGAGGTTCTTCGTTCACACGCCGGTAGGTGCCCGCGTGTGATTGCAGCCAGGTGCTGAGTTGCTGAACGGTCGCGGCATCCAGCGAGGCATCGGTGCCGTAGTGCTTGTCCAGTCCGGCCATCATGCGCTGCCACGATTTGGCCGGCAGCATGCCCGGGGGGTAGGCGGTGTGGCAGGCAGCACATTCCTGCGTGTATGCCGGGGGAACCTGACGCGGCATCATCGGGCCGCTGTCGGCCTGAGCGCCGTGCAGGCTGAGCACCATCAGCAGGGCGGCCAGTGGCATAAGAGATTTGCGAGTCATGGTGGGTTCCTCGTCGGTCATGGATGCAGCATTGGAGGCGGTGGTAAGCGGTTCAAGGCTTGAGACTGAGCAGATAGGCCAGCACGTCGGCTTTTTCGCTGGCGCTGCATTCGCGGCTCACCACGTCCTTGCAATTGCGGCGAAACCACTTGTCGACCTTGGCGGTGTCTGTGAAGGCCTTGGCGTTGAAGGCGGGGGCCAGGGGCGCAATCGCCTTGTTGGTGTTGGCGTGTTTGCCCTGCGCGGTGGGGGGTGTGCCGTGACAAGACGCACACGACCACTCCCCGCCATGGGTGGTGGTAAAGAACTGCCGGCCCTTGTCGGCATTGCCCGGGCTGCCGGCCTGGGCGCTCCAGTGGCTGAGCCGCTCTGCTGGTGTGGTGTCTGCGGCCCAGACGCTGGCACAGGGTGTGAGTCCTGCTGCGCTGGCTGCCAGCAGCAGCGCCTTGAAAAAGGGGTGTCGGGATGAGGTCATGGCGGTCATTGTTGGCCGCGGTGCTTGAACCTTTCCTGAAGGCCTTGTTCATCTGGGGTTCAGAAACCCTACGCGACAATTTGCCCATGTTTTTGTCTTCGTTCACTGGCCCTGGCGCTGTCGGTCGCCCAAGTCGCGGGCTCGGCCGTGTGCTCGGCGTCGCGCTTGCGCTGCTGCTGGGTTGGGCCAGCCTGTGGAGCCCGCTCGCCCAGGCCGGCGGCAAGGACGATCACGAACGTGCGCGCCTAGCCGTGCAATCGGGCCAGGTGCTGCCTTTGCCCCAGGTGCTGGAGCGGCTGGCAAAAGAGCACCCCGGCCAGGTGCTCGAAGTGGAACTGGAGCCAGACGATGGCCGATGGGTCTATGAAATCAAGCTGCTGCAAACAGGTGGCCGACTGATCAAGCTCAAGCTCGACGCGCAAACAGCCGAGGTGCTGCGTGTGCGCTCCAGAGGTGGCCATGGCGGCGGTGGCCCCACCGAATCCAAACGCTGACCCGGCCCCACCATGCGTATCTTGCTGGTTGAAGACGAACCCACCCTGCGCGCCCAGCTTGCAGCAGGCCTGCAGGCCTCGGGCTACACGGTGGACGAGGCTGACAACGGTCGTGATGCCCACTTTTTGGGCGACACCGAAACCTTTGATGCCGTGGTGCTGGACCTCGGCCTGCCGGTGCTCGATGGCCTGACCGTGCTCAAACGCTGGCGTGACGCGGGCAGAACCATGCCCGTGCTGATCTTGACCGCGCGCGACCATTGGCACGAAAAAGTGGCGGGCATCGACGCCGGTGCCGACGACTATCTGACCAAGCCCTTTCACATGGAAGAGTTGCTGGCCCGGCTGCGTGCCCTGATTCGCCGTTCCAGCGGCCTGGCCTCGCCGGTGTTGCAGTGCGGTGAACTGATGCTCGATACCCGCAGCCAGCGAGTCACCCTGGCCGGCATGCCGGTGAGTCTGACCAGCCACGAGCACAAGGTGCTGGACTATCTGCTGCATCGTCCCGGCAGCGTGGTGTCGCGCGCTGAACTGACCGAACACATCTACGCGCAGGACTTTGACCGCGACTCCAACACCATCGAGGTGTTTGTGGGGCGTTTGCGCAAAAAGCTGCCCGGCGTGCTGATCGAAACTGTGCGCGGTCTGGGTTACCGGCTGGCCCCGCCGTGAGTTCGAAGCCCGCGCCCTCCCTGCGCTTCAGGTTGCTCGCTGCCACGCTGGCCGGATTGGCTGTGGCGCTGGTGCTGGCGGGGCTGGCCTTGAGCCACCTGTTTCAAGAGCACGTTTACAAGCAGTTCGAGATCACGCTGACGCAGCAACTCGACCAGCTCACGGCCAGGCTGGACTTTGATGCCGCCGGCCAGCCCCAACTCGACCCCAAGACCCTGACCGATCCGCGTTGGCAGCGGCCTTATTCAGGCCTGTATTGGCAAATTGATGGTGTCGAAGTGGGTGCCGCCCTGCGTTTGGGGGTGTTGCGCTCCCGCTCCCTGTGGGACACCAGTTTGCCGCTGGCTATGACGCCCATGGCAGACGGCACCGTGCACGTACACCGCATGAGCGGCCCGCAAGGCAGTCAGTTGCTGGTGGTGGAACGCACCGTGCAAGCGCCAGTTGAAGCATCGGCATCCGTTGTGGCGCGCTGGCGCCTGGTGGTGGCTGCAGACACGCAAGACTTGGGTCATGCGGTCGACCGTTTCACGGGGGTGTTGGCGCTGTCATTGGGGGTGTTGTTTGTCTTGCTGGCCTTGGTGGCCTGGGCACAGGTGGCTGTGGGGCTGCGTCCCTTGCGCAGCTTGCAACGCAGTCTGCAGGCGGTGCAGCAGGGCCAGACCCGAAAACTGGAAGGTGAATTTCCCGCCGAGGTGCTGCCCCTGGTGAACGATTTCAACCGTGTGCTGGACCACAACGCCGAGGTGGTGGCGCGCGCGCGCACCCAGGCGGGCAACTTGGCCCATGCCCTGAAAACACCGCTGTCTGTGCTGGACCAGGCCACGCAAGGGGGCGCCGGTGCAGACGGTGAGTTGTCCCGCCTGGTGCAAGAACAACTCGGCGCCGCGCGCCGGCACATCGACTGGCACCTGGCGCGCGCCCGCGTGGCGGCCACACAGCGCCTGCCGGGGCAGCGAACTGAAATTGGCGCCACGGTGGCCGGACTGATCCGGGTCATGGCCCGGGTACATGCCGAACGCGGTCTCACCTTGTGGGCCGATCCGGCCCTGTCGGCGCCCCCGCTTTACTTTGCGGGTGAGGAACAAGACCTGCAGGAGGTGCTGGGCAATGTGCTCGACAACGCCTGCAAGTGGGCACGTAGTCGTGTGCAGGTGCGCGCCCACTTGTTGACAGGTGTCGGGCCCGCACAGCTGCAAATCGACATTGAAGACGATGGCCCCGGCATTGCCGATGCCATGCGGGCCTCGGTGCTGGCGCGGGGTGTTCGGCTGGACGAATCGGTACCCGGCACGGGCCTGGGTCTGGCCATCGTGCACGACCTGGTTGAACTGTATGGGGGCGAGCTGGCCTTGCAGCCCACCGAAGCGGGTGGTTTGCGCGTCAGTTTGCGCTTGCCTGCCGCCGTGGCCTAGAGGCTGGCCTGGTTGACGCGTTTGGACAAAGCCTCGGCCGACTCTTTGCGCTCGCTGTAGCGGTCCACCAGGTAGGGCGCCACGTCGCGCGTGAGCAGGGTGAATTTCATCAGTTCCTCCATCACATCCACCACCCGGTCGTAGTAGCTGGATGGCTTCATGCGGCCTGCCTCGTCAAACTCCAGAAAAGCCTTGGCCACCGAGCTTTGGTTGGGGATGGTGATCATGCGCATCCAGCGCCCCAGAATCCGCATCTGGTTGACCGCGTTGAACGACTGCGAGCCGCCGCTGACCTCCATCACCGCCAGCGTTTTGCCCTGGGTGGGACGGACCGCACCCACCGACAGCGGAATCCAGTCGATCTGGCTTTTGAGGATGCCCGTCATGGCGCCATGGCGCTCGGGTGAACACCACACCATGCCCTCGGCCCAAGTGGCCAGTGCGCGCAGCTCTTGCACCTTGGGGTGGCTGTCGGGCGCGCCGTCGGGCAGGGGTAATCCGGCTGGATCAAACACCTGAACCTCCGCACCCATGGCCACCAGTAAACGGGCGGCTTCCAGCGTCAAAAGCTTGCTGTAAGAGCGTTCGCGCAAAGAGCCATACAAGAGCAAAAAGCGCGGTGGGTGGCTAGCGCGGCCTGGGGGCGTCAGGGCCTGCAGGCTGGGCACGGCAAAACAGGCGGGGTCGATGTTGTCTGAGGGGGTATGAGCTTGGTTCATGGGCGGCAAGGTGCGAGACAGCCCATAGCTTACCTGCCAGCCATCGCCTCGTTGGCCCTGGCCGGACGCAATACCTCAGAGCGCTTCGCTCAGCTCGGGGCGCTCTTCTGCCAGCGCAAACACTTTTGCATCGCCCACGTAGTACCGGTCCAAGCGCCAGTCCCGCAAGATCTGCAG
Organism: Pseudomonadota bacterium; assembly: GCA_046046915.1. Taxonomy (GTDB): domain Bacteria; phylum Pseudomonadota; class Gammaproteobacteria; order Burkholderiales; family Burkholderiaceae_C; genus JBEEJZ01. The sequence goes on from JBJOIT010000021.1 coordinate 30,059, forward strand.
GGCAAGTTCAAAGGTCTCGGGTTCGAGCTGATACAGGTCCTTGGTCGCAAATTGCACCCCTGCATCCAGTGACAGGATTAGGCTGGACAGGGTTTGCGCAGCATTGGAATGTGGTTCGGTATGGATCAATTGGCGTGCCCTGTCGATGGCGCGCATGGAATAGCTTTGAATGTCTTTCATGATCTGAGCGTATGGGTCAGAGGTGATGGTGTACCGACGTTTAAGCCTGTACGGTGAGGCTGCGACGGAAATGCTGCACGGCCGGAGTGCCAGATTCAGGTCGGACGTCCTGGTCTGCATTGAAAGCGCCAGCCTCGACGGCTTTAACGAAGGTGCGGTGTTGCAAGACCTCAAGGTCTGCTGACACGCGGTGGTCGCTCATGGCCAGGTGCCAATCGGCAGCTTCGGCGCGTGCTTGCGCCCAAGTCATCCAACTTGCCTGGGCGCGTCGCACCATGCGCTGCACCGTGCCGGCCAGCAACAAAAAGCTCGAGCCCACAATTGCCCACAAAAAGAGCCACACCAGCATCAGATGCAAACCAGACTCCAGGTCGATCCAGCGACTGGCCAGCACGGCCAGTGCGATGGCTGCTGCCAACCAGACCATCACCGCCGGCACGCGCGGATAAACCGCAGACGCCGGCTGGACTGGCAAGCTGTGGCGGGTGGGCGGCAATGTTTGGATCGTGGTGGTGTGTAGCGTGGTTCCCATGATGCTGACCTCGGGTGTCATCGATGGGCTTGAGATTAGGGTAAACCCTTATAAATTTGAAGTTTCAATTTGTGATGGTTGCCATTCACCAAACGAATGGTTGGAGGGTGGACTGGCGACATGGTGCTGGACGACGTGGCCGGTGAGATGATTCGCCGCGGCGCGGATCCCTTTGCCGACTTTGCGCCGATGTTTGCGGGCGCTGACATCCGCATTGGCAACCTGGAGTGCGTGGTGGCCACCACAGGCTTGGCCGGGCACAAGATCTTCACCTTTCGGGCGCATCCGCGCACCCTGCCTGTGCTTAAGCGACACTTTGACGCCGTGGCGCTGGCCAACAACCATTCGGGCGACTTTGGTCGGCCGGCTTTTGCCCAGATGCTGGACTTGTTGAAGCAGGCCCAGATCGGCTACTTTGGTGGTGGCCACAACTTGGCCGAGGCCCACACACCCTTGATCGTCGAGCGCAAGGGATTGCGCATTGCCTTGTTGGGTTACAACGAGTTCATGCCCCGCAGTTTTGAGGCCGACTTCAACGCCCCGGGCGTGGCCTGGAGCGAGGACGAACAGGTGGTGGCAGACATCAAAAAGGCGCGTACGGTCTTTGGTGCTGACCTGGTGGTGCCCGTCATGCACTGGGGTTGGGAAAACGAGCCGGTTGCTAATGCTCGCCAGCGCCAGTTGGCCCGCACCATGATCGACGCAGGGGCAGATGTGGTGATAGGCGGGCATCCACACGTCACCCAGGACATCGAGCACTACCGCGGCAAGCCCATCATCTACAGCGTGGGCAACTTCGTGATGAAGGAAACCGACAACGACCGCCAGCGCGTAGGTTGGGTACTGCGCCTGCAGCTGGACAAGCAGGGCGTGAGTCGCTTTGACACCCGGGTGGCGCAGATCAACCGGGACGGTATTCCCGCACGCCAGCGCACCGCCACCAGCCCCTGTTGGCGCCGGGGGCAAGCTGAGGTGGGGGTTTGCAGGCCGGGGGATTGAAACTGCGCCACTTTTGATGTTGGAGTGGCGCAGTTTGATAAACCGCGCCAAAATCGCGCCATAAGTTCTCGAAACCGCGCCACTCCCGAATGTCATCCACCACTGATTTACTCAACAGCCTCCACGCAAGTGGCGCTGGTTTATCCCTGGCCGAGCTGCTGACGCAGCACCCTGGTGTGGCCAGGCGCACGGCACAGCGTCTGCTCGCGACGCTGATCAAAACTGGCCAAATCACCGCTCGGGGTGAGGGCAGAGCCCGTCGCTATTTTGGTGCTATTCACGCGCCTGAAATCGGTGCGCTGAGCATCACAGCGGACCGATTTCCTCCCTTCATTCCCCTGTCTGCCGACAGTCTGGACATCCTTGCCTACGTCGACCAGCCATTACAAATGCGCAAACCGGTGGGCTACCAGCGTGAATTTCTGGATACCTATCGCCCTCAAGAGACCTGGTATCTGTCCGAGTCTTTGCGTCGTCACCTGCACAAGATGGGCAAAACGGCTGATCTCGATGCACCCGCTGGCACTTACAGCCGCGCCATTCTGAACCGGCTGCTCATCGACCTGTCATGGGCGTCGAGCCAACTGGAGGGCAACACCTATTCGCGTCTGGACACACGCGAACTCATCGAGCATGGCAAGGTGGCGCGAGGCAAGGCCGCCATCGAAACCCAGATGATTCTGAATCACAAGACGGCGATCGAACTGCTGATCGACAACATCGACAGTGCCGGTTTCAACCGTTACACGCTGATGAACCTTCATGGCGCCCTGGCGGAGAACTTGCTGCCGAATCCCGCTGATGAGGGGCGCATACGCCAGCACGCCGTCGATATCGGGAAAAGCGTCTATCGCCCACTGTCGACATCCCAGCAAATTGAAGATGCACTCGACGTACTGCTGCACAAGGCCAGCCAGATTCGTGACCCTTTTGAGCAGTCTTTTTTCATGATGGTGCACCTGCCTTACCTGCAGCCATTTGCCGACATCAACAAACGCACATCCCGACTGGCTGCGAATGTGCCGCTGTTTCGCCTCAACCTGTGCCCGCTGACTTTTTTGGACGTGCCAGAACAGGCCTATAGCCGAGCCACACTAGGCGTGTATGAAATGACCCGGGTGGAGTTGCTCCGAGACCTGTACGTGTGGGCCTACGAGCGCTCGACCCAGGAGTATCTGGCCAACAAACAAGACCTGGCAGAACCTGACCCCCTGCGTTTGATCTGGCGAGATGTCATCAAACAGACCGTTCATGACCTGGTCGCTCTCCCGGATCGTGACCCGCTCGACTTTATTCAACAAGCTGTCATGGCGCAGGTGCCCGAACAAGACCGTGCCAGTGTCAAGGCGCTGCTGATCGAAGAGCTCCGTCGGCTGCACGAGGGTGTCCTGGCCCGCTACGGCCTGCGCCCCTCAGAGTACGCCATGTGGAAGTCCGTGCAAGGCCGATAAGGTGGCTTTCACGCTGCCGCCGTGGGCCTGGACGATGGCGCGGGTGATCGACAGGCCCAGCCCCGCGCCTTCAGACTCGGGGTGGGCGCGGGAGGCGTCCGCCCGGTAGAACCGGTCAAACAGGCGGGGCAGCAGCATGGGGTCGATGTCCGGGCCGGTGTTGGTGACCGATACCCGGGTCTCCTGAGAAATGCCCATGTTCTTCCGTCCTGGTTTAGGAGGTAGGGGCGAATTTTCGTGAATACGCGCTTTGTAATTTGGTGGTGAAGATCAGTCAGCGTGGCTCATATGGGCCAAGAACCGGAAGTTCCGGCAGGCCGTAGCGGGATCGGGTGGACAGGCCTCTTCGATACGGCATGGACTAAGCTATAAACCAAAGTAGTCGGAAACTATTGCTGCAAATGAAAAGGACAAGACATGGCAAAGCTACACGATTTCGCATCGTCGATTGTCTGGACTGGAAACCGGGGAGAAGGAACTCGCGCTTACAAAGGTTACGACCGGACCTGGGATATTGCTTTGCCCGGCAAGGACATTATTCATTGTTCGAATGATCCTCTCCTTGGTGGTGATCCTGCCAAGATGAATCCTGAAGATCTCCTGATTTCGGCTTTGTCCGCATGCCACATGCTTTGGTATTTGCATCTTGCGAGCAATGCTGGGATCGTTGTTACAGGCTACCGTGACGATCCGATTGGCCATGGCGAGACTCTGCCGAATGGAGCAGGACGGTTTCTAGCTGCAGTTCTCCGTCCAAAAATTTCGGTGCAAGAAGGCGCAGATTTGGAATTTGCCGGCGAACTTCACCATAAAGTTCATGACTTTTGCTTTATTGCTCGATCAGTTAATTTTCCCGTGAGCTATGAGCCTACTTTCAATGTAGTCGCCCGATAAGCCTTTACGAATAACGCCTTCCAACGTCCGCAACGAACGGGTCGGACCCAGACAGTCAAGGATGGCCAACTCAGATGGGCTACCTGGTAACTCCGGCTCCTTTACCCCACCGTAAGGCTTGGCTGACCTGACCTGCCCCCCATATTCCCGGTCGTGTGCTGTCAGTGACCTAGCTCGTCTTGGGGAAATACCAGTACGAAGCAGGTTTTCCCTCCGGATGAGCTGGCCTGCACGCTGCCGCCGTGGGCCTGGACGATGGCGCGGGTGATGGACAGGCCCAGCCCCGCGCCTTCGGACTCGGGATGGGCGCGGGAGGCGTCTGCCCGGTAGAACCGGTCAAACAGGCGGGGCAGCAGCATGGGGTCGATGTCCGGGCCGGTGTTGGTGACCGATACCCGGGTCTCCCCGGGCGTGTGCTCGATGTCGATGTTGACCTCACCGTTTGGGGGTGTGTAGCGCAAGGCGTTGGAGAGCAGGTTGCTCACTGCCCGCCTGAACATCAGCCGGTCGCCGACGATGGTGCCCTGGCCTTGTTGGCGCAGGGTGATCTGTTGGTCGGCAGCCACGGCTTCATAAAACTCCAGCAATGCATGCACTTCCTCGGCCGCTTCAAAAGGCTCAAGCCTGGGCAGTGCCATGCCACGCTCGGTTTTGGCCAAAAACAGCATGTCTGACACCATGCGGCCCAGGCGCTGAAACTCCTCGGCATTGGACGCCAGGATGTCCCGGTAGGCCTCTGCGTCACGCGGAGTGGACAGCGCTACCTGGGTTTGTGTCAGCACATTGCTGATGGGGGTGCGCAGCTCATGCGCCAGGTCCGATGAAAACTCGGACAGCCGCCGAAAGTCGTCTTGCAGACGCGCCAGCATCTGGTTCAGCGCGTGTGCCAGATCGGCCATTTCGATCGGAACGGCCTCAACGGGCATGCGCTGGCCGAGCTGCTGCCCGCTGACTGCCGCCGCACGATTTTTCATGGCCCGCAGTGGGGTCAGACCCCGGTGGGCGGCCAGCCATCCCAGCAGGCCACTGACCACAATGGCCGCCAGCGCATACCAGGCCAGCGTCTGTCGCAACTCCCGCATGAACAGGGTGTGGTGCGCCGTGTCGATGGCAACCAGTATGCGCAGCCGGGTCGCTGCGTCGTCACCGGCCCCAGACTGAAAGCGCAGGCCGTGAAACGCCCGTTGCGGGTCGGCCCACTGCAGAAAAGAGGGCTCGCTGCTGGCCCCCGCGGGCCCCATCAAGGCAGGCGGGGGCTGAAAGCCATCGGTTTGAAAGAGCGTGTGGCCCTGCGCATCGACAACCAGCACAAACAGGCCGTGGTGATGATTCAAGGCCTCCCGCAGCCGCGATTGGGTGTCTTCCACGGGGTAGGCGCTGCTCAAGATGTCGGTAATCACATGCTGCTTGTCTTGCAGCGCCATGCGATCCAGTTCCAGAAAGTGCTCTTCGGAGGCCACCACGAACAGGGCGCCCAAGCCAAGTACGACGCCGGCGGCGACCAAGGTAAAAAACAGCGTGAGCCGGGTGGTCAGTGACAGCGCGCGCAACACTCAGCTCTCCTGCGGTGCATCCAGCACGTAACCCATGCCGCGCACGGTCTTGATCAGCGGGGCGCCGGGTTCTTCGTCGATCTTGACCCGCAGGCGGCGCATGGCCACCTCGATCACATTGGTATCGCTGTCAAAGTTCATGTCCCAGACCTGTGAGGCGATCAGCGAACGCGGCAGGACTTCGCCCTGCCTGCGCATCAGCAGTTCAAGCAGGCCAAACTCTTTGGCTGTCAGGTCGATGCGTTTGCCGGCGCGTGAAGCGCGTCGGCGCAGCAGATCCAGCTCAAGGTCGGCGACCCGGAGTGTGGTGTTCTCGGCGACGCTGCGGCCCCGCCGCAGGAGGGTGCGCACACGCGCCAACAGTTCTGCAAATGAGAATGGCTTCACGAGGTAGTCGTCGGCCCCCAGCTCCAGCCCTTTGACCCGGTCCTCAATCTCATCTCGGGCGGTCAGGAACATGGCCGGCATGTGCAGGCCGCGCTGGCGCATCGATTGCAGAAGTGCCCAGCCATCCAGGCCGGGAAGCATCACATCCAGAATGACCAGGTCATGGGCGCCGTGTTCGGCCAGATGCAGTCCATCTGTGCCGTTTTGCGCCAGGTCGACGACGAAACCAGCTTCGCTCAAGCCCTGATGCAGGTATTCACCGGTTTTGGGTTCATCTTCGACGATCAGGATTCTCATGGGGGCGCTCTGTTACATGGCGGGTCGATAGTGTGGCGAGTTTTATGGCGTTCGGCACGCGGATGACAAAGATGTAATGTGGCAGACGGCTTACTGTCAGGCGCAAAGCGACAGAATTGACCTCATGCCAATGTCCACCCTCCGCCGCGCCCTCAAAACCTTGTTACCCGGGTCACTGGTGCTGCTGGTCAGCACCGCCACAGTCCAGATCGCCGGCGCAGGCCAGGCCGAGCCTGCCGGTTTGCCGACCCAGTTGCACTACCAGTCGGTGTTCAGTGCCTATCAAGCAGATGTCGACCCGCCCGTGCAGTCCTGGCGCGAGGCCAATGAGCGCGTGGGCAAGATCGGTGGCTGGCGTGCTTACGCCAGGGAGGCCGCAAGCGCCGAGCCCGCCAAAGACACCCCGGCGGCCGATCCGCATGCAGGCCACCACGGCGGGGCCAAGCCATGAGGCGCGCGCTTTCTTTTTCCTTTGCCCAGCGGGCTTGCTGTGCTGCCATGGTGGCGGTCCTGTCAGGCTGCGCCAGTGTTAGCCCCGAGCAGAACATCAGCCGTGTCAATGACGAGCTCGGGGGTTTCACCCCCGGCCAGCTGACCCTGGCTCGCAGTGCCCAAGCGCGTGAGCAGCGGGCCCAGGCGGCGGCCGCGCTGCTGGCGATGCCGGTGGAGCAGAAGGAAGCGGTTCAACTGGCCCTGGTTAACAGCCCGGCGTTGCAGGCGCTGCTGGCCCAGGGGTGGGCGCAGTCGGCAGATGCTGCGCAAGGTGGCCGTATCGCCAACCCGGTGTTCAGCTTTGAGCGCATGGTGGCGGGCGACGAACTGGAGCTGGGCCGGGCGCTGTCGTTTGGCTTGCTCGACGTGCTGACCCTGCCTGCGCGCCAGGCCATCGCAGAGCGCCGCATAGAACAAGCCCAGCTGCGTTTGACCAGCGAGGTGGTGGATCACATCACCCAGGTACGCCAGGCATGGGTACGCGCAGTGGCGGCACAACAGACCCTGGCTTACGCACAGCAGGTTTTCGAGAGCGCCCAGGCCAGCGCCGAGTTGGCCCGGCGCATGCAGTCGGTGGGCAACTTCAATCGCTTGAGCCGTGTCCGGGAGCAGGTTTTTTATGCCGACGCGGCCACCCACCTGGCCACCGCCCAGCACCAGAGCCTGGCCAGCCGGGAGGCGCTGGTGCGCTGGCTGGGCCTGGACGAATCCCAGGCCCAAACCCTCCAGCTGCCACAACGTTTGCCCGATCTCCCCCAGCAGGCGCTGACGCCCGAAGCCGTGGGGGCCATGGCGACCCGGGCACGCCTGGACATCCGGCTGGCGCAGAGCGCGCTCGATGAAGCCGGCAAGGCCCAGGGCCTGAACGCCGTGACCCGTCTGACCGATATCGAATTGACCGCCCGGCGCAACACCACGTTTGATCGTGCCGCCGGGACGCGCGCCGACGCGCGAGGCTACGAGATCGTCGTTCGCCTGCCGCTGCTGGATGTGGGCGACATGCAGCGTGACGCCTGGAATGCGCGCACGCTCCAGGCGGCCCATCAGCTCGAAGCGGGCTCGGGGCTGCGCGAAAGCTACTCTGCTTACCGCACTGCCCATGACATTGCTCGACACCACCGTGATGAGGTGGTGCCGCTGCGCAAACTGATCTCGGACGAGAACCTGCTTCGCTACAACGGCATGATCATCGGCGTTTTTGAGCTGCTGGCAGACGCCCGGGATCAGGTCAGCACCGTGATGGCGGCCATCGATGCCGAGCAGCAGTTTTGGCTGGCCGACGCGGCGCTGCAAGCCTCTTTGATAGGGCGCCCCACCCAGGCCGCCTTGTCTGTGACCTCTGGCGCCCCCGCCACGGGCGCCGCTGGCCATTGAGCAAAAGGAAGAAGGCATGAGCTCCAGACGAGCGTTTTTCAAATGGGCCAGCATCGCCGGTGGCGCTGTGGCAGCCAGCGCGGTCAGCCGTGTTGCGATGTCGGCTTTGCCCGAGCCTGTTATCCAGACCTCGGCCGACACCATGGCGCCGTTGGTGCCCAGCAGCGGACAGCCCTACAACCCGGTCGTCACGCTCAATGGCTGGACGCTGCCCTGGCGCATGAACCAGGGCGTCAAGGAATTTCATCTGGTGGCCGAACCTGTGGTGCGCGAGATGGCGCCCGGCTTCAAGGCACACCTGTGGGGTTACAACGGCCAAAGTCCGGGCCCGACGATAGAAGTGGTCGAAGGCGACCGGGTGCGAGTCTTCGTGACAAACAAGTTGCCCGAGCACACCAGCGTGCACTGGCACGGCCAGCGTTTGCCCAATGGCATGGATGGCGTGTCGGGCTTGACCCAGGCGGCGATTCAGCCGGGCAAAACCTTTGTCTATGAGTTTGTGGCGCGACGGCCCGGCACCTTCATGTACCACCCTCACGCAGATGAAATGACGCAGATGGCCATGGGCATGATGGGTTTCTGGGTAACTCACCCCAAAGCCAGGCATCCCCTGATCGACGAGGTGCAACGCGATTTCTGTTTTTTGCTGAACGCCTTTGACATCGATCCGGGCAGCTACACGCCCAAGACCATGACCATGCTGGACTTCAACCTCTGGGCTTGGAACAGTCGCATCTTCCCCGGCATCGACAGCCTGAATGTGCGCCTGAACGATAAGGTGCGCATCCGCGTGGGCAACCTGACCATGACCAATCACCCCATTCACCTGCACGGCCACGAATTCACCGTGACGGGTACCGATGGCGGACCAGTACCCAAAACCGCCCGCTGGCCCGAGGTGACCACAGACCTGGCCGTGGGGCAGATGCGCCAGGTGGAGTTTGTGGCCGATGAAGAGGGCGACTGGGCCTTTCATTGCCACAAAAGCCACCACACCATGAACGCCATGGGCCACAACGTGCCGACCCTGATTGGTGTGGACCACCGGGGCCTGACCCAAAAGATCCAGAAGCTGATTCCTGACTACATGGTCATGGGCGAGCGCGGCATGGCCGACATGACCGAGATGGACATGCCCATTCCCGACAACACAGCGCCCATGATGACGGGTATGGGTCCGTTTGGCTCGGTCGAGATGGGGGGCATGTTCAGCGTCTTGAAGGTGCGCAAGGACCAAAAGCCCGGCGATTACAGCAACCCGGGATGGTTCAAACATCCCCAGGGTACTGTTGCGCATGAGGTCACCGGCCCCGTGGCCGAGCCAGCGCGTTTCAAAGCCGAGGCGGGCCAGTCCATGCCGCGCGTTCAAACACCTGCAAGCCCGACTGAAGTCAAGGTGCGCAAGCCCAGCGCCCACACCGGCCATTGACACTTTCCCCCAACCTGAGGACCCCTATGAAACATGCCAGCAAGCTGACCCACACACTTATCGCCTTTGCAGCGCTCACCTTGTCGGGTGCTGCATTTGCAGCAGGTAGCCACGCGGGTGGACATGGCCACGGGCACGGTGACGAAGAAACCGCCATCGGAAAACCCGGTATGCCGGGCCGCGTGAACCGCACCATCACCGTGGACATGAATGACAACATGCGTTACACGCCTGCCAGTGTTCAGGCCAAGCAGGGTGAAACCATCCGCTTCGTGGTGCGCAACCAGGGCAAGATCAAGCACGAGCTGAGCTTGGGCACCGAAAAAGAGCTGCTTGAGCATCTGGAGGTCATGAAGAAATACCCCGACATGGAGCACGACGAGCCCAGCAAGATCACCCTGGCCCCGGGCAAGCAGGGCGAGATCATCTGGCAGTTCACCAAGGCCGGTACCGTGAACTTCGCCTGTCTGATGCCTGGCCATTACGAGGCTGGCATGAAGGGTGCCGTCAAAGTTGTGAAGAAATGAGTACCACCATGAAGATCGCCCATAAACTTTTCAACATCGGCCTGTTGGCCGCAGGCATGGCCTTGCCTTGGGCCAGTTCTGCCCAAACCAGCCATGACCACACCCACATGGGGCCGTCCCAGGCAGCAGTGCCCATGACCGACGGCGAGGTCAGAAAGGTGGATCAGGCCAATGGCAAGGTCACCCTCAAGCACGGCGAGATCAAACACCTCGATATGCCAGGCATGACCATGGTGTTTACGGTCCGCGACAAAGGCCTGCTGGCTGCGCTGAAGCCGGGTGACAAAGTCAGTTTCAGGGTGGTGGACGAGGGCGGAAAGCTGGTGTTGACCGACATTCAACCGAAGAACTAGCCCCCAAAAGAATCTGCGGGGCGGGCTTACCTTGGCGAGATGTTGCACTCGCGCCGCAGCAGAGCCACGGCATCGCCGAGGTCGTCGTCACGGTCGCTGAGCAATGGGCCGCGTGCCTCGTCCAGAAAGTCTGTCCACATCTTGAGGTAATCGTTCTGATGCTGGGCAGGCGCATTGCCCAGAATGAAGTTCGACACTTCCTCGGGTTTCATGCCCGACTTGCGGATCTTGCGCACCAGCGTGAGGGCTCCTTTGGCGGTGAGCAGGGTTTTGGGGGCGCTGCCTGCGGCGATGCACACAAAGAGGGTAAGCAGTGAGCTGTCATCGTTATGACCCCCGGTGGCCTTGTGCCAGGCCTCAGAGGCCGCGCGATCAAAGTCGTCCACCTCGCTCAAACCGTCTTCTACCCAGAAGTAGCGGCCCATGAAGGCCGGGGTCTGATCAAAGAGTTTTCGGGCCGGCAGGGTGCTGTCCAGAATTTTGGGCAGATCTGACACGAGGGTGCTGCGCACCTCCTCGACCACGTCCTTGAGTTCTGCGGGCAGCTGGCGGGGCAAGGCAATGGGGATGCCGGCTGCCTTTGCGGTGCGCGCTTTATGGCGCAGCGCGGCGATGGTTTTTTGGAAAGTCACCCAGTCGGGCAGCTGAGTCTGGCGTGTGGCCAGCATGAGCAAAGCGGTGCGGATCACCGCTTCGGCGTCGCGACCGGCTTCTTCCAGCGCGTCGGCGTCCAGTCCCATCTGCTCTGCAAACCACCGCGCGGCCTGTATGACCTGCGCCACCTGGCGGCGCTTGGCCAGCTCGGCCTGGTAGTCCGCCAGGCTGCGTAGCGACCACTTGGCCAGCTGTGGGATATGGTCATCGCTGAAACCACCCGGCTCGTTCATGCCGAAGTGGCTGCTCTGCGGCATGGTGATCAGAGCCTTGAGCATGTCGGATGCACCCTTGGAGCGCGACAGCAAGCTGTTATCGCGCAGTGCCATGGCCGCCGCGCTCAGGTCGCCGCCGCTGTTGAGCTCCAGGTTCAGGCTGACCAGGTTGACTATGCGTTCGCGGGCTTTTTCCAGCTCGGGGCGCAGGTACTCACTTCCAAAGTAGCGCGCAATCTGCACCATGCCCTTGGGGGCCTCGGTTCGCATGGCATCGAGCCGGGCCGGGTCGATGATGCCGTGCTGCAGGCCGTGGCTCAGGGCTTTTTCAAAAAAGGGACGGGCATCAAAGAGCGCAACCGTCTGGTCCGCCGGGGGCGGGAGCGTGTGGGATTCGGACATGGCGCATCAAATGGCGGATTCTTCGTCGGCCTCCAGCGCGGCGGGGGTGGCCTTGCCGCGGTCGGTGTCGCTGGTTTCCACCTTGCCGTCGTCTTCTTCGGCCTGCGCCTCCTCGCCTATGCCCTGGTCAAAAGCGCGCACCTTGGCGCGCAGCACCAGCAGCATTTCCACAAACAGATCGGGGCACTCGTGGCGCAAGAGCCAGGCCAGCTGCATCCAGTCCTGATCGGCGACCTCGTCTTCGTCTACGCGAGGCCTCGCGTAGGCATTGGCCAGCAGCTCAGTTTCGGAGAGGATGTCCACGTCCTCATCGCCGTCCTCAAAGGTGCCAGAGCGGGCAAAGGCCTCGATGCGCGCCCATTTTTCGGAAAAGTAGTCGGCCAGCGCGTCGGCGCCGCCTTCGAGGTCGCCAATGGCATTCAGAAATTCCACCGGGTCAGCGTCCTCACGGAAGACGATGGCGTTGACCATGCCGCGCAAGTGGGTGCGGCTCAGGTCTTTGTATTGCTTCTCGATGACCACCGCGCGGGCAAATTGCTCGGGTGTGACCAGCAGGTTGACGACCGACTCCTTCGAGTTGTCGTATTCGCGGATCACGGCCAGGATGTCTTTGGGGGGGAGCTGCTCCAAGACCACCATCAGGGCCTTGTCCCCCTCGGTGTCGGCCAGTTCAACCAGCGCGGCTTCAGCGGCGCTGATGTCGCCTGCGGCAATCAGACTTTGGGTTTTGGCTATCAGGGCCAGTGCGTTCATGGCGGGTCTTTCTTGTTTTGGGGGCAAAGCTCAGTCCCGGCGGTCAAAGCCCTGCTCGGCCAGCCAGTCGTTGCCGGCTTCCTCGCGGGCGCGGGCGCCAGACTCTTCTTCGTCATGGTCTTCGGTGTGGTTGTCGTCGTGCCGTTCGTTGCGCACCTCGTCGCGGTCTTCGCGGCCGTCCTCATCGTCGTCTTCAACCTGGGCCCGTTCTGCCGCGGTCAGTGGCTTGTGGTGCAAATACTCCAAGGCCGCAGCGATGGTCATGAACCACTCGCCCATGGGCTCCTCCAGGATGGTTTGCACGATCGCACCTGCCCAGGGGGCCAGCTCGATCGAGTCCTTGATGCTGTCCCACTCGGGCAGCTCATCCGCATCCTGCGCCACCACATGATCCATAACCGCAGGGCGGGTGAAGCGAAAGGCCTGATGCAGCACCACGGCCACCATTTCGGGGCTGAGTTCCATCATCTTGACCAGAAAGCCCATTTCGCGTCGTTTTTCGGCCAGGCGCTTGCGCAGCACGTCGTGACCTTCGGAGTCGGTCCTCAGGTCGTCAAGTTCGGATTGATAACTGGCGCGCAGGTTGTGAAAAAAGGATGAGGTACTCACGGTCAAGGTTCTCTGGTGGTGAGGTGATGGACGATCCGTGTTAACGGCGCTGGTCTGCAGTCTGAACCAATGGCTCAAAGTAGGCTTGCCAGATCTCACGCGCGGTTTCTGCCGGGTTGTCCAGCAGGTTGCGGCGGCGGTTGTCGTCGTAGGCCTGACGTTTCTCGTCGTTGGACAACACCTCGTAGGCTTCTTGAACGGCCCTGAACAGCATGGGCGCGTTTGCATCGGTGTTGCGGTCCGGGTGGTATTGCGACGCCTTCTGGCGAAACGCCTTCTTGATGTCGGCCAGCGTTGCGGAGCTGCCCAGTCCCAGTGCGGTGTAGTGGTCTTTCATGCGGCCGTCAGCGTAGGGTCGTTGGCACGCCGAGCGTTCGACGCGCTGCTGCCCAGGGGCAGAAGAGCCACTATTTTAGGTGTTGGGCTGTTGGACTCACCCGCTTGTGAGTCAACCACTGTGCCAACTCTTGCCCCTGGGTGTGGCGGGGCAGCAGGGTGCTCAATGCAAGAGGGTTTTGTTGATCTTGCGCGAGGGACGGGTGACGATCTGGGCGCACAGGCGGCTATGTGCGTCGGTCGCCATGCGCACCAGGAGGGTCAGTTCGTTGACCCTGACCAGGTAAGACCTGCGGGAGTTCTCGGTGCTTGAATACTGAAACACGCCGCTGGCCAGCACTTCACAGTTTTGTGGCGCCACGCTGCCAGAGATACCGCTGACCTCAATCAAACCCTCGTCATCCGTGGCGCAGGTGACGGTGCTGCCTGGAAAAATGCTGAAGATCGTTTCGCGTAAGTTCATCATTTGCTCACGATCTGAAAAGACGCGCCATGTCGGTGCCCGCAGATGCCCCTATTTGGTGCCATGTAGGCACTGAAGCGGTGTCGTGGAAGAACTGGGTGGTGGTCCTGTCCAGCATGGCGAACTCCTTTACGCGGCGCAGCAAAATTGCTGCGGTGCACAAAGCAGTTTTTGTTCCAGGCCCGCTAGGCGGACTGGCCTGTAGGTTTTAAAGGCCCGCGCGCATCGCCTTGGCTAACTCGTCATGTCCGCGTGTGGCCAGGGTGTCGGCGGCCTGGAGACGGTCTCTAGCCTCTTTGTTCTGGCTGAGTTTGGACTTGCCGACCAGTGACGTGATGTTGATCTCGATGCCCACGATGTTGCGCAACATGCCGTCGATGAACTCGGGCGCCGAGTCGCCCATCTTCCAGGGGCGGGGTTCAGTAGCCTCGTGGTGCCGTGTCAAACGTGCCAGCAGACCGCGAAGAAACCGCTCGTCGTCGTGCACCGTGAGGATGCCGTGCGCGTGCACCGCCTCGTAGTTCCAGGTCGGCACCTGGCGGTGGGTCTCGTGCTTGCTGGGGTACCAATTGGGCGAAATATAGGCCTCGGCACCCCGAAAGATGACCATCACCGGCGTGCCCGTGGGGCAGCGCTGCCACAGCGTGTTGGCGCGGGCCACATGCGCCAGCAGGGCACCATGGGTTCCAGCGCTGGCATCGAACTCAAACGGTATGTGGTTAGCGTCCAGACCGCCGTCGCCATGCGTGACCAGTACGCCAAGCGGGTGCTCGCGGACGATGCGGTGCAGATACTCGGGCTTTGTTTGGGCAAAGTGGGCTGGGATGTACATGGATGTTTTGGGATTTGGCGGTGATCAAAACCTTGGGCAACTGTGGCGGGCAAGTGTCGTCATGGGAAGATCGAGTTGGGGCGGTAAGAAGAGACTTTTGGGGTATGACTATGAATTGGATTTTGCGTGGCTGGTTGCTATGCCTGGCTTTTTTTCACGCTGGGCTAGGCGCAAGTGAGTTGTCGGACCAACTCAGTTCAGATCGTTATGTTTTATTGATGCGCCATGCCCACGCCCCCGGCGTTGGCGATCCTCTTGGCTATTCTTTGGATAGATGTGAAACCCAACGTCTCTTGGATGACCGGGGCAAAAGCCAAGCGGTACGAATCGGTCATTGGTTACGCGCACAGGGGGTTATCCAGGCCAGTGTGCACGCCAGCCCTTGGTGCAGGTGCCGACAAACGGCAGAGTTGCTAGATTTGGGACCAGTCGTAATTGAGCCATCATTGGCATCCTTTTTTGACCAGCCAGAGCAGGCTTCTTCCCGAAATAAAAGCCTTCAGGCGTTTATTGCAAAGTCACTTCGCCTGAAAAACAGTCGCCCCCTTGTACTGGTGACCCATCATGTCAACATCCGTGAGTTTGTGGGCCAGAACGTTGGCTCGGGTGACATGGTGCTGGCGCAGGTGGATGCGAATGGGCGCATGTTGAATTACCGTCTGTATCCAAGCCCTTGAGCTCTGGCGCCTATTTGCTGGCATTCTGTGGTGATGCCTGTCGTGCGGTGCAAGCGCCGGTTCTTGCCACAAACTTGCTTCAAAGCTGAGCCTTTTGAAGGATGAATTTCATAAGGCCTTCGCTTGCCTCTTCGATCAAGTCCAATACATGCTCAAACCCCTGCTCCCCTCCGTAGTAGGGATCAGGTATGACAGAGGCCTGCGTTGTGTGTAAAAACTCAGCCAAGCCCCGGATCTTGTGAAGATGACGTGCGGGGCATCTTTCCTCCAGGAGCGCGCGGTTGTCCCAATCCATGGTCAAAAGCAAATCAAACTTTTCAAAGTCACTTTCAACGACAGGTCTGGCCCTCAAATTGGACAGGTCATAGCCTCTCTTGAGCGCATGCATCTGGCTGCGTTTATCTGGCGGTGCATTGGGATGAAAGTTGTGTGTTCCCGCTGAGTCAATTTTGATCTTGTGCAGGAGATCTCGATCAGCCAGCCTTTTGAAAAACACAGCTTCTGCGGTGGGACTTCGGCAGATGTTGCCCATGCAGACAAACAGAATTTTGAAATCAGCTTCGTTCATGGCGTTCTTTGTAGGGTGACTGCAGTCTGTCATCAAAAAAATTCAGCTTATTTTTTGGCCGGTTTTTGGCTGAAGACCAGACAAGGGTCTTCACGTTCAACTTCAGGCACGACGTACACCTGGTCAAACCCATTCGCGTCACTACTGTCTGCGCGTTCCACGTACCCAAGCACTTGGGTTAGCCCCTGCTTGTTCGGCGGTAGCCATTGGAAGACGCCGGCATCTTTTCGCACATGGCCGTTGCCTGCGATCAGCACCACCATTTGGTTTTGAGCACCGTTAACAACCCCTGCCATCCAAACATCACGTGCAATTTGGCCCTGAACCATGGGACCAATGGCTTGGGCTGGCAGCATGTTGCAGTGCCCTTCTTGGATGGCTTTGCTTTGAGCGCTGAGCAGTTGACGGGGAATCTGATTGAGTTTGTAGGTGTCTATCTCTTGAGGGCTGAAAACAGCCGAAAAGCCTTCGGCCATGACTTTGCGCACATCCACATTGGACACATTAGCCGCCACCAGGGAGATTTTTTTCTCTAACGCCAACTGCAAAAATGGCTTGTAAAAGCGCCACTCCCAGCCCGGGGTTGCCGCTTTGGCTAAAACGCAATCCACATCTTGACAACGGGAGAGCGCAAGATCCAAGACGGCTTGGTGTTCACGATCAAACTGCTCCATGGCCACAACTGGCCGATGTCCTTGTTCAATCCACTGCATCAGATGGTCCAGCCTCAATCTGTGACCGTGCGAGTTGTCGTGGACCTCGCCCATTAACAAGATTTTTGTATCGTCTTTTCGTGGTTGGGTAGCAAGGCTTCGCGCTGTCGAGGCAAAGGACAAGCAGAAGACTGCAAGAATGAAAAACATGGTGCAGGGCGAATCAGAGTTCCGTTTGCGCATAAATTGCCACATCAGCAGTTGTGTTCTTCTTTTTGCTAATCAGATACGGCGGGCCAATATCACGGCGGCAGAAGACCCCCAACCGACAGTCCAACACCAGGCGCGCAAAAACACGCCTGGTTGAACGCCAGCCAAAACGGCTGCCTCATCCCGGTGATGCTGTTCATCTGCTTGGCATTGAACCAAAAGCGGCATCAAACCTTCGGGGCCACCAAACTCCTTGAGGTGATCTATCTGCTGCTGGTAATGGTGGTCAACAAAAGTCTCCACCGCGGCAATCGTCCCATAAACAGATCGTCTTCCGAACAGTGCAGGCAAGGCACCCGTCAACCAGCCGGCTGCGCGCCAAGGCCCCAAAAGCAAACTTCTTTGCGAGGCAGGCAGCCACTCCTCGATCTCTTTCAAGTGATTGGCTTCGGTTGCACCATGCGCCTTGGCGAATGAAAGCATGTCTCCATCCCCTCGCCAGTGCGCGACGGCAACGATTCCTTTGTAGATGTAGACAGCGCCCGTTTCACCTGCATGATCTGAGCGCAATTCGCGTTGAAGGTATGCGGACAGGTTTTGTGTCACAAGGAGTGGGCCTATATGGCGTTGTGAGGCATCCAAAAAGAGCCACGAGCGTATTGCAAGCCGCCACAGCATGACCTCCAGCTCGGGGCTTTACCCTATTTGCTTCTGGGGAATTGGGGGCTGGATGCACACTGTCCATGAAGTTGCACATCCCACGCACTGGAAGAGTCGTCTTTTGATCATGGAGCATCACTGTGGAGGCCAAATTCTCTCAACGTCTTTCAAGCCTTTCTAAGGGGGATATTTCGGCCATCATTCAGATGGCTTGGGAAGATCGAACTGCCTTTGAAACCATTGAGCAGAGAGTGGGATGGTCAGAAGCGGATGTCATTCGCCTGATGCGGCACGAACTTCGGCCCAACTCTTTTCGTTTGTGGCGCAAGCGCATGAAAGGGCGCACGACTAAGCATCGAGCCCTCAGAAGTCCAGAAATGAAATTCGAAGACCGCTAGGTTTGCAAGCA
The DNA here is from genome assembly GCA_046046915.1 of Pseudomonadota bacterium. Classification (GTDB taxonomy): domain Bacteria; phylum Pseudomonadota; class Gammaproteobacteria; order Burkholderiales; family Burkholderiaceae_C; genus JBEEJZ01. The sequence goes on from JBJOIT010000021.1 coordinate 47,968, forward strand.
GCCCTCACGTCGTCAGGTCAAAGCTTGACGTCGTACTCCACCGTCAGCGGCGCGTGATCGCTGAACTTTTCGTTTTTGTAGATCTGGGCCTGGCGTGCGCTTGCGGCAAGCTGCCGGGTCGCCAAATGGTAGTCAATGCGCCACCCCACGTTTTTGGCGTAGGCCTGGCCGCGGTTGCTCCACCAGGTGTAGGCCTCGTCTGTGGTGTTGGGGTGCAGATGGCGGTACACGTCCACCAGGCCCGGCTTGCTGGCGTCGGTGGGTGTCAGCAGCTGGGTCATCCAGGCGCGCTCTTCTGGCAGAAAGCCAGAGTTCTTGCGGTTGCCTTTCCAGTTTTTGAGGTCGATTTCCTGGTGGGCAATGTTGATGTCGCCACACAGCACAAACTCACGCTCGGCCTGGAGTTGCAGCAGGTGCGGGTAGATCTGGGCCAGAAACCTGAACTTGGCCTGTTGGCGGTCGTCGCCCGATGAGCCGCTGGGAAAGTAGGCGCTGATGATGGACAGCTTGCGCGCTGGGGAGTCAAAGCGCAGCTCCACATAGCGGCCCTCAGCATCAAACTCTCCGCCATCAAAACCCACCACCACATCGCTGGGCTCGTGGCGGGTGTAAACGCCCACGCCCGAGTAGCCTTTTTTCTCGGCAAACTGAAAATGCCCGCGTAGCCCGGCCAGTGCTTCAAAGCGGCCTTGCACATCGTCAAGTTGGGCCTTGACTTCTTGCACACAAATACAATCCGGCGCATGACTGGTCAGCCAGGCCTCCAGCCCTTTGCTGGTGGCAGAACGGATGCCGTTGAGGTTGAGGCTGGTCAATGTAAACAAGGGTTTTCCTATGGCAGAAGTTGGCGCGGAGTTGGGCGGGCAAGCAGGGGGTCAGGACGAACTGGCGCAGGCGTTTGTGCAGTTTTCTGTCGAGTGCGGCGTGCTCAAGTTTGGTGAATTCAAGACCAAGGCGGGCCGGATGAGCCCCTACTTTTTCAACGCAGGCCTGTTTGACGATGGCGCCAGCCTGGGCCGCTTGGCGCAATTCTATGCCCAGCGTTTGCTGCAAAGTGGCATCGAATTCGACATGATTTTTGGTCCCGCCTACAAGGGAATTCCACTGGGCGCAGCGCTGGCCGTGGAGCTGGCCAGACTGGGCCGCAACGTGCCTTTTGCCTACAACCGCAAAGAAGCCAAGGACCACGGTGAAGGCGGCACTCTGGTGGGGGCGCCGCTCAAAGGGCGGGTGCTGATCGTGGACGACGTGATGAGCGCCGGCACCGCTGCGCGCGAGTCGATTGCCATCATTCGTGCTGCGGGCGCCACGCCGCATGCGGTGGCGATCGCGCTGGACCGCCAGGAAATGGCTACCGAAAAACAGGGCGACCAGGTGGTGGATGTGCCCTACAGCGCGGTGCAATATGTGCGTCATCAGCTGGGCTTGCAGGTGTGCGCCATTGCCCGCCTCAATGACCTGATGCAGTACCTGGAGGCGCACAGCAGCCAGGGTCTTGCTGCCGACCATCAGCGTGTGCTGGCCTACCGGCAGCGCTACGGCGTGAACGAGGGCACTTCGGCATGAGCTTGGCCCGCCATGCGCTGCTTGCATGCTGGTTTGCAGTTCTGTCGCTCGCAGGAACTTGTGTGCTTGCTCAAAGCGCCGGGCCTGGTATCTACACCTGCGTAGATGCCAAGGGCCGCACCTTGACCTCGGACCGGCTGATTTCGGACTGCGTGGACCGCGCCCAAAAACTGCTCAATCCCAGTGGCACGGTTAAGGCCACGGTGCCGCCCGCCATGTCGGACCTGGAACGTGCCCAGCAAGAGGCCAAAGCCCGTCAGGAGCGCGATGCACAGTCTCGTATCTCCGAAGAAAAACGTTTGGATCGTGCCCTTCTGATCCGTTACCCCAGCCGTGTGGTGCACGACCAGGAGCGAGCTCAGGCCATTGCTCAGGTCGAAGCTGTGAAGGCTGCCCTCGCGGTGCGCGTGGCAGAACTCAAGCGCGAGCGCCAGCGTGCCGACGAGCAGATGGAGTTTTACAAGAAAGACCCCAGCAAAGCGCCGCCCGCCTTGCTACGGCAGCTTGAAGAGGTACGCCAGGGCATTGCCAGCCAGGAACGATTCATGGCCGAGCAAGAAAATGAAATCGCCCGCATCAACCATCGCTTTGACGATGAACTGGAGCGCCTGAGTCGGCTCTGGGCGGTAGCACCCAAGGGCTGATCTACCCGCTAGCGGGCCGAACCGGCGGGCCTGAAGCGCAAATTTTGAATTTACGCTTCAGGATTGAAGCGTAAATGGATAAACTGCGCTTCATGTACATCTGGCAATCACCCCACTGGCCCGAGTTTGAGGTGGATCAAGCGGTACTTCAGCCTGCCTTGAGGGATGCGCGTCTTGCGCAAGGCAAGGCACTGGGCATGGCCAGACATCTCCAGCTGGTGGACCTGGCAGCCCTGCAGTTGCAAGGCTGGGCCGACGAGGCCATCGCCACAGCGCAAATAGAAGGCGAAACCCTGCAGGTCAACTCGGTCAGGGCGTCAGCGGCACGGCGTCTGGGTTTGGCCGATGCCAAAGTAATGGACCGCGATGCGCGCACCGAGGCAACCCTGGACGTGCTGCAAGCCGCCGTCGAGCAAAGCCACCAAGCCTTGACCCACGACACCCTGCATGGCTGGCAGGCGGCCTTGTTCCCGACCGGGCGCAGCGGCATCCAGAAAATTCGCACAGGCGCTTACCGCGACCATGCCGAACCCATGCAGATCGTCACGCCCCGCATGGGCAAGCCCGACATCGTGCACTACCAGGCCCCGGCCTCTGCGGATGTGGGCGCCCAAATGACACGGCTGATCGATTGGTTTAACCAGAGCTTGAACCAAACGGACGGCTTGGTGCGCGCCGCATTGGCGCATCTGTGGCTGGAGGCGATACACCCGTTTGAAGATGGCAATGGCCGTGTGGGCCGCGCCCTGGTGGAAATGGCTTTGGCGCAAGACCTGAAAACCGACAAGCGCTTGTGGAGCTTGTCGCAGCAAATGTGGCTGGACCGGTCGGGTTACTACGCCCAATTGCAAGCGGCCACCGGGCAGGCCAGCATGGACGTGACACCCTGGGTGCAATGGTTTGTGCGCTGCGTGCACAAAGCCGCTGAGGCCACCTGGGAGCACATGGAAGCAGCCTTGCGCAAAAACCAGTTTTGGGCCGAGCTGCGCGAGCAACACCCGCAACTCACGCCCACCCAAACCAAGGCGATCAACAAACTGTATGACGTGGCGCCCGATGGGTTTGCCAACGGCATCAGCACCGAGAACTACGTCAACCTGTGCCGCGTCTCACGCGCCACGGCTTATCGTGAACTCACGGCGCTGGTCGAGATGGGGGTGCTGGTGCAGACGGGGGTGG
>JBJOIT010000022.1:0-47964 GCA_046046915.1 Pseudomonadota bacterium
ACAGGCTTTTCTTCCAGCCGCCAAAACCGTGCCAGGCCATGGGCACAGGAATTGGCACGTTGATGCCCACCATGCCCACTTGAATACGGCGGCTGAATTCGCGCGCCACATTGCCATCACGGGTGAAACAGCTCACGCCGTTGCCAAACTCGTGGTCGTTGATCAGCTGAACGGCGGTGGCGAAGTCGGCCACACGCACGCACGACAGCACCGGGCCAAAGATTTCTTCCTTGTAGATCTTCATGTCCGGGGTCACGTTGTCAAACAGCGTGCCACCCATCCAGAAACCGTTATCGCACCCGGCGCCTGCAGCAGCAGCACTGAAGCTGCGGCCGTCGTGCAACAGCGTTGCGCCTTCCTTCACGCCTTGTTCGATGTAACCAGTGATCCGAGCGTGAGCCGCGGGCGTGACGATGGGGCCCATTTCGGCCGCCAGGTTCATGCCGTCCAGCACCTTCAGGGTCTTGGTGCGCTCCAGCAATTTTGGAATCAAACGGTCACCCACATCGCCCACCAGCACGGCCACGGAAATGGCCATGCAGCGCTCGCCAGCCGAGCCGTAGCCTGCGCCCACCAAGGCATCTACCGCTTGGTCAATATCGGCATCGGGCATAACCACCATGTGGTTCTTCGCGCCGCCCAAGGCCTGCACGCGCTTGCCGTGGCGTGCGCCGGTCTCGTAAATGTGATTGGCAATCGGCGTGGAGCCGACAAAGCTCACGGCCTTGACATCGGGGTGCACCAACAGGGCATCCACGGCTTCCTTGTCGCCCTGCACCACGTTGAACACGCCGTCAGGCAGGCCGGCTTGCTTGAGCAGGTCAGCCATCATCAGGCTGGCGCTGGGGTCCAGCGGGCTGGGCTTGAGCACAAAGGTGTTGCCCGAGGCAATGGCCACCGGGAACATCCACATGGGCACCATCACCGGGAAGTTGAATGGCGTAATGCCAGCGACCACGCCCAGGGGCTGACGCAGCGTCCAGTTGTCGATGCCAGTGCTCACCTGATCGGTGAAATCACCCTTGAGCAGCTGAGGAATGCCGCAAGCAAATTCGATGATGTCGATGCCACGGGCGACTTCACCCTGCGCATCGGTGAACACCTTGCCATGCTCGGCCGTGATGATGCGGGCCAGTTCATCCTTGTGCTGGTTGACCAGCTCCAGAAACTTGTACATGACACGGGCACGGCGGATAGGCGGCGTGTCGGCCCAGGCCGGAAAAGCCGCATGCGCAGCCGCCACGGCGCTAGCCACATCTTGCGCATTGCCCAGACGCACCTGGCGCGCGACCGCACCGGTGGCAGGGTTGTAAACAGCTTGCGTGCGCTGGCTGCTGCCTGCGGTGCGAGCGCCGGCAATGTACTGGGCGACTTCTGTGGTGTCAGCGTAGTGGGTCATGGGTGTCTCGTGTGGGTTGGTGTGGGTGCAGTTTAGAAACCTGCCAGCTCTGCCGCAATATCGTCGACTTGAATTGATTGTTCAATTTAGTGAACAATAAGCAGATGAATGAGCAAAAAGTGAGCGACCTCTGGAGCCACCTGCACTGGCTCACCGTGCTGGCACAGCAGGGCAGTTACACCGCCGCCGCCGAGCGCCTGGGCGTGAGCAAGGCCGCCATGAGTCAACGCATCGCCGACCTGGAACGCAACGCCGGCGTGCCCCTGGTGCGACGCACGACCCGCAGCGTGCGCCTGACCGAGGCGGGCCAGCACCTGGTGGACGACACCCGTGAATCGTTTGAACACATCGCCCAAAGTTTTGCTGAGGTGCGCGATCTCGCCGGTGCCCCGCGCGGCCTGCTGCGCGTCACGGCCCCGGTAGCTTTTGCGCGCCAGCAACTGGTGCCCCGGTTGGCAGACTTTTTGCGCGATTACCCGGAGGTTCGTCTGGAGCTGGACTTGTCCGACCGGCTCAGTTCACTCGCTACCGAAGGTTTCGATCTGGCCATACGCCACACGGCCACACCACCTGACACCCATGTGGCCTGGCCCTTGTGCAGCACCCACTCGGTGCTGGTGGCCAGCCGGCCCTATCTGCGCCGCCGGGGCGCGCCGCAAACGCCTCTTGACCTGAGCGAGCACAGCTGTCTGCACTACCCCCGCGCCCAGGACACGCCAGCCTGGACTTTTGAGCCGGTCAGCGCAGACGACCCGGCTGCAGCCGAGCGCATCACCGTGCCTGTGTCTGGCGCGCTGTCGGCCAACAACAGCGAGGCCTTGCGAGAGGCGGCCCTCACCGGCCTGGGCATTGCACTCTTGCCCGACTTCAGCGCCCAGGCGGCCCTGGAGTCAGGCAAGCTGGTGCAGGTCTTGCCCCAATGGCGCTGCGTAGGTGGTTTTGCCGAAACCTTCTATGCCATACGCCCTTATTCGGCGCACGTTCCGCGGGCGGTAGCGGCTTTTGTGGCCTATCTGCGCGAGGCGTTTGCCGATGGTTTTGCCCAGCGAAGTGCCGACGCCCAGGCCTGACACCTCGGTCCCCTTCCAAGCGGCAACCAGTACCGAGGCCAGACTGGCTTCATGATGTCCAATACCCCCATGCCAAGCACCCAAGAATTAGACACTCGCATCGACCAGCGCCTGATGGACCTGGAAATCAAGGCCAGCTTCACCGAAGACCTGCTGGACAGCCTGAACCAAACCGTGGTGCGCCAACAGCAACAAATCGACCTGCTACTGCGTGAACTGGCCCACCTGCGCGAGCAGGCCAGCGAACCGGCATCACCCGCGTTTCGCAGCTTGCGCGACGAATTGCCGCCGCACTACTAAAGCAAACCCCAGTAAAGTAGGCAGTTTTCCAGATCCACAGGTATGTCTGAAACCGCAGCTCGTTCACCACAAAAACAAGCCGCTGGTGTCAGCATCTGGCAGGCCTTTGCCTTTTGGCTCAAGCTGGGCTTCATCAGCTTTGGCGGACCCGCCGGCCAGATTGCACTGATGCACCAGGAATTGGTGGAACGGCGCCGCTGGCTCTCGGAGCAGCGTTTTTTGCATGCCCTCAACTATTGCATGGTGCTGCCCGGCCCGGAGGCACAGCAGCTGGCCACCTACATCGGCTGGCTCATGCATCGCACCTGGGGCGGCATCCTGGCAGGCGCTCTGTTTGTGCTGCCATCGCTGCTGATCTTGATCGGTCTGTCATGGCTATATGTCAGCTTTGGCCAGGTGCCACTGGTGGCCGGGCTGCTCTACGGCATCAAACCCGCCGTGGTGGCCATCGTGCTGCAAGCGGCGCACCGCATAGGCGGTCGCACCCTCAAGAGCCGACCGCTGTGGGGGGTGGCGGCGGCATCGTTTGTGGCCATCTTTGCGTTCAACGTGCCATTTCCAGCCATCGTGGCGATCGCCGCCCTGGTGGGCTGGCTGGGCGGTCGCTGGGCGCCATCGCAGTTTCGCTCAGGAGGCGGCCATAGCAAGGCAGCGCATCACCACGGCCCTGCCTTGCTGGACGACGACACCCCCACTCCCGCACATGCGCGCTTCAGTTGGCGTGGTCTGAGCAAAGTGCTCGCCGCAGGACTGCTGATTTGGGCGGTCAGCATGGGCCTGCTGGTCTGGACAGGCGGCTGGCAACACACCCTGGTTCAGATGGGCTGGTTCTTCACCAAGGCTGCTCTGCTGACCTTTGGTGGAGCCTATGCCGTCCTGCCCTATGTCTATCAGGGCGCCGTAACGGACGCGGGCTGGCTGTCTGCCGCGCAAATGATGGACGGCCTGGCCCTGGGCGAATCCACGCCGGGGCCGCTGATCATGGTGGTCGCTTTTGTGGGCTACCTGGGCGGGCAGGCACGCGCGCTATTTGGCCCCGAGACCTTGTTCTTGGCGGGTGCTGTGGCCGCCACCACCGTGACCTGGTTCACTTTTTTGCCTTCATTCATTTTCATCTTTGCAGGTGGGCCGCTGGTGGAATCGACCCGCCATCGCATCGGCCTGACCGCGCCTCTTACGGCCATTACTGCGGCAGTGGTGGGCGTGATCGTGAATCTGGCACTGTTTTTTGGCTACCACGTCTTTTGGCCGGTGGGTATGGCGGGCCCAGTCGACCTGGCTGCCTTCTTCATTAGTGTGGGAGCTGCCACCGCGCTTATGCGCATCAAGCTGGGGGTTTTGCCGGTTCTAGCCGCCAGTGCATTGGTCGGCTGTCTCGTTCGGGCGCCTCTTTGGTAGGCACTGGATGCCAAAATTGAGCCATGTCCGAATCTGATCTCCCCCCGTCTGTGCCACCGGCCCCAGCCGCTACCCAGCCGCGCAACCCTTTGCATGGTGTCACCCTGGAGGCCATGGTGACCGCCCTGGCCGACCACTACGGCTGGGCAGAGTTGGGCTTGCGCATTCCGGTGCGCTGCTTCACGCATGACCCCAGTGTGAACTCCAGCCTGAAGTTTTTGCGCAAGACGCCCTGGGCACGCGACAAGGTCGAAGGCCTGTACCTCTTTATGCTGCGCGACATGCGGCGCACCCGGCCCACTCGGCCCGGTCTCGGAGATGGTGGACCGTAAACCGCCGCTGTACTTTGGCCTGATCCAGGCTTTGGATTTCTGGGCCTGGTCATTCCCACCACCGCCGTGCTGGCCCTGGATGACCACGGCCCCATTGCCGGTGCCGCTTCGGCCCTGATGGGCACACTGCATTTTGTTACCGGCGCGCTTGTCATGGCCCTGACCGGCCTGTTCACCGACGGCACCGCCAGCGCCATGCTCATCGGCATTGCCAGCTCAAGCCTGATTGCCTTTGCCATGGCAAGGGGGACTTTGGGTGGGTGGAAACGGTCCGGCTAAACGTGCCACCTTATTAGGACTTTCCCTAGGTTGACCTCATTTCCAGCCAACTCGCCTTGACGAGCCGCAAAGCCGTGATGACAATCGTCACACCTCCTAGTAAATCGTTTTACTAGCGGTAGTTTTGACGTTCAGTTCTGCTTGTTTTTCCACAACACCGGGCCTTGTTTGCCCAAAATCCTGGAGATTTCCAATGAAATTCAGTCCCAAGCTCTTGGCTGCCGCAGCTGCGCTGGCCCTGGTATCGCAGGCCGCGTTGGCTGCAGACGTTCTGCGCGTCTGGCACCACGGTGGCCGCGCCGACAACGAGCGCGAGCGCATGGCCGGCATGATCGAGAAATGGAACAAGGCTAACCCCTCCATGCCCGCCAAGTTGGAAATTCAGCCTGAAGGCTCTTACAACGAGCAGGTGCAAGCCGCCGCGCTGTCGGGCAACCTGCCTGACCTCCTGGACCTGGATGGCCCCAACTACGCCAACTACGCTTGGTCTGGCTACATCACCCCACTCAACGGCTTGGTCTCTGCCAAACTGTTGGGCGACATGATTCCATCCCTGATCAACCAAGGCACCTACCCTGCCGATGGCAAGATTTACATGTTGGGCCAGGGTGACTCCGGTCTGTCCATCTGGGGCCGCAAGTCCTTGCTCGACGCAGCCAAGGTACGCATTCCCAAGGGTGTGGACGATGCATGGACGCTGGCTGAATTTGAAGACGCGCTGGCCAAGTTGCAAAAGGCGCCTGGCATGAAGTACGCCATGGACGTCAAGCTGAACTACGGCCAAGGCGAGTGGTACACCTATGGCTTCTCCCCCTGGGTGCAGTCCTTTGGCGGCGATCTGATCGACCGCAAAACCTGGAAAGCCGAAGGCACCATGAACGGCCCCGCCGCCGTCAAGGCACTGAGCCTGCTGCAAGGTTTTGTGAAGAAAGGCTACATCGCCCCCGCCAGTGAAGGCGACGACAGCTTCTACGGCAAGAAGAACGCTGCCCTGTCTTTTGTGGGTCACTGGATGTGGCCGGCGCACAGCAAGGCCTTCGACAAGGACCTGGTGCTGCTGCCCATGCCCAAGCTAGGCGCCAAAGCCGTCACCGGCAACGGTGGCTGGGCTTGGTCGATCAATGCCAAGAGCAAGCAAAAAGAAGCCACTGGCAAGCTACTGGAGTTCATGCTCAGCACCGACAACGTGGCTGAACTGTCGACCGCCATGGGCGGCGTGCCCGGCGTGAAGTCTGCTGCGCCCAAGGTTGAGCTGTACAAGGCTGGCGGCCCCTTGTCCCTGTACATCGATCAGTTGGCCAAGGTTAGCGTGGCTCGTCCTTCGCACCCCGCATACCCCACCATCACTGCAGCCTTTGCCAAGGCCGTGGCTGACGTGGTGGACGGCGGCGACGTGAAGAAAGCCCTGGACGCGGCAGCCAAGAAGGTCGACCAGGACATCGAAGACAACAAGGGTTACAAGCCCTTCGGCAAGTAATGGCATAAGGCTGTTGCGGGCAACTTGCCCGCAACAGCACCGGGTGCGACGCAAAGTCGCACCCACTTTCTCGTTTTCTCCCCCAGTCCGTGTGGTGATCTCGGTGACCACAGGAGGCCCCCAACATGTTTGACGTACAACGACAGGTCCGCCTGCGTCCGTGGCTGTTCCTCAGCCCGGCATTGGCTTTGATGCTGCTGTTTTTGATCTTGCCGTTTATTTTGACGGTGGTGTTTTCCTTCACCGATCAACGCCTGGTCCCCAACCCCAATGTGCCCACCGAAATGATCGGCTGGCGCAACTACGACCGCATTTTTTCGAACGAAGACTTCGTTCGCACCCTGCTGAACACCGCTTATTTCACCGTGCTGGTCGTCCCCTTGCAGTGCGGCCTGGGCCTGGCGGTGGCCATGCTGATCAATACCAAGCTGGCCGGGCGCCAGTTGTTCCGGGGCGTGTACTTCCTGCCCACAGTGATCTCCATGGTGGTGGTGTCCGTCATCTGGTTCTCGCTCTTCCAGATGGGCGGCTTTTTCAACACGGCACTGACCACACTGACCGGCGGCTTGGTGAACCCCGTGGACTGGCTGGCCAACCCCGCAACCGCCATGCCGGCCATTGTGCTGATGTCCGCATGGCAGGGCTTTCCCTTTCAGATGGTGGTCTACCTGGCCGGTCTGCAGAGCATCAACCACGACCTGTATGAAGCTGCCCGCCTGGATGGTGCCAACCGCTTCAACGAGTTCTGGCACGTCACCATGCCTGGCCTCCTGAACACCCATATTCTAGTGGTCATGACGACCACCATCCTCGCATTCAAACTGTTCACCCAGGTGGAGTTGCTCACCAAGGGCGGACCTTCAGGCGTGACCGACACACTGGTGCGCTTTATTTACCTCACCGGTTTCCGTCAAGGCAAGGTTGGCATTGCGGCTGCGGCTGCGGTGTGTTTCTTCCTGATCGTGCTGGCCATCAGCCTGGTGCAGCGCCGCCTGGTCAAAGAAGAAAGGGCCATTGAATGAGCACCCGTATCGAACGACTGTTCTTGATGATCATCGCGCTGGCCTTGCTGGCCTTCGTGCTGGCGCCACTGATGTTGATGGTGGCTACCTCACTCAAGGGTGACGAGCAGCAAATTCTGATTGACTTTGGCAACTGGCGCGCCTTCTGGGTGGACCCGGAGCAGATGTCGCTGGAAAACTTCCGCCAGGTGCTCAACGACAAAACTTCGCCCGTACCACGCTACCTGATGAATTCGGCCATCATCGTGGTCTGCATCGTGGTGTTTGGTGTCTTTGTGAACTCGCTGGCGGCCTATGCGCTGGCACGTATCAGCTTTCCTGGCCGCAATTTTGTGGTGATGGCCATCGTCTCCTTGATCATCATTCCCATGGAGGCGCTGGCCGTGCCCATGCTGCTGATGATGAACCAGGTGGGCTGGGTAGACACCTATCAGGCCCAGATCGTGCCTTTCATTGCCCATCCCTTCTCGATCTTTTTGTTCTACCAGTTCTTTGCCAAGATCCCCAAGGACTACGACGAGGCGGCTTATCTGGACGGCGCCAGCCACCTGAAAATTTATTGGCAAATCATCATGCCGCTCTCACTGCCAGCCATTGCCACTGTGGCCATTTTGCAGAGCCTGGAGTACTGGAATGCTTTCCTGTGGCCGTTGATGGTCACACGGGGTGCCGATGTGCGGCCCGTATCCTTGGCACTGGCCCAGTTCTTTGGCACGCCACCACCGATATGGGGCGATGTGATGGCCTTCTCTGTGCTGATGTCGGCGCCCATCTTGTTGGTGTATTTGCTGTTCCAGCGCTGGTTCATCCAGTCGGCGATGGGCAGCGGCGTGAAAGGCTGAGGATGCAACCGGGTTAGCTGAGGCTGACCCCTTCATGGGCCGCGGGCCCACCCACATGAATCAATAGACAGGAACTTTATGGCAAGCGTCACCCTGCGGGGAATCCGCAAAAGCTACGACGGCAGCAACGATGTGATCAAGGGCGTAGACCTGGAGGTGCGCGACGGCGAATTCATGGTCTTCGTCGGTCCGTCGGGCTGCGGCAAGAGCACCATGATGCGCATGGTGGCTGGCCTGGAAGGCATCACCGCCGGCGAACTTCGCATCGGCGACAAATTGGCCAACGACCTACCCGCACCTCTGCGCGGCGTGGCGATGGTGTTTCAAAGCTACGCGCTCTACCCGCACATGACGGTGGCTGAGAACATGGGCTTTAGCCTGAAGATGGCCAAGGTCCCCAAGGCGCAGGCTCGTGAGCAAGTCGAACGCGCCGCCGAAGTGCTGCAGATCACCCACTTGCTGGACCGCACGCCCAAGGCCCTGTCTGGCGGGCAACGCCAGCGCGTGGCCATCGGACGGGCCATTGTGCGCAAGCCCGATGTGTTTTTGTTTGACGAACCCTTGTCCAACCTTGACGCCGGTTTGCGCGTGCAAATGCGTGTGGAACTGACCAAGCTGCACCGCGAGCTGGGCAGCACCATGATCTACGTCACGCATGATCAGGTCGAAGCCATGACCATGGGCGACCGCATCGCCGTGTTCAACGCTGGTCGCATCGAACAAGTGGGCACGCCACTGGAGCTGTACCAACAACCGGCTAACACCTTTGTGGCCCAGTTTCTAGGCAGCCCGCGCATGAACCTGCTGGCAGGCGGTATAGAAGCCGTGGGCGCTGGCCTGCAAGTTCAGGGCGCGGCGGGTAACTTCGTGCTGCCATCAGCAGAGATGACGGCCACCGTCGCCTCGCGCCTGGGTGAAGTCACGCAATTGGGGGTGCGCCCCGAGTCCCTGATCGTGAGCACAGGCGATGGCCCTGGCTGGACTGCCAAGCTCGATGTGATCGAACACCTCGGGGACACCTTGCTGGTGTACGCCAGCGTGGCCGGCATGGATCAGGCCCTGAGCCTGAAGCTATCGGCAGAGGAAGGTCAGCCCTGGAAAGTTGGCATGACCGTGCGTCTGCAGCCCAAAGCCGGGGCGCTGCACCTTTTCAACGCACAAGGCCAGCGCATCGGCGCGGTTTAACGCCGGGCTGCCAACCGTGCTCCGACAACCGCAGGCTCAACGCTGGGGCATGTCCTTGTAGGAGTAGCCCAGGCTGATGGTCGCGTCTTCGGGGATAGCGGGCACGGTGGCATCCCAGGCCTCCCAAGCGGCGCGCATGGCAGCCAGGCGTTCGGGCTGGCGAGGCGCTAAGTTGGCGCGCTCGCGCTCGTCTGCCGTGATGTTGAACAGGTAATCGTTGCCGTCCACCCGCAGGTATTTGTAGTCGCCCATGCGCAGGGCGCGCTGGCCCCGGTGGTTCATACGCCAGTACAAAGGACGCTCAAACTGCTGATTGGCATCGCGCAGCACGGGGGCGAGCGACACGCCGTCAAACGGGTGATCGGCATCGGCCTTGGCACCTGCCAGCTCGACTATGGTGGCCGACCAGTCCATGGTCATGCAGTGCTGGGCAGATATGCCGCCGGGGGCGATGACTGCAGGCCAGTGTGCGATCCAGGGCACCCTTATGCCGCCTTCCGTCAGGTCCATCTTTCCGCCCACCAGGGGCCAGTTATCGGAAAAACGCTCGCCACCGTTGTCGCTGGTGAAGACGATCAGGGTGTTGTCGAGCTGCCCGGTTTTTTTGAGCGCCTCGACCACCCAGCCTATGCCTTCGTCCATGTGGTGGATCATGCGGTGGTAGGTGTGGATGTTGCCGCCGTGCAGGTGGAACAGGTTGTCCTTGACCTCTTGCGCCAGCGCATGGTCTTCGCGCGTTTCCCAGGGCCAGTGCGGCGCGGTGTAGTGCAGGCTCAAAAAGAAGGGCGTGCCCTGCGCAGCCCCGGGCGCCATGCGGTTCACAAAGTCCACTGCCTTGTAGGAGATCAGGTCGGTCAGGTAGCCGTCTTCGTGCTTTTCTTCTTCGCCCGTGTACAGGTCGTGCGTGCCGTTGGTGCTGGCGTGGGTGAAGTAGTCCACACCGCCCGACATGGGGCCAAAGAACTCTTCGTAGCCCGACCTGAGCGGGCTGAAGTGGGGCGGGTAGCCCAGGTGCCATTTGCCAATCAAGGCCGTACGGTAGCCGCTGGCCTTGAGGATGGACGGCAATGTGGGGTGCTCGGGCGGTAGGCCCAACACGATGCTGCCCTTGCTCTTGCTGTTGATGGGCTCGTCGGCTCCGCCCCGCAGGCGGTACTGGTAGCGGGCCGTCATCAACGCAAAACGGGTGGGCGAGCACACAGGCGAGTTGGCATAACCCTGCGTGAATTTGAGGCCACTCGCGGCCAGCTGGTCGAGCACGGGCGAGACCTTGCCGAACTTGGCGTCGCGCCCGCCATAGCAACCCAGATCGGCAAAGCCGAGGTCGTCGGCCACGATGAAGATGATGTTGGGGCGTTGCGTGTGGGTATGTTTCAAGGGGCTCACTCCACTTTCATGCCGGTGGACTTGACCACACGACCGTAGCGTTGAGACTGGTCGCCCAGGCGCTTGACGGCGTCTTGACCCGTCAAGCCTTCATAGAACAGGTCCATGCTGGCCAATTGGGTTTGTGTGTCCGGGCGCTTCAAGGCGTCGGTGAAGGCTTTTTGAAGCAGCTGCACCACGGGCTCGGGCGTGGCTGCGGGCACCATGGCGATGTAGAGCACCTCGAGTTCCAGGTCTTTCAGGCCCGCTTCAGCCACGGTAGGAATCTCGGGGGCCGAGCGTGAACGCTGGCGACTGGTCACGGCTAGGGCCGTTATTTTTCCGGTTTTGACATGGGGCAGCATGCCGGGCGTAGCCAGCACGCCCGCATCGACCTCACCCGCCAGAACGGCAGTCACTGCTGGCGTGTTGCCTTTGTAGGGCACATGCTGAATGTTGACGGCGGCGGCATCCATGAAGAGTTCAGCGGCCAGATGACCCGGGCTACCGCTGCCTGCGCTGCTGAAGTTCAGGCCCTTCACTTTGCCTAAAGCCACTAGGTCTTTCAGACTTTTGATGCCGGTGCCGGGGTGCGTGCCCACCAACAAACCTGAGGAAACCATGACCATGATGGGCCGCAGGTCAGACGGCTTGAAGGCCATGCTTTTGTAAATGTACGGGTTGACCGTGAAGGTAGTGTCGATGCCAAACAGCACGGTGTAACCATCTGCCGGGCTCTTAGCGACAAAGTCGGCACCAATGTTGCCGCCAGCGCCGGTTTTGTTTTCCACCACCACGGGCTGCTTGGTCTGGGTGCTAATAAATTCGCCAATGGAGCGGGCCAGAAAATCAGCAGGGCCTCCAGCCGTGAAGTTGTTGATGAACTTGATGGGCTTGGCGGGGTAGCTTTGTGCCCACGCTGGGGCCGTTGCGGTGCAGGCAGCGATAGCCAGGCAAAGGCCGGCATACCAAGGTTTGCGTGAGATGTTCATGAGGGGCTCGTGTGTGAATTCGGGTGTGAATGAAAGTGGGTTGTGCGTGTCTGGACAGCGCCGGTCCGACCGAAATGTAGGGCCGTACCCGACAATTGATCTAATCAATCGCTCCCCAGGAAAACCCTGATGACGCCCCCATCCCAACGTCCAGCATCGATCGACGACCTGCTTTTGTACCGGCTGGGCCGCCTAACGAGTGTGGCCGGGGCCATGGTGGTGCGTTTATGCGAAGGCGGCCATGGCATCACACGGCGCGAATGGGGGGTGGTGGCTCAGCTGTATGAAAGCGGCAGCTTGCCGCCCTCGGTACTGGCTGAGCGCATGCAACGTGACCGCGACCGCACCTCGCGTACCCTGACCGCCTTGTGCCAAAAGCAACTGGTGCTGCGCACCATACCGGCCAACGACCGGCGCCGCGCACTGGTCACGCTGTCGCCAGCGGGGCGGCAACTCTATGAGGCCTTGATGCCCCAGGTTGCAGCCATCAACAGCCAGATCCTGAGCGCCCTGCAACCCGATGAGGCCGCGCAATTTCTGGACTACCTGGCGCGCTTGCAGCGTGGGGCCCTGGGCTTACGGGCCGAGTTGAGTCCCGACCTGCCCAAAGCGAACCGCCGCCAGGGCCAGCGTGGCAAGGACGCATCCAGAGCGGCACGCTGACGGATAACAAACACCGCCGAACGAGGCTCAAAACGCCGGCCGCGCCACCGACTGACGCGCCACCAGCGGGCAGTGCAGCAGGGTGCGCCCGCCGGGTAGAGTTTGCCCCTCCAGCAAAACCTGCGCCCCCCACCGCCCCATCTCGTAGTGCGGCAGCTGCATGGTGGTCAGGCTGGGCCGCAGATGGCCGGCGATCACGTCTTGGTTGTCAAAACCGATGATGGACAGGTCTTGCGGCACGCGCAGTCCCAAGGCATGGGCGGCATCAAAGGCCCCCATGGCACAGCGGTCGTTCATGCAAAACAGGGCGGTGGGCCGGTCGGGCCTTTGCAGCAGTTGCATGGCGCCTTCAAATCCGGCCTCCTGCCAACCGCTCACCTGCACCACCAGCGCGGGATCAAAGTGCAGGCCCGCGGCGCTCAGCGCTTGACGATAGCCCGCAGTGCGCAACACGGAGGCCACGGCTCCATCCAGGTTGTCTATCACGCCCACGCGCCTGTGGCCGTGCTCCAGTAAATATTCGGTGGCCTCACGCCCGCCGCGCTCGTCGTCCGGCACCACAGCGGGCACCTGATCGTCCGAGCTGTAGGCATTGACCAGCACCACCGGGAAACCTCGCAACATGGCGGGCAATACGATTTCCTGATGGGACATGGTGGCCAGAATGATGGCATCCACCTGGTGTTGCAGCAGGGCGCCCAGTGCCTCCTGCTCCAGTTCGCTCTGGTGGTTGGTATTGACCATGGTGAGAATGCGCCGATGCTGCCAGGCCACATCCTGTGCACCCCGCACGATCATGCCGGCAAAGGGTGTGGTGGCAATCTCGTCCGTCACAAAGCCCAAGAGGCTGGAGGTGCCCTGGCGCAAGGCCCGGGCCATGGCGTTGGGGCGATAACCCAGTTGGGCCACAGCGGCCCAAACGCGCTCCCTCGTCTCGGGCGGAATCTGCGTGTTCTCGCCCTTGTTCAGCACAAACGATACGGTGGTGGGTGACACCTGCGCGGCCCGCGCGACGTCCTGCATCGTCACCCGGGTGGGGCGAGCGGGACGCTGAGGGGGCAAAGTGGAATCTTTCACAAGCGTTGGGCAATCAGGCGATCAATGATTATGCGGGACAGGCCCCATAGGACTTGTACTTAACAGCGTTAGCATCAGTCATGGAAATTGATGTCACTTACCAAGGCGTAGAAGACCGCATTTGTTTGAGCCTGCGCGGCAAAGAAGACAGCACCCACTGGTGGTTGACACGTCGCATGGCGCTGGGCTTGCTCAAAGGCTGGCTGGACAAGCTCGACGAGGTGCCCATACCCACCTGGGAACATGCACCATGGCAGACATCCGCACGGCAGCGCGACCTGGCCCAGGAGCATGCACTGTCCCTGGAGTTTGACGGCCCAGCACTCAACAAACGCGCAGAGCTGCCAGGCAAGGACCGGCGACTGGTGGAGACGGTGACCATCACCGTCTCGCCCACCTCCACCAAACTCAATTTGGGCGCTGGGGGCGAAAACTGCCAATTAGAGCTGACCCGCAAGGAGTCCCATGCCATGGTCGAAGCCCTGGCCCTACACGTCCGGCGAGCCGCCTGGCTGCAGGCCACCGCCCTTCCGGAGTGGTTGGGAACACTCCCATCCGATTAAGCTCATCACGCCGTAGGCGCCAGCATCCATTCGTGCGCCGGATCGTTCTTGAAGACCCAGAAGCGGTTGGGACCCGCCATGACGTTGAGGTAGTAAAGGTCGTAACCATGGGGCGCCACCACCGGGTGGTAACCACGGGGCACCATCACCACGTCGTGATCCTCGACGGCACAGGCCTCGTCCAGGCTGCGATCGTCGGTGTACACACGCTGAAAGGCAAAGCCCTGCGGCGGGTTGAGCCGGTGGTAATAAGTTTCTTCCAGCAGGGTTTCCGTGGGAGGGGTTTCCTGGTCGTGCTTGTGGGGCGGGTAGCTGCTGGAGTGACTGGCCGGTGTCATGACCTCCACCACCAGCAGATGGGCGGCAGTGGGGTCGTCATGCGGCAGGATGTCGCACACATAACGGGTGTTGCTGCCCTTGCCGCGCACGCTGCGTTTCATGCTGGCGGGGTCAATCACCCGCACGCTGCGCTGGGCACTGTCGGCACCGCCGGGGGCGGAGCACAGCGCCACTTCGGCATCGCGCCCGGCCACGATTTGCACCGACTTGCCCGCCGGCACATACACGGCCGCGGGCGAGACTTCTTCGAACACGCTCTTGCGCGTGCCCAGGCCGACGTGCGTCTGGCCGTCCACCGTCACGTCTACCGTGCCGGTCAACACGACCAGGCACAGCTCGCGCTCGCCGGTGGCCACCGTCTCCGCCTCGCCGGCTTTCAAGCGCACGGCCCGAAAGCCCACATGCGTCCAGCCCGCGCGCTCTGGCGTGACATCAACGATCTCGCGCCCAACGGGGGCCGCTTTGGCCAGTAAGTGGCTAGGCATAGTGAGTTCCTTTAATGGTCAGGGGTCTTTACCAGGGCACCCGTGGAACCGGCTTTGCCGGGCCACTGGGTGCGTCCCCCTTGGGGGATGACGCGTAGCGGCTCAGGGGGTTATGCCAGATTTTTTACCAGGCCGCGCAGAGTGTCGTAGCCCTTCTTGGCGTACTGGTAGCTGGGGGCCACGGCAGGGTCTTGCTCGGCCTCCACCACCAGCCAGCCTTCGTAGCCGGCTTCACGCAGCGCCTTGAGCACGGCTGCAAAGTCGATGCTGCCATCACCGGGCACAGTGAAAGTGCCATTGATCACACCGGTGAGAAAGCTCCAGCCGTCATTGCGGGACTTGGCAATCACCGAGGTGCGCACATCCTTGCAATGCACATGCACCACGCGCTTGATGTGCTTTTTGAGCAAATCTGCCGGGCTCAGGGCACCGCCAAAGTAGGCGTGGCCGGTGTCAAACAGCAGGAACACCTTGGCTGGGTCGGTCAAGTCCATTAGCTTGTCCATGTCCGCCGGAGACTCCACATAAGCGCCCATATGGTGGTGGTAGGCCAGCTTGATGCCGTAGGTGTCCAGCAGGTGCTGACCAAAGGCGTTCAAGCGCTGGGCGTAGGCTTGCCACAAGGCCTCGGTTGTGAATTGGGGGCGCTTGCCCACGGGGGTGTCGATTTGCCCCTGCACGGTGCCGGCACACTCGCCATACACCACCACCTTCACGCCGTTGTATTGCAGCTTGCTCATGTGCGCCTTGCAGCGCTCGATTTCAGCAGCGACCGACTGCTCGTTGGTCTGGCCAGGTTCGAGCTCGGCCAGAAAGCCTGAGTACCAGCCCGACACACAGGCCACACCAAACTCATCGAGCTTGGCTTTCAGGCTAGGGCCGTCCTTGGGAAACTTGTTGCCCAACTCAAAGCCTTCGTAACCAATTTCTGCGCCCTCTTTCAGCGCGGTTTCCAAAGGGGTTTCACCGCCCAGGGAAGGCAGGT
The DNA here is from genome assembly GCA_046046915.1 of Pseudomonadota bacterium. Classification (GTDB taxonomy): domain Bacteria; phylum Pseudomonadota; class Gammaproteobacteria; order Burkholderiales; family Burkholderiaceae_C; genus JBEEJZ01. The sequence continues at coordinate 15,774 of JBJOIT010000022.1, forward strand.
CGTCGTTCATCCAGGAGATCGGGTTGATGCCGATGCGTACGTTCCAGGTCATGTCAGTTCTCTTTCAGATGCTTGATACAAAAAAATCAGATGCGTTGGGCTTGCTGCGCGTCAGCATAGCGGGCGTGGGCGTCGTTCACCTCGGCTCGGGTAGAGACCTCAGGAATCGCCACCTCCCACCAGCAACCACCGTCGGTGGTGCGGGTGTGGGTGGTGTCGATCACAATCACCTGGGTGCGCTTGGCCGCACGGGCCTGCACCATGGCGGCCTTCAATTCGACCACATCCTTCACATGCACGGCGTCTGCGCCCATGCTGCGGGCATGCATGGCAAAGTCCAGGCGGCTGGCCTCGCCGCCTTCGGCAATGCAGTCGTCCAGCAGGTTGTTGAAGCGCGGGCTGCCGGTGGCCAGTTGCAGGCGCTGAATGCAGCCATAACCCCGGTTGTCGAGCACCACTACGATGAGCTTCTTGCCCAAGAGCAAGGAAGTGGCCAGTTCTGAGTTCATCATCATGTAGGAGCCATCGCCCACCATGACGATGACCTCCTGATCGGGACGTGCCATCTTGGCACCCAAACCACCAGCGATCTCGTAGCCCATGCACGAAAAACCGTATTCCATGTGGTAATTGCCGGCCTTGCTGGCGCGCCAAAGCTTGTGCAACTCGGCCGGCAGGGTGCCTGCGGCGCACACGGCAATGTCATGCTCGCCACTGTTTCCGCCCTGGTCATTGAGAGAATCCCGCACCGCACCGATCACTTCAGCGTCGTAGGGCAGGGTGTCCTTGGGCACGGCAGTGGTCAGTTCGGTGATGCGGGCATTGGTGGCAGCAGAACGCTCGCGGGCACGCGCCGTCCAGGCGGCGTCGGAGGCCCATCCTTGCAGGGCCTCCTCAAGTTGGCCCAGGCCCACGCGGGCGTCGGCCACCAGGGCCGTGCCGCTCCATTTGCCGGCGTCGTAGCTTTGCACGTTCAGGCTCAGCAGACGCGCCTTGGGAAACAGGGCGTGCGATCCGGTGGTGAAGTCTTGCAGGCGGGTGCCCACCGCAAACACCACATCGGCTTCACGCGCCATCTCGTTGGCTGCAGACACACCGTCCACACCGATGGCCCCCAGGTTCAGCGGGTGGTCCCAGGGCAGGCTGCTCTTGCCACCGTGCGATTCGACCACCGGCACGCCATGTGCCTCGGCAAAGGCGCGCAATGCATCCCAGGCCTGGCTGTAGAGCACGCCACCACCAGCGACGATGAGGGGCTGGCGAGCCGACCGGAGCAACACGGCTGCGTCTTGCAGCTCGCGGGCGTCGGCCGGCGGACGGCGAAAACGCAAGACCTCCGGCGTCAAAAAGCTCTCGGGGCAATCAACGGCGGGCGCTTCCACATCGGGCGGCTGGGCCTGACCGGCGGGGCCGCCGGCGGCCGGGTCGGTCATCATCTGAATGGCGCGGGGCAAGGCCGTCAGAATCTGCTCGGGTCGGGTGATGCGGTCAAAGTAGCGCGTGACCGGGCGGAAGGTGTCATTGGCACTCAGGTCGCCTTGGCTGAAGCTCTCGATCTGCTGCAGCACTGGGTCGGGCCGGCGTGTGGCAAAGGTATCGCCGGGCAGCAGCAGCACGGGCAGACGGTTGACGTGCGCTACCGCAGCAGCCGTGACGAGGTTGGTGGCGCCAGGGCCGATGCTGGTGCTGACCGCCATGATGCGCTGGCGGAAGTTGGCCTTGGCATAAGCGATAGCCGCATGCGCCATGCCCTGCTCGTTGTGCGCGCGGTAGGTGGGCAGGCGGTCGCGCTCCGCCACCAGGGCCTCGCCCAGTCCGGCCACGTTACCGTGGCCAAAAATGGTGAACACGCCGCCGCAGTAGGGCTGCACAGTGCCGTCGCTCATTTCTACACGCAGGGCGGCCAGGTGCTTGACCAGCGCCTGAGACATGGTGAGACGTTGGGTGGTCGTCATGATTTGTTTTCTCCAGTGAGGGGCTGTCAGCTTCAGGCAGCGGCGCGAACAGCCTGATGGCGATGGCGCCAGGCCTGCACCAGCACCGCAAAATTGTGCGCTACTTCGTCGATAAAGGCAGCGTCGTTCATCTCACCCTTGAACCACTTCAGCGAAGCACCCGCCCACAGGGTGCGGCCCACCATGAAGCCCTTGACCACCGGGTTGGTGGCGTGGGCAAAGCTGTCGGCCAGGTATTGCAGTGGCTGGTTCAGCCCCAGAATCACAGCGCCGCGGCAATGCGGATCGCGCTCGTTGACCATATCACTGAGTGCTGCCCAACCTTCGGCCTGCATGGGGGCCAGCTTCCACCACTCAGGCTTCACGCCCAGGTTGTAAAAGCGCTTGACGGCGCGTAGCACGGCGGCATCTTCGGTACCGGCGGGCGTCTGGGCCTTGGGTGCAATGATCTCCAGCAGCAGCTCGTTGCCGCTTTCACGGGTGGCTTCCCACAGCTCCAGCACCTTTTGCTCTTGCGCCAGGCGCAGCTCGAACGCGTCGTCCGGGTGGTAATGCACCAAACACTTCACCACCTGCTCCGTGGGCCAATGAATAAGCGCGCTGCCGATGGAGCGCACACCGTCAAACTGCAGGGGCCGCGAGCCGGGCATCTCGACCGGGCGCCCCACCCACCAGCCGCGACCCGTGGCGCTGGCCAGGGCGTCAGCGCCGTAGTCGCCACCGTCAATCAGCACGCCGGTGTGGCCTTGCAACTGGTGACTGCGCTCCACTTGCTCGGCCGCTTGCACCAGCAGCTTTTTCAGGGCGGGTATGCGGGTCTCCGATGCCCCGGCCTCGCGCACCATGTCAAAAAACTGGCTGCGATGGTCGAACGCCATCACGCACAGCTCGTTCCAGTCAGGACGGGCGGCGGTCACGCGGTGCAGATGGGCCAGCTGCTGATCGGCATCGACCTTGGGATTGCGACTACCGCCAAACCAGTGAGCCAATTCCGCCGGGGTGGGCATGGCCGCCGAGCACGCATGTCGCGACACCACGATGGCACCGCAGGCATTGGCCACCCGGGTGGACTCGGCCCAGTCCTTGCCCTGCAAGAGGCTGGCCATCAGGCCCGACAAAAAGGCATCGCCCGCGCCCAGTACATTGAGCACCTCCACCCGCTCGCCGCGGTAGGTGGGGGCGTCGTCAATGTTGGCCGGGATGTCACCTTCGATCACACAGCACCCCAGGGCGCCGCGCTTGACCACCAGGGTGGCGGCGCTCACGGCACGCACGGCCTTCAGGCTGGCCACGATGTCGTCGGCCACACCTCCGGCAATGTAGAACTCTTCTTCGGTGCCGACCAGCAAATCAAACTGGGGCAGCATTTCCTGCAGCTGCTGGGTGACGTGCGCATCGGCCACGTAGCGGTTTTCGCCGGCGCCACGCGAGGTCAGGCCCCACAGCACCGGGCGGTAGTCGATGTCGAGCACCCGCACCACGCCATGCTTGTGTGCGTAGCTCAGCGCGGCTTGCGAGGCAGCACGCGTGCCGGGCGTGGACAGGTGGGTGCCGGTGATGGCCAGCGCACGGCACTGGGCAATGAAGTCTTCGCTGATTTCGCTGGCTTGCACCGCCATGTCGGCGCAGTTCTCGCGCACAAACAGCAGCGGGAAGGTGTCACGGTCCTTCAGGCCCAGCAGTACCAGAGCCGTCAGGCGCTCGGGGTCGATTTGCACCTGGCTGGTATCGCAGCCCTCGGCCTGCAGCGTCTCCAGCAGGAAACGGCCCATCTGCTCGTTGCCCACACGGGACACCATGGCGCTCTTGCAACCCAGGCGAGCCACGCCAAACGCCAGGTTGGCCGAGCTGCCGCCCAGGTACATGGCCATGCTGCGGGCATCTTCAAGACGGCTGCCAAACTGCTGGGCATAAAGGTCTACTGCCAGACGCCCCAGGCAGGCCAGGTCGTGGCTACGGCCAGCAGGAAATTGCAAGGTACTCATCAACATTCAGCCCGCAGGCTTCCCTTGGTAGGTTTGTTCCAGGTGACCAGACCGAGGTCTGGCACCACACATTCTGAATCGCGCACCCATCCGGCCAAAGCTCAAGAGTGAGCCAGCAAGCGTGGAGCATCAGCGGGCTGGATTCTAGAGAATCTTTATTCTTTAATGAAGATATTTAGAAATTATTTTCCAAATATCTCTCTCTGCAGCCAGTGCATGTTCCATCCAACCCAGACATGTTGTCTCAAGGAAAACGGGCCGTCTACCGCAGTACAAAGGCCAGGATCACTCAGGCCGGATCGAGGTTAGGCAAAAACGACCTGTTGCAGAGCAGTCGCGATCGCTGCCCCTAAAGCCGCGTGGGCGGATTCGTCGAAATGGATGCCGTCCAGCGGGCTCACAGAGATGTGCTTGCCTGCGTCCACAAAGCCCACACCGCGCTGGGCGGCGATACGCCGGTAATGCGCTGCCATCTGTGGGGCCTTGGCGGCAGCGCCGCTGAACATGTCTGCCAAACAACCAACCTCGACCACAGGAGCCGGGCAGACCAGCACGATGTGCGGCTGGGCGTGCTCCGGCAAGCTGGTTTCACGTGTGAAATCGATCAGCGCGTTCAGGCCTTCGGCGATCTGTTCGGCACTGGCACCAAAGCGGGCTTTCAAGTCATTGGTGCCCAGCATGAAGATCACGGCATCCAGCGGGCGATGACTTTGAAGGCAGGCCTGCAGATAGCGAAGGGCGTTGCGGTCTGCGCCTTCGACCGGATCATCTCGTGCGACGGTGCGCCCAGGCAAGCCTTCCTCGATCACGCGCCATTCAGGCCCCAAGGCCTGCTGCAGCACACCCGGCCAGCGCACCGGCCAAGGCAAACGACGCTCGTCGTTGCGGTGCGCCATGGGGGCAGTGCCATAGGTATTGGAGTCGCCGAAGCAAAGCAGGGTTTTCATGCCGCGAACCTTATGGATTGGGGGAGGTGCAATCTAGCACGAGGCCCTGGCACCGAGGGTAATTCCCCTTGTCCGGACATGTCCGCTGCGCCTAGGATGAAACGATGCACCTCTGATCCGGACCGCCACTATCGCGGCAAAGGCACACCATGAGAACACAGCAGCAGGAACACATCGCCACCGTGATGCAGGTCGTGGAAGGCACCTTGGCCTCACCCCTGATTCAATCGCACGATGACACCATACGAGCGTCATGGCAACGTTGCGTACATGAATATCGCCTGGACCCCACCCAGATGCAGGAAGCGGTGATTCTGCCCAGCGGGCGGCTGCGTGAGCACCAGGACCAAATGGAGGCCTTCATCCACATCGCGCGCCATGGTCTGGAAACGCTCTACCAGCAGGTGGCAGGGATGGGCTATTGCGTGCTCTTGACCGATGCACGGGGCGTGACGGTCGATTTTCTGGGCGACCTGGTGTTTGAGCCCAGCCTGCGCAAAGCGGGGCTGTACCTGGGCGCCGACTGGAGCGAGCACCACGCAGGCACCTGCGGGGTGGGCACCTGCATCGCCACTGGCGAAGCGCTCACGGTGCACCTCAACGACCACTTTGACGCCACCCATATTCCCCTGACCTGTACGTCTGCCCCGGTCTACGACCCCTTTGGCAAGCTCAAGGCCGTGCTGGACATCTCCGCGCTCTCATCCCCCGCCGGCAAACAAAGCCAGCACCTGGCGCTTCAACTGGTCAAGATGTATGCAGCACATGTGGAGAACGCGAGCTTTCTGCAGCGCTTTCGCCACGACTGGATCTTGCGCCTAAGCTCAGCACCCCAGTTTCTAGACGTGAGCCCCGAATATCTGCTGGCACTGGACGCCGCAGGCCGGGTGATTGGCCACAACCGACGCGCACAGCAACTGATTCAGGCGCAAATGCGCAGTGCGACCTTGCTGGGCATGCATTTCGACCAGGTGTTCAACGCGCGCCTGGAAGACATCGGCCGCTTTGTATTGGCCAGCCCATCGGACCAGCGTGCCATCACCCTGGCGGGTGGTCACCCGTTGCTGTTCATGCTGGCCTCGCCCCCGCCCTCGCGGCCCCTTCAGGCGCGAGCCTCAACGCCCGAACGCATCATCCCGGCGCCCCTGGCAGCCCTGTCTGGCGGCGACCCTGTGCTGGATCGGCAGATCGAGCGCGCCGCACGTCTTGTCAACTCGCCCATCAGCCTGTTGCTGACTGGAGAAACTGGCTCTGGCAAGGAGTATTTCGCCAAGGCATTGCACCAAAGCAGCGAGCGACGCAGACAACCGTTTGTGGCCGTCAACTGCGCTGCCATCCCGGAAGCACTGATCGAAAGCGAGTTGTTCGGCCACATGCCGGGCAGCTTTTCCGGGGCAGGTGCCAAGGGCAAACGGGGTTTGATTCAGGAGGCAGATGGCGGTACCTTGTTCCTGGACGAAATCGGTGACATGCCCCTGGCCCTACAAGCCCGCCTGCTGCGCGTTCTGGCCGAACGCGAGGTCTGCCCAGTGGGAGCCACAAGGCCAGTGCCCGTGAACATCCGGGTGATTGCGGCCACCCATGCGGACCTGGTGACCCTGGTACGTCAAGGCCGCTTCCGGGATGACTTGTACTACCGGCTCAATGGCGCCCACTTCACTCTGCCGCCCTTGCGCGAGCGCCAGGACCTGGGCCGGATGATGGACCGCATGCTGCGGCACACGGCGGATGAGCAAGACGCACATACTGGGCAAGCGCTGTCCATGTCGCAAGACGTGCGCCAACGTTTGCTGCAGCATCGCTGGCCTGGCAATCTGCGGGAACTGCACAACGTGATCAGCTACGCGCGCTCCCTGTGCAGCAGCGGACACATCGAGCTACACGACTTGCCGGATGATCTGGGCTACGCGCCTACCGGGTCGGCAAAGCTGCTGCCACCCGCAACGGACAAGGACGAGCAAGCATTGCGTGCCGCCCTGAAGGCTGCGCAATGGAACGTCACTGCCGTGGCTCGAAGGCTGCAGGTGTCGCGCATGACGCTTTACCGCCGCATGAAACGTTGGGGTATTGAAGCGCCTCACAGGGTGGCTGACGACAGCGATCTGGCCTAAATTGGGTGTGACAGTTGTCACAGGCGCTGCTGTGACACCCGTCTCGCCGTGACAGCATTACCTGCGCCTAGCGAGCGTGGCCACATCCCAACCATAGTTAAAAATACTTATTTAAATCAATGACTTGAGACTTTCATCAGGGAAGTCGCAGAACCTCTCCAAGGTGGGCACAGCTTTTGCGCTATGGCCCCGCCGGCATGAGCCGGTCACTTATCACCTCGGAGACCAACACATGACAACATTGATGGAGACCCCTTCGGCGCAGGCAATTCACTGGCTAAGTGCTTTTGGCCAGGCGCTGGATCGGCGTGACATAGCCGGTGCCGTCCAGCTCTTTGCGGCAGAGAGTTATTGGCGCGACCTGGTGTCCTGGACCTGGAACATCAAGACCCAGGAGGGGCATGAGCAAATCAAGGCCATGCTGGAGGCCACGCTGATCCAGGTACAGCCTGGCCATTGGCAGCTAGAGGGAGAAGCCACCGAAGCAGGCGGCGTGACCGATGCCTGGTTCACCTTTGAGACCGCCCTGGGCCGGGGACGTGGCCATTTGAGACTGAAGGACGGCCTGTGCTGGACGCTGCTGACCACGCTGGTGGAGCTGAAAGGTTTTGAAGAGAAAAAAGGCGTCAATCGCATTGCCGGTGCCGAACACGGCGCGCAGGTTGGCCGCAAGTCCTGGGCAGAACGACGCGCCGAAGAAGCCGCCACACTGGGCTACACCGAACAGCCGCAAGTGGTGGTGATTGGTGGCGGCCAAGGGGGCATAGGTCTGGGTGCACGCCTCAAACGCCTGGGCGTTTCGACCATCATCATCGAAAAGAACGCCCGAGCAGGTGACAGCTGGCGCAATCGCTACAAGAGCCTGTGTCTGCACGATCCGGTGTGGTACGACCATCTGCCTTACTTGCCCTTCCCGGACGATTGGCCCGTGTTCGCACCCAAAGACAAGATTGGCGACTGGCTGGAGATGTACACCAAGGTCATGGAGCTGAACTACTGGAGCTCCACACTGGCCAAAAAGTGCCGCTGGGATGAAGCCAGCCAGACCTGGGAAGTCACCGTCGAGCGCGAAGGCAAAGAGGTGACCTTGCGACCCAAGGAACTGGTCATTGCACTGGGAGTGTCAGGCTATGCCAACGTGCCCAAAATCGCAGGCGCCGAGACCTTTTTGGGCGACCAGCACCACTCCAGCAAGCACCCCGGCCCAGAGAAATACCGTGGCAAAAAATGCTTGGTTCTGGGCTCCAACAACTCGGCGCACGACATTTGCGCCGCCTTGTGGGAAGCCGGTGCCGATGTCACCATGGTCCAGCGCTCATCAACCCACATCGCGCCGTCTGCCGCCCTGATGGAATTGGCGCTGGGCGGTCTTTACAGCGAGCAGGCGCTCAAGAATGGCATCGACCACCACAAGGCCGACCTGATCTTTGCTTCGGTGCCCTACAAGATCATGCACACCTTTCACATCCCTGTGTACGAGGAGATGAAGAAGCGTGAAGCCGACCTTTACAGCCGTCTGGAAAAAGCGGGCTTCATGCTGGACTTCGGTGCTGACGGCTCGGGCCTGTTCATGAAATATCTGCGGCGCGGTTCGGGGTATTACATCGATGTGGGCGCCAGCGAACTGGTCGCCAACGGCAGCATCAAGCTCAAGAGCGGGGTCAACTTCGAGCGCATCAACCCGACATCTGTCACGCTGACCGATGGCACCGAGCTGGAGGCAGACCTGATCGTCTACGCCACCGGCTATGGCTCCATGAACCAGTGGCTGGCGGACCTGATCTCACCGGAGGTGGCCGACCGCGTTGGCAAGGTCTGGGGACTGGGATCGCAAACGCCCAAGGACCCTGGCCCCTGGGAAGGCGAACTGCGCAATATGTGGAAGCCCACCCAGGTGCCACATCTGTGGATCCATGGCGGTAACCTGCACCAGAGCCGCCACTATTCGCAGTTCCTGTCGCTGCAGCTCAAGGCACGGATGGAGGGCTTGCCCACGCCTGTGTACGGTCTGGCACCGGTGAGCCACAAGGCGTGACCGCCTCGCGCCGGCTGTTTGTTCAAGCGGTCGGCGCGTGATCTGCGAGGCCTGCGAACCGCAGGCTTATTTGAAGATAACCGTCTTGTGTCCGTTGAGCAGCACGCGGTGCTCACTGTGCCACTTCACGGCCCGTGCCAGTACCTGGCTTTCAGTGTCCCGGCCCAGGGCGGTCAGGGTGTCCACGGTGCCGCTGTGGTCCACACGGGCCACGTCCTGCTCGATGATGGGGCCTTCGTCCAGGTCGGCTGTCACATAGTGCGCCGTGGCACCGATGAGTTTGACGCCCCGATCATGGGCCTGGTAGTAGGGCTTGGCGCCCTTGAAGCTGGGCAAAAAGCTGTGGTGAATGTTGATGGCGCGACCACTGAGGGCCCGGCACATGGGGTCTGACAACACCTGCATGTAGCGCGCCAGCACCACCAGTTCGGCGCCTTCGGCCCGAATGACATCCAGCTGGCGTGCTTCGGCCTCTTGCTTGCTGGCCGCTGTGACCGGGATGTGGTGAAAGGGGACGTTGTAGCTGGCCGCAAGCTGGTAGAAGTCGCGGTGGTTGGAGATGATGGCTTTGACGTCTACCGGTAGCAGCCCACTCTTCCAGCGAAACAGCAGGTCGTTCAGGCAGTGGCCCTGCTGGCTCACCATGATGACGATGGGCATGCGCTGGTCGGCGCGACGCAGGTCGATGCTCATGGTCCAAGAAGACGCTAGGTCTTGTAGTGCGGTATTCAATTCGTCTTGCGAAGTTCCCTCGCAGGCAAACTGCACCCGCATGAAAAAAAGGCCGGTTTGTGCATCATTGAACTGGGCCGCCTCTTCAATGTTGGCGCCTTGCTGCAACAGCAAACCCGACACCCCGTGAACGATACCGGGCTTGTCGGGGCAAGAGAGAGTCAGGATGTAGGTAGGTTTCATGGGAGAGGATTTGAACTCCAAAAACACATGGAGTTAAAAACTGATTCTGTTGTTAATTGGGTAAAGCTGATCTGATCGACGATGGAAGGTGGATCCCCGGCAAGGCCTGGGCCTGAAACACATCTTGTGGCACTGGAGCACCAAACAGCAGACCTTGATAGGCGAGGCAGCCGTGTTGCGCAAGCACCTCCTGTTGCGCCTGGGTTTCGACACCCTCAGCGACCACCTCCAGGCCGAGTGCGCCTGACATGGCAATGATGGTCCGCACGATGGCAAGATCGCTGGCGTCGTGATGCAGATGGCGCACAAAAGACTGATCGATCTTGAGCTGCTGCACCGGCAGGCGGCGCAAGTTGGTCAGGGACGACTGGCCCGTGCCAAAGTCGTCCATGGCCAGGCTCACGCCCAGGGCCCGGATGGCAAGCATCTTGTCAATCAGATCGTCGATGTTCTGAACCACTGCGCTTTCGGTCAGCTCCAACTTGAGGCGGCGTGGATCAACACCGGTACGGGTCAGAAGCGCCGCCAGATCCGACACAAATTCATCCCGGGCAAATTGCACCGCGCTGACATTGACAGACAACTGCAAATCGCCCAGCGGGGACTGATGCCACTGACGCAAGATGTCACACGCTGCGCTCAGAACCCAGGTGCCTATCGACACAATGAGGCCATTTTCCTCTGCCAACGTAATAAAGGTCTGTGGCGAGACCAGTCCCCGCGTGGGATGCGACCATCGAAGCAGCACCTCTGCCCCTGTGATCTTTCCCTGGAAGTTCACCTGTGGTTGCAGGTAGATGAGAAACTGCCCCGCCGACAAGGCCCGACGCAAATCAGCCTCCAGTTCTGTGCGCTGTGCAAGCTCGCGCTGCATCTGGGGCTCAAAAAATGCCACACGGTTGCGCCCCCCAAACTTGCCTTGGTACATGGCGGTGTCAGCACGCTGCAACAACTCACCAAACGAGACATCGCCACCACAAAACATGGCGACACCAATGCTGGCCGAGCTGTAAAACTCGTTCTCCCCGACGGTATACGGTCGCTCCACGGCTTGGCGGCATCTTTCCGCAAGCGACTGGGCCTGCAGCGCCGCTTCAATCGGATCCGCACTGAGGGCTTCTACGACCAGAACGAACTCGTCGCCGCCCAACCGCGCCACCGTGTCGCCCGGGCTCACGCTAGCCAGCAAACGCTTGGCCACCTTCACCAGCAACAGGTCGCCCACCGCATGCCCGCGTGTGTCGTTGATGACCTTGAAGTTGTCCAGATCGACAAACAGCACCGCGCCATGGTTCTGGGTGCGCACGCTGCTGGCCACTGCCTGTTCCAGTCGATCTTGCAGCAGTCGACGGTTGGGTAGCCCGGTCAGCGGGTCCAGAAAGGCAAGGTCGTGTATCTTGTGCTGAGCCAGCTTACGTTCTGAGATGTCACGCAAAAAGGCAACCAGGTAGCGCCCCTCCACCACCGTCACCGTGATCTCGAGGTCGACCCAGGAGCCGGTTCGATGCCTGTGGCGGGTCTCAAACCTATCGTTGCCTTTGAGCAGAATGCGCCGGATTTGAGACCTGATCTGCTCGTGGGTGGCCACCTCTTCGAAATCGGCGATGCGCATGGTCATCAACTCTGCGCGGGTGTACCCCATCATGCGGGAGTACCCATGGTTGACGTCGAGGAAACGACCTTCAGCATCGAGCACCCAGTAACCATCGTTGGTGCTGTCAATGGCCATTTCTGCGTTTCTGGAATGCTGGCGTAAGCGCCGGATGACTGGCAAAACCGTCAAGACCACCATCAAACTCAACACCGCCGAAGACTGTACAGCATGAAAGAGATCCAGGCCGCCATCCGGAGCAAGCTGGGATGGGGTGCTCAGCACCACCATGCCGTAAACGAACACCACCGCCATCAAGAACAGCAAGAAGACACCGCCCTTGAGCAGCGACTTGTCGCGAAACTTGTGGGCAAGTGTGGAGAAGTTCATGGATGGAGTTCTGGCAACGCGCCTGAATTATGTCCCCGTGGCCACCAGGCAAGAGCGCACTTGCGCCGGGAGACTTTGGAAGCGGTCTTGACAGGGCTTCGATTTTTTCATGACGCGTGCCCCATCAGGCCAGACCTCGTTGGGCCTCCATAGAATGCGTTTTTTACGCTCTGGACCATCATGGCCGCTGTCAACGCCGAAAAACTCACAGTCGAACAGCTCATCAAACGTATCTCGGGTGAGTATGAAGCCCTCAGCAAACAGCTCAAGGTGATTGCGCGCTACGTTGAGCAGCACCGCGACCACATCGGACTGGACGGGATTCAGCAGGTCGCCTCGCAGTGCGAGGTGCAGCCCTCAGCGGTGGTGCGCTTTGCCAAGCACTTCGGTTTCAGTGGCTTTTCCGAAATGCAGGCGATTTTTCGGGAAGGGCTCTCGCGCCAACTGGCACCTGGGCGCAACTACAAGGCGCGGATTCGCGACATCATCGAGTCAGGCACGGGCAGCCTGTCGAGCGTGGAGATCGCGCACGAATTTCTGGCGGGCTCGATTTCCGGCATGGAAGAACTGCAAGCCAGCCTGGACGGCCCCAGCTTCAAGAAGGCAGTCGAGCTGCTGGCCGCGAGCGATTGCATCTGGGTGTCTGCCTCGCGCCGCTCGTTTCCCATCGCCGCTTACCTGGACTACGCCTTTCAGCACACAGACAAACGCGTGGGCCTGGTGTCTGGCCTAGGCAGCATGCACCAGGGGCAGATGCGCTCGGTGCGCGAAGGCGATGTAATGGTGGCGATCTCTTTTTCACCCTACGCCGAGGAAACCATGGCGGTGTCCCGCATGGCCGTGGAGCGCGGTGCCCAGCTGATCGCCATCACCGACAGCCGCATGAGCCCGCTGGCCAAGCTGGCCCAGGTCACGCTGGTGGTGCAAGACAACTCGACTTTCGGCTTTCGCTCGCTCAGCAGCACCATGGGCCTGGCGCAAAGCCTGTTCATCGCCCTGGCCTACACCCTGGAACTGCCCTACCGGTCCACCACACGCGAGCAGGCATCGCCTAATAAGTAAGTCGGGCCGCTCCACAACCGTAAATGTCGACGATGAGAAATCTTGTTTGAAATTTAATTCGGCCAATTGATTTTTTAGAACTTTGTTTCCATTCACCAAAAACAACTTTATAGTTGCGCATCTTTTTGCTCATGTTCGCGAGCAACCTCCGATTCATCCTTTGGAATTTCCATGAAAAACGTTGCTGTTTTTGGCGCTGGCCGCATTGGCCGCATTCACGCTTCCAACCTGGCTGCCCTGCCCGGCGTGAAGCTCAAGTACGTGTCTGACCCGGTACCTGCGGCGGCAGCAGACTTGGCCCAGTTGGTGGGCGCCGAAGTCGCCAGCGTCGAAGCCATCTTGGCCGATGCCAGCATTGATGCCGTGGCCATCTGCTCTTCGACCAGCACGCATAGCGACCTGATCACACGCTCCGCCGCTGCCGGCAAGAACATCTTCTGCGAAAAGCCGGTTGACCTGTCAGTGCCTCGCGCAGAAGCTTGCGCCCAAGCGGTCAAGGATGCGGGCGTGGCTTGCATGATCGGCTTTCAGCGCCGGTTTGACCCCACCTTCAACGAAGCACGCAGCCGCATGGACGCAGGCCTCATTGGCAACCCCGAGGTGCTGATCGTCACCAGCCGTGACCCAGGCGCACCTCCGGCTGACTACATCACAGCCTCTGGCGGCATCTTCCGCGACATGCTGATTCACGACTTTGACGTGTTTCGCTGGATCTTGTGCGCGGACGGCGACGAGGCTGAATGGCTGAGCGCCACGGGCTCGGTGCTGACTGACCCGGCCATTGCCGCATTGGGTGACGTAGACACAACTGCCGTGAGCATTCGTACCCGCAAAGGCCGCCTGTGCCAGATCAACACCAGCCGGCGCGCCGCCTATGGCTATGACCAGCGCTTTGAAGTCATGGGCTCCAAGGGCCTGCTGCAGTGTGGCAACCACACGCCCACTCAAGTGGTGCAGTGGGATGCCAAGGGCATCAGCGGCGACAAGCCCGAAAACTTCTTCCTGCAACGTTATGCAGCAGCCTACCGTCTGGAAATCATGCACTTCTTCGAGTGCTTGCAAAGTGGCGCCGCCTTCAAAACCACGGTGGCCGACGGTGTGGCAGCGCAAAAGCTGGCCGATGCCGCCACCGAGAGCTGGAAGACTGGTCAACCCATCCGCTTCTGAGTCGGCCGCCCAACCGCCACACCGGACCGCAGATGTCGCCCGCGACCACACATGAGCCGCTCCGGGTAGGCATCGCCGGCCTGGGGAGAATGGGTCAACGCCACGCCCAGGCGCTGGCGTTTCAAACCCGCCACTGCAAGCTGGTGACGGCATGCAGCCCGGTTGTGGCCGAACAGGAATACGCTCGCCAACACCTCGGCGTGGAGCGTGTGCATGCCGACTTCGACAGCTTTGTGACCGACCCGGGAATAGACGCGGTGGTGCTGGTCACCCCGACCACCCTGCATGCCGACCAGACGATCGCAGCGCTGAAGGCAGGCAAGCATGTGTTTGTAGAAAAACCACTGGCGCTCAACATCGCAGACTGCGAACGGGTGATGGCGGTTGCAGCAGAGCACCCGCAGTTGATCACCATGGTGGGCTTTGTTCGACGTTTCGACGAGAGCTACCGCAACGCTCAAGCGAGCATTGCCGCCGGGGAGATCGGCAGACCGTTTCTGGTGCGCTCACAAACCTGCGATCCAAACGATCCGGATGGTTTTTTTGTGCGCTTTTCTGGCACATCGGGCGGCATCTTCATGGATTGCAGCGTGCACGACGTCGACCTGGCCCGCTGGATGCTGGGCCGGCCCAAGGCGCTAAGGGCGTTTGCCAGCGGAACCATCGCCATGCACCCGGGTCTGGCTGAGTTTGGTGACGTGGATAACGGTCTGGCGATCGTCGAGTTTGAAGGGGGTGCACGGGCGGTCTTTTACGCTTCACGCACCATGGCGCACGGCCACGAGACCAGCACAGAAATCATTGGCACCGAGGGCAAATTGTTGGTAGGGGAGCACGCTGCCCGCGACCGGGTGGTGCGCAGCGACCGGTGGGGCGTGCGGCACGATGTGCTGAAAAACTACTACGAGCGGCTGCAGGGGGCTTTTTCTGCAGAAATGCATGACTTCATTGCCGCCTGCCGGGGCGAGAAAGCCCTGACCCTGACCTTGGAAGACGCCCTGGAGGCCACGCGCATCGGCCTGGCCATCACCCGCTCGCTGCACAGCGGGATGCCGGAGGCGGTTTAGTCGGCCTTTTTTAGTCGGCTTTTACGGGGTCGACCGAGAAAATCTCGTTGGCCTGGCGGCTACGTGCATCGATGCGACCAAACAGGGGGCGCACGCTCTCATCCCATACCAGGCCCAGGCGTTGGCAGGCCGCAGCAGACAGAGTCGTGACCCGGCTCTCGTCTGGCCCATTCAGGCCCAGTGCATTGCTCAGCACCTCACCGACATGCACCAGCGCAACCAAAGGCTTGTGGGCCATGGGGCCGGGCTCACAGTGGCCTTCGATGGCAGCCGCAATATCGGCAGGCAGACCCCAGTAGGCGGCCAGCCAGGCACCCAGTGTGGCATGGTCGACCCCGAAGTACCGACGCTCCATGACCTCATCTGCAACGCCCTGACTCAAGGCGTCCGACAGGCAGGCCCGGTAGGCATCGGCCTGAAAACTGTAGAGCCACAACTGACCGATGTCGTGCAGCAGACCGGCAAGCAGAGCGGTGTCGGCTGACACAGCCGAGTCGCCCAAGTGCAGCGTCAATTCGTGACAGCACAGACCCACCGACATGCAATGCGCCCAAAAGGTGGATGGCGGCGAATGATGACCCAACGAATCCACAAAGGCGCCCACGCTGCTCACCAGAGTGATCTTGCGCAGACGGCTCATGCCTATCAGGGCGATGGCCGTGTACAGATCGCTCACCACATACTGGCGACCAGAGGCTGCCATATTGGCCGCCGAAATGACACGAGCCGCAATCACGGGATCGTGCTCCACGCAATGCGCCAAAACGCGCAAGCTGCCATCTGGGTCTTCCAGTGTGGCCAGAATATCGGCAATGACGCGTGGGAAACTGGGCAGCGATGCGCTGCGCTCAATCACCAACTCTCGGCTCAGGGGGAAAGGTGTCATCAGGCGATCCTGTAGGCGATGACCTGCTCATAGAGGGACGCCAGGTCTGTGGAGGACAGGTCGGCCCCCTCAAAAATCTGGGCCACCTCCTGCACAACCCGTTCAGTGTCAGCCGCCACATCAGCATCGCTGCGCAAGTCCTCTTCGGCCACAGCCACGTACTCGGCATGGTGGGCCATCAACTGGCGCACGTTTTCTGCGGTCAGGACATGGCCCGCTGAAAAGCTCAGACTCAGGCGCCCCTGCTCGATCACTTGCGCTGGCACACCTAGCACCATGCCTGCAACAACCTCGGTCAGTGGAAGATAACGAATCCGGGTGCGCATGGCGGGTGGTCTTTCTTCAGCGCGTTAACCGGGTGAGGGCTTCCTGATACTTGGCCGCCGTTTTCACAATCACGGCCTGCGGTACCCGAGGTGCAGGGGGTGTTTTGCTCCAGGGCTTGCCATCCACCTGCACTGCCTCCAGCCAGTCGCGCACAAACTGCTTGTCGTAGCTGGGGGGATTGGTACCCGCCTTGTAACTTTCCAGTGGCCAGAAGCGCGATGAATCCGGCGTTAGCACCTCGTCCATCAGGGTTAGGGTGCCATCCGCGTCCAGGCCGAACTCAAACTTGGTGTCGGCAATGATGATGCCTTTGGTCAGCGCAATCTCTGCGGCTGCCTTGTAGATCGCGATGCTGATGTCACGGATGCGTGTGGCCAAATCCAGCCCGATCATTTCTACCGTGCGCTCAAAGCTGATGTTTTCGTCATGGTCGCCCACTGCTGCTTTGGCTGCGGGTGTGTAGATCGGCTCGGCCAGCTTGCTGGCGTTCTGCAGGCCTTCAGGCAGGGGCACACCACACACCTGCCGGTTCTCTTGGTACTCTTTCCAGCCGCTGCCCGCCAGGTAGCCACGCACCACAGCCTCCACTGGAATGGGCTTCAGGCGCTTGACCAGCATGGAGCGGCCCTGCACCAGGGGCACCTCATCGGCACTGACCACACTTTCGGGCGCATCGCCAGTGAGGTGGTTGGGGCACAGATGGCCCAGCTTGTCGAACCAGAACAAGGCCATCTGGGTCAGCAACACGCCTTTGCCGGGAATGGGCTCACCCATGATCACGTCGAAGGCACTCAAGCGGTCACTGGCCACCATCAGGATACGGTCGTCCCCCACGGCGTAGTTGTCACGCACCTTGCCGCGCGCCAGCAAAGGCAGGGAATGGAGGTTGGAAGTGTGCAGGGATGAGGTCATGTCAGGGTCAGGTGATGGCTTCGCAATGAGAAAGGCCCGGTGATGCATCAGCGGGCCTGAAGCCGTTGCCCTGAATTATCGCAAGGAACGGTAGGTTTTAAGGGGCGGCAGTCGCCAGCCCTAAGGATCAGATCACAGTTTGCGCCAGTTCGCCCCGGGCATATTGCTCGGCAACCTGCACCAGCGTGTAACCCTTGATCTTGGCACCCTGGCCTTCACAACCAAACTCCAGGTAACGTTGCTTGCACACAGCCTTGGCCGCCTCGCGCGCGGGCTTGAGCCATTCGCGGGCATCAAACTTATCCGGGTTTTCCGCCATGAACTTGCGCACCGCGCCGGTCATGGCCAAGCGGATGTCGGTATCAATGTTGATCTTGCGCACGCCGTGCTTGATGGCTTCCTGAATTTCTTCGATCGGCACACCGTAGGTCTCTTTCATCATGCCGCCAAACTGGTTGATGATGGCCAGCAGCTCTGGCGGCACAGACGAGGAGCCGTGCATCACCAGGTGGGTGTTGGGAATGCGTGCGTGAATTTCCTTGACGCGTGAGATGGCCAGAATGTCGCCCGTCGGTTTGCGGCTGAATTTGTAGGCGCCATGGCTGGTGCCGATGGCGATGGCCAATGCATCCAGCTGGGTGGCCTTGACAAAGACCGCTGCCTCTTCAGGGTCGGTCAGCATCTGACTGTGATCCAGCTTGCCAACTGCACCGATGCCGTCTTCCTCTCCGGCGTCGCCAGTCTCCAAATTGCCCAAGCAACCCAGTTCACCCTCAACAGTCACACCGGCACGGTGAGCCATGTCCACCACCTGGCGGGTGACATTCACGTTGTAGTCGAAGCCAGAGGGCGTTTTGCCATCTTCAAGCAGGGAGCCATCCATCATCACCGAGCCAAAGCCCAAGCCAATGGCGCCTTCGCACACCTTGGGAGAAGTGCCGTGGTCCTGGTGCATGACCAGCGGAATGTGGGGATAAGCCTCGGCCGCTGCGAGGATCAGGTGCTTTATGAAGGGCTCGCCCGCGTACTTGCGAGCACCAGCGCTGGCCTGAAGAATGACCGGTGCGCCAACTTCATCGGCGGCTGCCATCACGGCCTGCACCTGCTCCAGATTGTTGACGTTAAACGCTGGAATGCCGTAGCCATGGGCCGCGGCATGATCCAGCAACTCGCGCATTGAAACGAGTGCCATGCTTAGAAATCTCCGGGAAAGTTGGTAACCGCTTGGTAACTTTTGACCATTGCGGCGGATTCTAGCTTTCCCCTTTGGGGAGATTTCTTACGCGACCTGGGTGATTTGCAGCATGTTGGTGCCGCCAGGCGTGCCCATGGGCATGCCGCAGGTGATGGCGTAAATGTCACCCGACTGAACAATCCCGCGGCTCTTGAGCTCTTTTTCGGCCTGAACCAGTGCCGTGTCGCGGTCGCTGCTGGAGTCCATCAGGATCGGGCGCACGTTGCGGTACAGGGCCATCTTGCGCTGGGTCGCCAGATTGCGGGTCAGAGCGTAAATAGGCACTTCGTTGGGGTGACGGCTCATCCACAGGGCAGTGGAGCCACTTTCGGTCATGGCCACGATGGCCTTGGCGCCCAGATGGTGGGCCGTGAACAGCGCGCCCATGGCAATGGACTGGTCAATTCGGCTGAAGGTCTTGCCGGTGAAGTCGGCGTCGAGCTTCATGTCCTCGGCGTTTTCTGCGGCATGGCAGATCTTGGCCATCTCCACCACGGTTTCCAAGGGGTACTTGCCGGCGGCAGTTTCGGCCGACAACATCACGGCGTCGGTGCCATCAAGCACAGCGTTGGCCACGTCGCTCACCTCGGCACGGGTAGGCACCGGGTTGGTGATCATGGATTCCATCATCTGCGTGGCGGTGATGACGACCCGGTCGTTCTCACGGGCCATGCGGATCATGCGCTTTTGCAGGGCTGGCACGGCAGCATTGCCGACTTCAACGGCCAAGTCGCCACGGGCCACCATGATGCCGTCGCTGGCCAGCAGGATTTCGAGGAGTCGGGGAATGGCTTCGGCGCGCTCGATCTTGGCAATCAAGCCGGGACGGTGGTTGTACTCGGCACCCGCCACATTGCACAGCTGGCGAGCCATTTCCATGTCGGTGGCATTCTTGGGAAAGCTCACGGCCACGTAGTCGGCCTGGAAGCTCATCGCGGTGCGGATGTCTTCCATGTCCTTGGCGGTAAGTGCAGGCGCGGTCAGACCACCACCCTGCTTGTTGATGCCCTTGTTGTTGGACAGCTCGCCACCGAGCTTGACGGTGGTGTGCACCTGCTCGCCTCGTACAGCGTCCACGGTGATCACGATCAGGCCGTCATTGAGCAGGAGCACGTCACCGGCCTTGACTTCACGCGGCAGGGCTTTGTAGTCCAGACCCACGGCGTCGATGTCGCCCAACTCGGTGCGGGCCGCATCGAGAATGAATTTTTGGCCAGGCTCCAGAAACACCTTGCCCTCGGCAAACTTGCCGACGCGAATCTTCGGGCCTTGAAGGTCGGCCATGATGGCCACTTCTCGGCCGGCACGGCGGGCGGCCTCGCGCACCATCATGGCGCGGTCGATGTGGTCTTGTGCTTTGCCGTGGCTAAAGTTGAGCCGAACGACGTTGGTGCCGGCGCGAATCAGTTGCTCAAGGATGGCCGGATCGCTGGAAGCTGGGCCGAGGGTGGCAACGATTTTGGTAGCGCGACGTGGAACCATGACTTATCTTCTCCTGTGAATAGGGGGAAGATTCTTGCACGGAAGTGGTTACAAGGGGGCATCAAGCTGCACCCCCCTGTGTGGGCCTGAACTCAATCAGGCGTTGGCGCGTCGCGTCAGGATCTCAAAAGCCGGCAGGGTTTTGCCCTCGAGCACCTCCAGGAAAGCGCCGCCGCCAGTGGAGATGTAACCCACCTGCTTCTCCATACCGTACTTGGCAATGGCCGCCAACGTATCACCACCACCTGCAATGCTGAAGGCGCTGGAATCGGCAATGGCCTGGGCAATAACGCGCGTGCCATTCTCAAAGGCAGCAAACTCAAACACGCCCACGGGGCCGTTCCAGACGATGGTGCCCGCGGACTTGAGCTGTTCAGCCAATGCAGCTGCGGTTTGCGGGCCAATGTCCAAAATGAGGTCGTCGTCCGCCACGTCGGTGGCAGCCTTGACGGTGGCGGGCGCATCGGCAGCAAAGGTTTTGGCGGTCACGACGTCCACCGGAATCGGCACTGCGGCACCACGGGCCTTCATGGCGTCGATGACGGCACGGGCTTGGTCCACCAGGTCTTTTTCAGCCAAGCTCTTGCCGATATTCAGGCCGGCAGCCAGCATGAAGGTGTTGGCAATACCGCCGCCCACGATGAGTTGATCCACCTTGGTGGCCAGACTTTGGAGGATGGTGAGTTTGGTGGACACCTTGGAGCCGGCCACGATGGCTACCAATGGGCGCTTGGGGGATGCCAAGGCTTTGCTGATGGCGTCCATCTCGGCGGCCAGCAGGGGGCCGGCGCAGGCCGTTGCGGCGTATTGGGCAATGCCGTACGTCGAGGCTTCAGCACGGTGGGCAGTACCAAAGGCGTCGTGCACAAAGATGTCGCACAGGGCCGCCATTTTCTTGGCCAGGTCTTCGTTGTTCTTTTTCTCGCCTTTGTTGACACGGCAGTTTTCCAGCAGCACCACCTGCCCGGGCTGCACGGTCACGCTGTCTACCCAGTTGGAGACCAGTGGCACCTCGCGGCCCAGCAGTTGGGCCATGCGCTGTGCGACAGGCGCCAAGGAGTCTTCAGCCTTGAACTCGCCTTCGGTAGGGCGCCCCAGGTGAGAGGTCACCATCACGGCAGCGCCGGCATCCAGTGCCATCTGGATACAGGGCACCGAGGCGCGGATGCGCGTGTCTTCGGTGATGGCGCCGGCATCGTCTTGCGGCACGTTGAGGTCGGCACGAATAAACACGCGGCGACCGGCCACCTTGCCTTGGGCACACAGATCGGAAAAGCGAATGACGTTCATGATGAGAGGGTGGTTGGACATTAAGAGCTGCGCCGCTTGGGCGCAGTGACCAGCAGAATTTTAGGTTCCGCCCAGTAACAAGCCGGGTTCAATTTTGCAGCCGCGCAGGAAATCGGCCACGGCCAGGCGCTTGCCACCGGGGCGCTGGACTTCGGTGATGAAAACCACGCCGCTGCCGGCAGCCACCACGAGCGCATTGCTGTTCACGGCCAGTAACTCGCCAGGCGCCGGCTGCTCGTGCATGGCGTCGGCGGGGACATCAGCCGGAACATGGGCAGCCCAGACTTTGAGCACCTCGCCCGCCAGGGTCGTGGCCGCCCCGGGGAACGGGTTGAAAGCGCGCACTCGCCGAGCGATCAAATCTGCAGGCAGGGTCCAGTCGATGGCAGCCTCATGCTTTTCGATTTTGTGGGCGTAGGTCACGCCCTGTGCCGGTTGTGGTGTGGCCGGCAGGCCACCGGCCTTCAGTTGGTCCAGGGCCAGCACGATCAGACGCCCGCCCAGATCAGCCAATTGATCATGCAGGGTCGCAGTGGTGTCAGCGTCAGTCATGGGCACCGCCTGCATCAGCAGGATGTCACCTGTGTCCAGGCCGGCGTCCATCTGCATGATGGTGATACCTGTCTGCGAGTCACCCGCTTCGATGGCCCGATGGATCGGTGCCGCACCACGCCAGCGCGGCAACAAGGAGCCGTGGATGTTCAGGCACCCGAACGCCGGTGCATCCAGCACCCATTGCGGCAGGATGAGGCCATAGGCGGCCACAATCATGGCATCGGCTTGGGCAGCACAGATGGCCTCTTGGGCCTGTTGCGCATCTTCTGGGTATTTGCCATCCAGCCGCAGGCTGCGTGGCTGGACCACAGGGATGCCCAGCGACTGCGCACACTGCTTTACAGGCGAGGGCTGCAGCTTCATGCCACGGCCAGCCGGCCGATCGGGCTGGGTCATGACCAGCACAATGTCGTGACCCGCCTGATGGAGCTGTTCTAGCGCCACCCGGGCAAACTCGGGTGTGCCGGCAAAGATCAGTCTCAACGGCTTTCCTCGCGCTTGGCCTTGACCAGTTTGGTCTTGATGCGGTTGCGCTTGAGAAGCGACAGGTATTCAACAAACACCTTGCCCATCAAGTGATCCATTTCATGCTGGATGCACACGGCCAGCAGACCATCGGCACTGATCACACGTGACACACCTTCGCCGTCCAGAGCGCGCACTTGCACCTCGTCAAAGCGCTCGACACCGTCGTAAATGCCGGGGACGGAGAGACAGCCTTCTTCATTGAGATGCTTGGTGGGGCTGGTACTGATCAACTCAGGATTAATCAGGACCAGGGGATCGTCTCGCGTCTCTGAAAGGTCGATGACAATCAAACGCTCATGCACGTTGACCTGGGTAGCCGCCAGGCCAATACCCGGCGCGGCATACATGGTTTCCAGCATGTCGGCGATGAGGGTCTTGATGCGCGCGTCCACCGCTTGCACCGGCTTGGCCACGGTGTTGAGCCGTGGATCGGGATAACAAAGAATGGGTAGTAATGCCATGGGTACTTCCGGAGGAATAAGTGTATTTTCGCCACTTTTACGCGTGGCCGCAGGTGGCTGTGGCTGCCGCCATTGCCCCACCCGGGGCTTGAGCGCAAAATCCACATCTTGCTGCCGGGCTGTTTGGCCTGCCCTGGTCTGACAATACGGTTCACCATGATGCAAACGATGACGTCAAATTCTTCACTCAAACCTTTGTTGGCCGCACTGCTTATGGGCGCCGTCGTCGCCTTACCCGGCTGGGCGC
Organism: Pseudomonadota bacterium; assembly: GCA_046046915.1. Lineage (GTDB taxonomy): Bacteria > Pseudomonadota > Gammaproteobacteria > Burkholderiales > Burkholderiaceae_C > JBEEJZ01. Next base: position 38,921 of record JBJOIT010000022.1, read on the forward strand.
AAAACCTCACGGTCACGCCCCAGCAAAAAGCCAACGCACAAAAAGTGGCCCAGTCCGGCGTGCCCTTGAGCGACCTCAGTCCCAACGCGCCATCGAGCTACACCGTCAAAAGTGGTGACACCCTGTGGGCGATTTCGGGCCTGTTTCTGACCACCCCATGGCGCTGGCCCGAGCTTTGGGGCATGAATCTCGACGACATCCGCAATCCACACCGCATCTATCCGGGCCAGGTGCTTTATCTGGACACCAAGGACGGCGTTGCACGCTTGCGCAGTGGCATAGCCAACAACGCCAACGGCAGCGCTGACACCACCATGGAAACGCTGCGAGTGTCACCACGCACACGCGTGGGGAGCCTGGCAGAAGCCGCCATTCCGACCATCGACACCAATGCCATCGAACCCTTCTTGGCAGAACCCATCGTGGTGGATGAGCAGGGCTTGAGCGCTGCGCCCCGCATCGTGGCAGCAGCGCAAGAAGGTCGGGTTCTGTTGGCACGCGGTGATCGCGCCTACGCTCGCGGACCTGCATCTGCCCCCCTGTTGGAGGTGTCTGGCCAGGCGCGCCTGTACCGCGTGTTTCGCAATGCGACCGCTCTGAAAGACCCGATCAGCGGCGAAGTGCTGGGCTACGAGGCCCAATTCGTCGGCAAGGCCAGCCTCGAACGTTCTGAAGGTACGCAAACCACGACCCTTGCTGACGGCAAGTCGCAAACAGCCGTGATTCCGGCCACCATCGACATCGTGGGCGCCAAAGAAGAAATGCGCGTGGGTGACCGCTTGCTGCCAGAACCGGCGCGCGAATTCAACACCTACATTCCCCACGCGCCTGCCAGCCCTACCGACGCACGCGTGGTATCGGTCTACGGCAGCGCCGTGGCCAATGCCGCGCAAAGCCAGGTGGTGGCCATCAACAAAGGGCAACGTGACGGCATGGAACGCGGCCATGTGATGGCGATCCTGAAAGACGGGGCCCGCCTGGTGGATAAAACGGATCCCGAGCGCGCCCAGCTCAAACTGCCTGATGAACGCAATGGCCTGCTGATCGTGTTCCGTACCTTTGATCGCGTGTCGTATGCGCTGGTGCTCAATATCAAAGACGCCGTGCGTGTAGGCGACCGACTGGTCAACCCCCGCTGATTTCATCTGAAGCCGGCCCTGCCATGACCCGTGATGAGCTCAGTGGCTGGTTACGGCTGACGCTCACGCCAGGCGTGGGAGACAGCACCGCCCGCAAGCTGTTGGCGAGCTTCGGCCCGCCTGATGGGATTTTTCAGCAAAGCCTGCTGGCCTTGCGCCAGGTCGTCAATGACAAGCAAGCCACAGCACTGTTAGAAGAGCCGCCCGAGCTGGCCGCCTTGGTCGACACCACCTGGCAGTGGCTGCAGGGCTCCAACGGCGATCCCCCGGAATGGCGCCATGTGGCTGTTTTAGGCGACGAGGCTTACCCAGCCGCTCTCTTGACGCTCGAAGACCCACCGCTATTACTCTATGTTCGGGGTGCACGCCAGGTGGTTCAACATGCCCTGCAGCAGGGCCAAAACCCTCACACGGCAGCCGTTCAGGCACTCCACCGAAGCTTGGCCCACAGCCTTGCGGTGGTGGGCAGTCGTAATCCCACGCCACAAGGCGCCAGCAACGCCCGCGACTTTTCACAAGCCCTGAGTGCAGCCGGCGTAACGATTGTGTCTGGCCTGGCCCTGGGTGTGGATGGTGCCGCGCATGATGGTGCCTTGTTGGGCATGGGTCCTGATCAGGATCGCCTGGCCACACTGGCGGTCGTTGGCACGGGCTTGGACCGGGTCTATCCGCAGGCGCATCGCCCCTTGGCCCATCGCATTGCAGAGCAGGGCTTACTGATCAGCGAATACCCCCTGGGCACGCCGCCGCTGCAGGCCAACTTTCCCAAACGCAACCGCTTGATCTCGGGTCTGACCCGAGGCACGCTGGTGGTGGAGGCGGCCCTCAAATCGGGTTCGCTGATCACCGCGCGGCTGGCCTCCGAACAGGGCAAGGACGTTTTTGCCATACCGGGCTCCATACACTCGGCACAGTCCCGCGGCTGCCACGCACTCATCAAGCAAGGTGCCAAACTGGTAGAAAACACGCAGGATGTGCTGGAGGAGTTGCTCCCCGCACACCCCGAGGTCAGATTGACCGCGCCGGTGCTCGATGCTCCTGAGCCGCAGGGCGATGACGCGCTGCTTGAAGCGCTGGGCTTTGATCCGGTGGGTCTGGACGCTCTGCAGGCCCGTACCGGTCTTGACACGGCAGCGCTGCAGGTGGCGCTGATGACACTTGAGCTGGATGGCCGCCTCGCCCGACTGCCTGGCGGCCTGTTTCAGCGCATGGCAAGCGCCTAAACGCAGAAAAGCGGCAGAAGTCCGGCCAACGCACACAAGCCTTCAGTTCTGGGCTACATTGGCTCCATGTTTGAAGTTCTGGTCTTCGTTTACGAAAATTACTGGCGCGGCGATGCGTGTCCTGAAGGGGAGCATCTGCAACGCAAGCTGCATGCGGTCGGCTTTGAAAATGACGAAATTGAGGAAGCACTCGCCTGGCTCAGCGGCTTGAAGCTGGCAGCGCACAGCACGCAGCATCCGTCACCCGCCTCCGATGACACGTTAGCCCTGGCTGCACCCGGTATTCCTGTGATGCTGGCCCACCCCTCAACCACCAGCATGCGGGTGTATTCGGCGCTTGAGCAAGATCACCTGGGCGCGGACTGCCTGGGTTTCATCTGCTTTCTGGAAGCAGCAGGCGTACTGCCTGCGCACATGCGCGAAGTCGTCGTCGACCGCGCCATGGCCGTGCCCGAGTCGCCGGTCTCTGTCGACGACCTCAAGATCATTGTGCTGATGGTGTACTGGAGCTTTGGCGAGGAACCCGATGCCCTGGTTCTGGACGAGCTGTGCGAGGACGCCAGCGACCGCATCGCCCACTAACCCTGACCAGCAGAGCTCAGGCCAGTAGCCGCTCCGGATTGGCCTCGATCTTGGCCAAGGCGTCTCGGGTCGCGCGCACCATGAGCGGCTCATCCTCCTGCGGACGCAGCAGTCCGGCTTGCAGATAAGAGGCCAGCCGACCCGCCTGCATCACGTAGCTGCGTCCATCCTTGGATCCCAGCAGATACAGATGACCCTGGGCGCTGCGCCATAAAAACTGCACCGTGCTGATGTGTCCGTTGTGGTCCAGCACAAACCAGGAGCCCACCAGCATGTCGCGCACCCATTCCTGCATGGCCTGCGTCGGCGCAGTGCCCCCGTCCATGATGATTTCGGTGGTGGTGGCCTGGGGGCCGAGCATCCACTCGACACTCTCAGCGTCCAGGGGCAACTCACCCACGTCTTCATCGCCCACATAGTCTTCCAGCTGTGCCAGTCGCCGAGCAATGTCGTCCACCTGCTCTGGCGAAATAGCCTGGGTTTTGGACAAGAAGGCTTGCGCCAAAGTGTCGTTGACCGTCTTGATGTGGATGTCTTGCTGTTGGGCGGTCAAGCCCAGCAGCGCCATCCCCTGGCGCAAACGCTCCAGCAGCGCCGGCAGATCCCGAATGGCTTGCACACGCTCGACCCGGCCGGGCTTGGCCGACGACATGGCAACCAGGTCACCCGCCACTTTTCTTAGGGCCAAGGTCTGTTCGTGCTGCGGACCCAGACGCACCGTCGCCAGCGCCAGGACCTCGACCCAGACGCGAAACAGGAAGCCACGGATTTCTTCTGGTGCGGGCACCTCGTCAAACAAATGACGCAGCTCGATGGTGTACTGCACCGCCAATGTCTCTTTTTGCTCCAGCTGCTGCGCCACACTGACCAGCTCGCGCGTGCTGTCGGTATCGGTCAGATGCTTGGCCAAAAAGGCCTGAAACTCCTCCAGCACCAGCTCATAAACTTGGCTACCAGTGTCCGAGTACTGCTCGACCACCTGCACCACACGACGCACCTCAGCCTCCAGCGGCCCGCCTTGTATGCCGCTGGCATCAAAGCCGAGCACGCAAGAACCCATGCGGTCGATCAACTGCCTCACAGGGTGGTCGGTGGTCGACAAAAAATCGGGGTCTTCTAGCGCCACACGCAGCACGGGAATTTGCAGCCGGGCAAACCACACCCGTATGCTGGGGGGCACACGCTCATCCTGCAAGATGGACTGAAACATGAGCGCGACAATTTCAATGGTGGCCTTGTCGCCCTGGCTGTCTGCCGACTTCTTGAGCTCGGTCGATCGCTTGCGCAACTGGTTGGCCAAGCGCGTGACCAACACCGCATCTTCCTCGGGCTGCAACATGTCACCGCCGCCCCATACCTCGCTTTCGTCGTGCTGGGGCATAGCGGCAATGGCCGCCGCCAACATGGTGGTGGCGGGATGATCGTGGCCGGGAGAGCCATCATCGCCTTGCGCTTGGAGCAGCAACTGCCGGATTTGGCCCAGCACAGCGTCCGTGGGTATGGCTTGCGCAGCCGCCGGAAACGCGCGGGCCGACGCGCCGCGGGAGCCACCGCCAGACGCAGCGATAGGGCTAGGAATGGGCTGCTCGGGTGCCTTCTTCACCACATAGCGATCGTCCAGCGCAGGTACCAGGTCCTGCGACTTCAAGAAGCGGTTGGCCTGCACGTAGGCATCAAAAAGATGCTGCGTGAAAAGTTCTTGCACGGCATCATTGACCAGAGGCCAGACCGCTCGAGCCATGCCCAAGGCGTGCCACTGCTCGATCACCGGCAACAAGAGCGCCTCGCAGCGCAGCAGGTCGTCCTCACGCAGCTCTTCGCGCCCCTCCAGGTGCTTGACCCGAAAGCTCAAGTCGTCGAATTGCCGGCGCGCACGTTGCATCACGCCCAAGCACAGACGCGAGGCCAAAATCTTGTTGTCTACCGTATCGGCACTGACCAATTCCAGCAGATCAAAATCAAGCAGCGGCTGGCTTTCCGCTGCGGGCTCGGACAAGCCGTCTTGCCATGACTGGATAACGGCATCGACCCACTGCGACTGAGCGGTCTTAAAAAGCGTCCAGGCATCCCGGCGCAACTGCATTTCGCGCAGGGGCAGAGACTCTACCAGCAGCTCGGTCAGACGGTCTTGCACCGCCTTACCTACGGCCACCATACACAGACCCGCATCAAACACAAACTGGACGCGCACGTCCTGAGCCAATTTGGCCCGTTGCTGCTCAAGCGTCAAGGCAGCCATGCGATGCGGTCGTGGCTTAGACGACAGCCCCGGCGTTGGGGTCGTTCGGGTCTTCCCCTTTTTTGGTCGGGCCCTTGATCATGTCTTCGCGCTGTATGCCCAGCCACATCGCAATGGCGGCAGCCACGAACACCGAGGAATAAATGCCGAACAAGATACCGATGGTCAGCGCCAGCGCGAAGTAGTGCAGGGTGGCACCGCCGAACAGCAACATGGACAACACCATGAGCTGCGTGGAGCCGTGGGTGATGATGGTGCGACTGATGGTCGATGTGATCGCGTTGTCGATGATCTGCACCGTGTTCATCTTGCGATAACGGCGAAAGTTCTCGCGGATACGGTCAAAAATCACCACCGACTCATTCACCGAGTAGCCAAGCACCGCGAGCACCGCTGCCAGCACAGGCAAAGAGAACTCCCACTGGAAATACGCAAAGAAGCCCAGGATGATGATCACGTCGTGCAGGTTGGCGATGATGGCCGCCACCGCAAACTTCCACTCAAAGCGCATGGCGAGGTAAATCATGATGCCGGCCACTACGAAGGCCAGTGCCTTGAGGCCGTCGGTCGCCAACTCATCGCCCACCTGCGGGCCCACGAACTCGGTGCGCTGCAGCACCACTGTGGGATCTGCCGCCTTCAGGGCCGTGAGTACCTTGTCGCTTTGCTGAGCCGAGCTTTCACCCTTGGTGGCAGGCAAGCGGATCAGCACATCACGCGCCGTGCCGAAGTTCTGCACCTGCACATCGTTCAGGCCCAGTTTGGCCACTTTGTCCCGGATGGCGGCCAGGTCAGCCGGCTGGCTGTAGCTTACCTCCATGAGCGTGCCGCCCGTGAACTCGACGGACAAATGCAGACCGCGCGAGAACAGGAAAAACACCGCCAACAAAAAGGTGGCCAAGGACACGGCATTGAACACCAGCGCGTGCCGCATGAACGGAATGTCTTTTTTGATCTTGAAAAATTCCATGGTCGAGACTCCCGCTCAATTCGTTTTGACCGAGGTGCCGGTCTCTGGCCGCCACACCGTGCCAATCGACACGCTCTTGAGCTTGTTTTTGCGGCCGTACCAAAGGTTGACCAATCCGCGCGAAAAGAACACGCCTGAGAACATGCTGGTCAAAATACCCAGGCAGTGCACCACGGCAAAACCGCGTACCGGGCCCGAGCCAAAGGCCAGCAAGGCCATACCGGCGATCAAGGTGGTAACGTTGGAATCCAGAATCGTGGCCCAAGCGCGGTCGTAACCGGCGTGAATGGCCGCCTGTGGCGAAGCACCGTTACGCAGCTCCTCACGCACCCGCTCGTTGATCAGCACGTTGGCGTCAATCGCCATCCCCAGCACCAGCGCCATGGCGGCCATGCCCGGCAGCGTCAGGGTGGCCTGCAACATCGAGAGCATCGCTACCAGCAAGAGCAGGTTGACGGCCAGGGCCACGCTGGAAAACACGCCAAACAGCAGGTAATAAGCACACATGAAAATGGAGACTGCCACAAAGCCCCAGGTCACGCTGTTAAAGCCTTTGGCAATGTTCTCGGCACCCAGGCTGGGGCCGATGGTCTTTTCTTCGATGATGTCCATGGGCGCAGCCAGTGAGCCCGCGCGCAGCAGCAGGGCCAGATCGTTGGCTTCCACCACACTCATTGAGCCCGAAATCTGGAAGCGGTTGCCCAGCTCACCCTGAATCACCGGCGCCGTCAGCACCTCGCCACGTCCCTTTTCAAACAGGATGATGGCCATGCGCTTCTTCAGGTTTTCGCGGCTCACATCACGCATGATGCGCCCACCCTTGGCGTCCACCGTCAGGTCCACCTTGGGTTGCTGGTTCTGAGAATCAAAGCCAGGTTGCGCGTCAGCAAGGCTGTCACCGCTCAGGATGACCTGCTTCTTGACAATGACCGGACGGCCATCACGCTCCAAAAATCGCTCCGAACCAAAGGGCACCGGGCCAGTGTTGTTCTCGGCAGCGCGGGCTTCGGCACTGTCGTCCACCATGCGCAGCTCCAGGGTGGCGGTGCGGCCTATCAGGTCTTTGGCGCGCGCCACGTCCTGTATGCCGGGCAACTGCACCACGATACGGTCCTGGCCCTGCTGCTGGATCACTGGCTCGGCCACGCCCAGCTCGTTGATACGGTTGTGCAGGGTGGTGATGTTCTGCTTCAAGGCCTGGTCTTGCACCGTGCGAGCTGCTACCGGCTTGATGCTGGCGGTCAACTTGAACTCGCTGCCTTCGGGGGTCTCGACCGTCTGAAGGTCGGCAAACTGGTCCAGGATCACGCGCTTGGCAGCATCCAGCGTGGCGGCATCACGAAAGCGAATGTCGATGGTCTGGCCGTTGCGGCTGATACCGCCGTGCCGCACGTTTTTCTCACGCAGCACCGTGCGCAAATCGCCCGCCAGAGACTCGGCCTTCTTGGTCAGAGCGCCCTGCATGTCGACTTGCAACATGAAATGCACACCGCCGCGCAAGTCCAGACCCAGGTACATGGGCGAGGCATTCATGGCCGACAGCCAGGCTGGCGAACGCGACAACAGGTTCAACGCCACAACATAAGAGGTGTCGCCAGCCTCAGGCATCAAAGCCTTTTGGACGGCGTCCTTGGCTTTGAGTTGGGTATCGGTGTTGTCAAAGCGCGCCTTGATGGAGGTGCCTTCCAGCACAAGGCTCGACGGCGTCAGCCCCGCTGCTTGCAGAGCCTGCTCCACCTTGGCCTGGGTGGCGCTGTCAACTTTGACCGTCGCCTTACCTGCTGACACCTGTATGGCTGGCGCCTCACCAAAAAAATTAGGCAGGGTGTACAAAAACCCCACCACCAGCGCGACCAGAATGATCGCGTACTTCCACACCGGATAACGGTTCATGAGCGCGCCCGGCCACCCTTGCGGGGCCAGCCCGTAATTAAGTTACTTGATGGAGCCCTTGGGCAGCACTTGCACAACCGCGCTGCGCTGCACTTGCACCTCAACACCACTGGCCACTTCGAGGCCGATGTAGCTGTCACCCAGCTTGCTCACCTTGCCCAGCACGCCGCCAGCAGTCACGATTTCGTCACCCTTGGCCAGCGCGTCGATCATGGCACGGTGCTCTTTTTGCTTTTTCATCTGGGGCCGGATCATCACAAAGTACAGCACCACAAACATCAGCACCAAAGGCAGCATGCTCATCAGGGAGGACTGCATGTCTCCACCAGCGGCAGCGGGGGCGGTTTGGGCAAATGCGGAAGAAATGAACACAGCGAACTCCAAAAACAGAATGAGACAAAACGTCTGCTGGGAGAGACCCAGGACACCACCCCCTATCGGACGGCCGCACATTGTATGCGCGGGGTTTTAGGCACAATTTCTATGTGCGCATGGGGTGGGCCGGAGGCGCCCGGCAGCGAAGGCGTTACTACTGCGTAGGGCGGAGGCCGGGTTTCGCCTCGGCGGGCGGGCTGCTTTCTGTGGCCTTTCTAAGGCCAGAGGCCGGGGGCGCCCGGCAGCGCCTCACTTTTCTTTGCTTCGCCAAAGAAGAAGTAAGCCAAAGAAAAGGCGACCCAAGCGTATGCGACCCCGCTGCTGTGCAGCGGGGCACCCTGCGGTGCTCGATCCAGCCGGGGTCCGCGCAAACTCGCTGTCGCTCAAACATGCGCGCCCCTGATCCGGCTGGCTCTGAGCTCCTCGGCGCATTCGCCATGGGGCGTTACCGGGAATTCAGGACTTCCTTGACTTCCGCTGCCCTACCCCTTCTGTTTGCGCCGAGCAGGTTCCTGACAAGGGGATCAGAAGAACGCATGTCTGAGCGATAGCGAGTTTGCGTTCTTCCCCCGTTTCAGGAAGCAGCGCAGGCTGCCCCGAAGCCCAAGGCTTCGGGGTCGCAA
>JBJOIT010000023.1:0-47319 GCA_046046915.1 Pseudomonadota bacterium
GCGATGCGCCCACGCCCACGAACATTTCCACAAAGTCCGAACCCGAAATACTGAAGAAAGGCACCTTGGCCTCACCGGCGATCGATTTGGCGAGCAAGGTCTTGCCGGTACCTGGAGGGCCCACCAACAACAAACCGCGGGGAATACGCCCGCCCAGCTTCTGGAACTTCTGGGGGTCTTTCAAAAATTCGACGACCTCCTTGACCTCCTCTTTGGCCTCATCGCAACCAGCCACGTCAGCAAAAGTCACCGGATTGGTGTTTTCATCAAGCAAGCGGGCTTTGCTTTTACCGAAGCTGAATGCGCCGCCCTTGCCGCCACCTTGCATTTGGCGCATGAAGTACACCCAAACCCCAATCAAGAGCAGCATGGGACCCCAGCTCACCAGCAAGGTCATGAGCAATGAAGCTTCCTCGCGGGGCTTGACGTCGAACTTGACACCGTTGTTGATCAAATCCCCCACCAGACCACGATCGAGGTAAGTGGCCGTGGTTTTGATGCGGCGATCGTCAGTCGTCACTGCGGCGATTTCAGTGCCGCCCTGCCCCTCCTGGATGAGAGCGCTCTTGATGCGCTTGCCCCGAACCTCTTCTAAGAAGTCAGAGTAGCCCATATACCCGGCACTGCCAGCGCCGCGCGTGTCGAACTGTTTGAACACAGTGAACAGCACAAGTGCAATCACCAGCCAAACGGCAACTTTAGAAAACCACTGATTATTCAAGCGAGGCTCCAGAACGGGCCCGCAAAGGCGCGGGCGTTGCTTTAAGTGTGATTGATTTTAGGCGTTTCAAGTACTTGGCGCGACAGGCGGCCCAGGCTCATCCACTGGCATCACAAGGAATTGATAGCTCAAAATGCATTCATTTCAGACCCATGCCCACCAAAAACGTCTCCGATGATCGGTCGCGGGACGCCTTAGGCTTGATCTTCTTCACCTGACGAAAGGCCCCTTGAAACAACTTGACAAGGTCGTTGTACGCACTGCCATGAAATACCTTTGCAACCAAGGCACCCTCTGGCTTCATGTGTTGCTGGCTAAAGTCAATGGCCAGTTCGATCAGGTGCTCCACACGGGCCGCATCCACCGAGGCGATGCCCGACAGGTTGGGGGCCATATCTGAAATGACAACATCCGCCTGGCGCCCTTGCAAGGCGGATGTCAATTCCCGCACCACGTCTTCCTCTCGAAAATCTCCTTGAATAAAGTGGACCCCGTCTATCGGTGCCATGGGCAACAGGTCGATGGAAACGACCGTACCTTCGTTTGGCAGCACCATTTTTCGCCGCACATATTGGCTCCAGGCACCCGGCGCTGAACCCAGGTCAACCACCAGATCGGTGGGCTTGATCAGGCGTAATGTCTCGTCAATTTCCTTGAGCTTGTAAGCAGCCCGTGCCCGATACCCTTCTTTTTGGGCCAACTTCACGTAGGGGTCATTGATGTGATCGTGCAGCCAGGCCTTGTTGACCTTGCTGCCACCGCGCGCAGGTGCTTTGGCCTCCGCCTTCGCTGGCGTACGCGAGGTGTTTTTGGTGTTTTCTTTCATGAAACCTTTGTGACTGCGCCACTTTCAATGGCACCGGAAATGTCTGACGTGGGTGTCGAGGCCACTGGGAGAGGCGGCTATTGGCATTGCGTCGATAATACCGGCATGCCTCTCATACAACTGACTCCTGCACAGCGCAAAGAACACCGGGCAGAAGCCCATCACTTGGATCCGGTCGTCATGATCGGCAATGATGGCTTGACGGTCGCTGTGAAAAACGAAATCGACGCAGCGCTCAACGCGCACGGCCTGATCAAGGTCCGGGTTTTTTCTGATGACCGCGCGGCACGCGAGGCTTTGTTTGTCAGCCTCGCAGACGATTTGAATGCGGCGCCGATTCAGCACATTGGCAAGTTGCTGGTGCTGTGGCGACCCCAGCCCGCAAAGGTCAAAGGCCCGGCTGATGAGGATCGCATGCCTGGACCGCGCGACTTCAAGGTACTCAAGCACAGCAGCCGCCCAGGCCAACGCCCTGAAATCAAAACCCTACGGGTGCTGGGCAACCAGCGTCTGACTGCAGGCGGTCAAGTCAAGCGTGCCAAGCCCAGAAAACCTGTCAGCATCAAAAAACGTAGCCAGACCTGAATCTCTCAGAGGACTGACCACTGGGCCGGAACACTTAAGCCGGGGTTTGAGATAGCCGAGTCAGGCTTTTCCAGAAGACAAAGGCCGTGCAAACACATTGCATCAGGTACAGCCCACTGCCAACGCGGTGCCAGAAAGCCAGGTTCTCTCGAGCAAGGATATGTGGCGCCACCGCAAACTCGACTAAGAGCGCGGCAATCAAGGCAGCAAGAATCCAGAACAGCTCACCTGCCTGAGGCTGGCTGCCAGGTTGATCATCAGCTTCGCGTGAGCGCGCAGCAATCAGCATCAATAAGAACAGTCCGCAGACCACCGAAATCCAGGTCTGCGCGCTGAACAATTTTGCTGCCATGCCACCGGCCATCGCCGGGGTGGCCAGATGCACAAACAGCATGGGCACAACCAGAAAACCCACGGTGCACAGGCTGGCCCACCACAGGCCTGCCACTACGACCGACAGCCGCCGCATTGGGTTTAGATGTAGCGAACGGCAACCACTTCGAAGCGCTTAAGGCCACCGGGCGCTTGCACTTCTGCCGTATCGCCCTGCTCTTTACCTATCAAGGCGCGAGCGATGGGGGAGCCAATATTGATCAGGCCCTGTTTCAGATCCGCCTCGTCTTCACCCACGATTTGATAGGTGACCGCATCGCCAGAATCCTCATCCTCCAGGTCGACGGTTGCGCCAAACACCACTCGCCCCCCAGCGTCTAGTGCAGCGGGATCAATCACCTGGGAGGCGGACAGCTTGCCCTCAACCTCCTGGATACGGCCTTCGATGAAACCTTGGCGATCTTTGGCGGCCTCGTATTCGGCGTTCTCGCTCAGGTCCCCCTGGGCGCGGGCATCCGAGATAGCCACGATGACTGCTGGACGGTCTACGGTCTTGAGGCGGTGCAGCTCAGCCTTGAGTTTCTCTGCGCCGCGCTTGGTAATGGGAATGGTCGCCATGAAAGAGTAATCCCTCAAAAAAATGAGCGGGGACAGAGCGACGCTCGCGCGCCGGTCTGTCCCCAAACTTATTGGAAATTATGCCAACAGTTGCTGATGCAGTTCTTGCACAGAAACAACATCCAGCTGATCTAGGTACTTCATACCTTCGACAGCAGCCTCTGCGCCGGCAATCGTGGTGAAAGTGGTCACGCGGGCCAGCAAGGAAGAGGTCCGGATGTGACGCGAATCAGCGATGGCGTTTCGGCGCTCTTCCACAGTATTGATCACCAGGGCAACTTCATCGTTCTTGATCATGTCCACGATATGGGGCCGCCCTTCGGTGACCTTGTTCACCGTGGCGCAGGCAATGCCTGCTGCCTGAATCGCCACAGCGGTGCCCTTGGTGGCAATCAGCTCAAAGCCGCTGGCTGACAACTGGCGAGCCACCTCGACGGCGCGCGGCTTGTCGTTGTTCTTGACAGAAATAAATACTTTCCCGGACGGCGTGCCATCCTCCTTCAGGGGACGCGGTAGCTTGGTGCCAGCCCCCAGCTGTGACTTGACAAACGCTTCGCCGAAAGTTTTACCCACTCCCATGACTTCACCGGTGGACTTCATCTCTGGGCCCAGAATGGTGTCCACACCAGGGAACTTGACGAATGGGAACACGGCTTCCTTGACGCTGAAGTACGGCGGCGTCACTTCCTGGGTGATGCCTTGTGAGGCCAAGGTCTGCCCTGCCATGCATCGCGCCGCCACCTTGGCCAACTGGATACCGGTAGCCTTGGACACAAAAGGCACTGTGCGCGAGGCACGGGGATTCACTTCCAGGACATAAATGACATCTTTGCCGTCGATGTTCTGGATGGCGAACTGCACATTCATCAAGCCAACAACATTCAGTGACGCCGCCATCGCGGTGGTCTGGCGCTTGATCTCGGCGACCGTCTCAGGGCTCAGGCTGTAAGGCGGCAGTGAACAAGCTGAGTCGCCACTGTGGACGCCCGCCTGTTCGATGTGTTCCATCACGCCACCGATAAAGGTTTTTCCCTCGGGATCGCGCAAACAGTCGACATCGCACTCGATCGCGTCGTTCAGGAATCGATCCAGCAGCACGGGCGAATCGTTGCTGACCTTGACGGCTTCGCGCATGTAGCGCTCCAGGTCGCGCTGTTCGTGCACGATTTCCATCGCCCGTCCACCCAGCACATAGCTGGGACGAACGACGAGTGGGTAGCCAAGAGCAGTGGCTTTTTCCAGCGCTTCAGGCTCGGTGCGTGCGGTTGCATTCGGTGGCTGGCGCAGACCCAATTCGTGCAGCAGTTTTTGGAAGCGCTCCCGGTCTTCGGCCGCATCGATCATGTCGGGGCTGGTGCCAATGATGGGCACGCCATTGGCCTCAAGATCCAAGGCTAGTTTCAGCGGCGTCTGGCCACCGTATTGAACAATCACGCCGGTGGGCTTTTCTTTATCGACGATTTCAAGCACGTCTTCGAGCGTCAAAGGCTCGAAGTAGAGGCGGTCACTCGTGTCGTAGTCGGTAGAGACGGTCTCTGGGTTGCAGTTGACCATGATGGTCTCGTAGCCATCTTCACGCATGGCCAGAGCGGCATGCACACAGCAGTAGTCAAACTCGATGCCCTGACCAATGCGGTTGGGACCACCGCCCAAGACCATGATCTTCTTGTTGTTGGTCGGTGCAGCCTCGCACTCCGCCTCGTAGGTGGAATACATGTAAGCCGTGTTGGTCGCAAACTCTGCGGCGCAGGTATCCACCCGCTTGTACACCGGACGAACACCCAATGCCCTGCGAAGCTTGCGCACTTCGGTGTCGGTGGTCTTGAGCTGACGCGCGAGACGACGATCCGAGAAGCCCTTTTGCTTCAAGGTCAGCAATGTGGCCGCATCCAGATCGGACAGCGACTTGGTCTCCAGTTCCATCTCGATCTTCACGATCTCTTCAATCTGGATCAGGAACCAGGGGTCGATCTTGGTAAGTGCGTGCACCTGCTCAACCGACATGCCTTTTTCAAAAGCGTCGCCCACGTACCAGATGCGCTCGGGGCCAGGTTGCCCCAGCTCTTTTTCCAGCACTTCGAGGTCATCGGTTTTGGCGTTCATGCCATCCACCCCGACTTCCAGACCGCGCAAAGCCTTCTGGAAGGACTCTTGGAAGGTGCGGCCCATGGCCATGACCTCACCCACGCTCTTCATTTGGGTGGTGAGACGACTGTCGGCGGTGGGGAATTTTTCAAAGGCAAAGCGTGGGATCTTGGTCACCACATAGTCGATGCTGGGCTCAAAGCTGGCAGGCGTTGCGCCACCGGTGATTTCGTTCTTGAGTTCATCCAGCGTGTAGCCCACCGCCAACTTGGCAGCCACCTTGGCAATGGGGAATCCAGTGGCCTTGGATGCCAACGCACTGGAACGGGAGACACGAGGATTCATCTCAATGACGATCATGCGACCGTCTTTTGGATTCACCGAAAACTGAACGTTGGATCCACCCGTGTCCACACCAATCTCACGCAATACCGCCAAACTGGCATTGCGCATGATCTGGTATTCCTTGTCGGTCAGCGTCTGTGCGGGTGCGACGGTGATGGAATCACCCGTGTGCACGCCCATGGGGTCCAGATTCTCAATTGAGCAGATGATGATGCAGTTGTCGGCCTTGTCCCGAACGACTTCCATCTCGTACTCTTTCCAGCCGAGCAAGGATTCTTCAATCAGCAGCTCATTGGTAGGGGAAGCCTCCAAGCCTCGCTTGCAGATGACCTCGAACTCTTCAGGGTTGTAGGCAATGCCCCCACCGGTGCCACCCAGGGTGAAACTGGGGCGAATGACGGTGGGAAAACCGACTGACTTTTGCACAGACCAGGCTTCGTCCATGCTGTGCGCAATGCCTGAGCGTGCAGAACCCAAGCCAATCTTGGTCATTGCATCCTTGAACTTCAGGCGATCCTCAGCTTTGTCGATGGCCTCGGGGGTCGCACCGATCAGCTCCACCTTGTACTTTTCAAGCACGCCGTGGTGCCAGAGGTCCAAGGCACAGTTCAACGCGGTCTGGCCACCCATGGTCGGCAAAATCGCATCAGGACGCTCTTTAGCGATGATCTTCTCAACCGTCTGCCAGGTGATGGGCTCGATATAGGTGACATCAGCAGTGGCCGGATCGGTCATGATCGTGGCCGGGTTGCTGTTGATCAAAATGACCTTGTAGCCCTCCTCGCGCAAAGCCTTGCAGGCCTGCACGCCAGAGTAATCGAACTCACAGGCCTGGCCAATGATGATGGGGCCGGCGCCAATGATGAGGATGCTGTGGATGTCAGTACGTTTTGGCATTTTTTGTTTAGTTCTAGTTCGGTCAATAACAGTCAATACGGGGGATCAGACTAGGTCAGGCTGGCCGTGGCGAGCTTGGTTCCAAACCAGAGGAACAAACAGCCCACGCCGCTGGACAGGCTGGCGTTCAAACGTTTGCGTGCGCGAAAGGCAGCCGCCAGACGCGCGCCAAGAAAAATCAGGGCAGAAAGGTACAGGGCGCTGAACACCATGACGATGGCACTCAGAATCAAAAAGGGTACGGCAGGCGTTTCATACGCGGGGTCAATAAACTGCACGAAGAATGACAACAGAAACAATATCGCCTTGGGGTTTAGCAGGCTGATGACCAGGGCACGCCTGAACGGCTGCTTCATATTGGCCGGTGTCTCTGCCGCAGCAGCAACTTCTATTGTTTGGCTGTTCAACTTGCGAATGGCCGCCCAGATCAAGTTGACGCCGACCCAGGCCAGATAAGCCGCTCCCAAGTACTTCACCACCAAAAACAGGGACGGGTTGGAACGCAGCAAACTGGCTGCACCCAGGGCGGTCAGCAGAAGCAGGATGGTGTCGCCCAGGAACACACCGAACGCGCCCCGGTAACCGGCCCGCACACCATTCGCCGTAGCCACTGACAACACATACAGCGAGTTGGGTCCGGGCAACAAAATGATGCCGACGGCCCCGATGACGTAGGTCCACAGATCCGTGACCCCGTAAAAACTCATGCGCGCGACTCCATCAGGCCCACGAAGCGGTCGAACAGGTAACTGATGTCGTGCGGGCCCGGAGAAGCTTCCGGGTGCCCTTGAAAGCAGAAAGCCGGTTTGTCAGTGCGGGCCAATCCTTGCAAAGTACCGTCGAACAGGCTGACATGGGTGGCGCGCAAATTGGCAGGCAGCGTCTTTTCATCCACAGCAAAACCGTGGTTCTGGCTGGTAATGCTGACGCGGCCCGAATCCAGATCCTTCACCGGGTGATTGGCGCCATGGTGGCCAAACTTCATCTTGAAGGTTTTAGCGCCTGATGCCAACGCCATGATCTGATGGCCCAGGCAAATCCCGAAAGTGGGTATGCCCGTCTCGATCAGTTCTGCTGCAGCCTCGATGGCGTAGTCGCAAGGTTGCGGATCGCCAGGGCCATTCGACAGAAAGACACCATCAGGCTGGTAAGCCAATACTTCGGCCGCAGTCGTCTTGGCGGGCACCACTGTCACCTTGCATCCACGCTGGGCCAGCATGCGCAGGATGTTGTACTTCACACCAAAATCGTAGGCGACCACATGAAATTTGGGCGCACTTTGTACACCATAGCCGGGGCCGGACGCCGGCGCCTCGCGCACCAGGGACCATTCGGTCTGGGTCCACTCGAAGGGCGATTGAGACGTGACGACCTGGGCCAGATCCTGCCCAGCCATGTTGGGAGCAGCCTTAGCAGACGCAATTGCCCCGGCAATCAGTTCAGGCGTTACAGACCCACCCTGAGAAAGGGCCACGATCGCACCGTTTTGTGCACCATGCGTGCGCAGATGACGGGTTAACTGCCGCGTGTCGATGCCTGCGATCGCGACTGTGTTCTCATGCACCAAATAGTCGCTCAGCGACAAATCCATGCGAAAGTTGGAGGCCAGCAAGGGCAGATCTTTGATGATCAAGCCTGCCGCGTGGACACGGGAAGCTTCCACATCCTCCAGGTTAACTCCGTAGTTACCAATGTGGGGATAGGTCAGCGTGACAATTTGACGGCAATAGCTGGGATCGGTGAGGATTTCCTGATAGCCGGTGATGGCAGTATTGAAAACCACCTCTCCGACAGTCGTGCCGGCAGCGCCGATCGAGTTTCCATGAAAAATTGTGCCGTCTGCGAGCGCCAGAATAGCGGGCGGGGCGTTTCCCTGAAGAGACAAAAGCACGGGGTTCTCCGAATGTTTAGCGGTTGACCCGGGCACGCACAAGAAACGTCCGCACCGACGGATCGGATCTGCTGACTTTCGGAGGGGGTTTGCTTGAAATGCGCCTGGGGCTGTGGTTACAGCTCGGGGGGCAATTATAGCCGAGGGTGCCACTGATGACGCCCCTCGAACAGTCGCATAGCGGCCTTTAGGCCCCTGTCAAAGAGCTGGCATGCAAACAAATTGCAGCAGCTGCCGCAACGTTGAGCGACTCTTCCCCACCGGGCTGACCAATGCGCACAGACACCTGAGCTCGGGCCATCAGTGAGTGACTGACACCCTGCCCCTCATGCCCCATGGCCCAGGCGCATGGCATCGGCAGAGGACGACTGCCAAGTAAATGTCCTTGGTGTGAACTTGTCACCAGCAAGGGAACCTGCAAGGCCTCCAGCGCCCCTTCATCCAAACCTTCTATCAGCTGCAAGCCAAAATGAGCCCCCATGCCCGCTCGCAAAACCTTGGGCGACCAGAGGGCCGCCGTTCCCTTGATGGCGAGCACCTGCTTAAAACCAAAAGCACCGGCACTTCGAAGTATGGAGCCAACATTGCCGGCGTCTTGCACACGGTCCAGGATGACGGTAGCTGCGTTGGGGTTCATAGACCCCGCCACAGGCAAGGGCATGACAAAGCCCATGCCTGATGGCGATTCCAGCCCACTGATGTCTGCAAACAAAGCATCTGATAGCACCACAATTTTGTCCGCAGTCTGGGACCAAGACTTGGGTGCGGTAGGCCAATACGTGCTCGAAAACACGGCGACAGAGGGCATCCACCCGCGCGCCAGGGCAGCACGACAAAGATGATCACCCTCAAGCCAAACTCGCCCAAATTTGCGATAGGCCGCAGATTCGCGAGACAGGCGCCCCAGCTCCTTGACCAAAGGGTTGTCCCGGGAGCTGATGTGTACCGGCTCAGGGAGGCTCATGAAAATCCTTCCAACAAACAACGACGAACCGGAGCGAAGCTTGTACGGTGCTCAGGGCATGGACCGTGTGCCTTCAATGCGGCCAGATGCACAGCAGTGCCGTAGCCTTTGTGCTGCGCAAATCCGTACTGCGGGTATTGGGCGTCTAGTGTGGCGCACCACCTATCCCGGTGTACCTTGGCAATAATTGAGGCAGCGGAAATGGCGGGCTCCGTAGCATCACCACCAATGATGGCCTCCGAACGGACGTCTAATACAGGCAGCCGGTTGCCATCCACCAACACCAATTTGGGAGGCAACCTCAGGCCCATCACTGCCCGGCGCATCGCCAGCAAAGTCGCCTGCAAGATATTGATTTCGTCGATTTCTAGCACTGATGCCTCACCTATGGAGCAGCAAAGTGCCTTGCCCTGAATCTCGTCATAGAGTTGTTCACGTAGTCGGGCCGAGAGCTTCTTGGAATCGGCCAGGCCACGAATAGGCTTCAATTCATCCAGTATCACAGCGGCAGCCACCACTGGACCAGCCAAAGGCCCGCGGCCGGCTTCATCGACGCCAGCGACCAAGGCCTGCGGCACATCCCACACCAGCGTGGCCTGTTTATTTTTCAAGGAGACGGAAGATCGCATCGGCGGCCAGTTGCGGCGTGTCGCGCTGCAGCTCGTGGTGCAAGGCGGTGAAGGTTTGTGTCAATGCCGTGATTCTCGCGGATTGGGCGCTCGATGCATCCATCCAGGCCAGAACTTCACGAGCCATCGCATCAGGCGTAGCGGCCTCCTGCAACAGCTCTGGCACCACAAAATCCCGGCAAAGTATGTTGGGCAGGCCCACCCAGGGCTGCAATTTCTTGCGTTTCATGATGCGCCACGACAGCCAATTCATGTTGTAGGCAATCACCATGGGCCGCTTGAACAACGCAGCTTCCAGCGTTGCTGTGCCACTTGCAATCAACGTGACATCACAAGCGGCAAGTGCGGTGTGCGATTGCCCAGACAGGATCGTCAAGCTGTCCTGAACGCCCGCTTTGATGGCCATCTGCTCCAAGCGCGCGCGAAATGTAGGCATGGTGGGCAAAACAAATTGGGTATCAGGACGAGCCAGCTTGATCTTCCTGACAGCAGCCAAGAAGCGGGGCGCCAAGTAATCGATCTCGGATGATCGGCTACCTGGCAAGACCGCCACAAGCGGACCAGCCCCTTGAAGCCTCAACCGCGCGCGGGCTGCCTCCCGATCAGGAAGCATCGGAATCAAGTTGGCCAGCGGGTGCCCGACGTAGGTCGCAGCGATACCGTGTTGCCCGAGCAGTTCGGGCTCAAACGGGAAGATACACAAGACGTGATCCACACTGCGCCGAATTTTTTCGACTCGCTCAGGACGCCACGCCCAGACCGAGGGAGACACAAAATGTACGGTTGGTATACCGATGTGTTTGAGCGATGCTTCCAAGTCAAGATTAAAGTCTGGCGCATCAACACCAATGAAGATGTCTGGCTTTTGATTGAGTAGCCTGCGCTTGAGCTGCTCACGAATACCAACGATTTCACGGTAATGCCGTAAAACCTCAACATAACCGCGCACCGCCAGTTTGTCACTGGGCCACCATGCCTGCATTCCCCGATCAACCATCTGGGGACCGCCGATTCCCATGGTACGGAGTTCGGGCCATCGCACCTTCAGACCATCAAGCAATAGGCTGGCAAGCAAGTCACCGGAGGCCTCACCCGCCACCAGGGCAGCCGTCAAAGGAGCCCGAGCCATCAATTTCAGCGCACGATGCCGCGTTGTGGCGAGGATTTGGCGAGAAACCCGAGCATCAAGTCCACATCAGCCTGTACCTCTGGTGTCTGCAGCCCAAGTTCAGCAATCCGTACGCGCGCGGCATCCAAGGTCAGATCGTCGCGATAAAGAGCTTTGTGCATGGCCTTGACGGCAGAAATTCTGGCGGGAGAAAAGCCACGGCGTCGCAAGCCTTCAAAGTTCATTGACCGTGCGGAAGCAGGCTGTCCCTGGCACATCACAAACGGCGGTAGATCGCCAAAAAGTAGCGTACACATGGCCGTCATGCTGTGGTCACCAATGCGAACAAACTGATGAACCACCGTGAAACCACCCAGGATCGCCCAGTCGCCGACATGAACGTGCCCCGCCAGCTGAGAGTTGTTGGCAAAAATGGTGTTGTTACCCACCACGCAGTCGTGCGCGAGATGCACATAGGCCATGAGCCAGTTGTCGTTACCGACCCGAGTCACGCCAGTGTCACCCGGTGACCCGATGTTGAAGGTGCAAAACTCTCGGATGGTGTTGCGGTCACCGATCACCAACTCGCATGGTTCACCCGCGTATTTTTTGTCCTGAGGGATGGCACCTAAAGAGGTGAACTGAAATATTCGGTTGTCCTGCCCGATGGTGGTGTGCCCCTCGATCACACTGTGCGGACCGATGGTCGTACCCGCCCCCACTTTGACGTGCGGGCCGATCAAGGTGTAGGGCCCAACCGACACAGAGCTGTCCAGCTCGGCCTTCGGATCCACAATGGCTGTGGGATGGATCAACGTCACCACAAGGACCTTACTTGATGGCGCGAACGGCGCAAGTCAACTCGGCCTCGACGGCAAGTTCCTGGTCGACCAAAGCACGGGCCTTGAACTTGAAAATACCAGCCTTCATCCGCAGTAGCTCGACCTCCAGAATCAGCTGATCCCCCGGCTCAACGGGCTTTTTGAAGCGCGCACCGTCAATGCCGGCAAAGTAATAAACGGATTCGTTATCGGGCGTGGTGCCCATGGCATCAAAGGCCAGCAGCGCAGCCGCCTGGGCCAGGGCCTCCAGCATCAGAACACCCGGCATCACCGGTCGATGCGGAAAATGCCCCTCAAAAAACGGCTCATTCATCGTGACGTTTTTGAGCGCCTTGATGGTTTTACCCTTGTCAATTTCCAGCACCCGGTCAACCAGCAAAAAGGGGTATCGATGTGGCAGCTGCTTGAGAATCTGGTGGATATCCATCATGTTGATTTGTCCTGAAGTAGGTGTTTTTCTAAAGTGCGAATGCGATCCCGCAGACCGTGCAGATGACGTAGCGTGGCAGCATTTTTTTCCCAGTTGGCATTTTCATCGATGGGAAACACACCGCTGTACTGACCCGGCTTGGCAATGGAGCGCATCACCACTGACGCTGCAGAGATATGCACCCCGTCTGCGATCGACAAATGCCCCAACACCACGGCGCCACCACCCACAGTGCAGTTGGCACCAATCCTGGCGCTGCCCGCCACGCCCACACACCCCGCCATCGCAGTGTGTTGACCTATATGCGCGTTGTGACCAATCTGGATCAAATTGTCGAGTTTGACGCCATCTTCAATCACGGTGTCTTGTAGCGCGCCACGGTCTATGCATGTGTTGGCGCCAATCTCCACATCGTTACCGATGCGTACAGCCCCCAACTGTTCGATCTTGACCCAACCATCTTGGCTAGGCGCGAAACCAAAGCCATCTGCACCGATGACCACGCCCGGGTGGAGGAGACAGCGTTCGCCGATATGGCAGTTTTCCCCTACAGACACTCGCGACGTCAATACAGTGCCTGCACCGATGACCGCCCCTCGGTCAATCACGCACAGGGGGCCAATGCGTGCATCGGCATGGATCTGGGCTTCTCGGTCCACCACAGCAGAGGGATGAATGGCTGAGCCGGAGGGGCTTTGCAATCGCTTTTTCCACCACTGAGTCAATCGCGCGAAATAGAGGTAGGGCTGTTCTGAGACGATACAACTGCCCCTGGCGTGCGCCTGCTGCGCAAAGGCAGGTGCGACGATGACACAGCCCGCCGAAGAACGTGAAAGCTGAGACTGATACTTGGGGTGACTCAAGAAGCTCAGGTCATGCGGCCCTGCAGTTTCAAGGGGCGCCAAGCCTGTGACCTTTAGCTGATCATCGCCCAGTAGCTGACCGCCCAGATCATGAACGATGGATGCAAGAGTTATCACGATGGTGAAAATGGCCGCGCCCACGACAGGCACAGCAGGTTCACAGCAATTTATTTGGGCGCCGAGTTCAGCACCTTGAGCACTTTGTCCGTGATGTCGTGCTTAGGATTGATATAGACCGCATCCTGCAGAATCAGATCAAACTTTTCTGACTCTGCCACTTGCTTGACGACGCGGTTGGCCCGCTCCAGCACTTGCTGGAGTTCTTCACTCTTGCGGGCATTCAAATCTTCCTGAAACTCACGACGACGGCGTTGAAATTCCCGGTCCTGATCCACCAGCTGTTTTTGGCGCGTGGCACGCTGGGCTTCTGACAAGGTGGGCGCCTCACGCTCCAGCTTGTCGGCTGCGGTCTTGATGGCAGCGCCCTGGTCAAGCAAATCCTTCTCGCGCTTGGAAAACTCCTGCTCCAGTTTGGTCTGAGCAACCTTGGCCGAACTGGCTTCTTTAAAAATACGATCGGTGTTAACAAAGCCGACCCTGAACTCCTGGGCCTGAACGCACAGCGCGAACAAACCGGACATCAGCCCAAGAGAGCATCGACGAATAAATGGCTTCATTAGAAAGAGGTTCCGATTTGAAATTGGAGATTCTGAATTTTATCGCCGTCAAACTTGCGTAATGGCCGAGCAAAAGCGAGTCGCAGTGGGCCTACGGGTGATATCCAGCTGATGCCCACACCGGCGGAGACTCGAATGTCTTCGGCATGCTCGTTCGCCGCCTGCTGCACATTTGATGCGTACACGGCGCCAGCGTCCACAAACCCATACATACGCAAAGTGCGGTCGTTACCCGCACCTGGGAACGGCGCCAACACTTCAGCATTGATGTTGAACTTGCTGCTTCCACCCAATCGTGCGCCGGTGGGATCCACAGGCCCGAGACTACCCTGCTCGAAACCGCGCACGGAGCCAAGCCCCCCCCCAAAGACATTCTTGAAGATGGGGTAAGGGCCGTTACCTAAGCTGTCGCCCCATGCAAATTCGCCGTTAAATGCAGCTGTGAACTGTTTGGTCAGCGGAATGTACTCCTGGTACTGGTAACTGGCCTTGACGTATCGCGCATTGCCAGTCACACCCCACTCGGCGTTGGCACGCTGGTTACGTCCCTGGGTGGGCGCCAAAGCGCTGTCGCGGGTATCTCGGCCCCAGCCGATCGTTAGCGGCAGGGTGGACATCGCGCTTCCGTATTTATCGCTGTATGACCTATATGCATCGGGCAAGTAAGTACCCTCTTGAATGCTTGTCCGCTCAGCCCCCAATCCAAAATAAACCGTGTCCGTTTCCGTGAAAGGAACACCAAAACGCATGCCCAAGCCCGTGGTCACGAGTTTGTAACTGTTGATATCCAGGTACGGGCTGGTGCTACGGTGGTAAAGATCGTAGGTTCGCGAGACACCGTCTTTGGTGAAATAAGGATCAGTGGTGTTGAAGACAACCGTCCGGTTGATCTTGCTGGTGTTGACCTGAATTCCCAGCGAGTTGCCTGATCCGAACGCGTTTTCTTGCCTGATGCCAAACGTCAAACCCAAGCCCTCACTGCTAGAGTAGCCAGCACCCAAACTGAGGCTACCGGTGGGTTTTTCTGCGACGGAGACCGTCAAATCCACCTGATCGGGTGAGCCCGCAACTTCGGCAGTTTCAATGCCTACGCTACTGAAATAACCCAAGCGATCGACACGATCACGGGACAACTTGATCTTGTCGCTGTCGTACCAAGCCGCTTCAAATTGGCGGAACTCCCTGCGCACAACTTCGTCGCGTGTACGACTGTTGCCAGCCACAGCAATGCGACGCACGTAGGCGCGGCGCGAGGGCTCTGCTTGCAACACCAAGGACACACGGTTGGTGGCGCGGTCAACTTCCGGCCTGGCCTCCACCCGAGCAAAGGCGTAGCCGAAGGTTCCAAAATAGTCTGTGAAGGCCTTGGTCGTTTTTGCGACTTGGTCGGCATTGAAGGCTTGACCAGGCCGGATGGCAACCATGGCCTTGAATTCATCGTCACGCCCCAGGTAGTTACCCTCCAGACGCACGCCTGACACCACAAATCGCTCACCCTCAGTGATGTTGATGGTGATGCTCATATCCTGCTTGTTGGGCGATATTGCAACCTGAGTCGAATCGACCCGAAATTCCATGAAACCACGCGAGAGGTAATACGACTTCAACGTCTCGATATCTGCGTTGAGCTTGGCTCGGGAATAACGATCCGACTTGGTATACCAGCTCATCAAACCACCCGTATCCAGGTCGAGCTGCTTACGTAAGACAGATTCCTCAAAAGCCTTGTGTCCAACGATACGGATGTCCTTGATCCGGGCGGTTTCGCCTTCGGTCACGGAGAAGGAAATGTTGACCCGATTACGTTCGACGGGCGTGACTGTGGTCACCACTTCGGCACCATACAAGCTGCGATTGATGTATTGCCGCTTCAGCTCCTGCTCCGCGCGGTCCACCAGTGCCTTGTCAAATGGCCGCCCATCACTGAGCCCCACCTCACGCATGGCCTTGAGCAACACATCCTTGTCGAATTCTTTGGCCCCACTGAACGTGACCTCAGCAACGGTGGGTCGCTCTTCCACGATCACCACCAGCACGTCACCGCTGACCTCAATACGCACGTCCTTGAACAAACCCAGGCCGAACAAGGAACGGATGGCACTGCTTCCTTTTTCGTCATCGTAGGAATCACCTACCCGAACAGGCAAGGAGGCAAAAATGGTGCCCGCCTCGACGCGCTGCAAACCTTCCACACGTATGTCACGCACCTTGAACGGCTCCACAGCCCACACTGCCTGGGCAGCAAGCAACATCGAAACAGCAGCGGTGGCGGCGTGAAGCCTGAATTGTTGAAATTGCATATTGTGTTGATTCAGCCAGCGTGCTCGCAGGGGATCGGATATTTCAGCCCATCAAACGGGCCAGATCGTTATAAAGAGCAATAGACATCATGACCATCACCAGGGCCAGCCCAACACGTTGCAGGCCCTGCAACCATGCCTCTGAGACTTCGCGCCCCGTCAAGCTCTCCCAAAGATAATACATCAGGTGCCCACCATCCAGAACCGGTATTGGCAGCAGGTTCAGAACGCCCAGGCTGACACTGATCAGCGCCAAAAATACCAGGTAAGACTGCCATCCCAAGGAGGCCGATTTGCCGGCAACATCGGCGATGGTCAGAGGCCCACTGAGGTTTTGCAAGGAGGCTTGCCCCATCAACATGCGCCCCATCATGCGCAGCGATGCTTCTGAAATCTCCCAGGTGCGCTGAGCGGCAAGCCTTAGCCCTTCTCCAAAACCATGGTGCACCGTCAGCATCGCAGGTGCAGCGCCTACATAGGCGCCCACTCGGCCTACAGCGACACCAGCGTCCATCCAAAGTTCTGGCACAACCTCTAGCTCTATGAGTTGCCCCTCGCGTTGGACACGCCATGTTCGGGTCTGAGGGCGATCATTAAGCAGCGATGAGCGGATCAAGCGCCTGAGTTGCTGTCCATCGAGGACGGGCTGTTCATCCACAGCAATCACCACATCGCCTTCTTGCAGGCCGGCCCTGTCTGCTGGGCCTCCCGAGACGGTTGCGCCTATCTCGGGCCGGGTCCAGGGCCCATTGACTCCAAGTTTGCCCATGGACTCTGTCCCGGGGTCTTGGACACCCAAACTGGAAAGAGGCAACAACACCTCACGAGGGCTCTGTGCGTCGGCGTCTTGCACCAGCAATCGCAGATCCTTCGCGTCCAACCCACCCTGCATGAAAAGCCAGCGGAGTTCCTCAAAAGTGGCCACCGGCAACATGTCCTTACCGGCAAACCCGACTTGCTGAACTCTGTCACCACTTTTCAAACCAGCATGCTCGGCCATGGATCCGGTCGTGGGTGCAGCAAGTATGGGCTGGGCCTGCTCGACCCCGGCCCAATGAACCACTGAATAGAGGAAGACTGCGAGTAACAAATTGGCAATGGGCCCGGCTGCGACAATCGCTGCGCGCCTGGCAAGCGGCTGGGCGTTGAAGGCCATATGTTTGTCTGAGGCAGAAACCGGGGCTTCTCGCTCGTCCAACATGCGGACATAGCCCCCCAAGGGAACGATGCACAGAACAAACTCTGTGCCAGTAGCGACGGACCGCCATTTCAATAAGACCGGACCGAAGCCCACAGAAAAACGAAGCACCCTCACACCACAAGCAACAGCCATCCTGTAATGGCCGTACTCATGTACAGCAATCAAGATTGCCAGTGCGCCAATAAATGCCAACATGGTCACCATAGGGGGCTTTGAGCCAAAAGTTTGCTGAAAGTCAGTCTGCGTACCGCGCCAGCAAAGTATTCGCTACGCTCCGAGCCTGCAGGTCCAGCGCCAGCAGATCTTCAAGACTGCCCGGCGTATCGTGGTTCAAGGCGTCCAGGGTTCCAGCGTTAATGGCGTGAATCTGGTCAAAACGAATTAGATTGTCCAAAAACGCGGCGACAGCCACCTCGTTGGCGGCATTCATGACAGCGGTCGCACCAGGCGCGGCTTTCAGAACTTCCCAGGCGAGCGCCAGGCCAGGAAATCGTTTGGGGTGATCCCGTGTATCAATGGCCTCAAAACTCATGTCCGCCATGGACCGAAAGTCCAGCGCCTTCGCACCGGAGATGATGCGCTCGGGCCATGCCAATCCGTAAGCAATAGGAACCCGCATATCTGGCGTTCCCAGCTGCGCCACCACAGAGTGGTCCCGATACTGCACCATCGAATGAATGACGCTCTGGGGGTGTATGACCACCTCCAATTGTTCAGGCTGCACGCCAAACAAAAACCTGGCCTCGATCACCTCCAGGGCTTTGTTCATCATGGTGGCCGAATCAACTGAGATTTTTCGCCCCATGACCCAATTCGGATGAGCGCAGGCCTGCTCGGGCGTCACCTCTCTAAGCGTTGCAACATCACGTGTGCGAAATGGTCCCCCAGACGCAGTCAAAATGATTTTGTCGACTCTGGCCGCCCAAGTCGAGGGATCTTCAGGCAGTGACTGAAAAATCGCTGAGTGCTCACTGTCGATAGGTAGGAGCTGTGCCCCTCCCTCGTGGACCGTCTGCATAAACAGCTCTGCTCCCACAACCAAGGCTTCCTTGTTGGCCAGGAGAAGCCTCTTTCCGGCCCTGGCAGCAGCCAGACAGGGTGCCAAACCGGCCGCACCTACGATCGCGGCCATTACTGTATCGACCTGCGGATGTTCTGCCACTTCCACGATGGCCTGGGAGCCCCACAACACTCGGGTCGCCAGTCCTAGATCCCGACATTTCTGCTCCAACTCCAGTCCTGCGGCTTCTTGCGCCATCACAGCAAAGACAGGCTTGTATTGAACACACTGCGCCAACATCTGTTCGACCTGACGCGAAGCCGTCAGGGCAAAGACCTCGAAACGTTCGGGATGTCGGGCGACAACATTGAGAGTACTGGTCCCAATAGAGCCTGTGGAGCCCAAAATGGACAGGCGCTGGCGATGGTTATGCGTCATGCTGGATGCCTCATGATGTCAAAGCGTACAGCATCATGGCCAATGGCAATGTTGGCAACAGCGCATCCACCCGATCGAGCACGCCACCGTGGCCAGGAAGCAAGCCACTGCTGTCTTTCACTCCAGCGCTGCGCTTGACCAACGATTCCAGCAAGTCGCCCACCACGCTCATGGTCACCATGAACGCGATGCCTATCATCATCATCCATACGCCCTGGTTCATTAAGCGGGAGTACAAGCTTGGAACCGATACGCCCAAGGCAACATCCAGGTAATTCCAAATCGTCGCTACAAGGGCGACACCCAAAGCACCGCCCAATGCGCCCTCCCAGCTTTTGCCCGGACTGATGCTGGCCGCCAACTTGCGATGAATGAAGCGACCACCCCACTTTCGGCCTGCGAAGTAGGCGGAAATATCAGCGACCCACACGAGCACCATCGCGGACATCAAAAAGTTAATGCCTATCACTCGAGCTTGGGAAACCGCTAACCAGGATAGCGCCAGAAGAAGGACGCCCAACACCTGCCGAACGACCGGTGGAATAGGCTGCCATGCAGGGACGCCCCTCGCCATCAACCAAGCCCCCGCCAGCACCCAAAAAGCGCCGGTCAACACCCACAGTGGGAGTATCAGCTTGGTCAGCCCCCAAACCGACCATACACCGAGGCACAGCAGCAAACAGGCGGCGGCAGGCAAAAGTGCCATACGTTTGCCCAGGCCGTTCAGTTGCCCCCACTCCCAGGCGGCGGCAACGATCAAGACCAAGGCGATGACACAAAATGGCTCAGGACTTGGGTAGAAAAGTGCAGGCAACAACACCATAAGTAGTGCGATGGCCGTCATGACGCGTTGCTTGAGCATTTAATGTGTCTCCTGGCAATCCTCACCAGTCAATTGAGCAGAGGTCTTGCCAAAACGCCGCTCTCGCTGACCATAAGAGGCGATCGCCGCGTCGAGATCACGCTCATGGAATTCGGGCCAAAGGCGATCGCTGAAAACAAACTCAGCGTAAGCCGATTGCCAAAGCAAAAAATTGCTGATCCGAAATTCTCCGCCCGTGCGAATCACCAAATCCGGATCGCACACATGCCCAAGTGCCAAGTGGGCCGACAGGTTTTTTTCGGTGACCTCCTGGCCCGCAGCAGCCACTCTTTGCGCCGCTTGGACAATATCCCAGCGACCGCCGTAATTGAAGCAGATATTCAAGATCAGCCGACTGTTGACAGCCGTGGTTGCTTCCGCCTCAGCCAGGACAGCTTGAACCTTGGTGGACAAGGCCTCTCGATTCCCGACAAAGTAGATACGGACACCTTCTGCGTTGAGCTTGGGAACCTCTCGCGACACTGCAAAAACGAGCAGATCCATCAGGCCAGACACTTCTTCCGCTGGGCGGCTCCAGTTTTCGGAGGAAAAGGCAAACACAGTCAGGACATCTACACCGCGGTCAGCACAAGCTTTGGCTACCTTGCGTAGCGCATCGATACCCCGCTTATGCCCTGCAATCCGGGGCAAGAATCGCTTGGCCGCCCATCGCCCATTGCCATCCATGACAATGGCGACATGGCTGGGGCAAACGCTCATGCGCCCAACCTCGCGAAAGCCACCATCAGACGCACCAATCACACCGCCATGATGTCTTGTTCTTTGCCTGCAACAAGCTGATCAATCTCTGCAATGTGCCGGTCTGTGATCTTTTGAATGTCGGCTTCCGAACGTTTTTGATCGTCTTCAGAAGCCAATTTGTCCTTCACCAGTTTCTTGACTGACTCGTTTGCGTCACGACGCAAATTACGAACAGCAATCTTGGCGTTTTCCCCCTCACCTCGAACGACCTTGGTCAATTCGCGGCGTCGCTCTTCAGACATAGGAGGCATGGGAACCCGAATCAAGTCACCCATGCTGGAAGGATTCAGGCCCAAATCGCTTTCGCGTATGGCTTTTTCAATCTTGGCACCCATGCCCTTTTCCCAAGGCTGGATACTGATGGTGCGAGAGTCCAACAAAGCGACGTTGGCCACTTGGCTGATCGGCACGGGCGAGCCGTAGTAGTCCACTTGCACGGTATCGAGCAACGCAGGATTGGCACGACCTGTACGCACACGCGTCAGGTTGTTCTTGAAGGCCGCGATCGACTGATCCATCTTGCCTTGCATGGTCTTGCGTATGTCTTCAACTGTCACGGTACGTACTCCTTGAATCTTGGGGCCAGGTGCCCGACATATGGTTCGCGAACAGGCAAATCAGGCGTAAACCAGTGTGCCCTCATCCTCGCCCATGACCACACGCTTCAGCGCGCCATGTTTGAAGATCGAAAACACCTTGATAGGTAACTTCTGGTCACGGCACAAGGCAAAGGCAGCCGCATCCATGATGCCCAGGTTCTGCTGCATCGCGTCATTAAAAGAAATCTTGCTGTATCGGACAGCGCTGGGATCTTTTTTAGGATCGGCGCTGTAGACCCCATCCACCTTGGTGGCCTTCAGCACAATCTGTGCACCGATTTCTGCCCCACGCAAAGCAGCGGCGGTGTCAGTTGTGAAAAATGGGTTCCCCGTGCCAGCGGCAAAGATCACCACTTTTCCTTCTTCCAGATACTGCAGGGCCTTAGGACGCACATAGGGCTCAACCACCTGGTCAATCGCAATTGCCGACATCACGCGCGCCGTGAGCCCCGCCTTGTTCATCGTGTCGCCGAGCGCCAGCGCGTTCATCACTGTCGCCAGCATGCCCATGTAGTCTGCGGTTGCGCGGTCCATACCCACCGATCCGCCAGCGACACCCCGAAAGATATTGCCTCCGCCGATCACAACGGCCACCTCAACGCCCAAACGCTTGATCTCCACCACTTCATCCACCATACGCACGATGGTGTCGCGATTGATACCGAACGAGTCATCGCCCATCAGCGCCTCGCCAGAGAGTTTCAATAAGATCCGCGTGAAAGCTGGCTGAGGTTCTGACATTCGGGCTCCTGATCTGAGAGTGGATAGGGTAGCTGGGCCGAACGGGGCCGGCCCAGAAATTTAGCTTCCTTGCTTGGCCGCTGCTACCTGTGCAGCGACTTCGGCGGCGAAATCATCTACCTTCTTTTCGATACCTTCACCCACGACATAAAGGGTGAAACCCTTGACGGTGGTGCCTGCGGCCTTGAGCATTTGCTCCACGGTTTGCTTGTCGTTCTTTACAAAAGCCTGATTGAACAAGGAGACTTCCTTCAGGTACTTTTGAACACCGCCTTCAACACGCTTGGCAACGATCTCGTCCGATTGCACAGGCTTGCCTTCTGCCAAGGCCTTGGCCTTGTCTTCTGCTGCCTTTGCCTCGGCAACCGAGCGTTCACGTGCCACCAGCTCAGCAGGCACATCGGCACTAGAGAGCGCTACAGGCTTCATTGCCGCCACGTGCATGGCTACATCCTTGGCGGCAGCATCAGCACCGTCAAACTCCACGACAACACCAATACGGGTGCCGTGCAGATAAGAAGCCAGCTTTGCGCCAGAGGCAAAACGCTTGAATCGACGGAAGCTCATGTTCTCGCCAATCTTGCCGATCAGACCCTTACGCACATCCTCAACGGTGGGGCCAAAGCCATCTTGGCTGTATGACAGAGCGCCCAAGGCTTCGATGTCTGCAGGATTGGATTTTGCGATCAGCTGAACAGCTGCGTTGGCCAGGGCCAGGAAACTATCGTTCTTAGTCACGAAATCGGTTTCGCAGTTCGTTTCCAGCAAAGCGCCCACATCGCCCTCGATGTAACTGGTGACCACACCTTCAGCAGTGATACGACCCGCAGCTTTACCAGCCTTGCTACCCAGTTTCACACGAAGCAATTCTTCAGCTTTGACCATGTCGCCCTCAGCCTCGGTCAGCGCACGCTTGCACTCCATCATGGGCGCATCGGTCTTGCCACGCAGTTCAGCCACCATGCTTGCGGTAATTGCAGCCATTTTTTTCTCCGTACTCAGTTTCAAGAAAATTTAAAAAAAAAGGGGCACAGCAGCCCCTTTCTTGGGGTGAAGGGATATTTAGGCTGCTGCCTCATCCACTTCAACGTATTCGTCATCAGACTCAGCTGCAACGGCCTTCACCACATCGTCAACGGCGTTGGCACGACCTTCGATGATGGCATCCGCAATGCCGCGGGCGTACAGAGCGACCGCCTTGGAGGAGTCGTCGTTACCAGGAATCACGTAATCAATACCTTCGGGGGAATGGTTGGAATCGACCACACCAATCAGAGGAATACCCAATTTACGAGCTTCGGCAACAGCAATTTTGTGATAACCAACGTCAATCACAAAGATGGCATCAGGCAACGCAGCCATATCCTGAATGCCGCCGATGTCTTTTTCGAGCTTCTCGAGTTCGCGAGCGAACATCAGTTGCTCTTTCTTGCTCATGCTGTCAAGGCCAGCTTCCTGCTGAACTTTCATGTCCTTCAGGCGCTTGATCGACGTCTTGACCGTCTTGAAGTTGGTCAGCATACCGCCCAACCAACGCTGATCGACGAATGGCACACCAGCACGCTGAGCTTCAGTAGCCAAGATTTCCCGCGCCTGACGCTTGGTGCCGACCATCAAAATGGTGCCACGACGCGCCGTCAACTGCTTGACGAACTTGGAAGCCTCCTGGAACATCGGGAGGGACTTTTCCAGGTTAATAATGTGGATTTTGTTGCGGTGACCGAAGATGAACGGTGCCATCTTGGGGTTCCAGAAGCGGGTTTGGTGACCAAAGTGGACGCCTGCTTCCAGCATTTCACGCATTGTGACTGACATGGTATTACTCCAAAGGTTATTTCTAAAATTCAGCTCACCGTCGAATGCCGTCATCGCCAGGGTACAAAATCCCTATCGATTGGCTCTTCAACACCTTGTTGGAACTGATTTGCGATTTGCTTGCCACAAGGGCATACCCTCTGCAGCAAAGCCATGAGACTATACCATGTTCGTTCTGGCTACAGAGCACCCTGGCGGCGTGCCCCTCTAGGCCGCCAGAACAGCGTCAAAGGATACTTTTCCCAAACTTTCCTCATGAAACCCATCCACTTGCCCGACCTTCACGACCTGCGTGACGCCATACTTGCGGGCGCAACGACTTCACAAGCTGAATTGGACAAAGCGTGGGGCATCGCTCATTCCGATGTGTGTGAGCACGTTTTTTTGCGGCATCTTTCAGGCGATGCGCCTTTACAACCGGATATTGACCACTTAGCTCAGCTGCCACTGGCTGGATTGGCCGTCTCAGTCAAGGACCTTTTCGATGTGGCTGGCCAGGTCAGCTGCGCTGGATCGCTCATATTGGCCGACAGGCCCGCCGCCAAGGTGGACGCCACTGCCATCGCTCGACTCAAACGTGCTGGCGCAGCCATGATTGGGCGCACCAATATGACCGAATTTGCGTTCTCGGGTGTGGGGATCAATCCCCATATTGGGACCCCCGTGAATCCAGCGGATCCTGATATTTCTCGGATTCCGGGAGGGTCATCCTCCGGAGCAGCTGTTTCGGTCGCTGTGGGTGCGGCGCACGTGGGCCTGGGCTCGGACACCGGGGGCTCGATCCGCATACCTGCCGCCTTGCAGGGGTTGGTGGGTTTCAAAAGCACGGCTTGCCTGGTGCCCAGCCAGGGTACCGTGCCTCTGTCCAAGAGCCTAGACACCGTCTGTGCCATCACTCGATCCGTGAGGGATGCTGTCTTGGCCCACGAAATTCTGGCTGCGCGCACCGTCATCAAAAGCCCTGCACCTCTTAATCAGTACAAATTGGCAGTGATCGAAAACCACTTCCTGGACGAACTGGACATCACTGTGGCCCGTGCCTTTGGGCGCAGCTTGGAGCAGCTGCAAAGTGCTGGTGCACGCATCACCAGAATCCATGCACAGGAACTGGACGAATTAGCAGCCATGAATGCCGGTGGGGGTCTTCCAGCGGCAGAAAGCTTCGCCTGGCACAAAGACTTGATTGAGCAGCATGGCAAGCAATACGACCCTCGGGTAATGGCGAGGATCCAGCGAGGGTCCGGCATGAGCGCATCTGATTACATTCATCTAGTCGAACAGCGCGCAGATTGGATTCGGCGCATGCAAATGCGAATCTCAGGGTTTGATGCGATCCTGTCACCTACTGTGCCCATCGTGGCGCCGCCCATCGGTGACGTGGCACCCGGCGCAGAACGCGATACGACCTTCTTCCGAATCAATGGCCTGCTGCTGCGCAACCCCAGCGTGGTCAATACCCTGGACGGTTGCGCCGCCTCCCTTCCCTGCCACGCGCTTGGAGAACTACCCGTAGGTTTGATGGTTTGGGCTGGAGCGCTACACGATGACACGGTATTGAACCTATCGCTGCTGATCGAAAAGGCGTTAAAAGCCCACGACGCTCACTCTTCACTCTGACACAATCGAGATTCCTAGGCGTCACCGCAGCACTTTATGAGCCCTGAACTTTCCAAAAAACTGGCTGCTGCTGTCGACAGCATGCCCGCGTTTCCCAAAAGCGTCGAAAAGATCCTGGAGCTGACTCGGGACGCCAATTGCACCCCCAAGGATCTGGTGCAAGTGATTGATAAAGATCCTGTGGTGACGGTCAAAATTCTCAAGGTGGTGAATTCGGCTTACTACAGTCTGCCCAAGCAAATCACCTCGATTGGCAATGCAGTGGTTTATCTGGGCTTCAACACCATCAAGAACTTGGCTTTGAGCATTGCAGCCATCGGCATGTTGCCTAAAAACAATGCCGCTCATTTCGATGCCGACCAGTATTTACTGCACTCTCTGGCAACGGCTGGCATAGCCAAAAAACTAGCGCTGCGCGTAGAGGATGCGGATCCAATGGACTGTTTTATTGCCGGATTGCTTCATGACTTCGGCAAGATGGTTTTTGCGCAGTTCATGCCAGCCGAATTTCGCAGAGCGCTGGAAATCAGCCATGCCAATCACTCGTCCTTACACCTTGCATTGCAACAAACCATCGGCGTAGATCACGCCGTTGTCGGCGCCATGCTGGTCGAGAAGTGGCGATTTTCACCCGCCTTGATCGCCACCATCGGACGACAATTCGGCCCAGAGCCCAAGGACACTGACATGATTGCCTGCGTGTTTGGTGCCAATCAGATTGCCAAAAAAATGCAATTTGGATCTGCAGGCAATGACTATATTGAGCCATTTCCCCCTGAGGTTGAGCGGCGACTGGGGGGGTCGATGGAAGAAGTGATGGCCCAACTCGGAGACCTCCAGCAGGTGTTCGAAGAAGCCCACGTTTTTGCCAAGTTGTAAGCCCTGAGGACTGGTTATGCAGATCAAATTTTGGGGCGTCCGCGGGTCCATCGCCTCGCCAGGACCTAGAACGGTGCGCTACGGCGGCAACACCACATGTATCGAGATCCGCACTGACGACAAGCAGCTGATCATTCTGGACGCCGGCACGGGCATCTTCCCGCTGTCGCAAACCTTGTTGTCACAGATGCCGGTCACAGCGAATGTTCTCATTACCCACTCCCATTGGGACCACATACAAGGTTTACCGTTTTTCATCCCCAATTTCATTTCTGGTAACACCCTGCGCCTGCATGGTCCCTTCGATCCGGTATCCGGAAAAGGTGTGGAGGAAATGATGTCCGTCCAGCTCCAGTACAGCTATTTCCCGGTACGAGAGGCAGAACTCAAGGCGCGGATTGAATATGTCACGGTGATGCCTGAGCAAAGTCTGAGCATCGGCTCGACCACCATCACGCCTTACATGTTGAATCACCCGGTCATCAATTTGGGCTACCGGATTGAATGTCAGGGTAAGTCTGTCTTTTTCACTGGCGATCACGAACCGCCGTACAACATTTTTTCACCCGAAGACGATGAGTACGCCGAATACCAGAGCTTTGTAGATGAAAGGCAGCGGTCCATCCTCAGCGCGATGCGAGGCGTTGACGTTCTGATTGCTGACTGCTCTTACACCAAGCAAGAATACCCTGCCAAACAAGGTTGGGGGCACGGGACATATGACAGCAGCATTCAATACGCCCAATCATCAGGTGCTCGCCACTTGTTCTGTACACACCACGAGCCAACACGCAGTGATGACCAGCTGCAGGCCGTCTTTGATGATGTGCGAAAGGATCATCCAAACCTAGGCAATCTCGACGTGCGACTTGCGCGTGAAGGTGATGTTTTTGAGTTTTAGCCGATTAAGGACCGAACTGCAGGGTCACCCCCTGCACACGGTCGCCGCCACTCGCGCTATTGAGGCCCAATGCCTAGCTGACTCCCTGCCTTATGCCGTCATGGCAGAAGCTGGCAGAGCGGTGGCCAAAATGGCCTTGGCGCTCGCTCCTCATGCGAGGCATTTCTGGCTGGCCTGTGGCCCCGGCAATAACGGGGGAGACGGACTGGTCGCCGCACTTCAGCTCCATCGCCTGGGGAAAAAAATCAGTGTCACGCTTAGCACGTCAGCAGCAGGGCAGCCAGACGATGCTGCCCGCGCCCTTCGAGAGGCCAAAGATGCAGGCGTGGTTTTCTGTCCCGAGCCCCCCAAGCAGGCAGACTTCTGCATAGACGCCCTGCTAGGAATCGGCGCAAAGCAGGAACCTCAGGGCAAAGTTGCGACACAAATTGAACACATCAAGGCCTCAGGACTTCCAGTGTTGGCCGTGGACACGCCCTCCGGGCTTTGCCTGGACACGGGCGTAGCCTACAAACACTGCGTGCGCGCGAACTGGACGCTGAGCCTATTGACCTTGAAGCCAGGATTCTTTACGGCAGATGGTCGAGACATGTGCGGCGAGGTTTGGCTTGATGAGCTGCGTTTTGGGCAACAGGTACATGCCACGCCACCGAGGGCTTGGCTAGGGGCTGATCGCTCCGCGGCGAAGCGCTTGCACGCCAGCCACAAGGGGATCTATGGTGACGTGTCTGTACTGGGGGGCGCCCAGGGAATGACCGGAGCCGCAATCCTGGCTGCGTCGGCGGCATTGCACGGTGGTGCAGGACGGGTATTCGTTGGACTGCTCGACGATGCCATGAGCTTGCTGCACCCCGAATTGCCCGAGCTCATGCTACGACGGGCAGATGCACTTGAACTTCACGCAAACACTGTGGTCTGCGGTTGTGGCGGCTCCGATGCCATAGAGGCCTATTTGCCCAGAGTTTTGAACAGCCCATGTCCCGTGGTGCTGGATGCCGATGCCTTGAACGTACTGGCAAGAATGCCAGCACTCCATGAAGCGCTGCGCCAACGGGCCCGAGCAATGCGACCCACGGTGCTCACCCCCCATCCGCTGGAAGCAGCCCGTCTGCTGGGCGTCACCTCTCGCCAGATTCAGTCCGATCGATTGTCGGCCGCTCAGGAACTGTCGCAACAACTGAGCAGCACTGTCGTTCTAAAGGGCTCGGGAACTATCGTGAGCGAATCGGGCAGAGTACCGGTGATCAATCCCACAGGCAACCCAAGACTGGCAATCCCAGGAAGCGGAGATGTGCTGGCTGGGATGGTTGGGGCTCTATTGGGCCAAGGGCTTTCGGCTTTCGATGCAGCGTGCCAAGCAACGTTCCGTCACGGACTTATTGCGGATAAATGGCCTATCAACAGGCCTCTAACAGCCTCGGCCCTAGCCGGGGCGATCGTAGCGTAGGTCGCTCAGACGGCCAGCGGCCTAGCCTCTGCCCGCAAACGGCATGTTGGTCGCCATGACGGTGTGAAACATGACATTGGCTTCCAAAGGCAAACTGGCCATGTACACCACAGACTGCCCCACGATGCTGACATCCATGATGGGTTCGACAGCAATCTCACCGTGCGCCTGCAAGATGCCGGCGGCCATGCGCTGAGCCATGTCTGTGCTCGCATTGCCAATATCGATCTGACCCACGGCAATGTTGTACTTTCGGCCATCCAGAGAGGCCGTTTTCGTCAGTCCCGATACCGCATGCTTGGTCGAGGTATAGGCGATGGAGTTTGGCCTTGGAGTGGTGGCGGAGATCGAGCCGTTGTTGATGATGCGTCCCCCTCGAGGGTTCTGCATCTTCATGACCCTGAAGGCCTCTCGTATGCACAAAAACATGCCAGTCAGGTTGGTATCGACCACAGCCTTGAACTGAGCCAGGGTCAAGTCCTCGAGTGCCACCCCTGGCGCGCTGACCCCAGCGTTGTTAAACAAGACATCAACGCGGCCGAAGGTTTTCAGGGCGGCGGCAAAGAGTGATTGCACACTGTCCTCGTCAGTGACATCTGTGGGCACAACCAAGGCGCGCTCACTAGCGCCACTCAGCGCAAGAACCTCGTTGAGCGGATCCAGCCGACGACCTGCCAACACCACGCGATAGCCATCGGCCAGCAAGGCAAGGGCCGCCGACTTTCCGATGCCAGAACCCGCGCCGGTCACCACGGCAACTTTTAGATGATTCGCCATATGAATTTGTCCTACGATTTAATGTGAGGGAGCGTGAGGCCAAGAAATGCTCCCCAACGGCTTGCACCCGGGGGCACATCGGCATCAGCGCCTGGATTTGGAGCTACGAACTTTTTTAGTTGTCGTGGTTTTGGGTCCGCGATCAGTTTTCGCTGGACGCTCGGCGGACTTTCCGGCCCGCCGACCACCTCGCTCGCGCGAATCAGTCTGAGTAGCTTCATTTGTCTGGCCTCGGCCACCGGGTTCTCGACGCTCGCCAGTCTTTGGACGCCGTTCGAGGTCTTCGCCCTCACGCATCAAGCGAAAGTCAATCTTGCGCGCGTCCAGGTCAACACGACTCACCTGAACCTGGACCCGGCTACCGATCGCATATCGAATACCTGTGCGCTCACCGCGAAGCTCTTGGCGGGCCTCATCAAATTTGTAGTACTCGCCGCCCAGCTCAGTGATGTGTATCAAGCCTTCGACATACATGGCGTCTAGCGTGACGAAAATACCAAAACTGGTGACTGCGCTCACGACACCGCTGTATTCCTCACCCAGGTGCTCACGCATGTACTTGCACTTTAGCCAGGCTTCCACGTCGCGGCTAGCTTCATCAGCACGGCGCTCATTGGCACTGCAATGCAAGCCTGCCGCCTGCCAGGCTTGGACTGCCACACTCACTTTTTGGGGCTTTTGACCGGGCTCGCGAACCTTGCCAGCCAGACCTTTTTCCAAGCGACGCGCCAGTTTGGCATGCGCTTCACCGGGCTTGGGCAATGCTGGGAGCTGATATTTGGTCTTGGCAAGAATCGCCTTGATCACACGATGCACCAGCAAATCGGGATAACGCCGAATCGGACTGGTGAAGTGGGTGTAGGCCTCAAAAGCCAAACCAAAGTGCCCCGAGTTCAGCGGCGTGTAGATTGCTTGTTGCATGGATCGCAACAACATGCTGTGTATTTGCTGTGAATCGGGCCGATCCTGGGTAGCTTTGGCAATGGCCTGAAAATCTGCGGTGGTCGGCTTGTCACTGATCGACAAGCCCAAGCCGCTGACCTTCAGAAAATTTCTCAACATCTCCAGTTTTTCAGGCGTCGGCCCCTCGTGCACTCGAAACAAACCAGGCTGCTTGCTTTGCTGAATAAAGTCAGCGCTACAAACGTTGGCTGCCAGCATGGCCTCTTCAATCAGTTTGTGGGCATCGTTTCGCGTACGCGGGATGATTTTTTCAATGCGTCCACCTTCATCGCACACGATTTGTGTCTCGACGGTCTCAAAATCCACCGCACCTCGTCGTTGGCGAGCCACGCTCAAGGCGCGGTACACGTCATGTAAATGAAGTAGGTCCTGAACCCTATCCTGATGCCGCGCCGCCTCGGGTCCACGTGTATTCACCAAAATGGCAGCTACCTCGTTGTACGTAAAACGTGCATGACTGAACATCACTGCCGGATAGAACTGGTAAGCCGTAACATCGCCATCAGCATTGACAAACATGTCGCAGACCATGCAAAGTCTTTCGACTTCCGGGTTCAGTGAGCACAGGCCGTTGGACAGTTTCTCGGGCAACATGGGGATCACCCGGCGCGGAAAGTACACGCTTGTGGCGCGGTCGTAGGCATCGACGTCGATAGCCGCCCCTGTCTCAACGTAGTGGCTGACGTCCGCAATGGCAACCAACAGGCGCCAACCCTTTTGCGAGGATTTGCCT
Source organism: Pseudomonadota bacterium (assembly GCA_046046915.1). Taxonomy (GTDB): domain Bacteria; phylum Pseudomonadota; class Gammaproteobacteria; order Burkholderiales; family Burkholderiaceae_C; genus JBEEJZ01. Next base: position 30,850 of record JBJOIT010000023.1, read on the forward strand.
CGCCCCAATGTTGCTGGCTCGCAGTAAACAGCATCATCGAAATCACGTGCGTCCTCGCCGTCTATCGTGACCAGAGGAACATCCGTCAAATCGACCCGTTCGGATTTGTCAGTGGGACGAACCTGGTCAGGCAAAGCCCGAGCTTGCGCCAGGCAAGCTTCACTGAATGTGTGCGGAACACCATACTTGCGTACCGCGATTTCGATTTCCATGCCTGGGTCGTCAAGTTCACCAAGTACTTCAACGATCCGCCCCACCGGCTGGCTGTACATGGCAGGCGCTCCCACCAGTTGAACCACAACGATTTGCCCGGGCTGCGCATCCGCAATACCGGCCTTTGGAATCAGCACATCCTGACCATACCGCTTGTCCTCTGGTGCGAGTAGCCATACGCCCCCCTCTTGCAGCAGTTGGCCAATGATGGGCTGCTCGGGTCGTTGCAAGATTTCAAGCACCCTCCCCTCGGGACGGCCTTTGCGATCACTGCGCACGATGCGCACCTTGACTGAGTCCTTGTGCAGAACTGCGCGCATCTCATTCGGCGGCAAGTAAACGTCAGCGCCACCATCGTCTCGAATCACAAAGCCGTGACCATCACGATGCCCCTGTACGACGCCCTCAAATTCTTCCAGCATGCTGCCGGATGTCGATAAATGTTTGATACAATCTCCTCTTTCCTGAAATGCCCAGGTGGCGGAATTGGTAGACGCACTAGTTTCAGGTACTAGCGAGTAACTTCGTGGGGGTTCGAGTCCCTTCCTGGGCACCAATGATAATGGACCAAGTCCTCAAAAAAGCCGCTGAAACACAGCGGCTTTTTTTATTTCGCCGATCTTGGCACTTGTGATCTTGGGCAGCCAATCGACAGGTCGTCATACTGGCAAAGCAACCAGATCATGGCCTTGCGTACCCACAATGCGTGCGCGGGTAAATTCACCCACTTTCAGCGTTTTGCTTATTTTTTCGGGTGGCAACAAGCGCACTACGCCGTCAATTTCCGGGGCATCTGCATAGGAACGCCCCAAACCACCTTTGCGCCCCATGGCAGGCGCCGAATCCACCAGTACCTGCATGGTCGCGCCAATTCGCTCCTGAAGTTTGGCCACTGACACAGCCTCTGCAACCGCCATGAATCTTGCACGCCGTTCTTCGCGCAACTCTGCCGGCAACATGCCCTCAAGCTGGTTTGCTGCGGCACCGTCCACCGGGCTATAGGCAAAACAACCAGCACGGTCAATGCGCGCTTCACGCACAAAGTCAAGCAAGTGCTGAAATTCCGCCTCGGTTTCCCCTGGAAAGCCGGCAATAAAGGTGCTACGAATCACGAGTTGAGGACACACATCGCGCCATTGCTGAATGCGTTCCAAATTTCGCTCGCCGCTGGCCGGACGCTTCATGCGCCGCAAGACATCTGGGTGGCTGTGCTGCAATGGCACGTCCAGATAGGGCAATACATGTCCGCTAGCCATCAATGGCAATATCTCATCCACACTGGGATAGGGGTAAACATAGTGGAGGCGAACCCAGGCCCCAAATGGCGCTGCGAGTTCTCCCAGTGCTTGCACCAATTCCAGCATCCTGGTCTTGACGGGCTTTCCATTCCAGAAACCTGTGCGGTACTTCACATCGACACCGTAGGCAGACGTGTCCTGACTGATCACCAAAAGCTCCTTGACACCCCCCTCAAACAAGGCCTGTGCTTCTTTCAGGACATCACCCACTGGACGCGATACCAAGTCGCCCCGCATGGACGGGATGATGCAAAAGGTGCAACGGTGGTTGCATCCCTCGCTGATCTTCAGGTATGCATAGTGACGGGGGGTCAGTTTGATACCTGCTGCACCAAAGTTATTGGGCACCAGATCGACAAATGGATCGTGGGGCTTGGGTAAATTTTGGTGGACGGCATCCATCACCTCCTGCGTCGCATGAGGCCCGGTGACGGCCAGCACACTGGGATGCATCTGACGCACAAGGTTAGCGCCATCGGCGCCACTCTTGGCCCCAAGACAGCCTGTCACGATCACGCGGCCATTTTCAGCCAACGCTTCACCGATCGTGTCCAGGCTTTCCTTGACCGCATCATCAATAAAACCACAGGTGTTCACGATCACAAGGTCAGCACCTTCAAACGTCTTGGAGGTCTGATAACCCTCTGCGCTGAGCTGCGTCAGAATCAGCTCTGAATCGGTCAAGGCCTTGGGGCAGCCCAGGCTGACAAAGCCTACTTTGGGCGAATTGATCACGGGGGACACTGTGTTACTCATTTGTCTATTGTCCCAGCATTCGAATCTTTCAGGAGCCGCCGCTCTTCTGGCAAGACAGCAGCATCAGCTAAACCTGCATGCTGTCAGTCCAAGAGCCATCAACGCTTCAGACCGAAGGTGTCCAACATTTGCTCGGTCTGCTTTGCCATTTGCTCCTGCATTTGGGTCAACAGATTTTTGCCTTGCTCAAGATTGGCATTCACTAATCCCGGCATCAATGGCGATGGCAAATTCATCAATTGAGTCCACATTTCAGGCGACCAGCCTGGAGACTGCTCACCCATGCGCATTTGCATTTCCATCAGCGCCTGCATGTTTTTCTCGAGATAGCCGCCCATGAATCCTTGCATGGCGTGTCCGTAAAAGCGAATCATGCTGGCCAATACCGGGACCGTGAACATGGGCGAGCCATGTGCTTCTTCTTCAAGAATGATCTGCAACAACATGCTACGTGTCAGGTCTTCACCCGTTTTCACATCCAGAACTTGCACCTGCTCACTTCCCATCACCATCTGACGGATATCGGCAAGGGTGATGTAAGTAGACGTCGCGGTGTCGTAAAGACGACGATTAGGGTATTTTTTTATGACCCGATGGGCAACGCTGTTGGGAGAGGATGAGGATGCAGTAGGCATGTCTGGGTCTATGTGCCGGGCGCGTGCACCCAAGCGTTGTAATACAGCACATTCTAGGCATTCTGTGGCCTTTGCCCCATAGGGCCCACCTTTGCGCCAGGAGACATTACCCTAGCATGATGATTCTCGGTAAAGTCCACAAAACAGGCATCTTGGCAGAGGCCTGCACTTTGTACACTCCAAGGCGCCAAGATGAAGAGCACTGACTTTTTGTGAGCAAACACATGAAGATAATCAATTTGACACGTCGATCGAATATCCTGGTGATGGCATGGTTCACCTTGCTGGTCACCAATTGCTGGTCACAACAAGCCGCGGGGTCCGCGCTGCCTGCACCCAGCGGCAGGGTCATCCTGACGATCAGCGGCGCTATCAGCAATGTCAATGCTGCTGGTGCTGCGCAATTTGATGCAATCATGATCGAAGCACTACCAAGGCACAGTATCAAAACCAACACACCTTGGTACAAGCAGTCGATGACCTTCACAGGACCCAGGTTGTCTGATGTACTCGCGGCTGTGGGTGCAACCGGCACAGTTCTGGAAATCAAGGCACTCAACGACTACAAAGTCGACGTGCCTTTGAACGACGCCCTCCAGTACCAACCCATCCTTGCCAGACAAATGGACGGCAAAGTGCTAAGTATTCGGGATAAAGGCCCGCTCTTTCTTGTTTATCCCTTCGATGCCCGCCAGGAACTGAAGAACGACATCTACTACGGCCGATCTATCTGGCAAATCAGCAGTATCACGGTTCGTTGATTCCCTCATTACGTATGCGGCCCCCTCGCCTTGCTCTCCAGACTTGGCTTCATGCTTTGGCGGCCGTTTTGGCTTGCCTACTCTTGGGCGCTGGCTGGTTGCAATACGGTCAATGGCGCCAGCTCGAGGGGTCTATCAATGAGGGCAAAACCTCGCTGGAATGGGATGTTTTCCAGTTTCAAAATGAGCATTTGCGTCTGATTTCGCAGGTCAATGAGGCGCTGCTTGCGAAGGGCTCCGGCCAATCCATGCAAGAGCTTAGTCTTCGATACAACATATTTTTGAGCCGCTTTGACATCATCAAGAACGGCAACAGCGTGAGGTTAGCCCCCTACTCAACAGCCTACGAACAAGCATTAGAAGCTATTACTGGTCTCACCCTGGTGGCAGACCCGTATTTGGGCGTAGAAGGAGAAGCTGCCCCGTTTGATGAGCAGAAGCTGATTGCTCTCAAACAAACTTTGAATCAAGCACGAGAGCCCGTACAGGCCCTGATGCTCGATGCAAACACCCGCTATGGCACACAAACGACTCAACACCTGCAGGCCATACGCCGTCAAGCCATGGTGTCGGGTGCCAGCACGGGATTGTTGGCGCTGCTGGCCGTGGCCTTGGGCGTCGCCGCACTGTACCTTTTGAGGTTGGCGAACCGCCGTAACCAGGCCATGGAAAACATCCAGGCAGAGCTCGGCGTAGCCTTGGACCGGGCTGAAAAAGCAAATTTATCGAAAAGCCAGTTTCTCGCCAACATGAGCCACGAGATACGCACGCCCATGAATGCCATCTTGGGCATGCTGCAGCTCCTCAAGAAATCCGACCTTACACCGTCCCAGGGACAGTATGTGAGTACCGCACAGGCTGCCTCTCGCACACTACTGGGCCTCATAAACGATGTGCTCGATGTTTCAAAAATTGAAGCCGGAAAAATGACCTTGGATCCCCGCAGCTTCGAGCTCACGCCCATGTTGCGCGAATTGCTGGTGTTACTCGGAGCCGGGAGAGATGGCAAAGAAATCGACCTGAGGCTGGATATTGAGCCAGAAGTTCCGCAGTGGTTGGTGGCAGACGAAATGCGACTACAACAGGTACTGATGAACCTTGGAAGCAACGCGCTCAAATTCACCAGCATCGGGGAGGTGCTCGTGCGCGTGAGGTGCATCGAAAAAAATTCCGAGCATGCGAGGCTGGAGTTCTCGATTAGAGACACCGGCATCGGCATCGCGCCAGAACACCAGGCGCGAATTTTTAACGGATTCACCCAGGCTGAGCCATCGACAACACGGCGTTATGGGGGAACAGGTTTAGGCCTGGCGATTTCAAGCCGCCTTGTGGCCATGATGGGGGGGCAACTTTCACTGAACAGTCAGCTTGGGCAGGGCAGCGTTTTCCATTTTGAACTTAAGCTACCGTTGGCAAAACTCCGGGCTGGATCTGCCGCACAAGCCGAAACAAAGGCCAAGGAGAGCCCAAGGACCCAACGTTTGCAAGGAGTACGTTTACTGCTGGTTGAGGACAACAAAATCAACCAGATGGTGGCTGCGGAGCTCCTGAAACAGGAGGGTGCTCAGGTCACACTGGCAGATAACGGCAAGATCGGTGTGGAAAAAGTCGTCGATACGCTACCGACTTTTGATGTGGTCTTGATGGACATTCAAATGCCGGTGATGGACGGCTTCATGGCAACCAAAGCCATACGCGAGCTGATCGGCTTTGAGCATTTGCCCATCATCGCGATGACTGCAAACGCCATGACGAGCGACCGGGAAGCGTGCCTTCAGGCCGGCATGAACGAACATGTGGGAAAACCATTTGACATTGATCAGCTGGTCGCACTGATTCAGCAATTTGCTGAGCACGCATCGCAACACCAAGCCGGACATGTCACGCCCCAAAGCGCCAGCCTCCAGCCGCGTTCTGCGCCGATAGACACGGCGGGCGCTTTGAAACGTCTGGGCGGTAACACCCGCGTTTATGGCGACATCATCGAGGCCTTTAATCTAGAGACCGCTTCCACGCCTGGCAAATTGTTCGAAGCTTTGGAACAAGGTGATACTTCGAAAGCCATTCGCCTGCTTCATACATTGAAGGGACTAGCCGCAACGGTCGGTGCTGACGACATGCAGGCCAAAATTGCAACGCTTGAGGGTCAACTCAAGGCGCAGCCACAGCTCACGGACCCAGCTACCCTCTTGAAAACTCTAGACACAGTGATTCAAGACGGCCGGCCAGCTCTCGTTGCTTTGAACAGGCAGTTTCCATCCAGCGTTGCTGAAACTGTCTAGCCTCATGAAGGCTCATCATCACGAAGGCCGCGTGCCTGAATAGTGGCCATAAACAAAAAAGCCCTCGTAATAATCATTACGAGGGCAATGTTGGTAGGCGCGATTGGACTCGAACCAACGACCCCCACCATGTCAAGGCAGAGAAAGCCAATGCAGCACAGTCCAATATCATCCATAATTACATATAAATCAACAACTTACAAGCTATACCATCCAACAAAATGTCATAATGTTTTTCATACTACTTTCATACCTCTTACGCCTCTATGGCCACTCGCCTCCACTCAGTAAGTTCACGTGCTCGTCTAAAGCCTCGACGGGACCCCTACTTCGAGCGTTTGAGTGTGGGTCTTCATGTGGGCTACAGGAAGATGCAGGCAGACTCGACAGGCACCTGGAGCATCAGGCTGCGCGACCCTGACAATGGCAAAGCGGTTGTGACGTCCCTGGGAACGCTGGAGAACTATCCGGATAACGAGCGATTCGACAAAGCGGCAGAAGAGGGCAGAAGACTACTCAACCACGCCAGCGCTGGAGGTATCACCACAGCAAAAACCATCAAGGATGTTTGCAATGCCTACGTGAAGTTCCTTAGCAGCACAAAAGGTGAAGCGGCAGCACACGACGCAAGGAGACGTTTCGACCGCTACGTGCTGGACGATGCCCGATTTGCCTCTCTCGAGCTGCAGAAACTGAAGCCTTCACACATCAGCGACTGGAGACAACGTCTGACAGACAAGCCGGTTCATCGAGGCTCGGGGCGTGGTGGTAAGGGCAGCAAGGCAACTGACCAGCAACGGTCGGCGTCAAGTCTGAACCGTGACATGACGCCATTCAGAGCCGCGTTAAACCACTCGTTCGACAATGCATGGGTTACCAATGACTTTGCCTGGAGATCCAAGCTAAAACCCATCGCTAACGCCGACCGTCAGCGTGCCGGTGGTTACCTGACTAGGGCGCAGCGGCAGCGGCTCATCGATGCCGCCAAGGCTGATGAAACTGGCGTGGAGATCCTCGCACGTGTACTTTGCGGCTTGCCTATCCGACCTGGCGCATTGGCTAAGCTGAGGGTCAAGAACTTCAACACCTCTCTCAACGAACTGAGCATCAAGTTGGATAAGACGGGAGAGCGAAAAATTGTTCTCCCCTCCAGCATGGCTGAACTTTTCAAAGCTGCATGCGCAGACAAGCTCCCGGAAGCATTCATTTTCACCAGGGCGGATGGAACGCAGTGGAACAAGGATGCCTGGAAAGGTCCCTTCAAACGAGCGGTCCTAGATGCGGGTCTGAACGAATCAACGGTGATGTACTCACTTCGCCATGCTGTGATAACAGACATGGTAGCTGCTGGTGTGGACCTCCTGACCGTTTCCAGGCTTAGCGGCACCAGCATGGCAATGTTGCAGAAGCACTATGGACACCTGATCCCCAGCGTGGCTGCTGCAGCCATAGCGAGTGTTGCCATTTGAATCCGAGCAGCTTCTTCAACCAGGATCGGACCAGGCTGCACTGAAACCGTGACGGAATTGCAACATAGAGCCCTCATCGCAATTTATTTAAAAAAATTTTTAACATCACTCTTTCGTTGAAGGCTCAATCTTTTCGTGAAGGAGGGCTGATTCTGCCCCTCTATCGCCACGCTTAAAGCCTATTCGCAGTGGGTCTGAAATTCCTTACCATGCGTTCGCCTCGCTCGGGATACCCCCGGGAAGGCGCTTATAAAAAGGAAATCTATGTCACGCGACATTGAAGAATTGGCCCGTGAAGCACGCTCGAGAATGTCCCGCTTGCGTTACGAACTGATGTGGGAAAACGTACGACGATCCGACCCTTACAACGACGGAGCACCTAGCGTCTGCAACATCACCAAGGAACTTCCTCCGATCGTCGTCGGAAACGATAAGCCGTTTGCGCCGCCACGCCAACGGAGCTCAGCCGTTAAAGTAAAGACAAGCGCCCAAGCCACCTCCACCACTACCTGCGACGGCAGTACCAGCGCAAGCCCGGACGGTGAAGTTGCAACGCAGGACGATGACGACGGCGGTGGCGATGACCCCGACCCCGACGGTCGACCTCCATCCAAACCAGCCTCATCCCCCTCCTCTCTCCTTCTTTCCCAATCGAAGACGCCGCTGAGTACTGCACGTCTTCTGCGGCTGGCTCAAGTTCTCGAGGTCTTCCCGGTCAGCAAGTCCACTTGGTGGGCAGGCGTTAGAACCGGACGCTACCCCCGACCCGTCAGTCTTTCGCCCAGAACTACTGCCTGGCGTGCCTCCGACATCCTTAAGCTGATCCGTTCACTCGACGAACAAAGTTTCTACGACATCGATCAGGGGGCCGCATGAGCATTGACTACGACAGCCTCCGTCAGGCGATGCACATCCTGGGCACGCCCCTCATTGACGAATTCATAGCCGATGAGTGCATCCACCGCTTCAGCACCAACGGCCGTCGCAACAACCGTGACGGCTGGTATGTGATCCACCTCTACCCGGCCCTCTTTGCAGTGTTCGGTTGCTGGCGCAGCGGTGGGGCCCACCACTGGAGGCCTGATCCGGCCCTCCGCTCCCGCGGGAACATTCTCCAGGTGTCAACAACTGATGCACGCCGCAAGAAGGAATACCTGTTGGCGCAGGCACAAAAGCAGCGCGACCTGTGGGCATTTAATGCGGAAAAGAACAGGAAGCTGGCCGCCCAGTGTGGCCCTGCTGGAAAGGCGGTACGCCAGTACTTGGACGCCCGGGGCTTGGCCGCATGGGCCATCCCTGCTTGCATCCTCGAGCATCCCGCCCTGCCCTACTGGCACCAGAACGAAAGCGGCCAGTGGGTTGAACTGGGATCCTTTCCGGCCATGATCGCTCCCGTCATGCTCAATGGCAAGGTGCTGGCTTACCACCGCACCTACCTGGGCAAGGGTTGCAAGGCTGCCGTGCCCCAGCCCAAGAAGCTGACCTGTGCCTCTGGCCCCTTGAGTGGAGCAGTCATCACGCTGGCCACCCCGCACAAGGGCGTTCTGGGCATCGCAGAGGGCATTGAAACCGCGGCGGCTGCCTCGGTCATGTTCGACATGCCTGTGGTGGTGGCATGTGGCACCAGTGCTCTGAGCACATTCATCTGGCCCGCCGAAGTTGAGCGCATGGTCATCTTCGCCGACAACGACACCGCAGGGATTCAGGCAGCCAGGAAGTTGGCTGAGCGAGCAAATCAACACGGCCTTCACTACGAAACGATGAAGCCCAACGTGCCCGGTGCTGACTGGGCTGATATCTGGACCGGAGAACAAGCATGAGCAAGAAATTTGAAAATCTTAGCGAGATGGGACTGGCTGATTTCCACCGCAACCCTCCCCAGCTTGAACAGTTGGCTCTGCACGGGTTGGTAGGCGATATTGCTAGGGCTGGTGCTGCCAACTCCGAGGCGAACCCCGCTGCCATTGCCCTCAATATCCTCGCCTACTTGGGTGTCACGGTGGGCCGGGGCGTCTATCTTCGCATTGGTGACACGATCCACCACTCGCTAATCTTCGGCCTTCACGTAGGGCGCTCCAGCGTGGCTCGCAAGGGTGATTCCACCGCACTGGTTTTCCGCCTCGCTGATCAGGTTTGCAAGCGCAATGAATGTCTGGCACCGCAGATTCACCGTGGTGGGCTGTCCACCCGTGAAGGCCTGATCCGCCTGGTCCATGACGCCTACCAGGACGGTAAAGACGAGGTCTCGGGTATCAACGACAAGCGCCTTCTGGTCGCCGAGAGTGAGTTTGCCAACGTGCTGCACCAGGGCAAGCGCGAGGGCAACACACTGTCTGCAGCCTTGCGTGACTGCTGGGATGGCCAGGACCTAAAGCCTGCCACCCGGCACAACCTGATGGGGGCAAGCAATCCGCACATCGGCATCATGGCCGCAATCACGCCGTTTGAACTGACGACGATGATTGCAAGCCGCGACCTCACCAACGGCTTCTTCAACCGCTTCTTGGTGATCTATGCAGAACGCCAGCGCCTGGTGTCCATGCCTACCGGAACACCCGCTGAGGTGGTGGTTGAACTGGTGGATCGTCTCGAAGAGGTCCTGCAGTTCTGCAAGGCCGACCGCTGGTTCGAGCGCGACCATACGGAAATGAAGCTTTCCGAGGATGCAAAGCAGTGCTACGACCGGTTGTACTACGGTGAGCTCAACGACGTATCCATGGGCGAGCGCATAGCAGCCCTGATCCAGCGCCGTGCCCCCATGCTACTGCGCATGGCTATGCTGTTCGCCCTGTGCGACCTCCAGACCACCATCGAGGTGCATCACCTGGAAGCCGCCATGGGCTGGATCCGCTTCTCCACAGAGTCAGTGAAATACATCTTCGCCAGCGGTGAAGATGAGGTCAAGGTGGCAGAGACCCAAGCCAATGCCGCGAAGGTCATGGGCTTCCTACAGACCAAGGGGCCGTCCTCGCGCACCCGCCTCAGCAACCAATGCTTCCACAAGCACAAGGACAAGTTAGAGCTGGACGGGGCTCTGGATGAACTGCTCGGCTGCAATCCGCCCCGTATCGTGGTGGAGACGGTGACGGGTAAAAATGGTCGCTCCAGCAAGGTGTACCGCCTTGCCAGCGCCAACGCTGCGAAGTCGGAGAAACTGCTGGCAGTCCAGCAAGAACTTGCTCCGCAAGTCGAGGGCGAAGATTGCGGAATCAGCGAATTCTCGGCCGACGATGAGGAGTTTCTCCGCTCAGTTCGCCTGACTTCTCAGTGGGCGGAGAACGTAGATTCTGTTGACTCTTCGAGTCTTTCTCATCCTCCGCTGAATCCGCACGAGCTTGATAATGAAATCGAGGGGTAGGCCCAATGAGTACCAGCAACAAAGCTCTCGTGGACTGGGAACTCGCAGAAAAGCACTACCGGGCCGGCATACTTTCCTTGCGCCAGATCGCGCAGGAGTGCGGTATCACCGACGGTGCCATCCGCAAACGCGCCAAAAAGGACCTGTGGACACGCAACCTGGCAGAGAAGATCCGCCAACGGGCAGCCGACAAGGTACGAAGGGCTGCGGTACGCACTCCCAGTACGCAGCTCACCCCGGCTTGCGAGATAGAGGTTATCGAGCAGAACTCTGACATGCAGGCGTCAGTAATCCTGTCCCAGCGGCAAGATTTCAAACGGACACGCACCCTGTTTACGAAACTCCTGTGCGAGGTCGCGACAGCCACCGATGAAAAGGATGGCTTGCTTAAGATACTGGACATGATTCGCTATCTGGTGGATCGCTCGCTTGAGAACGCCCATGACATGGGTGACATCGCGATGACGAGCAGCCTGCTAGGTAACATCAGCGCCGACATCAACAAGCTGACCTCCATCACCGTCCGGATCGACAGCGCCAAGAAGCTGACTGAGATGCTGGAACGTCTGGTCCGGATGGAGCGCGAATCCTTCGGCATCAAGGGGGAGGAGGAAGGCGGCAAGGGTGGCATTGAAGACCTGCTGGCAAAGATCAGCAACCTAGATTAGCGCGCTACCGAACCCGTATGTCCATTTGCCTCCCGGGTTCATCTGAGTCCCAGGCATATCGTTGCGGGGAATCAAGACCGAGCAAGTAGCAGCATAAAGCAGTTATCGCACTTTGTGCCTGAAGTCCCACGCATCTACAGAGCTTTTGTCGATCCATAGACCGATACCCCGATCCATCGCCACTTGCCCAGCTTTGGCGTAGGTCACACGATTCTCAGGAGGCTGCTCAGCTTCATATTTTTTGTAATGCCACGCCAAACCGGCTTTTTAGCTGCAGGATATTCATATCCTGGCCGTCCAACAAAATCTTGCCCACCAAGCGACCATACTTGTACAACTTGGCGTAGTCAAAGGTTAGGAACTTTGAAAAAACCTGCTTTACCAAGTGGTCCTTGGATACCTGACCGAACGCTTGCTAATTCTCCGGAGCATCGATCCCCGCGGGGCGTATCTTGTGCTGAACCTTTTGATCATCCAGAACCGTGACCGTGACTCCATCAGGCACACCCTGCCGTCAGATAGTAGTCAAGGTAAACCAGATGGAGCACCCTGAATCCTGGTTGCTGCCGTTGCGCCCGACTTCGATGGATGAATCTGACAGGGTAGGCAGGTCATCCGCAACCCTCTTCAAACGCCCGTGCTTGAGGTGAGGCTACAAGACAGCCTTGCCGTGGAGCCAAGCCTTGAGTTCACCTCTGGCTTGAGTGTCGAGCTTGGCAAAGGCAAGGATGACCTCGGACATTTCATCATCCGGGCAATAAAGATAAGGCAACGGGACGCCCAGAGCATCAGCCAGCTTGATTGCGGTCTCTACCGGCGCTTTGTGAACGCCCCCCTCATAACGGCTGATTCGGGCACTGCTGCAACTTTCATCCAGACCGATTAACACCCCCAGCTTCTCCTGAGGTAGGCCCATTTTTTCGCGTGCCTGCTTTAAACGACGGCCAAATACCGTCGCCAGGGACGGAGTACGTGCACGAGACATGCCTACGATATTCGTAGGACTCACATATACTGTCTTTACGTTTTACGTAGACGGTCAGTGTTTTCGTCGACTTGTATTGCGTCGGAAAGCAACACAAAGAATGCTCACGATCAAGACAGTCAAAGGACCAAATTTGTCACACATGAAGGGAATTCAAAATGAAGAAAGTACAGCTCGTCGCCGCCATCGTTACCCTGGCAATTTCTGCATCGAATGCCGCCCTAGCCCAAGACAGCGGCCTCTTCGTTAGCGTCGGTGTCGGCCGACCAAGCACGCCCATCAGTGATCTGCCAGCAGGGTGGACCAGTGATCAATCGGACATCGCATTTGGTATCAAGGGTGGCTACGGCTTTTCTACGTACTTTGGCGTGGAGGTCGGATACCAAAATTTCGGGGACATCAGCCTGAACAAGCCGACAGGGTCGGTAACAGGCTCCTCGACCATCCATGGAACCGGGTGGATGGTAGGAGGATACGCTTCATACCCTGTCACATCTGACGTGGAAGTTCTGGCCCGAGCGGGCTGGTGTGAATGGTCTATCAACCAGACATCGCAATTCACCTCGGGCGCAAACACTCAGGTCGACACCTTCAAAGAAACTGGTAACGACACGTACTTTGGTTTGGGCGCTACATGGAAGTTGAGTACGAGCATGGCCGTCGGATTGAACTGGACTCGCTTTAAAGCGCCCACCAACACCGGCATCTTCGGGGCAACCAACCTTGTCGATGTCAGTCTGACCCACCGATTCTGAGTACCGATACGAGTCCCCAACAACACGGGAATCAAGCACATGAAACTACACAAAATTCCTCCCACCAGCTATGGGACCTGCGCAAATGGATGCCGTTTTGCGTCCTCTATTGCTTTGGTTTTAGCGATGACGGCCTGCGCATCGGCTCCGAACCTTTCTGATGCCGGAGCACGGTTACAAGCAGTCAGCGCAGATCAAGCTAAGGCGTGCAAGTTTGTGCGCGTTGTTCAGTTCAACGATCGGATTCTGGGCATGGGCAAAGACCCGACAGTGATGCGTGCGATCGGTGAAACCAACTTACGCAACGCCGTGGCAGCCACCGGTGCAGACACCTTTGTTGTTACCCGTGATGACAGCAATTGGTTCATGGGTAGCGTGTCATATGAGGCACAGGCGTATCGTTGTGGTGGGTGATGCGAGGGCACCTGCCATTACACCGATGCTAGGGTGCATGAAAGACCGAGAAATCAACAGCCTAAATCAGCTACGGGACCTTGTGTCTGAAGTCCCACGGCGCCACAGGGCTCTTGTCGCACCATAGACCGATACGCCGATCCATCGCCATCTGCTCTGCCCTGGCGTATGTCAATCGATCCCCAGGAGGCTGCTCCGCCTCATATTTTTTGTAATGCCAGGCCAAGCCGGTTTGTAGCTGCCGGATATTCACGTCTTGGCCATCCAACAAAATCTTGCCTACCAAGCGACCATACTTGACCGACTTGGCGTAGTCCTCCGTGACGAACTTTGAGAAGACCTGCTTAGCCAAGTGGTCCTTGGACACCCAACCAAATGCTTGTTTCTTCTCTGGCGCATCGATCCCCGCGAGGCGTATCTTGTGCTGCACCTTTTGATCATCCAGCACCGTGACCTTGTCTCCATCAGACACCCCGACGACCCTGCCGGTGAGGGTGGCTGCATAAATAACTTGGCCACAAAGGAGCAGAACTACGACTGCCGTGAGAAATTTGTTTCCAGGTTTCATAGCAAGGACAGATTTACTCCGACTGCCGCTTCTCTCGGTGCCAGTTCACTGACCAGGACGCGCTCATCAGGCCGCAGGCACATGTCCATGGCTGTCTGAGGGGTGGCCATGAGCCATGGTTTGAACTGCTCCGGCTCCAACACCACCACGCTACGCTTCTCGTCGCCCGGGCGGTGGAAATGCCCCATCACCGCATGTCCGTCTGCATTAACGGTGAGCATCGAGAACGAGTGCACGATTTCACCGGTCTGGGTATCCAGCCAACGGTCCCAGATGCTGGCCACACCCATGGGCTCACCATCTCGGCGTTTGATGCGCCAACGCACCGCAACCCCTGCTTCCCAGTTGGGCTCAAAGAAGTCGTCGAGCAAGGCGATGGCGTACTGGCGTTTGCGCCAAGGGCTGCGGTAAGACGGCTTTTCTGCAACGGTTTCGCAGCGTGCGTTGTAGGTGCGTCTGCCGATGGTGTTGTCCTTGGCCCAGTGGGGTACGAGGCCAAAGCGGGCGGTACGCACAATCGGTATCTGGTGATCATCACCAAGCAGCGCGATGGGAGCGTCGTAGCCAGGGTAGGCCTCGGGCGGGTAATGCATGTCCGGACAATCTAACCCCAGGTTGCGCTCGACCCAGGTGCCGTTGCGTGTGGGGCTGAAGTTGGTGCACATCTGCTTAAAGTGGTCGGACCGAAGCACTCCGGTTTGTGCCATCGGCGTTGAAAGGTCCTTGGACTTTACTGCACAGACCGCGACATCCGGATGACATCGCATAGGTGGACTTACAGGAATTGAACTGGGTGCTCGATTTACTTCTGGCCGATTGTTTTCGGCTAAGCGGCCGAGCGGTTATAGACTGCCGGCGAGCAGACTGGCGGTCATGGGAGAAAGTTAAGATGGCCATAAAGGCAGCAGTCGACCCATAGGAGCCCGTTGTGGCTTTCTTGGCGGACGACCGGTCTACCTTGAAACTTGACCCTCACCGATGTCGCCGAGAAATGCTGCCTGGCAATAGAGGTTGTTTGGCTGTACGACCGACGATCGCCATGGAGTCGGGACTGAACGGCCGCAGCCTACGGTGACGAACTGACGCTGCTGCCCCAGAACTGATGTCGGGTTGAAAGTCTCGAGCGTCAGAGGTTGGTGGAGCTCGGCCGTTCAAAACTGCCTGAAAACGGCCGCTGCCAACATGCCAGCAGCGATCGCAGGTAATGGCTTCTTCAACGCCAGTATGACAGCCGCAGTCGTCGCCAAGGCCAGGCGAGCACCCTCTCGAAACAGCAGCGCGAATTCCGTGTGGCGTACAACAGCTCCAATGTGATGGGTCAGTTGGCCTCAGCCGAATGTGGCTTGGCCGTGGCTGTGATCACCCGCTGCAGCCTGCCACCCGGTCTGAAGGTGCTCGATGCCCGCAACGGCTTGCCAGAACTGCCCGAACTTGACGTGGTCCTCCTTAGAAGCGAGCAATCGGAGCGTTCGACAGCCGTCGACGCCATGCGCGAACACATCATTCGCTCGCTCAAGGAGAACCAATGACGCGTTCGTCAAAACTCAGAGCCCTGCCTGTGAACCGCAGCACAGTCACCCTATGGCCGCAGTGCTATGGAACCGGTCATTGGCGACATGATTTTCTGGGCGTTCGAGTGACCGCAAATGGCCCTTTGCAGACCGATCAACCCTCTAAGCCAAAGCCAACAACCGAGGCGGCTTAGCCGTCTGGGGCAGGTCAATTTCCCGCTCCCGGTCGCCCTCAGTATGTTTAAGCACCAGCCCCGTCCCACCTTCTTCAATCGCCCCAGATGCGAGCGTCTGCTGGACGGCTTCAATAGCCTCCCACCCCCTCAAGCCCTCGCCACCGGCAACTCATCCCAGCAGGTGGTGTACCCAGGCGTACGCCGCTCCTGCTTCATCGACCAGACCCTCTTGTCACCATGTAGGCCTGCACTGCCCACCACCACCGTGCCCCGCCCGTATCGCTGGTTGAGTGCATCCAGCGTGCCCATCAGCCGGCTGCGGTCTGACGTGTCTTCTCCTTCCAGGTCCAGCTCAAACTGCTGAACGGCGTCCGATTGCAAATCCAGCAGCATGACGCCAGCCTTGGCGTAGTTGATGTTGGGGCGGTAGATGGCGTTGAGCCTCTTCAATGCAGCGCTGACCAGAATGGCAGTGTCTGCGCTGGGTCGGCGCAGCGGCACTGTGATGCTTCGGCTGTATTGCTCATCCTTCCTGAAGGGGCTAGTGCGGATGAACACCAGGATTTGTCCCGCCAGACTGCCTTGCTTTCTGAGCTTGCCTGCTGCGCGACTGACAAATTC
>JBJOIT010000024.1:0-46723 GCA_046046915.1 Pseudomonadota bacterium
CGTTTTGAGTTATTTTGAGGAGTCCTTGAATGGGCAACAAACTTTACGTGGGCAACCTGCCCTATTCTTTCCGTGACGAAGACCTGCTCCAGGCTTTTTCTGCTCACGGTAACGTCACCAGCGCTAAGGTCATGATGGAACGTGACACCGGCCGTTCCAAGGGCTTCGGCTTTGTGGAAATGGGCAGCGATGCTGAAGCTCAAGCAGCGATCAGCGCTGTGAACGGTCAGCAATACGGTGGTCGTGGTCTCGTGGTGAACGAAGCCCGTCCCATGGAGCCACGTCCTCCCCGTAGCGGCGGCTTCGGTGGTGGTGCTGGCGGCGGCGGCGGTTACGGCGGCGGTGGCCGCAGTGGTGGCGGCGGCGGTTACGGCGGTGGTGGTGGTGGCCGCAGCGGTGGCGGTGGCTACGGCGGCGGCGGCGGTGGTGGTTACGGCGGTGGCCGTAGCAGCTACTAAGCACTCCGCAGGGTTTTCAATAACCTGTACTAAAAGGCTCCCTAGGGAGCCTTTTTGCTGTGCGGTACGCCGGGATAAGACCCCCTGTTTGTCAACTTCAAGCGGCAAGTACGAGGCCGTTCAGGTCAATCAGGCGCAATGCGGTGTTTACGAGGCCGGCCAGAAAGCAATCGGTCATACAAGCCGTTGGGCAAGAGTCGCAAGAGTTTTGCCACCACGCCCATCTGCCATGGAATCACCCGGTAACTGACACCGGCCGCAATGGCCCTAAAGGCTTGATCGGCAAACGCCTGGGGCGTCATCAAAAACGGCATGGCATAAGAGTTTTGCCGGGTCAGAGGCGTATCCACGTAACCCGGGCAAAGGGTGACAACGTCGACGCCGCTATCGCGAAACTCGCCGCGCAAACTTTCCATGTAACTGATAACTGCAGCCTTGCTGGCGCAATACGCACCATGTCCAGGTAAGCCGCGTATACCTGCAACACTGCCGATCCCAACCAAAGCACCAGACCCACGATGACGCATGGCCGCCAAAAATGGGTGGAAAGTCGCGGCCATGCCGACGTTGTTGGTCGCAAACAGCTGAGCCATGACGTCAAGATCGACGCGTTCGCTGGTGTCCATTCCCACGCTGATGCCCGCATTGGCGATCACCACGTCCGGCACACCAATGTGCTCCAGGCATTCCTTGCCAGAGTCAACGATGCTCTCAATCACACTCACATCGGCACTCATACTGTGAACTCGGCTCTGGTCCAGTCCATTTTTGAGCACCCAATCGTCTATGGCGGCAGACCGCCGAGCCACCAACACCAAGCGATAACCCGCCGAGTAATACCGTTGTGCCAGCGCCTGGCCGATGCCGCTGGATGCGCCTGTAATAAACGCCAGCGGCGCAACTTCAGCCATGCTACTTTTGGGCACTTGGGATAAGGATGCCACGCACACGGCCACGAAGATCAAGCACACGATCCAAGTTGTCGAAGGCAAGCGCATCGGCTGTGAATCGATCCTGTCCGCGAATAATGGTGACGGGTTGATGCGAGGACAAACGTTCGGCTTTAAGAAACGCGTGCAGAAACTCTCCCTGAAATTCAAGACGGGCCAGGGGTTTGCCGGTTTCATCCACCACCGCCTCCCGCACCACTTTGGCGTTACCAAAAAGCTGTACTTCGCTTCCGTCCTCATTGCTCAAGGCTCGCTGAGCCGTTGCAGTGCTCGGGCGACCCTGATCGCTGATGGAACGAATACGAATCTGGTCAATTTCCAGGGTTTGGGTATCAGGGTAATGCCGCGCCTGAACGCCAAAAACCTCGCTCTGAAGGCGGCCCTGAGGGTCAAACGAGCGAACCGCAAAATCACGCATGAAGTAATCCGGGTCATGCGTCACGGGCTTAGCGGGACCTGGCGGCTCAAAAACGGGCGCTATTCGTACCATCCAGTAAGTCACCAGCGCCAAAAGTGCCATCATCACCATGGGAAGGTAGAGAGATAGTCGCTCCCATGCCAAACGCCATGTGCCGCTCACATTGAACTTTCTTCCAGCAAGGTCACATATTGACCGCTGGCCACCACCAGCAGGTCACAGAACTCGCGCGCGGCACCTTCTCCACCCCGGGCTTTTGTCACGTAATGAGCCACGGCCTTGGCCTCGAGGTGGGCGTTGGAAGGCGCACATGCGAAGGCGCAGCGCCGCAACACCGGCAAATCGGGCCAGTCATCGCCGATACCCGCGGCCTGATGCCACCCAAGGCCCAAAGTATCAAGAATCTGTTGCGCCGCGGGACGTTTGTCCTCCGTGCCAAAAACCGCGTGCTCTACCCCCAATGCCTTGAGCCTCAAGCGCAAGGGTGCTGAATCCCGTCCGGTTATCACCACTGGCGTAATGCCTGCCCGCTGCAAGAGCTTGAGCCCTTGGCCGTCCAATGTGTTGAAGCGTTTCAGAGTTTCGCCTTCACCAGAAAAATAGAGCCCGCCATCCGTTAAAACACCATCGACATCAAAAAAAGCCACTTTGACTTCCTGTGCCCGCAACAAAAGCTCGGGTAGGAATGCCAGGGAAGGTGTCAGGCGGCTCAGCTTAGTCGGCACATCTACAAGCGTGGATGCCATGATCAAATCACCTTGGCTCGCATCAGATCATTGGTGTTCAGCGCACCGCACAGACGACCCTCTTGATCTATGACCAAGACACTGGTAATTCGGCTTTGCTCCATCAGCGCAACAGCATCTGCCGCCAAAGAGCCGATGGCGATGCTTCGGGGTGACCCGTGCATGACGTCACGGGCAGTGATGCTGCGCAAGTCAGTGCCTTTTTCAACCAAACGACGCAAATCACCATCTGTAAATATCCCGACAACGCGCTGCTCAGTATCAACTACCGCAGTAGCGCCCAAACCTTTGGCGCTCATTTCGCGCATCAGCTCACCCAAACCCGCATTCGGACCCACACGTGGAACGTCAGCGCCTGAGCGCATCACGTCATCAACCAATGTCAGGAGCTTGCGGCCCAAAGCACCACCAGGGTGTGAACGGGCAAAGTCTTCGGCCTTGAAACCACGGGCATCAAGCAAGGCGACAGCCAGCGCGTCGCCCAAGGCCAGTTGAGCCGTGGTACTGGCCGTAGGCGCGAGATTAAGGGGGCACGCCTCTTTTTCAACGCCGCAGTCCAACACCATATCTGCATGGCGGCCCAGACTGGAATCCAGGCGGCTCGTAATGGCGATCAAGGTCGGACCGAGACGCTTGAGCACCGGCAAAATCGCCGTGAGCTCGGTCGACTCACCACTGTTAGAAATCGCAATCACCACGTCCACGGGCTTGATCATGCCAAGATCGCCATGGCTGGCCTCCGCGGGGTGAACAAACAAGGCCGGCGTGCCAGTGGACGCCAATGTGGCCGCAATCTTGCGCCCGATATGGCCGCTTTTGCCTATGCCCATGACTACCACGCGGCCTTGTGTTTCAAGCAAGCACTGCACGGCTTGCGCAAAAATCTGACCTGTTCGGGCTCGAAGGCCTGAAATGGCCGCAGCCTCAATGTCAAAAGTCTCATGAGCCAATGCAATCGCGCGATCGGCCTGAAAGAGACGGTCTGAGTGAGGACGTTGAGTCATTTGATGATTTTATGGGCGCAAACTCAGCCCTTAAGTTAACGGACATAAGTGCTTGCTAGTATTGAGGCATGTCCGGCCTGGAAATCACCCTTCTCTATTTGCTTGCTGCAGTGTTGGGCGTGGTGGCCTGCCGGTCATTCAAGTTGCCGCCCATGTTGGGTTACCTAGTGGTGGGGGTGGTGATAGGCCCCAACGCCATGGCATTGGCCAAGAGCGCCGAAGGCGTTCAGCATCTAGGTGAGTTTGGCGTGGTCTTCTTGATGTTTGTGATTGGACTGGAGTTCAATCTGAACAAACTTCGTGCCATGCGCCGCCATGTGTTGGGGCTGGGCATGTTGCAGGTGGTTCTAACGATGCTGGTAGCCTCTGGGGCTATGCTGGGCCTGGCAACTCTTGCACCCGGACTTTGGGGCATGGGCTGGCAAGCGGCGCTGGCCCTTTCTGGCGCCTTGGCCATGAGCAGTACCGCGATTGTGGTCAAGCTGATGGCGGAGCGCTTGGAACTTGAGTCCGAGCACGGCAAGCGCGTGATGGGCGTTCTCTTATTCCAGGATCTGGCAGTGGTACCGCTTTTGGTACTGATCCCGGCATTAGGTGCGTCTGGTGAAAACCTGCTGACCTCACTGACAGTGGCTGCATTGAAGGCAACGTTGCTCATCACCGTCTTGCTGGTAGGAGGGCAATGGGTCATGCGGCGCTGGCTGACCTTGGTGGCCCGGCGCAAAAGCGATGAGTTGTTCGTGTTGAATTTGCTGCTCGTCACGCTGGGCCTGGCCTGGCTGACAGAGCTGGCGGGGCTGAGCCTGGCCCTCGGTGCTTTCATTGCCGGCATGCTGATTTCCGAGACTGAATTCAAGCCACAGGTGGAAACAGACATTCGGCCATTTCATGACGTCTTGTTAGGCCTGTTTTTCATCAGCATCGGCATGATGCTTGATTGGCGGATGGTGCTGGAGCGATGGCCGCTGGTACTGTTGCTGCTGACTGCCCCTGTGGTGTTCAAGGCGATATTGGTATCTGTACTTGCCCGAGCGCTGGGGGCCACCACGGGAACGTCGCTGCGTACAGGTCTCTATCTCGCTCAAGCGGGCGAATTTGGCTTTGTGCTTTTGGCACTCGCTCAAAAAAGTGAGCTGGTTCCCCCCGCATTGCTCAACCCGATCCTGGCCGGCATGGTTCTGTCGATGGTGGCCACGCCATTTATCGTTATGTACAGCAACGCAATCGTGATGAAGTTTGTCAGTAGCGATTGGCTTCAACAGTCATTGCAAATGACCAGCATCGCACGGAAGTCCATCAACACCAGCAAGCACGTGATCATTTGTGGCTACGGACGATGTGGCCAGAACCTTGCGCGCATGCTTGAGCGGGAGGCCATTCCCTATATGGCGCTAGACCTGGATCCCGATCGGGTCAGGCAAGCAGCCGCTGCGGGGGACTCCGTGGTGTTTGGTGACGCTAGCCGTCTGCAGGCGTTGATGGCAGCGGGTCTGGCCCGTGCCAGCGCTGTCGTGATCACTTATCAGGAGGTGCCAGGGGCCATGAAGGTGCTGGCACACATTCGTACGCACGCCCCGCAGGTGCCAGTCATTGTGCGAACACAGGACGACCAAGATCTCGAAGCCCTTCAGCAGGCGGGTGCCACCGAAGTGGTGCCCGAGGCCATTGAAGGCTCCCTGATGTTGGCCAGTCATGCGCTAGCACTGGTGGGTGTGCCCATGCGCCGCGTGATTCGCGTGGTTCAGGATCAAAGGGATGCCAGGTACAACCTTTTACGGGGTTATTTCCATGGTGCAGACGATAGCTCGGTAGACGAACTGCACCAGGAGCGCCTGGCATCGATCACACTGCCCATGGGGGCCAGGTGCATAGGCAAGACGCTTGATCACTTCGAGCTAGACACCATGGGGGTCCGCCTGCTGAGCCTGAGGCGTCAATCCGGGAAAAGCATAGATGTACGAGACCAGAACATCATGATTGAGAGCAGTGACACCCTGGTGCTTTCAGGCAAGGCCGAGGCCATCGCACAAGCAGAGACGGTGCTACTCAAAGGCGCCTGAGACCTCAACTGAGCTGGGGGCGGGAACACGACTTTAAGTCGTCATAACTCGCGCCCCACCCGTCCGCGCAAATCACTTTCCGATACAGAAGCTGGAAAAAATGACGCCCAGCAAATCATCGGAGGTGAATTCGCCCGTGATCTCGTTCAATGCGTTTTGCCCCAATCGCAGTTCTTCGGCAAGCAAGTCCAGCGAGGCAGTCTGTGCACTCAGGTGTGCCTGGGCTTGTGTCAGATGCGCCTTGACTCTGTGCAGGGCTTGCACATGTCGCTCGCGGGCCATGTAAACCCCTTCGGGTGCAGCCTGCCAACCGGCCAGAGACAACAAACGATGGCGCAGAACATCCAAGCCATCACCGGTTCGGGCAGAGAGGGCCAAGCCTGGGGCTCGTGATGCGTCAGTAACGGCATCCGCCTTGTTCCAAAGGTGTACGACGGGTGTTGTCGGCGCCAGCTTCTGGCTCATGGCCTGTGCGATCAATGCATCTGCACTGGCGTACTCTGGATCCGCTACACGCGTCAGGTCATGCAAAAACAAGACTGCATCTGCGCCTTCAATTTCGGACCAAGCCCGCTCGATGCCAATTTTTTCTACCAGATCCGTACTTTGCCGCAGACCCGCTGTGTCGATGACATGCAGCGGCACACCTTCGATCTGGATGGTCTGCTGCACTTTGTCGCGAGTCGTGCCCGGTACCGGCGTCACGATGGCCAGCTCGGCGCCCGCCAATGCATTGAGCAGTGATGATTTGCCGGCATTGGGCTGCCCCGCAATCACCACCTTGATCCCCTCCCTGAGCAGCACCCCCTGGCCAGCTTTGCGAGCAATCGTCGCCAACATCGCTTGGAGCTTTTCCATCTGCCCACTGGCATCAGCCTGCTGCAAAAAATCTATTTCTTCTTCAGGGAAATCAAGCGTGGCTTCAACCAGCATCCGCAGGTGAATCATGGCTTCCCGCAAGGCCCCGATTTCCTTCGAAAACTCGCCCGACAGCGATCGGCTGGCACTACGTGCCGCAGCCTCCGTGCTGGCATCAATCAAGTCGGCAATAGCTTCTGCCTGCGCAAGGTCAATTTTGTCGTTCAGAAAGGCTCGTTCGGTGAACTCGCCTGGGCGTGCTAAACGCAGGCGCGACAGGATTTCTGTGCCAGTTGCAGGGTCCTTGCTTTGCGCGGCCTCCAGACAGCGGGCAAGGAGAAGTTGTAGTACCACGGGCCCGCCGTGAGCCTGTAACTCCAACACGTCTTCGCCTGTGAAGGAATGTGGGCCAGGGAAAAACAGCGCCAGCCCATGGTCTATGGCTGAGCCATCAGTGGCAATAAATGGTCCGTAGGTCGCCTCTCTAGGCTTCAAAGAGCGGCCAAGCAGGGCTTGAATCAAGTCCTGTAAGCCCCAGCCGCTAACGCGAACAATACCCACAGCCCCGCGACCAGGCGCAGTGGCAATAGCAGCAATTGGATCGGGATGGGCATGGGTCATTGCTGGAACTGGTGTCATCTTGCCGGGTCGGCGGAGGAAGCCCTTAGATTTGCCGGGCGGGGATCCTGACCCGCAAGCCGTCCATCTCGCCTGTCATTCTCACTCTGCAGGCCAGTCGACTATTGGGTCGCCTCTCGTCAGCAACATAGTCCAGCATCTCATTTTCTGCGTCTTCTGCTGGTGCCAGCATGTGTTCTTCCGCTGGCGCAATGTAGCAATGGCAGGTGCCACAGGTGCCGTTACCACCGCACTCTGCCAAAAAACCATCGATGCCAGCGGCCCGCACCGTCTCAAGTAGCGTCGTTCCGGACTCGCCTTCGGCTTCATATTGGCCACCATTGGCCAGCGTAATCAAAATGAGTGGCATGCGTATGAAATAACAAACCCCGCCGTTGGGCTCAACGTTCGGGGCTATTGGTCAGCGCTGGCCTCGTCCTGAATTAAAACTTGGGTAGGTTGAACTGGGGTGGCACACCCATGCGTGCGTTAATGACCCACTGCTGCGCAATCGACAAAATGTTGTTCGTGATCCAGTAAAGCACCAGGCCGGACGGAAAGAAGAAAAACATCACGCTGAACACCAGGGGCATGATCCACATCATTTTGGCTTGCATGGGATCTGGTGGTGCTGGATTCAAAGCCGTTTGCAAAAGCGTAGTCGCCGTCATGACCAGGGGCAGGATGTAGTACGGATCTGGGGCCGAGAGGTCGTGAATCCACATGACCCAGGGTGCATTGCGCATCTCTACGGTTGAGAGGAGCACCCAGTACAGGGCGATGAAGACCGGGATCTGAATCATGATGGGAAAGCATCCACCCATCGGATTGACTTTTTCTTCACGATAAATACGCATCATCTCCTGCTGCATTTGTTGCGGCTTGTCCTTCAGCCGCTCGCGCATTTCCATGATCTTTGGGTTAATCGCCTTCATCTTGGCCATGCTGGAGTAGGCCTTGGCGTTGAGCCAGTAAAAAGCAATCTTCAGCAACAACACCAGAGCGACGATAGACCAACCCCAGTTGCCAATGAAACCTTGCAGCTTGTCCAACAGCCAGTACAAAGGTTTGGCCAGGATGGTCAACCAACCATAGTCTTTCACCAGCTCCAAACCTGGCGTCAAAGACTCGAGCACTTTTTCCTCCTGGGGTCCAGCAAAGAACTTGGCCTCCACCGTTTTGCTCGCACCTGGGGCAATGGCATCCAAAGGTGCAATCATGGTTGCTCGGTAGCAGCAGTCTGCCAATGACGAACCAATGTCCACAGCATCAAGAGAGAAACTTCGTTTGATGCCATCGGGCAATATCCAGGCACTGGCAAAGTAGTGCTGAACCATGGCGACATAACCGTTGGTCGCTTCTTTTTCAACATCTACCTTTTTGCTCTTGATATCGGAGAACTCGACCTTTTGATACTTCTTCGCTTCCGTGTAAACGGCTGGGCCCGTGAAAGTGGAATAAAAAGAAGACTCGCCTGGAGGCTTATTGCCATCACGCACCAGCTGGAGGTAAAGCTCTGGAGAAATGGGCGTCGTGCCGGCGTTAAACACGTCATGCTGAACTTTGATGGCATACGAGCCGCGGCTCAAAACGTAAGACTTGATGACTTTGACACCGCCGACTTCTGGCGACTCAAAACGTACGGTGAGCTCGTTTGAACCATCTTTGAGCGCGCGCTCAGCAGATACAACCTTCATGACCGTCTTGTGATTTGGCAGAGCCGCGGTAGAAGCGCCTCCAATCAAACCGGTCTGTGCCAAGTAAACGCGATCCTTGCTGTCATCCAGCAAAACAAAATTCTTACTCTTGTCGCTCAGCGATACATGCTTGAGCAACTCCGCACGAACCAACGAACCGCCTTCTGAGTCAAATCCTAGCTTCAATACGTCTGTGACGACTTCAAACTGCTCGCGCGGTATTTGTGCTTGCGGTTCAGCTGCGGCTGTCGCTGTGGCCACGACTTGGGCGATGGCCGTTGAAGGCTGCTTTTCCAGCTTCGGGCTAACGCCAGCAGCGGCACCTGGAGCCGTTGATACGGATGCAGGCGAGGGGAAAAAAGTGGCTTTGTTCCCCGTGTGGATTTGCCATCGATCCCACAGCAGCACCATGGAAAAGCCAAAAATGACCCACAAGATAGTTCGGCGAATGTCGTTCATGAGGTTTTCTTGTCAGAAGAAGAAAAATGCAAACAGGTGAATAGACCCGGCGAATGGTCGGGCACGGGGTCTAGGCCCCCATCGCACCAAGGGTGACATCGTCCCAGACGCTTGAGCGTAAAGTAGCTTCCGACAGCAGCACCGTGCCGCTCAATAGCCCCAATGGCATAAACAGAACAGCTTGGTTCAAAGCGACAGGCCGACCCTAGCCATGGGCTCAAAAGTAGGCGATAAGCCCTGACGACACCGATGAGCAGCCTTTTCATTTTGCTGGCGTCGGGTTCATTTCTTGCGCCATTTGCGATCCACGTGAGACCAGACGACCCAACAACTGTTGAAGTTCAGCACGAACCGCCTGCTTCAGTGCGTCAGACGTGGCACTGACAAACTGCTTCCGGTCAAAACCGGATCGAAGGCGTATCACATACGCAGCCACAGGCATGTCGACAGCGAGCGAAGAACATGCGTTGTAAATCTGGCGCTTGATCGCATTACGGGTCACGGCACGTTTTGCCCATCGTTTGGGCACCATGGCACCGACCCAAAGTGAATGGGTCGCAAAGAGGGGCTTGCTGCTAGCGGCGTTTGCCTGGGCGTCCTCACCATGCGCAAAAGCCTGCGTTAGGGGCAGGCTATGCAGAGCAAAGTGACTGGTGCGTGAAAGCGTGCTCCCAGACAGTACCGACTGGAACTGTGCTCGCGTTTGAAGTCGCTGCACGCGATGATCGACGCTGATGAAAATTTGTCAGGTGCTGCGGCTTGCTAGCGACGGTTAACTATCGAAGCCAGGCGCACCCAGGCAACATTAGACCGCCAGGCGCTTGCGGCCTTTGGCGCGACGAGCATTAATCACCGCACGACCACCGCGGGTCTTCATGCGAACCAGAAAGCCGTGGGTGCGAGCGCGGCGAATCTTGGAGGGTTGATAGGTACGTTTCATTTTGGAATCCTGTTTTGGCGTCTGCCGAGAAGTTAGCCCGCGATTATGGCAAATTTGTCGATTGGGAGCAAGATGCCCTGTGCCTACACGGCAGGCACCCCAAACGCTGTCGCCTTTGCACTCTGTTGATCAAGGAATCGGATTGTGGAT
This sequence comes from Pseudomonadota bacterium, assembly GCA_046046915.1. Taxonomy (GTDB): domain Bacteria; phylum Pseudomonadota; class Gammaproteobacteria; order Burkholderiales; family Burkholderiaceae_C; genus JBEEJZ01. The sequence goes on from JBJOIT010000024.1 coordinate 10,359, forward strand.
AAATTCTTGATAAATTAGAATCTCATGCTTTGCCAAGCACATCTATCCACAAAAATCCGACAACAACAATGACAGAGGGACTAACGGATAAACAAGCAGTTAGCGGCGACTCGGATGTAGGCCCAAGTCTTTGGCTGGCCTGTATTGAGCAGCTTGCGCAAGAACTTCCAGAGCAGCAATTCAACACATGGATCAGGCCGCTCACAGCACTTACATCGCCTGACTTATCCAAAACAACAATTTATGTAGCCAACCGGTTCAAGATGGATTGGGTGCGCGCTCAGTACAGCGGACGCATTGCTGCCTTGTTGGAAAAGTTGACCGGTCAGACCGTGCTCGTGGAGCTTGCACTCGCCCCCCGAGATGCCCCGGCCAGATCTTCAACGGTCCAAAGGCCCTCTGAAGTTGCGCCGGTGTCCGAGTCCGCGGACACCCCGGAAGAAGCTGTGCAAGGGGTTTTGAAAAACCGTCTCAACTCCGGGCTGACTTTCGATAGTCTTGTTGAAGGCACGGCAAACCGCATGGCGCGGGCGGCAGCCATTCACGTCGCTGGCATGCCTGGCCAGATGTACAACCCACTGTTCATTTATGGCGGTGTAGGGCTCGGTAAAACACATTTGATGCACGCCGTCGGCAATCGCTTGTTGGCGGACCGGCCAAATGCCAAAGTGTTGTACATCCATGCAGAGCAATTTGTCTCAGACGTGGTCAAGGCATATCAGCGCAAGACATTTGATGAGTTCAAGGAACGCTATCACTCGCTGGATTTATTGCTGATTGACGACGTTCAATTTTTTGCGAACAAGGAACGTACGCAAGAAGAGTTTTTTAATGCATTCGAGGCACTGCTCGCCAAAAAATCACATATTGTGATGACGAGCGACACCTATCCAAAGGGCCTTGCTGACATCCATGAGCGCCTTGTTTCCCGTTTTGATTCTGGTCTGACAGTTGCGATCGAGCCCCCAGAGCTTGAGATGAGGGTCGCAATTTTGATCAACAAGTCCCGCGCTGAGGGCTCCGAGATGCCTGAGGAAGTTGCCTTTTTTGTAGCTAAGAATGTTCGGTCCAACGTCCGTGAGCTCGAAGGTGCTTTGCGCAAAATTCTGGCTTACTCCCGTTTCAACCACAAGGAAGTTTCGATCCAGTTGGCCCGTGATGCACTGCGTGATTTGCTGTCCATTCAGAATCGGCAAATCTCTGTGGAAAACATACAAAAAACAGTTGCCGACTACTACAAGATCAAGGTCGCCGACATGTATTCAAAAAAGAGGCCTGCAAGCATTGCCAGACCCAGGCAAATTGCTATGTACCTGGCCAAGGAACTGACACAAAAGAGCCTTCCCGAAATTGGAGAATTGTTTGGTGGACGAGATCACACCACCGTACTTCACGCTGTTCGGAAAATTGGCTCTGAAAGACAACAAATGATTGACCTCAATCAGCAGTTGCATGTTCTTGAGCAGACGCTCAAGGGTTAGGTCAGAAAAGGGACAATCGCAAGAAAAGAAGGTTTTGGCCAGAGAGTGGCGGCACCTTGTGTAGCAAGATTTAGAGGTAGACATGATCGTTCTTAAAGCAGCTCAAGACAAAGTTTTATCAGTACTCCAGTTGGTTTCAGGCATTGTTGAAAGGCGCAGCACGCTGCCCATATTGGCCAATGTGATGCTTCGAAAAACAGGCTCTTCGCTTCAACTGACCACCAGCGATCTCGAAATCCAGATTCGAACCACAGCAGATCTGGGTGGTGATATCAGTGATTTCGCGACCACCATCGGTGCGCGTAAGTTGATAGACATCCTGAAAACCATGCCTTCGGATCAGACCGTTTCACTAGAAACCAACGCGTCCAAATTGCTGCTCAAGGGAGGTAAAAGCCGGTTTACGCTTCAGACCTTACCTCCAGAGGACTTCCCGTTGGTCCAGGAATCGGCTCACTTCGGTCCGGTTTTCAGCGTCCCGCAAAAAACCTTGAAGGATCTTTTAAGCCAGGTCTCCTTCGCCATGGCTGTACACGATATCCGCTATTACCTCAACGGAATCCTGTTTGTTGCAGAAGGACGCCAGCTGAGCCTGGTCGCAACCGACGGGCACAGGCTCGCCTTTGCAAGTGCGACCTTGGATGTAGAAGTTCCCAGGCAAGAAGTCATCTTGCCCCGCAAGACAGTGATTGAAATGCAACGGCTTTTGGTTAACGGCGACGACATGATCGAAATGCAGTTTGCAAATAACCAGGCCAAGTTCATATTTGGTGGCATGGAGTTTGTCACCAAGCTTGTCGAAGGCAAGTTCCCTGATTACAACCGCGTCATTCCCAAAAACCATCGAAACAGCGTTGTTTTAGGTCGTACGGCATTGCTTGCCAGCCTGCAACGCACCGCGATCTTAACCAGTGATAAGTTCAAGGGTGTTCGCTTGAACCTAGACCCTGGTACGCTGCGAGTGGCTTCAAACAACGCCGAACAAGAAGAGGCGATGGACGAGTTGGACATCGACTACGGTGGTGACAGCATTGAAATTGGTTTTAACGTGACGTATCTGATTGATGCTCTGGTCAATATGGATCAAGACATGGTCCAGCTTGAGTTAACCGATGGCAACAGTTCAGCACTCTTCACCATACCGGACAACGCCAATTTCAAGTATGTCGTGATGCCCATGAGAATTTGACGCCACATCAGCACTGGCGCACCTTGGCAAAAACCCCCGGTAAACGGGGGTTTGGTCATTCAAGAGTTTACAAATTTGTCCGAATATCGTTAGAAAAAGCCCGTTATGACCGAAGAAAATCAAGCCGTTAAGACCGAGGAAAACACTGCCAGCTCCAATTTTCAGCCGGTAATCGACACCAATCAGGCCGGCGCGACAGAAGCTTACGGAGAAGGCTCGATTCAGATCCTGGAAGGACTGGAAGCAGTTCGCAAACGTCCCGGCATGTACATAGGCGATACATCAGACGGTACAGGACTGCACCACCTTGTCTTTGAGGTTGTTGATAACTCTATTGATGAAGCGCTTGCTGGGCACTGTGACGATATTTTGGTGACAATCCACTCAGATAATTCTGTGAGTGTGGTGGACAACGGGCGTGGTATTCCCACCGGCGTCAAGATGGATGACAAACATGAGCCCAAGCGCAGTGCTGCAGAAATAGCACTCACCGAACTACACGCTGGTGGCAAGTTCAATCAGAACAGTTACAAGGTGTCGGGTGGCTTGCACGGCGTGGGTGTTAGCTGTGTCAACGCTTTATCCAAAATGCTGAGGCTTACCATTCGACGAGATGGCAAGGTCCATGTGATGGAGTTCAGCAAGGGGTTTGTACAAAACCGTCAAACCGAGCTGGTCAATGGTATCGAAGTCTCCCCTATGCGGGTGATCGGCGACACCGAGAAAAGAGGCACCGAAGTTCACTTTCTGCCTGACACGGAAATCTTTCAGCAGAACAGTGACTTCCACTACGAAATTCTTAGTAAGCGGTTGCGTGAGTTGAGCTTTTTGAATAACGGTGTTCGCATCCGACTCAAAGATGAGCGCTCAGGAAAAGAAGATGACTTTGCGGGTGCCGGTGGTGTTCAAGGGTTTGTGAACTTCATCAACAAAGGAAAAACGGTTTTACATCCCAACGTTTTCCACGCGATGGGTGACCGTCAAAGCGATCAAGGCACCAACATTGGTGTCGAAGTGGCCATGCAGTGGAACAGCGGCTATAACGAGCAAGTCCTTTGCTTCACCAATAACATTCCACAGCGCGATGGTGGCACCCACCTCACAGGCTTGCGGGCTGCCATGACACGGGTGATCAACAAGTACATCGACGAGTCTGAACTGGCAAAAAAAGCCAAGGTTGAAGTAACAGGCGATGACATGCGTGAAGGCCTCACCTGTGTCTTGAGTGTCAAAGTGCCCGAGCCCAAATTTAGTAGCCAAACCAAAGATAAGCTGGTCAGCAGCGAAGTACGTGGCCCCGTTGAAGACATCGTGAGCAAGTTATTGGCCGACTACCTGCAAGAGCGCCCGAACGATGCCAAGATCATCGTCGGAAAAATCATAGAGGCTTCCCGTGCACGCGAGGCTGCCCGAAAAGCTCGCGACATGACAAGACGCAAGGGCGTGTTAGATGGTATGGGACTACCTGGCAAGCTTGCAGACTGTCAGGAAAAAGACCCCGCGATGTGCGAAATCTACATCGTCGAGGGTGACTCTGCCGGTGGTTCTGCCAAACAAGGACGTGACCGTAAATTCCAGGCCATCCTGCCCTTGCGCGGCAAGATTTTGAACGTGGAAAAGGCGCGTTACGAAAAGCTTTTGACGAGCAACGAAATATTGACGCTCATCACAGCTCTTGGCACCGGTATTGGTAAAGCAGGTGGCAGCACGGGTGGGGACGACTTCAATGTGGCCAAACTCCGGTACCACCGCATCATCATCATGACTGATGCTGACGTCGATGGTGCTCACATCCGCACACTGTTGCTGACCTTTTTCTATCGTCAGATGCCCGAGTTGGTCGAACGAGGTCACATCTACATTGCCCAGCCGCCACTCTACAAAGTCAAAGCCGGTAAAGAAGAACTTTATTTGCAAGGTCCTACAGAATTGGATGGGTTTTTGTTACGTGTTGCACTGGTCAACGCCAGCGTGTTCACAGGTGGTAGCCAACCCACAACTCTTGATGGCTCTACCCTGGCGGAGCTGGCTCGCAAACATATGCTTGCGCAGGGCGTCATCGCACGTCTGCAAAATTTCATGGATGCAGAAGCACTACGTGCCGTTGCCGATGGTGTTTCTTTGAACCTTGATACTGTTGCCGATGCAGAAACGTCAGCGGCATCATTACAGGCTCGGTTGCCGGATGCAGAAGTAGCTGGTGAATTCGATATTCGCACCGACAAGCCTATTCTTCGCATCAGCCGCCGACATCATGGCAACGTCAAAAGCAGTACGCTAACGCAAGACTTCGTGCATGGGTCAGATTACGCGGCCTTGGCTGAGGCTGCCAACACTTTCAGAGATCTTTTGGGTGACGGTGCCAAGGTCATGCGTGGAGAGGGTGAGCGTCAGAAGGAAGAAAAAGTCAGTGATTTCCGCGAAGCGATGGCTTGGTTGATTGCGCAGGCAGAACATGCCACTAGCCGCCAGCGTTATAAAGGCCTTGGGGAGATGAACCCTGAGCAACTTTGGGAAACAACCATGGATCCCACCGTACGTCGTTTGCTACGCGTTCAAATCGACGATGCCATTGAGGCCGATCGTGTTTTCACCATGTTGATGGGAGATGAAGTCGAGCCACGACGAGACTTCATTGAGACCAACGCTTTGCGAGCAGGCAATATTGATGTGTGAGGTCTAGATCAGCACCACAGGCTTCAAACAAAAAACCCAGTCACTTCAACAATGGCTGGGTTTTTTACTTCACAGGGCTTTTTTAAAGCCCCGGGATCAGACGTAAATCTTAGTTGGTACGACGTGGCGTCATAGGACCACGGCCTTCGATATGTCGGAAGTTAATGCGACCTTTGGTCAAGTCATACGGGGATAGTTCCAAGGAAACACGGTCTCCGGCCAGAATACGAATATGGTTCTTGCGCATTTTCCCTGCGGAATAGGCAATCAGCTGATGTCCATTTTCCAAAGTCACTCGAAAACGAGTGTCAGGCAGGACCTCGTTGACCACACCCATCATTTCAATCAGCTCTTCTTTTGCCATTACTTACCTCTTCAATCGTTAATCTGTGCCGTCGGCTCACCGTATAAATTTCACACAGAAAACGTGCTTTTCGTGCGTCATCAACAACCAGTGCTCGGTATCACCCAGGTTCAAAGGCTAGCCAACGATGGCATAAACCTTTCTTGAAAGCACGACTTCGCACAGCGATTTAGCTTTCAACCGCGTCTGGTCTGCATCCATAAGCTACAGCTTGAAGCTAAAGCTGGAAAGCAAACCCGACTCCGTAACTCTCACGGTAAGAGAGCTACAGCAAAATCAATGTGATTCCGATCACGATTTTTTGCTTTTTAAGTGACTGTCTAATGTATCACGGGCTGTTGTTTCACGCATCAACTGACGTAGCAGAGGAAGTTCTGCTACGTCAGCGCACATCAGGTAGTTCAATTTTTACTTCTAAAACCTCCAGGTTGTCCTGGCGCTCTAAGTTGACTTTGATGTCGTTGGGATCAATACGAATGTACTTGCTAATGACAGCAACCAGGTCACGCTGGAGGTCTGGCAAGTAATCAGGCTCAGCTGCGTTTCTGCCACTGCGTTCATGCGCAAGAATGATTTGCAACCGCTCCTTGGCAACGCTAGCGGTCTTTTTCTTCTCGCCCAGGAGGAAGGATAAAAATGACATGCTAGATCCGCCTCACTTGGACCCAAAGAGGCGCTTGAAGAAACCGGTTTTAGGAGCCTCTGTAAAACGCATAGGCTTGTCTTGACCTAAAAAACGATCAATGACGTCCTTGTAGGCCTCTGCCACATCGCTACCTTGCAAGTGCACAGCCGGCAAACCCTGGTTTGAAGCTTGCAAAACGGCTTCGCTCTCTGGGATAACACCTATGAGCTTGATTCTCAGAATATCTTGAATGTCATCCAGAGACAACATCTGCCCCTGATCCACACGAGCTGGGTTGTATCGGGTGATTAGCAAATGCTCCTTGATAGGATCAGCACCTTCTATCGCTCGTTTGGTCTTCGAGCTGAGCATGCCCAAAATGCGGTCTGAATCACGGACTGATGAGACTTCTGGGTTTGTTACCACAAGCGCTTCATCAGCAAAATGCATGGCCATCAGCGCGCCTGTCTCGATACCGGCAGGGGAGTCGCACACGATGTATTCAAAGCCCATGTCCGACAATTCTTTCAAAACTCGCTCCACACCTTCTTGCGTCAGAGCATCCTTGTCACGGGTTTGAGAGGCAGCCAAGACGAACAGGTTATCGCATTGCTTGTCCTTGATTAGGGCTTGCTTCAGGTTGGCTTCGCCTTGTATGACGTTGATCAGGTCATAAACGACACGACGCTCGCAGCCCATGATGAGGTCAAGGTTACGCAGGCCTACATCGAAATCGATGACCGCTGTTTTATGACCTCTCAGGGCCAGACCAGATGCAAAGCTTGCGCTTGTGGTTGTCTTCCCTACACCACCCTTGCCGGAGGTCACCACGATGATTTTTGCCATGACGAGACGTTCTTTCTAATTGGAGAATGTTTGATGCTTCAAGCGCCCAATGGCTCTATCAAAAGTTTGTCCAGCTCTTCACCTACAAGGCATACCTGAGCCGGCTTGCCACGAACTGCATCAGGTAAAGCATTTTCGCTGGTCTTATAAATGCCGGCGATGGAGATAAGTTCGGGCTCCAGACACAGGGAAAAGATACGGGCTTGCGTGTTTCCTCGAGCACCAGCCATTGCCTTGCCTCGGAGTGGAGCATAGACATGAATGTTGCCATCAGCCACAACTTCTGCCCCCTGGTTGACCATAGCCAAAACAACAAGATCTCCACCTTTTGCGTAGATTTTTTGACCAGATCGCAAAGGCTTGTCAATGACCATGGTCGACGTCCCTGCCACGGGTACGCGGACTTCAACAGGGACTTCCACTCGAACTTCACGAATTACCTCCTCGATAGGCTTTCCAGAAGGGCTAGCAGATCTTCCTAAAACGACATCATCAGCCTGAGTCAATCCCGCACTTAGGGCACTTGAAAGGAGAAGCTCGTTTCCTCCTCGCACTGCAACAGGATTCAGTCGGTACCGCCGGAGCAATTTCAAAAGCTCAGGGACATCAACACCTTCGCTATCGGTTTTTGTCAAAGTTGAAAAATCGATGAGCAAAGCTTCGTTGTCAAAAAAGTCGGGGCTCTCGCCGTTCTTTCCAAATTGGCGATCTAGATCTTTTGCCAACAAAGCCATGTCCAAAGTCTTTGCTACCCAAGCAACCAGAGGCCACTGACAACTTTTGATCTCGAAAGATGAAGAGACCTTGTCGGGCGATGGACCAGCTTTGGCGACAGGCATAGAGAAGTGGGCGATGAAAGGAGCTTTGATAGCTGCAAATTTTAGCAGTGAAGCTTGACTCAAGCCCGATCAGATGAACTTCTTGTATTGCGTAAATTTTTTGTTGTTAACTTCTATGTATTTCTTACTTTAAAACATTAGTGGTAGTAGGTAGAAGAAGGACTAATCTGTTGACAACGGCATTTTTATGTTTTTTTTCATAGACTTACGTGGCTTGAAAGCATGTTTACCGTAGTGATTTTTTGCTGTCCAAGATTGATGAACAAGTTTATGAAATAAAAAATTCTGTGGATAACTATAAAACTTAAATATGTTTATCCACAGTATTGTTAAGATCTTTTCCAGAAAAAAAACCAATCGGATGACTGTTCTAATTTGCCTTGCGGCACGTGGCCCACGTAAGCTAGCGAGCGTTGCATCATGTGGTGATAAAAAAATGGCCCTTGCGGGCCATTTGGTGTCGGTTGCTCGTTAGAAGCGCTTAAGACTTGCTGTCTTGCTTATCCAGTGTATGTTGAGCTTTTTCATGGTGATCATGCCTACCACCGCCATGTCTCATCTTCATAGTCTCAGTGTCAAAAATCTTCTTTTGGTCAGTGTTGAGGGTGGCATAAAACGCTTTTGTGGCCACCGTTTGACGCTCCATCTCGGCACTACGCAGGTCGTGCATAGCTTTCATTTTGTCGATACGTTCAGGGGTCGTCAGTTTGCTCATCTGTGCATGATCAGGATGGGCTTGCTTCGATGCATTTGTGGGCATCATGGCGTCCATATAGGTCGTCCATGATGCCTGTTGTGTTGTCGTCAGCTTCAGCTTTTCCTTCAAGGCGGCAGCTTGCTTTTCAATATGCTCTTTCGTCTTTGCAGGGTCCATACGGCTATGAGATCCGCTCTGGGAGTGGTGACCGTCTTGCATGCCAGTGTGGAGCGGCATTTGAGAAAAAGCGGCTGCTCCAAGACCTGCTAATGCGAAGGCAACAAGAACCTTTTTTGCATGCGATTTCATAAAAATTCCTTATCGATGGTTGAGCCTGTCGCCAACTGTTGGCGCCGGGTTGGAGATGAGTTTGCGCCCCCCATGTGTCGGTAAGGTTGATCAGGTGTGATGCTTTGTAAAGTTCCGTTAAAAGCAATGACTAGCGATTGGGTTGCTAATCATCAAGGTCCATGCGCTCAGGCTTTCATGAAAAAGGGAAAGCTTAGGCCAGTACTGCTTCACCACCCAGTGCTTGCAAGAGTTCAGGAACCATTTTTTGAAGCTCGGCGGTTGTGATGGCCACGTCGGCATCAAAGCCATCGTCCTTGCCAGAGGAAGCACCTTCAAAAACCACATCGAGAAAAGCGAGTTTCTTGATTTGAAGGGCGTCTGTCAGCACAAATGAAACGCGGTCACTCCAGGTCATAGCTACTCTTGTAGGAGCCTTCCCGCCCTCGATGTGCAAACGTACTTCATCAGTATCCAGGGGATGGCGTGCGTAGCGCACTACAGCCTTGCTTTCATCCTGGGCCTTGAGTTCACATTCGCGATCGACGCTGAAATCCGGAGGTGGTTCCTGGGTGGTCAGCCATTGGGCCATGGCTATGGCCGGAGAAACGGCGGTGTTGATCAGGGTGACACCAAATCCGTCAAGGCATTTCACCAACAGCGTAATCACTTCATCTGCGCGGGCTTGGCTACCAGCGTCAATGACTAGCAACTTGGCTTCAGGGTCTATCCATACCCAGACTGATGACTGCTTGGTGAAGGCCATGGGAAGCAATGAGATTTTCAAGTCCTCCTTGATCTCACGCAGCTCTCTTTTACCGGGTTTGCGCCCTTCTAGGGCCTCAATTTGCATGGATTTTTCATTGGCTTTGCGCGCAATGACGGAACTAGGAACGGCTTTGACTTCCACCATCAACTTACAAATGCGTTGGCCAGCAACGATTTCGACCAGAGGACCATGCTGTTCACCCCTGGGTTCTACCCAACCGATCGATTTTTCCTGACTAGCACCGCATTCTTCAAAACGTGCTTGGTCCAACGCCGCATCCATATCGACGGCCAGAGCATCCCAGCCAGGCTGGATGCGATACATCATCATGTTCTTGAACACTGCGAATCCCTATAAATGCCAAAAGGCAGGGATCGTAACGTTGAAACAATAACGGCCCTTAATGGACCGTTGTAAGCAGTATGTTTACTTTGATTTGGTAGAACAGGTGTTCCAGCCGAACAAGGCATAGGGTGGGCACCATCCCAAAGCACCCGTTGCCAACGGGACTAGACCTAACCAGCCCCATGCGCCTATCGTTCCGCCAGCTGCAAGCCCAAGCAGTACGACGCCAACAGAAATCCTAGCAATACGGTCCATTCCGCCAACATTAGTTTTCATTTGCTTCTCCAAAGGTTGATGGATTAAGGCGTAACGTTGTAGCCTGCATCAGTGATCGCTTTTGCCAATTCAATGATGGGCTGATCGGACTCAATGGTCACAAGATTTCGATTTCTATCTATTGTTATTTTCGCTGCCGGATCAAGGTTCTGAAGTGCTTTGGTAACCGCTTTTTCACAATGTCCGCATGTCATGCCGGTGACAATCAGTTCATGATTCATGTTGAGTCCTTAGGGAGCCTTAGCTTTGATGATTCAGTGCAAGCTGATCGTATTTTCCATGCAAGTGTCATCTTCTCGTGGCCATATTTCCTTGACATGAATCAAGGCAAATCGGATGGTTAGGGGCCAACATCATCCAGAGCGCATATGAAGCCACAAATAGAACAAACAGAGAAACCTATTGAGATAGATGTAGGCATCGATGGCATGACCTGCGCTTCATGTGTTGCTCGGGTTGAAAAAAACCTTAAAAAAGTACCAGGCGTTTATGAGGTCTCAGTCAATCTGGCCACAGAGTCTGCTCGCGTTAGCCTTGACCGTAAAACTACGACCGAAGCTTTGCTGTGGCGCGCAATACGCGAAACCGGCTATGAGCCAAGGACTGCCAAAGATCAGGCAGACGATAGCGACAAAGTCTCAGCATGGGCAGGTTTCATGCCTGTTGGCTTGGGTATTTTTTTGTCATTTCCCCTCATGGCACCTATGGTGGGCGATCTGTTTGGAATGCATTGGATGTTTCCGGCATGGGTACAGTTTTTACTGGCAACACCGGTTCAATTTGTACTTGGCGCTCGCTTTTACAGGGCGGGCTGGCATGCCTTAAAAGCCTTGACTGGCAATATGGACTTGCTCGTGGCTTTAGGCACCTCTGCGGGTTGGGCACTGTCAACATGGCTTTGGCTAACAGCAAAGTCAGGCGCCATGGTGCACCTCTACTTTGAGGGGTCGGCCGTCGTCGTGACGCTGGTTTTGTTGGGTAAATGGCTGGAGACGAGAGCCAAGCGACAAACCACTCAGGCCATTCGGGCCCTGCATGCCCTGCGACCGGAAACGGCACACCTTTTGGGCCGCGATGGCGAACAAGATGTCTCGATTGCAGAGGTATTGACGGGCGATCATTTGGTCGTGAGGCCAGGTGAGCGCTTTCCAGCGGACGGCTATGTCATGCAAGGGCAAACCCAGGTTGATGAGTCGATGCTGACCGGCGAACCTTTACCTGTGACCAAAGAGAAGGGATCCAAGTTAACAGGTGGCTCTATTAATGGGGAGGGCCGGGTGGTGATGCAAGTAAATGCCATAGGGGCGGATACTGTTTTGTCACGCATCATTCGCTTGGTAGAGGACGCTCAGGCAGCAAAGGCACCCATACAGCGTTTGGTTGACCGTGTAGCTGCGGTATTTGTCCCCGTGGTGTTGTTGATTGCGTTGGTGACGTATTTGGGCTGGTTGTGGGGTGCTGGCGCATCATTTGAGACGGCCCTCATCCATGCCGTGGCGGTGTTGGTGATCGCTTGCCCTTGCGCTCTTGGACTGGCTACGCCGGTGGCGATCATGGCAGGCACTGGCGTGGCAGCGCAGCACGGCATATTGATCAAGGACGCTCAGGCTCTGGAGCTGGCACACAAGGTTGACACCATTGCCTTCGATAAAACCGGAACGCTCACCGTAGGGCTGCCTAGGCTCATCGCCCTTGAATTGGTCCCCAACGTTGAACAAGACCATGTGCTGTCTGTGCTCGCTAGCCTCCAAAGTGGCAGTGAACACCCCTTGGCAAAAGCGGTTTTGCGGTTTGTCGACCAGAAAGGTTTAAAGGCGGGTTTGCCAGATCAGCTGCGAGCTGTACCTGGCCGTGGCAGCGAAGGTGTGGTGTCTGGTGTCACCTATAGCCTGGGGAGTTTGCGCTGGATGGAAGAGCTAGGCGCTGACGTGGCCCTGTTGTCAGCAAAAGCACAAGCCCTTAAATCCCAGGGTGCCACAGTCTCTTTTCTTGCAGAGAGAAGTCACGAGGGCGAGCTGTCTCATGAGCAGGTAAGCCAACGTGTGCTTGCATTGCTGGCGTTTGGCGATGAGCCTAAGCCAGGAGCGCAAGAGGCCATTGCTTCCTTGCGTGATCGAGGATTGCGCTTAGTGATGATTTCTGGTGACAACCAAGGGGCGGCAAACGTAATGGCGACCCGTTTGGGATTAAGGCCTGGAGACGGAGAGGTACTGGCAGAAGTTCTGCCCGGTGATAAAGCAGCGCATGTGGCCACGCTAAAAAAGGGTGGTCATATCGTCCTGATGGTGGGTGACGGTATCAATGATGCACCTGCATTGGCAGCCGCAGATGTTGGTATGGCGATGGCAAATCCTGGCGCTGGAACTGATGTGGCTATGCACGCGGCAGGCATTACCTTGATGAGGGGGGATGTGTCTCTTGTGTCGGCAGCTCTCGATATCTCTGGCCGAACGGTAGCCAAAATACGCCAAAACCTGTTTTGGGCATTTGCTTACAACGTGGCTGGCATACCCCTCGCGGCGCTGGGCTATCTGAGCCCTGTCGTCGCAGGCGCTGCAATGGCCTTGAGTTCTGTGAGTGTGATCAGCAACGCTTTGCTGCTGAAACGGTGGAAGCCAAAGCGCTGAGGTGACTAGCCCTCACTAGATTACTTGATAAGACCTTCTGCCTTCATGGCCGCGATAACACCAGGGCGGGCTCCCACTCTTTCGCGATAGGCCAGCAAATGGGTCAGGTTTGTCAAATCGACACCCACGCGCGGTGCCCATCCGCTCACCGTGAACAGGTAACCATCAGCGACAGAAAAGGTGTCACCCATGAGATAGGTTCGATCGGCAAGCTCGCTGTTGACCCATTTCAGGCGACCTGCCAGCCGGTCCCTAGCCATGGCTTTGGCCTCGTCTGGCATACCAGGTGTGAACAGAGGCGAGAAACCCTTGTGCAGCTCGGTCCCGATGAAATTGAGCCAGGACTGCAGTCGATAACGTGCCAGCGTGCCGTTAGCCGGAGCCAGTCGCTTGTCAGGGACCTGATCGGCCACATACTGAACAATCACCGGCCCTTCGGTAATTTTGGTCCCATCGTCCAGCTCCAGCAGTGGCACATAGCCCAATGGATTGATGGTGTAGTAGTCTGTGCCGTCAGGCAGCAAGTGGGTCTTTGTAGGTGCCGCAATTGCGTTAAACGCCAGACCAGACTCATGAAGGGTGATGTGTGCAGAAAGCGAACATGCGCCTGGCGAGTAGTAAAGCTTCATTGAAAACGACCCCTAGGTAAGGTGAGCTTTGGGCTTGAAGTCGCCCTGATATGTATGTCCAGCACAAGCATACAGGGATGATGATAGGCCCAGGTCGGTCAGGCTCGGACTTGCAGTCTAGATGCGTGGCGCCTTAAAGACCTGAAATAGGCCGATCGGTAAAATCCAGGCATCCCCGAGTTCTCTATATTGACGCCCTTAGGCGCAACACCATGCTTTACCCCCAGGAATTTGATGTCATCGTCGTAGGTGGCGGCCATGCCGGAACCGAGGCTGCTCTTGCCTCAGCACGCATGGGAGCGCGTACCTTGCTGCTCACCCACAACATCGAAACCCTGGGGCAGATGAGTTGCAACCCCTCGATCGGCGGCATAGGCAAGGGGCACCTTGTCAAGGAAGTGGATGCCCTGGGGGGGGCCATGGCGCTCGCTACCGACGAGGGTGGCATCCAGTTTCGGACACTCAACAGCAGCAAAGGGCCTGCAGTGCGTGCAACACGAGCGCAGGCAGATCGCATTTTGTACAAGGCGGCGATTCGTCGTAAGCTGGAAAACCAGCCCAACTTGTGGTTATTCCAGCAGGCCGTTGACGACTTGATGGTGGAGGGTGACCGCGTGGTCGGCGCCGTCACCCAGGTGGGTATCCGGTTTCGCAGCCGCGCCGTGGTGCTGACGGCGGGGACATTTTTGGACGGGAAGATACACGTAGGCCTGGACAACTACGCTGCAGGAAGGGCGGGCGACCCTCCGGCGGTCTCCTTGAGCGCGAGGCTTAAAGAACTTAAGCTCCCGCAGGGTCGGCTCAAAACAGGGACGCCTCCCCGTATTGACGGTCGCACCATCGATTTCAGCAAGTGCATTGAACAGCCCGGCGACGGGTCTTCTGATGGGACGGATGTGCCCGTGTTCAGTTACATGGGCAGGGCGGAGATGCATCCTCAGCAGATTCCGTGCTGGATCACCCACACCAACGAAAGAACGCACGACATCATTCGTTCGGGTTTTGATCGCAGCCCCATGTTCACGGGAAAGATTGACGGCATAGGGCCACGGTATTGCCCTAGCGTTGAAGACAAAATCAATCGCTTCGCAGGCAAAGACAGTCACCAGATTTTTCTGGAGCCTGAGGGGCTGACAACGCATGAGGTGTACCCCAACGGCATTTCAACGAGCTTGCCGTTTGACATTCAATACGCGCTGGTGAGGTCTATGGTGGGCCTGGAAAATGCACACATCCTGCGCCCAGGGTACGCGATTGAATATGACTACTTTGATCCAACAGCACTCAAAAGCAGTTTTGAGACCAAGGCGATTCAGGGCCTGTTTTTCGCGGGGCAGATCAACGGCACCACGGGCTATGAAGAAGCCGCAGCACAAGGGCTGTTTGCTGGCGCCAATGCGGCGCTTCATGCCGGCGTCAGGAACGTATGGGCCCAGGACACCTGGGTTTTAGGCAGGGATCAGGCTTATTTGGGCGTGCTGGTTGACGACCTGATTTCCAAAGGAGTCAGTGAGCCCTATCGCATGTTTACCAGCCGCGCTGAGTTCAGACTTCAACTGCGCGAAGATAACGCGGACATGCGCTTGACAGAGATGGGGCGTAAGCTGGGCTTGGTCGATGACCATCGCTGGAATGTCTTTTGCCGTAAGCGCGACGCTGTTTCACGTGAAACAGAGCGCTTGAGGTCCATCTGGGTCAACCCCCGTAATCTGGATGCTCACGAATCCCAGCGTGTCCTGGGTAAAGCCTTGGATCACGAGTACAGCCTTGCGGAGCTCTTGCGCCGCCCCGACGTCAGCTATACGGCACTGATGAGCTTGAATGATGCGAAGTATGCGGTCACTGATGTCTTGGATGCCCGCGCTGGGTCGTCTGCCGTTATTGATTCGAGCAAAACGCTCCGTGATGTGCCGGGACCTACGGATGCCGACCTCGCGAGGTCCGTGGTGGAGCAGGTTGAAATTGCAGCCAAGTACAGCGGCTACATTGAACGTCAACGAGACGAAGTGGAGCGAGCAGCTCACTTTGAGCACCTGAAGCTGCCGCCTGATCTTGATTACACCCAGGTCACCGCCTTGAGTTTTGAGGCTAGACAGAAATTGAAGCAGCACCAGCCAGAAACATTGGGGCAGGCCTCGCGCATTTCTGGCATCACGCCGGCGTCTATTTCCTTGTTGATGGTTTATCTCAAGAAGCTTCGAAGCAGGCCCATCGAAAAAGCAGACATTTTGGTTCAGGGGTCTGCTCAGGAGGTGGCTTGATGCGGATGCTTGAGCCGCAATTAAGGCTTGGCCTGGATGAATTGGGTCTGGCTTTGTCAGATTCCCAAGTTGTCCAGTTGCTGGACTATCTGGCATTGATTGAGAAATGGACCAAGGTTTACAACCTGACCGCTGTACGCGAGCCAGCAGCCATGTTGTCTCAACATCTGCTGGACAGTCTGGCCGTGATTCGGCCTCTCGCGAACCAAGTCAAAGAGAGCGCGTTCAAGGAATTGCGACTTCTGGACGTCGGGTCGGGTGCTGGCTTGCCGGGGGTTGTTTTGGCCATATGTCGACCAGACTGGCAGGTGCAGTGCGTGGACACGGTAGCCAAAAAGGCAGCCTTCATTCAACAGGTTGCTTCGAGCTTAAAGCTTTCTAACTTACGAGGCGTCCATGCCCGCGTGGAAAGCTTGACCGGGCCTTTTGATGTTGTGTGCTCACGCGCATTTGCCTCGTTGGCCGATTTCGCCGTATGGTCCAAAGGTGCTTTGTCTCAACATGGCGTCTGGATGGCGCTCAAGGGCAAGCATCCGGCAGATGAAATCGCTGCGCTGCCAGCGGAACTGACGGTGTTTCACGTGGAACCAGTCGTGGTACCGAGGTTACAGGCTGAGCGCTGCATCGTTTGGATGCGGCCACTCTGAATATTCACGGGCTGTTCGCACATAGACGCTGGCGTAAACTGCGGCCTCACTTTCGGGGCAAATAAATGTTTGGTATTGCAGATTACGGCGCCTTTGTTGCCGCTTTTGTTCTCCTGCTTTTCCTGCCTGGGCCCGGCAACTTGGCCTTGATCACTTCTACCGGACAAGGCGGCCTGGTCGGTGGAACGGCCTCTGTTTTTGGTTTGCTTCTGGGGGATCAGATATTGATGTGGCTAACAGTGGCGGGTGTCGCCGCTGTGCTTGCATCCAACCCAATGTTGTTTACTGCCATGCAGTGGCTGGGCGCCGCCTATCTCGCATGGCTGGGCTTCAAGATGCTAACGGCCAAGCCTGGCGATAAGCCCATGATCAACATACGACCCGGACATTATTTTCGGCAGACCATGGTCATTACCTTGTTCAACCCCAAGGCCATCATGTTCTACGTCGCGTTTTTCCCGCAGTTCATCGATCCAGAAAGACACCAGGGTTTTGTGACCTTTGGCGTGATGGCGCTCACGATCGCCGTCTTGGGTTTTGTGTACTGCATGGGTGTCGTGATCATTACCCACACCATGGCAGAAAAATTGCGTGCTAACCCTGCAGTCACAGCGGCCTTGCAAAAGATCGCCGGCGTTTGCCTGGTGGGGTTCGGCCTCAAGCTTGCTCTGTCCAAATAGCTTGAAGCTCAGGCAAACAGCACTTTTTATGTTTCTAAGGTTCACTCATTAGCATGGCCAAAATATTTTGCGTCGCCAACCAAAAGGGTGGGGTAGGTAAAACGACCACCACGGTCAACCTGGCAGCTGGTTTGGCCAAGCTAGGGCAGCGTGTGTTGATGATCGACCTTGATCCCCAGGGCAACGCCACCATGGGCTCCGGTGTGGACAAGCGCACGCTGGAGCTCAGCGTGTATGACGTGCTTTTGGAGTCGGCTACGGTTGCAGAGGCACGGGTACAAAGCCCCAAGCTGCTTGATGGCGGCTGCAGCTATGACATATTGGGCGCCAGCCGTGATCTGGCCGGCGCCGAGGTAGAGCTGGTCGCACTGGAACGCCGCGAAAAGCGCCTAAAGGCCGCTTTGGCGTTGGTGAATAGCGATTACGACTTCGTGCTGATTGACTGTCCACCCTCGCTGTCCATGCTCACACTCAATGGCCTGTGCTGCGCGCACGGCGTCATCGTGCCCATGCAGTGTGAATACTTTGCCCTGGAAGGCTTGACCGATCTGGTCAACACCATCAAGCAAGTGCACGCCAACCTCAACCGCGATCTGGCCATCATCGGTTTGTTGCGGGTAATGTTTGATCCGCGCATTACCCTACAGCAGCAGGTCAGTGAGCAACTCAAGTCGCACTTCGGCAACAAGGTGTTTGATACGGTCATTCCCCGCAACGTGCGTTTGGCAGAGGCGCCGAGCTATGGTCTGCCCGGGGTTGTGTTCGACCCGTCGTCCAAAGGGGCGCAAGCTTTTGTGACCTTTGCACAAGAGATGGTTGACCGTATCGCCACCTTGTGACGCGATGGCAGTCCAATAAATAGCCAGCCCATGTCCAAAACCACTGTTTTATTGCTTCCAGGCTGGCAAAACTCCGGCCCAGATCATTGGCAAAGCAGATGGGAAAGTCTGTACGGCTACACCCGTGTGGAGCAGCATGATTGGCTGCGACCTTTGCGCGGAGACTGGATTTCCCGCCTTGAAGACGTGGTCTTGAGTCAGCCACCCGAGTCGTCGATCACCTTGGTGGCTCACAGCTTGGGTTGTATCCTGGTCGCCGCTTGGGCGCAGGTCTCGCGCAATACCCACCGGGTGCAGAATGCTTTGCTGGTGGCGCCCGGTGACCCAGAGCGGGATGAATTGCGCCCGGTGCTGGCCAGTTGGTCACCCGTGGTTCAACAACGCTTGCCGTTCAGATCCATGGTGCTGGGCAGCCAGGATGATCCCTATTGCCATATTGAACGGTCACGCCTCTGGGCGGGCGCCTGGGGGGCGGAGTTTGTTGATTATGGACTTCGGGGCCATATCAATGCCGAGTCTTGCCTTGGCGACTGGCCCGAGGGGCACCAAATGCTCCTGAATTTGCAGCAAAAATGCGGGGCCTGATGGCGTCGTTTACCTGAGAGAGAAACCATGGTTACCAGAAAACCCAAAGGCCTAGGCCTAGGACTCGAAGCCTTGCTGGGTCCCCGCGTTGTCGATCCGATGCCTGCTGATGCCGTCTCTCCGGTGGCCGGGGTACCCAGCACCCTGTCGTTGGCCGATATGGTGCCCGGTCAGTATCAGCCCCGCACCCGGATGGACGAAGGCGCCTTGTATGAGCTGGCTGAAAGCATCAAGGCCCAGGGCATCATGCAGCCTATCCTTGTGCGCCGGCTCACTGAGGGTGACAACCAAGGTAAGTACGAAATCATCGCTGGCGAGCGTCGCTTCCGGGCCGCCAAGCTTGCGGGCCTGGACAGCGTACCGGTACTGGTGCGAGACGTGCCCAACGAGGCCGCAGCTGCCATGGCGCTGATTGAAAACATCCAGCGCGAAGACCTCAACCCCCTGGAGGAAGCCCAAGGTCTGCAGCGCCTGATCCGGGAGTTTGGCTTGACGCACGAGCAGGCGGCGCAAGCCGTGGGCCGGTCCCGCAGCGCAGCCAGTAACCTGCTGCGCTTGCTTAATCTGGCAGACCCTGTTCAAACTATGCTCATGGCCGGCGATATCGACATGGGACATGCCCGTGCGCTGTTAGGTCTGGACCGAGCCCATCAAATCACAGCGGCGCATCAAATCACTGCCCGTAGCATGTCGGTGCGCGACGCTGAAAGCCTGGTGCGCAAGCTCAGTGCTGAATTCACCCTCACGGCGCCGAAGCCGAAGAAGGAAAAATCTCGTGACCTCAAACGTGTGGAGGAAGAGTTGTCCGATCTGCTGACCGCGCAAGTGGAAGTGCGCGTGAAGAAACGGGTCAAGCGTGCGGGGCGCATGGAAGACACCGGCGAGATCAGCATTCAGTTTGGCTCCCTGGATGAGCTCAATGGCCTCATTGAGCGTTTGTCTGGCGGCGTGCAACGTTAACTTGTGGTCTTTTGGGGCACTGCGCCGTGATCATGCCCGCCCTGAACGACCGGCTACGTACCTTGAACCAGGCAACGTGGCCATTGCCTGCTTTTCTTGTCTGGGCTTGTGCTTGGTGCCTGGTCTGGCTCTTTCAATCCATGCAGGCCCCCTTAGCGGTGGGTGTGTTGATGGCAACTCTTTGGGGCGCTGGTTGCAGTGTTATGGGCAGTACCCGATGGCGCAAAGCACTCATCGCCCTTGGCTTTCCGGTGTCACTGCTGGCTATGGGGGCCGCCTCATTGCCTGCTTGGGCTTGGCTGCTGCCACTGGTGGCTTTGCTGCTTTTGTACCCTGTGCATGCCTGGCGTGATGCACCTTTGTTTCCCACGCCACGTGGTGCCCTGAAAGACCTGCCCAGCCATGCTGCTTTGTCGGTGGGCGCGCAGATACTGGATGCGGGCTGTGGCTTGGGACATGGCCTGCAAGCGTTGCGCCAGGCGTATCCCGCCGCTCATCTGCATGGTCTGGAGTGGAGCTGGCCTTTGCGCTGGTGGTGCGCTTTGCGCTGCCCCTGGGCCCGCGTGCGACAAGGTGACATCTGGCACCAAAGTTGGCACGACTGGGATCTCGTTTACCTCTTTCAGCGACCCGAAAGCATGCCGCGTGCAGCAGCCAAAGCCCGGGCTGAGATGCGGCCCGACGCTTGGCTGGTCAGTCTGGAATTTGAAGCCCGCAACTTGCAGCCACAGGCCTGTCTAAGGGCTGCGGATGGTCGGCCGGTTTGGCTCTACAGAGCGCCTTTTTTGCCCGCTGAAGAAAACTTAATTCAGTGCTCATCGGGCAATGCTATTCTTGCCACTCGGTGAACAATGAACACAGAGTGTCGCTGTCATCGAGACACATAAAAATCGTTGGAACTTCATGAGCGCAACCCAAGCAAAGGCCAAGTCCACCATTTTGGTGGTCGATGACGAACCCATCAATCGGATGCTGCTGTCTGAGGCGTTGAGCAGCCTTTACGATGTCCTGTCGGCAAAGGATGGTGAGACGTGTCTTGCTATGACCAGCTCCACAAGCCAACGACCCGACCTGATCCTCCTGGACATCATGATGCCGATCATGGATGGCTACGAGGTCTGCCGTCGCCTCAAGGCAGACCCTGGCACGCAGAACATTCCTGTGATTTTTGTGTCGGCCAAGTCGGAGCCCGATGATGAACAGTTGGGACTCGAAATCGGCGCCGTGGACTTTGTCCACAAACCAGTGAGCTTTCCCATTTTGCTGGCCCGGGTGGCATCTCATTTGGCGCTCAAGACCCAAGCAGATTTGCTGCGCTCCGAAAATGACACCTTGGAGCAGCAGGTGCAAGCACGCACCCAAGAGCTGGTTGAGCTGCAAGACGTGACCATGGTGGCGATGGCCTTGCTGGCCGAGGTGGGGGATGCCGACACCTTGCCGCACATTCGCAGGACTCAGCATTACGTGCAAGCCCTGGCGCGGCATGTGCGTGACCGTCGTCCCTTCGTAGGTCAGCTGACTGACGAGGCGATTCAGGCCATCTTCCGCTCGGTACCCTTGCATGACATAGGCAATGCCGGCATACCAGACCGCGTGCTCCTCAAGCCAGGCCGCTTGACCCCTGGTGACATCGCCATCATGAACACCCACACGCAGATCGGTGTGGATGTGATTGAGCAGGCCGAGCGTTCCATGGTGACCCAGCTACCCTTTCTCACGACAGCCAAAGAAATTGTGCTGGCGCACCATGAGCGCTGGGATGGTCGAGGTTATCCCCGGGGACTGGCTGGCAAGGCCATCCCTCTGTCTGCTCGCCTGACCACCATTGCCGACGTCTACGACGCGCTCATCACACCTCGTGTGTACAAGTCGGGTCTGTCGCACCAGGAGGCCATGCACGTGATCTTTCAGGAGCGAGGCCAGCATTTCGACCCCGATCTGGTCGATGCCTTTGTCGAAATTCAGGACGATATTTTGGCCATCGCTGAACGTTTCCCTGATTCGGCCGATGGCATGGAAAAGAAGATCCAGTACATGATCGCGGCCATCGCCGAAGAGGCCTGAACGCCAGTGCCCCGCCTTGCGTTGGGCGGGGCAGACTCACATTGAGAAGATCTTGCCAGGGTTCAGGATGTTCTTAGGGTCCAAAGCCCGCTTGAGGGCGCGCATCATGTCTACCGCGCCCGAACCAGTCTCAGTCACCAAAAAATCCATCTTGTGTAGACCCACGCCGTGTTCGCCGGTGCAGGTGCCTTCCAGCTGCAAAGCGCGTGCTACCACCGCCTGATTCAAACGTTCTGCAGTGTCACGTTCTGATGGGCTGTCGGGGTCTATCAGGTAACCAAAATGAAAATTGCCGTCGCCCACATGACCGACCAAAAAGTAGGGCAGGCCTGACGCATCTGCTTCCGCTACAGAATCCAGCAAGCCCTCTGCCAGACGGGAAATGGGCACGCAAGTGTCGGTCGTGATGACCTTGCAGCCTGGGCGGGACTGTACTGCTGCAAAGTAAGCGTTATGCCGAGCTGTCCACAAGCGAGTGCGTTCTTCGGGCGTGCTCGCCCATTCAAAAGCCTGACCACCATGGTTCGAGGCAAGCTCCTGCACCAGCTGAGCCTGCTCTTGCACACTCGTGGGTGACCCGTGAAACTCCATCAGCAACATCGGAGATTCAGCCAGTGTTAGCTTGGAGTGCTTGTTCACGGCCCGAACGGTATTGACGTCGATCAGCTCCACCCGAGCAATCGGAACACCCATCTGGATGATGTCTATGGTGGTCCGCACGGCCGCCTCAATGCTGGGGAAAGAGCAGACAGCCGCAGATATGGCCTCGGGCAGCGGATACAGCTTGAGCGTGATCTCGGTGATGACCCCCAAGGTGCCCTCTGAGCCCACCATCAGGCGCGTCAGGTCGTAGCCGGCGCTGCTTTTTTTGGCCCGGGTGCCGGTGCGGATCACCTCACCGCAGGCGGTCACGACTTCTAGCGCCAACACGTTTTCACGCATGGTGCCGTAGCGCACGGCATTGGTGCCACTGGCACGCGTGGCGCACATGCCGCCCAGGCTGGCATCGGCTCCCGGATCGATGGGGAAAAACAGCCCGGTGCTCTTGATGTCTTCGTTGAGCTGCTTGCGCGTCACACCGGGCTGTACGGTCACGGTCAGGTCTTCTGCATGCACCGTCAGCACCCGGTTCATGCGGCTCATGTCGATGCTGATGCCGCCTTGCACAGCCAGCAGATGCCCTTCTAAGGAGGAGCCAACTCCAAAAGGAATCAGCGGAACCTCATGCTCAGCGGCAAGCCGCACGACTTCGGAGACCTCGGCGGTGCTTTCGACATACACCACAGCAGCAGGCGGTGGTACTGCAAACGAAGATTCATCCCGGCCATGCTGTTCGCGCACCACCTGGGCGGTGGAGCAGCGCTCGCCAAACCGTGCTTTCAGGGCCTGGATCAGGGCCTCAGGTGTGGGGCGCTGCTGAACCTGGGGCATCAGGTGGGCGGTGGGTATAGGCGCATTCATGTGCGGGTCTCCTGTGTGTCGTACAAGTTTACGGGCCTTTGCGTACACAATTCAAACTCACATCGCCGAGACACAAGAGGACACAGAACATGGGTAACCGACTGACGCAAATCGCCACACGCACTGGCGACAACGGCACCACTGGCCTGGGAGACAACACCCGGGTCAGCAAAAACAGCTTGCGAGTGCACGCCATGGGTGAGGTGGATGAGCTCAACTCAGGCATAGGCGTGCTGCTGTGTGAGCCGATGCCCGACGATGTGCGTCTGGTGCTGGTGGAGATCCAGCATCAGTTGTTTAACCTGGGCGGCGAGTTGTCGATACCCGGGTTCGAGCTTCTCAAGTCTGATGCTGTGCTGGCGCTGGACGACGCCCTTGCTACCTACAACGACCAGTTGCCGCGACTGCAAGAGTTCATCCTGCCAGCAGGCACCCGTGCCGCTGCTCTTGCCCATGTGTCACGCACGGTGGCCCGCCGTGCCGAGCGAGCTGTGGTGGCGCTGGGCAACGAAGAGGCCATCAAGGACACCCCCCGTCAGTACCTCAATCGCCTGTCCGACCTGATGTTTGTATTGGCACGCGTGCTCAATCGTATGAACGGCGGCGACGATGTGTACTGGAAAAGTGAACGCATGGCCCAGTCAGGAACAGCCTGATCCTAGGGCTTGTGCTTTTAGCCACTGTCGAAACGCCGCGAGTACTGGGCGCTCCTGTGGCAGGTCTGGTGTGACCAGGTAGTAAGCCCGTTCGCCCCGCAGCGCTTGCGGGCAAACCACCACCAGGGTGCCCGTGGCCAGCTCGTGGGCTACCAGCAGACGCGGTATCAGCGCTACACCCAGGCCATGTACCGCGGCTGCGGCCAGCATTGAAAACAGCTCGTAGCGCGGCCCGCGCAGCGGGTCTGTAGCCGAAACATGCATCGCCTCGAACCACTGGCGCCAGCCCTCTGGTCGTGTGCTTTGCTGTAGCAAGGGCAGCTGCGCCAGCGCCTGGGGTGACAGCTCGCCAGCTTCTGCCAGCAGGGCTGGGCAACACACAGGCACCACCTCTTCGTCCAGCAGTTTGTCCGCCCGCGTGCCGGGCCAGTTGGCAACCTGCGCGGGTGTGCCGGTGTAAAGCGCAGCGTCAAACTCTGTGTCGGCAAACAAAAAAGGGCGGGTGCGGGTGTCGATGTGCACAACTATGTCGGGATGCCGGCCGGCCAGATTCCCCAGGCGCGGAATCAGCCAGTGGGTGGCAAAGGTGGGCACGGCTGCCAACCGAAGCTGCCCGCCTGTGGTTTGTCGGGCCATGGCATCCAGTGTGTCTCGCTCCAGCGACGCCAGACCTTGGCGTACCTGCTGGGCATAGGCCGCCCCAGTGGCGTTCAGCGAGACACCGTGGCGGGTGCGTCGAAAAAGCTTTTGCCCCAGCAGGTCTTCCAGCAGTGTGATCTGGCGTGACACCGCACTTTGGGTCAGTGCCAATTCCTGTGCGGCACGCGTGTAGCTTTCGTGGCGGGCGGCGGCTTCAAAGCACATCAAGGCCTGAGTGGACGGTATCTTGCGTCGCATCGTGTGCTGCTCAGTGGAAGCTTTTTAGTCTCATAAGTGAGCAAAATGCATATCAGGATGTTAAATCACCGTTTGATTCGGGGTTTGCAGGGGGATAACATGCGATCTAGTCATTTTCACTGGAGACAACACCATGGCCCACGCTGCCTTCAACTGGCAAGATCCCTTTTTGCTCGATCAGCAACTGAGCGATGACGAACGCATGGTTCGGGATGCGGCTGCGGCCTATTGCCATGACAAATTGCAGCCGTGTGTGACGCAGGCCTTTCGAGATGGCACCACCGACGTGGCCATCTTTCGTGAAATGGGCGAGCTGGGTTTGCTGGGCCCCACCATCCCCGAGGCCTATGGTGGCCCAGGCCTCAATTACGTGGCTTACGGCCTGATTGCCCGCGAAGTGGAGCGTGTAGATTCTGGCTACCGCTCGATGATGAGCGTGCAAAGCTCGCTGGTGATGGTGCCGATTTTTGAATTCGGCACCGAGGCGCAAAAGCAAAAATACCTGCCCAAGCTGGCCAGCGGGGAATGGATAGGTTGCTTTGGTCTGACTGAGCCCGATCACGGCTCAGATCCCGGTTCCATGGCCACGCGTGCCCACAAAGTGCCTGGTGGCTACAAGCTCACTGGTAGCAAGATGTGGATTTCCAACAGCCCCATGGCCGATGTGTTTGTGGTTTGGGCCAAAGAGGTCAGCGAAGGCGGCGCAGTGGGCCCCATCCGTGGCTTCGTTCTTGAAAAAGGCATGGCGGGCCTGAGCGCGCCGGCCATACACGGCAAGGTGGGCCTGCGTGCATCGGTCACTGGCGAGATCGTGATGGATGGCGTGTTCTGCCCCGAAGACAACGCTTTTCCCGAGGTGCAGGGCCTGAAGGGGCCATTCACCTGCCTCAACTCGGCCCGCTACGGCATCGCCTGGGGTGCCTTGGGCGCAGCTGAAGACTGCTGGTTGCGAGCCCGCCAATACACGCTGGACCGCAAACAGTTTGGTCGCCCGCTGGCGGCCAACCAGCTGATCCAGAAAAAACTGGCCGACATGCAAACCGAGATTGCGCTGGGCCTGCAGGGCTGCCTGCGCTTGGGCCGCATGAAAGATGAAGGCAGTGCATCGGTCGAAATCACGTCCATCCTCAAGCGCAACTCCTGCGGCAAGGCCCTGGACATTGCCCGCATGGCGCGCGACATGATGGGCGGCAACGGCATCAGCGACGAATTTGGTGTCGCCCGCCACCTGGTGAACCTCGAGGTGGTCAACACCTATGAAGGCACCCACGACATCCACGCCCTGATTCTGGGCCGCGCGCAGACGGGCATTGCCGCGTTCGCCAACTGAGCGTCCCTTGCTGGGCGACCTTGTGTGGCATTGAAAGGGGCTTGGGCCCCCGCCTCATGCTGTCCTGCTGGCCAGAAATCGGCTGGAGCCCAAGCCCCTTTCAATGCGGGTGAGGACGCCAGCAACCTAAATCGCGATAAGCAACATGATCGAAAAACAAAGCGCCCTGGGGCATCTCAAAGTTCTTGACCTGTCCCGCGTTCTCGCCGGCCCCTGGTGTACCCAGATGCTGGCGGATCTGGGGGCGGACGTCATCAAGGTGGAGCGGCCAGGCGAGGGTGACGACACCCGCCACTGGGGCCCCCCTTTCCTGAAAGACGTGGACGGCCAGGACACCGATCAAGCCACCTACTTCACCGCCTGCAACCGCAACAAGCGCTCGGTCACCATCGACATGGCCCAGCCCCAGGGCCAGGCGCTGATCCGCCAAATGGCCATGGGCAGCGATGTGCTGGTCGAGAACTTCAAGGTTGGCGGCCTGGCCAAGTATGGGCTGGACTTTGAGAGCCTGCATGCCCTCAATCCCCGGCTCATCTATTGCTCCGTGACCGGCTTTGGCCAGACTGGGCCTTATGCCCATCGCGCTGGCTACGACCTGATGATCCAGGCCATGAGCGGCATGATGAGCATCACCGGTCGACCAGACGACGTGCCTGGCGGCGGGCCGCAACGTGTGGGTGTGGCCTTGATTGATTTGTTCACCGGCACCTACGCCACCAGTGCCATCCTGGCCGCCATCGAGGCCCGGCACCGCAGCGGCCTGGGGCAGCACATCGATATGGCCTTGCTGGATGTGGGCATGGCCATCCTGGCCAATCAGGCCGCAGGATTTTTGAACACCGGGGGCGTTCCCTCCCGTCAGGGCAACAGCCACCCCAGTCTGGTGCCCTATCAGGACTTTCCCACGGCCGATGGCGCCATGCTGCTTGCCATCGGTAACGACGGCCAGTTTGTACGTTTTTGCCAGGCAGCCGGTCACCCGGAGTGGGCGGCAGACGCACGCTTTGCCACCAACACCCAGCGTGTGATGCACCGTGAGGTGCTGGTCCCCGCCATGAGCCAGGTCACCTGTCTGCGCACCACCGCACAGTGGATTGCCTTGCTGAAGGATAAAGCCGTGCCCTGCGGCGCCATCAACGACATCGGCCAGGCCTTCGACGATGCCCAGGTTCGGGCCCGTGGCTTGGTGGTGCAGCTAGCCACCACCCCTCAGGCCCAGGCGAAAACGGCCGTGCAGGCTGTGGCGACCGTCGTCAGCCCCTTGCGCCTGACCGCAACGCCGACCGTGCTGCGGCGTCCCCCGCCCGCCTTGGGCGAGCACACTGCCGAGGTTCTGGCGGAATTGGGGCTGGATGCAGCCCGTGTGGCAGAGCTGAGCGCGGCCGGTGTGATTTAAGGGTGATCTAAGGCCGTCGATTGACCAGCACGATGCCGCCGGCCACCAGCGCCAGCGCGCCCAGCAGCGCGATGGTGAGGGGCTCGCCCAACCACAAGGCCCCCGAGGCCATGGCAAACACTGGCGTCAGAAAAACAAAGACCGAGATTTTGGTGGCTGGGTAGCGACCCAGCATCCACATCCACACCAGGTAGCTGCCAAAGGCACCCAGCACGGTTTGCACCAGCAGCGAAGTGGTGGCAAAGGCGCTGAATTGCCAATGCCAGGGCTCGCCCAGCACGGCAGACAAGATAGGCAGCGTGATGGCGCCCACGCCCAGCTGGTACATCAGCAGTTTCTCGGGGGAGACCCGCACCAGATTGCTGCTGCGGATGACCACCGTGGTCAGGCCCCAGCACATGCCGCCGGCCAGCGCCAGCAAATCACCCTGCCACTGAAGGACTGGCGCGCTGGCCTGTAGGCCCTCGCGCAGGGCCAGGCTGACGCCCGCAAAGGCCAGGATCAGCCCCAGCCATTGCATGCTTGAGAGGCGCTCGGTACGCACAAACAGGGGCACCAGCACCGCCACCCAGAAGGGTGAGGTGTACAAAAACAGTGTCAACCGTGAGGCAGTGGTGTGTTGCAGGCCGATGTACATGCACGCAAACTCGGACGCAAACAGGGCCCCAGCCAACATACCTGCGCGCCACGAGCCATCACGCCCAAACAGAGACACACCGCGCCAGCGGCACCATAGCAGCAGCAGTATGGCTGCGCCCCCGAGGCGGATGGAAACCTGAAACACGGGAGGCACCTCAGCCAATGTTGCTTTGGCCAGTGCCTGTTGAAAGCCCCACAAGAGGCAGCAGCCCAGCAGCAGAATGACGGCCAGGCCGTCGAGGTGGTCTTTACGTTGGGTCATGGACTCGGCAGGTTGGGCAAGGGCATGGCGCCGGCCAAGTGTGCGCGTGAGCCTGCGCGGCAATTGGTCAGCTTAAAGCGGGTGCTCAGTGTAGAACTTGCCACCGTGATACAGCAGCGGCGATGCCCCCGCCTGGTGCATGCAGCGTTCCACCTCACCTACAAAAATGACATGGTCGCCTTCGTTGTAGCGGCTGCGGTTGAAGCATTCAAACGTGGCAATCGCGCCTTTGAGCAAAGGCGCACCGGCAATACCGTCGGTAAAGGCCACGTCGGCAAAGCGGTCCAGCCCCTTGCTGGCAAAGCGCATGGCCAGGTCCTGCTGGTCAGCACCCAGAATGTTGATGGCGTAATGGGAGCCAGCGCTCATGGCTGGCATGGAAGAAGCCGAGTTGGACAGGCTCCACAACACCAAGGGCGGTGCCAGGGACACCGAGTTGAATGAGTTGGCCGTGAGGCCGACCAGGTCGCCATTGGCGGCACGCGCGGTCACGATCGTGACTCCCGTGGCAAACATGCCCAACGCGGCACGAAACTCCTGGCTAGAGAAGCTGGGGGAGGCGGCCTGGGCTCGCGCAGTGGTCAAAGTCATGTGGGGAATTTACCCGAACTTGATTTCTCTGACCCCAAGCAGGCCATCGGTCGCGGCCTTGTGCAAAATGGACCTGATACGGGCGTCTGAGCCCCACCTCACCTAACGGAAACCACACCATGGCATTGAACCCGCAAGCTACCTCTGCAACCTCACGCTTCGGCAGCGGCCAAGCGGTGCGCCGTCTGGAAGACGATACCTTGTTGCAAGGGCTAGGCCAGTTCACAGACGATGTCACCGTGCCTGATCTGGCCTACCTGGCCTTTGTGCGCTCGCCCTATCCTCATGCGCAAATTCAGTCCATAGACACCTCTCGCGCGGCCACCATGCCCGGCGTTTTGCAGGTGCTGACGGGTGCTGATCTGGTCGCCGCAGGCGTCAAGCCGCTGCCCGGTGTGTCCGGCTACAAGCGGGCCGACAGATCGCCCGCTGCCACCTCGCCGCGGCACGCGCTGGCGGTGGGACGGGTGCGTTTTGTGGGCGAACCCGTGGTGGCTGTTGTGGCGGCTACTTTGCAACAGGCCCGTGATGCGGCTGAGGCGGTGGTGATCGACTTCGACGAGTTGCCCATGGTGGTCCATCCGGCGCTGGCGGTTCAGCCCGGTGCGCCCGTTCTGTGCGAACAGGCGCCGGACAACATCTGTGCCCAAACCCACTATGGCGACACTGCTGCTTGCGATGCGGCCTTTGCAAAGGCGGCCCATGTGGTGCAGCTTCAAATCACCAACCAGCGTGTGGTGGCGCTCAGCCTGGAGCCCCGCAGCGCCCTGGCCACCTGGGACGCCGACACCCAGCGCATGACCGTGCGCATGAGCACGCAGACACCTTCTGGCGTGCGCGACACCCTGTGCGGTGCACTGGGCATGCCCGCTAGTGCCATGCGCATCCTGGTGGGCGACGTGGGCGGTGGCTTTGGCATGAAGACCGGTGCCTACCCCGAAGACCTGGCCCTCGCCTACTGCTGCCGCACCCTGCGGCGCAACGTGAAGTGGGTGGCTGAGCGCAGTGAAGAGTTTGTGGCGACTACCCATGGCCGTGATGTGCTCACCCAGGCCGCGCTGGCGCTGGATGCGCAGGGCAAGGCGCTGGGCCTGCGTATCGATACGCTGGCCAATGTGGGCGCGTACGGCACGGGCGGCGGCGTGGCCATTCAGGTGGAGATAGGCCCGTGGGTGCAGACCAGCGTCTATGACATTCAGACCATCGACTTTTCCTACAAGGCGGTTCTGACCAACACCGCGCCCACCGGCCCTTATCGGGGCGCGGGCCGGCCCGAGGCCATCTTCATCATCGAACGCCTATGGGACGAGGCCGCACGCCAGACCGGCATCGACCGTCTCAGCTTGCGCCGGCGCAACTTCATCCAGCCCGCGCAGCTGCCCTACAAAAACCCCATGGGCCACACCTACGACAGCGGCAACTTTGAGGCCATCCTCGACCAAGGCCTGGCGCTTGCTGATTGGGCCGGCTTTGAGCAACGTGCTGCTGCCACTGCTGTGCGCGGCCTGCTGCGCGGCCAGGGGGTGGCCACTTTTCTGGAGTGGACGGGCGCCAATGTGCTGCAAGAGCGGGTGACCGTGTCGGTGCAGGCCAGCGGCGTGATCGAGGTTTTTTCTGCCGTCAACGCCATGGGCCAGGGCATTGCCACCTCGCTGGCGCAGCTGGTGGTCGATGCCTTTGGCGTGCCCATGCATCAGGTGCGTGTGGTGCTGGGCGACACCGACCGGGGCGATGGTTTTGGCAGCGCCGGCTCACGTTCCATTTTTGTGGGCGGCTCTGCGGTGCAAGTGGGCAGCGAGCGCACGCTCGACAAGGCCCGCCAGCTGGCCGCCGCCGAGCTGGAAGTCGCCGAACAAGACCTCATCTACGAGCAAGGCCAGTTCAAGGTGCCTGGCACCGATGTGGCGCTGGGCTTGTTTGAGCTGGCAGGGCGCCAGGCCGATCAACGCATCTTTATCGAATCCACCAGCAAAGTGCAGGCACCCAGCTGGCCCAATGGTTGCCACATGTGCGAGGTCGAAATCGATCCGGCCACCGGGAGCGTGGCCGTTGTGGCCTATGCCTCGGTCAACGATGTGGGCCGCGTGGTCAACCCCATGATCGTGCGTGGCCAGCTTGAAGGTGGCGCTGTGCAGGGCCTGGGCCAGGCCCTGTGCGAACACATGATTTACGACCCACACACTGGGCAACCCGTGACCGGCAGCCTGATGGACTACGCCGCCCCGAGGGCCGACGCGTTTCCCGAGTTCAAGACCGAAACCAATGAATCCACCCCCTGCCTGACCAACCCCTTGGGCGTCAAAGGCGTGGGCGAACTAGGAACCATCGGCGCCACACCCGCCCTGGTCAATGCGGTGGCCGATGCCCTGGCCCGCGCCGGCCTGGCGCACCTGGCCCCGCGCCTTCAGATGCCTCTGTCGCCCGCCAGGGTGTGGGAGTTGATGAAGGCAGGGGTGTGAGGTTTCTCTAGGCTTCTCTCTGTGTACTCTGGGCTCCCATCAAGAGGAACTACCCCCGCGCCTTCAGCTGTCTGGCCGCCATGGCATAGCCGCCTTCACCGCCATCCACAAAATGGATATGTCGGTCCATCGAGCGCACGAAGCAGGTCATGAGGGCGTGGTCGCTGTAGTGCAGGCCAAAGCTCAGCTCGCCCTCGTCTTGCAGGGATTGCAGCAAAGCCTCAATCTGAGCGGATTCTTCTTGGGTGACGTCCAGCACAGCCCTGAACACATCGTCCAGTTTGAGGTGGTCGGTGCTTTGGGTCAGGCCGCGCACGTACTTGCCGGCGGCCGTGTTGGGGTTTTGGGCTTGCAGCTTGACCAGGCCGGAAAACAGGCCAGTCAGGGCCCAGATGCCAGCGTATTTGAGCGCCCGCCACAGGGGGTGACCCACCCGGTAACGCAGCTCGGTGCCCAGGTGCTTGGGTGGCCAGGTCAGCGGCAGGTTGTTGGCGCGTACCGGGTTGGCCTGGGGCACCAGTGTTTCGATGTGTCTGATAAGTTGCTGGAGTTTGCCCAGGTCGTGGTTGCTGACCCTGACCAGCAGCGTCATGATGCGGCCTCGGGTGGCGGGCACGTTGTTCCAGCGGCACTCCAGACCTTCTACTGACAGGGCCTCGGTGCTTGGGGCAGGCGTCGTGGCTTCAACGCGGTAGTGCTCGGGCATCGTCTTGACCAGTTCTTCGGCCAGTGACATGCCGCCGCCACAAAACAGCGCCATGTCCATTTGCCCGGCCAGACCGTGGCGTGCCACCCGCACCTCTGCGCCGCGCGAGCGGACGTCTGCCACGGGCACACAGCCCACGCGCAGTTGCAGCCCGGTGCTGGCCAGGGCGCGCTCACTCAGGGCCAGCCACGCGTGGCCGACGGCGGCGCGCATCAAGGGGGGCACCACCACTGTGGCGCCGTCACCCCCAAAGGTGTAGGCAATGTTGTCGTCGCCACACGCGTTGGTCGCCGCCACGATGCATGCCGCACCCAGTGCGTTGACTTCCTTGTAATGCCCCTGCGAAATGGCCCGTGTGGACCCGGCGACATCGGCCACAAAAATCAGCCAGTCGTCGGGTAGGGGTGTAAACGACTCTGCTCGTGTCCAGTCGGACAGGCGGCTGAGTTTGCTGGTCTGCGCATGGACGGACAGTGCCGCGTGGGTATTAAGCATTGTTGAGGAGTTCTTGCATGACAGCTAGTTTTCAAGCCTTGGCGGAGTTCAGGCGCAGCATCAGCGTCATGGGATGCAGCGGCGAGGCCTGAAAACCATAGTGTTCATAAAACAGTTTTCCCCGGTCGTTGAGTGCGTGAACGAGCAAGGCTCGCACGCCGGCGTTCTGTGACACCGCAACGGCACGTTGAACCGCGTCCTGAAGCAATGCAGCCCCAAGCTTGATGCCTTGGGCTCGATGGTCGATGGCGAGCCTGGCCAGTACCAACACCGGGATGGGGTCGGGCATGTTCCGTCGCACACCACTTGAGGCCATTTGGTGTGATACGGCACCTGCCGCCATGGCGTAGTAGCCGACCGCCCGATCTTCCTCATCCGCAAGGACGAAGGTGCGGCTTGCGCCGCTGAGTTGATTAGCCAGTGCCCTGCGCTTGAGCCAATCGTCCAGACTGGCCTCCCCGCACGAGAACTCGGTCAGACGGTGGGCCGCGGTGAGGGCTTGCGGCGCACTCAGTTGCAAGTTCATGCGACGCCGGCATTCCAGGGCGCTTTGACCGCCATCAGGCGCTCAAGTCCGGCGTCAGGGCCAGGTGGTGCATCCAGCATGGCGGTGAACTGCATGAACTTTTCCGCATCCAGGTTAAAAAAGACCTGATCCAAGACCACGGACTGCGCTCTGTCACAGGCAGCTTCAAGCATGAAGTCCGAACGGTTCTTGCCCAGCAGACTGGCCGCGTGGTCGATGAGGTCACGCTGCTCGGGCAGGGCCCGCAAGTTGATGGCGGCATCGCGCATGGGTCGCTCCTTGTTTGCATACACGCTAGATATACAAATTGTGAGGTTGGTGTGTAGCTGTTGTCAATACGCAATTGGCTTGGCATTCGCTTCAAATTTCTAGGCAAGGCGCTCCAGCAGCCAGCCTTGGTCGTTCGGTTGCAGGTTCAGGATGGCAAAGCACCACAACAAATCAAATCAATTTATAAAACATGTATCGCATCAGATGTGAAGTCATCCAAGGCTTCAATACGGCCTGGCGACACTAGGGTTAACCCTTAAATCACTGAAAAATATGAGAAATTTGGCACCTAAAGCCATTTGAACTGGGTAGTGGGTGGACGAATAGCTTGTCATAGCTGGCATCAACGTGATACAGTTTTCGGAGTTTTTCTGCAAATTGTGTAATTTGTAGATGCGGCGCTGGCTTTGATCCTGATCAAGCTTTTTTCGTCTATCCCTGGAGATTTCATGTCCCACCCATTGCTCGCCAAGCACCAAGCCACTCTGGATGGCGCTCTTCACGCCATCGCCACCCGTGGCTACTGGTCTGCCTACAGCGAAATGCCCAGCCCCCGGGTGTATGGCGAAACGGCGGCAGACGACGGCAAGCGTGCTTTTGACGCGCACCTGGGCCAAAACTTCGATTTGGTCCAGCCCGGCCAAACCGCCTGGGGTGGTGCCGAGGCTTCGCCCTATGGTGTGCCGCTGGATGTGCGCTACCCCATGTGTGACCACGAGACGCTGGTGGCAGCGGGTCAGGCCGCCATGGCCGGTTGGCAGGCTGCTGGCGCTGCCGGTCGCACCGGCATGTGCCTGGAGATGCTGGATCGCTTGAACAAACAAAGTTTCGAGATTGCCCACGCCGTGATGATGACCACTGGCCAAGGCTGGATGATGGCGTTTCAGGCGGGTGGCCCGCACGCCCAAGACCGGGGCCTGGAGGCCGTGGCCTACGCCTGGCGGGAACAAAGCTTTGTGCCGGCCGAGGCCACCTGGGAAAAGCCCCAGGGCAAGAACCCACCCCTGGTCATGAAGAAGCACTTTGAAGTGGTGGGGCGTGGCGTGGGTCTGGTGGTGGGCTGTGGCACCTTCCCCACTTGGAACACCTACCCCGGCCTGTTTGCCGCGCTGGCCACGGGCAATGCGGTCATCGTCAAGCCGCACAGCAATGCCATCCTGCCCGCGGCCATCACCGTGCGCACCATCCGCGCCGTGCTGGCTGAAAATGGCATCGACCCCAATCTGGTCACCCTGTGCGTCACCGACAAGCGCAGCACTACCCAGGCGCTGGCTACGCACCCTGCGGTCAAGTCGGTCGATTTCACGGGTAGCAATGTATTTGGTCAATGGCTCATCGAGCACTGCAAGCAGGCCCAGGTGTATGCCGAGCTGGCCGGTGTGAACAACATCGTCATCGACAGCACCAGCTCCTACAAGGCCATGCTGGGCAACCTGGCGTTCACGCTCTCCCTGTACTCCGGCCAGATGTGCACCACCTCGCAGGCCATCATCGTGCCGGCCAGTGGCATCGACACCGACGAAGGTCACAAGAGCTATGACGAGGTGTGTGCCGACCTGGCCAAAGCGGTGGAGCGGTTTTTGAGCAAACCCGAAGTGGCCTGCGCCGTGCTGGGTGCCATTCAGTCGGACGCCACCAACGAGCGTGTGGACCTGGCCAACAGCGGGCAACTGGGCCGTGTGGTGCTGGCCTCGCAAACCCTCAGCAACCCCGAATACCCTGCCGCCAAAGTGCGCACCCCGGTGCTGCTGGCCTGCGAAGCGGCTGACGAGGCCGCCTACATGGAAGAGCGTTTCGGCCCCATCAGCTTCATCGTCAAGGCAGCCGATACGGCAGCCGCCATTGCGCTGTCTGAGCGCATCGTCAGCACCCACGGCGCGCTCACCGTGGGCCTGTATTCAAGTCAGCAGACCGTGATCGACGCCATGACCCAGGCCACCTGGCGTGGCAAGGTGGCCTTGTCCATCAACCTCACCAGCGGCGTGTTCGTCAACCAGTCGGCAGCGTTTTCTGACTACCACGGCACCGGCGGCAACCCCGCGGCCAATGCCTCGTATGCGGATTCGGCCTTTGTGGCCAACCGCTTCCGCGTGGTGCAGCGTCGCTACCACGTCTGAGGTCCCGCGCCATGGCCTTTGAAAACATCGTCTTCGAGGTGCAGGGTGGCGTGGCCCGCCTCACCCTGAATCGCCCGGACAAGATGAACAGCTTTAACGCGGCCATGCATGGCGAGCTGCGCGAGGCGCTGGATCAGGTTCAGGCCGACCCCGCCGTGCGCGTGCTGGTGCTGACTGGCGCCGGCCGGGGTTTTTGTGCCGGGCAGGACCTGGCCGATGCCGAAGTGCGCTTTGTGCCTGGCGACACCCCGCCCGACCTGGGCGATGTGGTGGAACGCCATTACAAGCCGCTCATCTTGCGCCTGGCCCAGCTGCGTGTGCCCACCCTGGCGGCAGTCAACGGCATGGCCGCCGGCGCTGGCGCCAGTTTGGCACTGGCTTGCGACATGGTGGTGGCCACACAGTCGGCGGCGTTTTTGTTGCCCTTCGCCAAGATAGGCCTGATACCCGATACCGCCTGCTCCTGGCTGGTGCCCCAGCGTCTGGGGCAGGCCCGTGCACTGGGCTTGGCCATGACCGGCCAGAAACTGCCCGCGGCCCAGGCGGCCGATTGGGGCCTGATCTGGGAAGCCGTGGCAGACGACGCCTTTGCCGCGCGCATCGACACCCTGGCACAGCAGCTGGCGGCCATGCCCACCCAGGCACTGGTGCGCACACGCCAGCTGATGCAGGCCGGGCGCACCCACACCCTTGAACAACAGCTCGACGCCGAGGCCCAGGCCATGCGCGAACTGGGCCGCAGTGCCGACTATGTGGAAGGCGTAGCCGCCTTTCTGGAAAAACGCGCCCCCCGCTTCACGGGCCAATAAAGCCCAAAGCCCAGGACCCCCGCCATGAACACCACCAACACCGACCTTCAGCCCATCCCCACTG
>JBJOIT010000025.1:0-46420 GCA_046046915.1 Pseudomonadota bacterium
GTCGTGCAGTTCCTGCTCAGTGGGCACCAGCTCCGGCCGAAAGCGCCGCAGGTATTCCATCAGCACCAGCGAGTGCTTTTGCTCTTCAAAAAACCACACAGACATGAAGGCAGAGAAATCGCTGTCGTCCCGGTTGTCGCGCAAAAACATTTCGGTGGCCGGTAGCGCGGCCCACTCAGTGATGGCGTTCATCTTGATGGTTTGCGCCTGTTCAGGCGTCAGCAGGGAGGCATCAAAGGTGTCCCAGGGAATGTCCTTGTCCATGTTCCATCGAACGGACTCCAGTTGCTTGAATAGTTCCGGGTAGAGCATCGCGATCCTTGTGCGTCGGCTTTTGGATTAATTCTAGGTGGCCTGTATGTCAGTTGGTTTGCAGTGGGGGCATCGGCCCAGCTTGGGATCAGATGTTGTCCAGGTGAGTCAGCAAGTGCGTAGCATGTGCCCGCACGGCGGTGCGCTCGTCCTCGTCGAGCCGGGCCAGGTTGCGGACCATCAGGGCCGTTCGCGGGTTGCGCGCCAGTTCTTGTTCGTGTTGGTCCAGAAAATACCAGTACAGGGTGGTCATGGGGCAAGCCTGAGGGCCGGTGCGCTGCTCGGGCTGGTAGGCACAGCCTTGGCAGTAGTTACTCATGCGCCGGATGTACTGGCCGCTGGCCACATACGGCTTGCTGGTCAGGCGTGGGCCCGTGGCAAACAGGGCCATGCCTGCCGTATTGGGCCGCTCCACCCAATCCACCGCATCGACATACATCGCCAGGTACCAATCGCACACAGCCTGAGGCTCGATCTCGGCCAGCAGGGCAAACTGGCCGGTGACCATGAGGCGCTGGATGTGGTGCGCATAGCCATGCTGCAAGGTCTGCTGGATGACATGTCGCATGCAGGCCATGCGGGTCTGACCCGTCCAGTACCAGGCCGGCAGGGCGCGGTGGTGGTCGAAGTGGTTCGCCTGCTGGAGCCGGGGCATATCGAGCCAGTACACGCCACGCACAAACTCGCGCCAGCCCAGCACCTGGCGAATGAAGCCTTCCACGCTGGACAAGGGCAGCCCCTGCTGGTGATGCGCAGCCTCAGCCGCCGCAATGACCTCGCGCGGATCGAGCAGGTGCAGATTCAGCGCCACCGACAAAAGCGAGTGCCAACCCCAGGTCATGTCTGTCCACATGGCGTCCTGGTAGGGGCCGAAGTCCGCCAGGCGGGTGCTCACAAACTGCTGCAGCGCATGCAAGGCCTGTGTGCGGGTGACCGGCCAGGCAAACGACGCCAGCTCGCCGGGGTGAACGGCAAAGCGCTGTTGCACCTGCTGCATCACTTCCAGGGTGATGGCATCGGGCTCGAAACGGGCGGGCTCTGGCACCTGGCCCGGGCCCGCCTTGCCAAAGGACTGGCGATTGTCGGCATCGAAATTCCACTGTCCGCCCAGGGGCTCGGCGGTCTTGCCTGTGCCTTGCATCAGCACACCGTGGCGCCGGCGCATGTCACGGTAAAAGTACTCCATGCGCAGCTCTTTGCGGCCACGAGCCCAGTGCCCAAAGTCCTCGCGGCTGCACATGAAATGGGTGTCGCTCAACACCACAATTGGCGTCTCAGTGTCGGAGGCTGCGTTTTGTATCAGCGCCAGCATGCGCCACTCACCGGGTTCACACAGCCACAGCTCCTGGGGCTGCAGGTCGCCCAAAACATAGGTCAGCTGCTCCTGAAAGCTGCCGTGATGCGTGTCCAGCGCCTGATAGTGCACAGGCAGGCCCGCCTCTTGCAAGGCCTCCCGAAAATGCCGCATGGCCGACAAAAAGAGCACGATGCGTGCCTTGTGGCTCCACACCGCAGCACCTTCGCTGTGGGCTTCAATCATCAGCACAGCATCTTGGGCTGGGTCCAGTGCCTCCAATACCGGGTTGGCCAACCAAAGCTGATCGCCAAGCACCAGGCACAGACGCCGCAGCCTGGGCGCGGGCTTGTCAAACGAAATATTGACGTCCATGTCTGATATCTGAGTTGGGGTTCTTACACTAGAAAAGAAACTTTGATACTATGTGTGCAAATATTAACCATTCAGTCACGATCATACCAACCGGTTTCAAATGCATTATTTCACCCGCTGCCTAACCTTGAGTGCGGCCCCCAAGGGCCACGTCCAACGGGGTCTGTCATGAAAATCGCCATCGTTGGATCGGGCATCTCAGGCTTGGCCGTGGCCCACACCTTGCGCGGGCAGGCAGACATCACGCTGTTTGAGGCCGGTGATTACTTTGGCGGCCACACGCACACTGTCGACATCACACTGCCCACGCCCAAGGGGCCAGTCACCCACGGCGTGGATACCGGCTTTTTGGTGTTCAACGAGCGCACCTACCCCAACCTGATAAATCTATTTGCCGAACTGGGTGTGGCCACGGCCAAGTCTGACATGTCTTTTTCGGTGCAAGTGCCGGGCGCCCTGGAAGGCCGCACGCTGGAATGGAGCGGCTCCACACTGGCCACCGTGTTTGCACAGCGCAGCAATCTGCTCAATTGGCGTTTCTGGCGCATGCTCAAGGATGTGGTGCGCTTCAATGCGCTGGCCACACGCCTGGCTGGGCAACTGGCCCGCGATGGCAATGCCGGCGCGGGCGGCCCAGGTGCTGGGGTGGCAGCGGCGCTGATGCAGCCCTTGGGCGACTTCCTGCGGCAGCACAAGTTTTCAGAAGAGTTTCGCGACTGGTACTTTTTGCCCATGCTGGGCTGCATCTGGAGCTGCCCGACCGACCAGATGCTGCAGTTCCCCGTGGCCACGATGGTGCGTTTTTGCCACAACCACGGCCTGATCCAGATCACCCAACGCCCGCAGTGGTGGACTGTTACCGGCGGTGCCCGGCATTACGTGGACAAGATCACCGCCGGCATCGGCGACAAGCGGCTGAACACGCCGGTACAGCTGATCGAGCGTGACGCCGACGGCGTGCGCATCATGACCGAAGGGCGTGCTGAGCGTTTTGACAAGGTCGTGATTGCGACCCACTCCGACCAGGCCCTGGCCCTGCTGCGCCAGCCCAGCGAGGATGAGCGCGAGGTGCTGGGTGCCATCCGTTACCAGCCTAATCGCGCCGTTTTGCACACCGATGCCAGCGTACTGCCGCGCAACCCTGCCGCCTGGGCCGCGTGGAACTACGAGCGAGCCGCCAGCGCTTCGCAAGAGTCCAGCCGGGTCTGCCTGCACTACCTGATCAACAAGCTGCAACCCGTGCCTTATGAGCAGCCGGTGGTAGTGTCCCTCAACCCCACGGGCGCCATTGCCAAGGAACAAGTGCTGGGCGAGTTTGAGTACGCCCACCCGGTGTTCGACATGGCGGCCATCCAGGCTCAGGGGCGTGTGCCCGAGCTGCAGGGTCAGCAGCACACCTACTTTTGCGGCGCCTGGATGGGCTATGGTTTTCACGAAGATGGCCTGAAGGCCGGCTTGGGCGTGGCCAGGCAATTGCTGCTGCAAACCGCCGCAAAGGCAAACAAATGAACAGCCTGAAGACCCCTCAAACCATGACGGGTCCACTCCTTGGGTTTGGCCAGGTGCGCCATACGCGCCTGCGCCCGGTGCGCAACGCTTTCGCCTATCCAAGTTACTTCCTGATGTTGCCCATGCGCGCCCTGAGGACACACGGCGGCGGCGCCTTGGCGCTGAACCGCAGCGCTGCGCTGAGCTTTTTTGACATCGACCATGGCGATGGCCGCTCTCCGGCGCAGGGCGGGGCACTGGCTTGGCTGGACGAGTTACTGGCCAAAGAGGGCATTCTTGATGCCACCGGCGAGGTTTGGCTGCACTGCTACCCGCGCGTGTTGGGTTACACCTTCAAGCCGGTGAGCTTTTGGTACTGTCACACGGCTGAAGGCCAGCTGCGCGCCATTGTGGTGGAGGTCAACAACACCTTCGGCGAACGCCACTGCTACTTGCTGGACCAGCCGCGCTTTGGCGCCGAGCTGCGCGCCAACAAGGTGTTTCATGTCTCCCCGTTTTGCCAAGTCGAAGGCGGCTACCGCTTCCGGTTCATGCTGACTGGAGACATGGGCCGCACGGTGGCACGCATTGATTACGACGATGCCGAGGGTGCGCTCATCCAAACCAGCGTCAGTGGCGAACTGGAGCCCATCTCCCAGCAGACGCTGCGCAAAGCCCTTTGGCGCTACCCGGCCATGACCCTGGGGGTGATGGCGCGCATTCACTGGCAGGCCTTCAAACTGTGGTGCAAGCGAGTGCGTTTTTTTCGAAAACCCCTGCCGCCGCAGGACTTCGTGACCCGCTAGAGCCGTACCGACTCCCCCGCCCACGCCACCCGACGCCACACACTTACTGCAGCCCCTTCAGGAACCGCCACCATGAACAGCACGACCGTCCCCACCTCGGCCACCTCCGCGTCGTTTGACATTCCCAGAGGCACGCCCGCCGCCGCGCGCACCGTCTTCAAACTTCTGCAGGGCCTGCGCCATGGCATGCTCACAGTGCAACTGCCCGACGGCACTCTGCGCAACTTTGGGCAGGGGCAGCCCCATGCCACCTTGAGCCTGCACAACTGGAAGGTGTTTGGCGCTGCCATGCGCTCGGGTGATATTGGTTTTGCCGAAAGCTTCATTGCCGGGGACTGGAGTACCCCCAACCTGTCGGACCTGCTAGGTGTGCTGATTGCCAACCGCCAGAGCATGGAGGATGTGGTTTACGGCTCCTGGCTGGGCCGGCTGCTGTACCGCGTCAAGCACCTGATGCACCGCAACACCAAAGCCAACAGCCGTAAGAACATCCATGCCCATTACGACCTGGGCAACTCTTTTTACGACCTGTGGCTCGACCCCACCATGAATTACTCGTCGGCCCTGTTCAACGGCGATTTCACTCTGCCCATGGAACAGGCCCAGTACGCCAAGGTGCGCCGCGCGCTGACAGAAACAGAGGTAAAGACCGGCGACCGCGTGCTGGAGATCGGCTGCGGCTGGGGCGCGTTGGCCGAGATGGCCACCACGGAATTTGGCGCACGCATTGCCGGCGTCACCCTGAGCACCGAGCAGCTGGACTTTGCCCAGGCGCGGATGGTGCGCCTGGGCACCTCGCGCCAGGCTGACTTGCGGCTGCAGGACTACCGCGACATCGACGACGGTCCGTTTGATGCCGTGTGCTCCATCGAAATGGTCGAGGCGGTCGGGCAAGAATACTGGTCCACTTACTTTCAGAGTATCCACCGCCTGCTCAAGCCAGGCGGCAAAGCGTGCATTCAGAGCATCGTGATCGACGATGCCTTGTTCGAGCGCTATCTGGGCTCCACCGACTTCATCCAGCAATACATCTTTCCAGGCGGCTGCTTGCCCAGCCCCCAGGCCTTTCGGGCGCAGGCCCAAGCGGCGGGCTTTGATGTGGTCAATGAGCACGCTTTTGGCCGTGACTATGCCGAAACCCTGCGCCGCTGGCGGCACAGCTTCATGGCGCAACTGCCCCAGGTGTACGCGCTGGAGGCTGGCAAGCGCTTCGATCAGCGCTTTGCACGCATCTGGGAGTTTTATCTGGCTTATTGCGAAGCCGCCTTTGACGCTGGCAACACCGACGTCGTGCAATACACGCTGCAAAAGCGGGCCTGAGGGCTATCCCCATGCACCTCCCCAACGCACCCCACATCGCACGCCGCCAGGTTTTGGTCTGGGGCGCGGCGGGCTGCCTGGCGGGCAGGGCCGGTGGTGCAACTGCGCAGGGCTTGCCCGAGGCACCCCCTTTGTCCACACCGCCTGCGCCGGGGTTCGTCGCGTCGGCAATTGGGTCGGCACGTCTGGCGGGCACCAGCTTGTTTAAGTACTGGGGATTTGAGGTCTACCTGGCCAGCCTGTGGGTCACGCCGGCGTTCAAGGCTACAACTTATTGGCAAAGCCCCTTTGCGCTGGAGCTGAACTACCTGCGCACCCTGGAGGGCCGCGCCATTGCCCAGCGCTCGCTGGAAGAAATGCAGCGTGCGGGCAATTTGGCGCCTGAACTGGCCACCGCATGGTTGGCAAGCATGGCGCAGATCTTCCCCAACGTGAACAAGGGCGACACCCTAACGGGACTGCATCTGCCCGAGCGTGGCGCCCGATTTTTGGTCAACGGGCAGCCGCTAGGCGAGATCACACATGCAGATTACAGCCGGCGCTTTTTTGGCATCTGGCTGGGGGCCTCCACCTCCGCGCCTGGCTTGCGGGCCGCTCTGCTAAAGGGCGCTCCGTCATGAACCTGAGCAAGCGGTTGGGTGTGTCTTACGGTCTGCTGGGTCTGCCGCTGGCCTTTGTGGCCTTGCCGCTGTATGTGGTGTTGCCCAACCATTACGCCCGTGAACTGGGCGTACCGCTCGCCAGCCTCGGCCTGGTCTTGCTGGCCGCGCGCCTGCTGGATGCCTTCATCGACCCCTGGCTGGGACGCATCAGCGACCGCCTGTTTGCCCGCTCGCCCCAGGCGATTCTGGCCGCAGGTGCCGCCTCGGCCGTGGTGCTGGCAGCCGGATTTGGCCTGCTGTTTTTTCCTCACACCCGGTCGGTAGATGCCTTGCTGGTATGGGCAGCGGTGATTTTGATGGTGACCTACGCGGCCTACAGCTTTTTGAGCGTGGCCCATCAGTCCTGGGGCGCCCGGCTCGGCGGCAATGAAGCCCAACGCAGCCGCATCGTGGCCTGGCGTGAAGGGCTGGGTCTGGTGGGTGTGCTGATCGCGGCTGTCAGCCCCACGCTACTGGGTTTGCCAGGAACAGTCACCCTGTTTTCGGCAGCTTTGGCACTGGGCTGGCTGGCATGGACGCAGGCACCGCGGCCTGGGCAGCGGCCAAACACCAGCCATCCAGACACCAGCAGGTTTGACGCCTCCGAGACATCCGCAAGCGTCAGCGTGTGGCTGCCGTTGCGGCGCCCGGCTTTTCGGCGCCTGCTGACCGTGTTTGTCCTCAACGGCATTGCCACAGCCGTGCCAGCCACGTTGATGCTGTTTTTTGTGCAGGACCGACTGCAGGCCCCCGCCAACATGGAGCCGCTGTTTCTTGGGGCCTACTTCGCCTGCGCAGCGCTCACGCTCTCACTGTGGCTTCGCGTGGTAGAGCGGCTGGGCCTGGCCCGGACCTGGGCCGTGGGCATGGTGCTGTCGGTCACGGTGTTCGGCTTTGCCGCCACGCTGGGGGCTGGCGATGTGCTGGGTTTTGCACTGGTGTGCGCCCTCTCAGGGGTGGCACTGGGCACAGATTTGGCCCTGCCCAGCGCCCTGCTGGCAGGCGTCATTGCCCAGGCTGGCGATCAGGGACACGCCGAAGGAGCCTACTTTGGCTGGTGGAACTTTGCCACCAAGCTCAATCTGGCGCTGGCCGCCGGGCTCGCGCTGCCACTTTTGGCCGTCGCCGGCTACACACCCGGCGCCCGCAGCGACACGGCCCTGACGGCGCTGACCTTTGCTTACTGTGTTTTGCCCTGCCTGCTCAAGTTGCTGGCGGCCACGGGCCTGTACACC
This sequence comes from Pseudomonadota bacterium, assembly GCA_046046915.1. Lineage (GTDB taxonomy): Bacteria > Pseudomonadota > Gammaproteobacteria > Burkholderiales > Burkholderiaceae_C > JBEEJZ01. The sequence goes on from JBJOIT010000025.1 coordinate 7,472, forward strand.
CTGATCATCCGGAGATCCACATGAAACGACGATTGACACTGGCCGCTGCTGCTGCGGGCGCACTGGCCTCCTTGGGCAGCCTCACCGGCTGTGCGTCTCAAAACCTGGGCAGCTACGCGCAGGAGAAGCCGGTGCTCGACTTGCAGACCTACTTCAATGGCACGCTGGACGCCTATGGCGTGTTCACCGACCGGTCGGGCACCGTGGTGAAGCGCTTCACCGTGGTCATGAATTGCAGCTGGCAAGGGAACGAGGGCGTGCTGGATGAAGACTTCAGCTACTCGGACGGCAGCCGGCAAAAGCGCATCTGGCGCCTCACCAAAAAGGCAGACGGCCGCTACACAGGCCGCGCTGACGATGTGGTGGGCGAGGCGCAAGGCCAGGTCAGCGGCAACGCTTTTCACTGGACTTACACCCTAAGCCTGCCCGTCGATGGTCGGGTGTTTGAGGTGAGCTTTGATGACTGGATGTACCTGATGTCCGACCAAGTCATGCTGAACAAGGCCACCATGAGCAAGTTCGGTTTACGTCTGGGCGAGGTCACGCTGGCCTTTCACAAACGTTAAGCACGCTCCCATCAACAAGAAGCAAAACCAGGGCGGTATGACATGGCACTGAATCCCAGGATCATTGACTGGCGCGGCAAACGCGTGTGGCTGGTGGGCGCCTCCAGCGGCATCGGGCGGGCCACGGCCTCCATCCTGCACGGCCAGGGCGCGCAGGTGGTGGTGTCCGCTCGAAATGCCCGTGGGCTTGAGGACTTTGTGGCCCAGCACCCGGGCGCGCAGGCGCTGCCGCTGGACGTAACCGATGCCAATGCGGTGCGGGCAGCAGCACTCATCGCGCAGGGGCAGGGTGGGCTGGATATGCTGGTGTATTGCGCAGGCCACTACCGAGAGATGTCAGCCACTCACCTGGATCTGCCCGACATGCTGCGCCACAACCAGATCAATTACCTGGGCGCGCTGCTGGTGCTCGATGCCGTGCTGCCAGCACTGGTGCAGCGGCGTGGGCACCTCAGCCTGGTGGGCAGCGTGGCGGGCTACGTAGGGCTGCCAAAAAGCCTGGCCTACGGCCCCACCAAAGCCGCGCTCATCAACCTGGCCGAATCCATGTACCTGGACCTGCACACGCTGGGTGTCGGGGTGTCGGTGGTGAATCCCGGTTTTGTAGAAACACCCCTCACGGCACAGAACGAATTTGCCATGCCGGCGCTGATGTCGGCTGAGCAAGCCGCTCGGGCCATGGTGGCAGGCTGGCAGCGGGGAGAGTTCGAAATCCATTTCCCCAAGCGCTTTTCGTGGGTGATGAAGCTGCTGCGCCTGCTGCCCTATCGCTTCTTTTTCCCGTTGGTGCACCGCATCACCCGCAGGCCCGCCGCGCGGCCAGAACTACCGTCTTCCACATGACTGACGCCATCCACCCAATCGACCACATCGTCCGCAGTTTTGAGCAACTCACACCGCAAAACATAGAGACACTGGATGCGCTCTACACGCCAGATGCGCGCTTCAAGGACCCCTTCAATGATGTGCGCGGGCTAGCGGCCATACAGCAGATTTTTCGGCACATGTATGTGGCGCTCCATGAGCCACGGTTTGTGATTACCGGGCGCATCGTGGATAGCAACCAATGCTTTCTAACCTGGGAGTTTCGCTTTCGTTTCAAGCGCTTTCGTACCCAGCAAGACCAGGTGATCCTGGGCGGCACGCACCTGGTGCTGGCTGCGGATGGCCGCATTAGCCTGCACCGCGATTACTGGGACGCCGCAGAGGAACTGTATGAAAAGCTGCCGCTGGTGGGCAGCTTGATGCGCTGGCTCAAGAAGCAAGCCAACACCTGAGACCAGGAAAAAAATATGCCGCGCTATTGTGGGCGCGGCATTTCGTCAGACGGTGTCCGGCGTGAGGCTCAAGCCGGGTGCGTCTCAATGAAGCTGGGGCGCTGTGTCAGCTTGTCTTGCAGCTTGACCAAGTTGGGATACTCGTTGCGCCAGGGGTGCTGGGGAAAGCGGAAATCCAGGTAACCCAGCGCACAACCCACAGCAATGTCGGCCAGGCTCAGGTGGATGCCCACACAAAAGGGCTTGTCGCCCAGACCCTGGCTCATGGCTTTGACACTGGCATCGACTTTGCCCATCTGGCGATCAATCCAGGCCTGGCTGCGCTGCTCGGGGGGGCGGTCCGCCCAAGTGGCCTCCAGGCGCGCCAGGATGGAGGCGTCCAAGAGCCCGTCGGCCAGAGCCTCCCAGGTTTTGACCTCGGCACGCTCACGCCCCACGGTGGGGATGAGCTTGCCCACGGGCGACAAGGTATCGACGTATTCCACAATGACCCGCGAGTCGAACATGGCGTCGGCGCCCTCCATGATCAGGCACGGCACCTTGCCCAGGGGGTTGGATTCCTGGATGCGCGTGTCCGCCGCCCAGACGTTGTCCTGTACGAACACGTAGTCGAGTTTCTTCTCTGCCATGACGACCCGAACCTTGCGGACGTAGGGGCTGGAAGTGCTGCCGATGAGTTTCATGTGTTCCCTGGGAATTGTCTTGAAGTGATTCTAGCCACAGGCCTCCCTACAATCCGGGCATGACTTTCACCACGATTTCCGCCCTTTCGCCACTGGATGGCCGCTACGCCGCCAAGCTTGCCACACTGCGCCCGCTCATGAGTGAGCAGGGTTATATGCACCGCCGGGTGCAGGTAGAGGTGGCCTGGTTCATCAGCCTCAGCGACGCCGGTTTTGAAGAATTCAAACCCCTGAGCCCAGGCGCCCGCAGCTACCTGATGGGCCTGGTAGAGCACTTCTCGGAAGCCGATGGCATGGCCATCAAGGAAATCGAAAAGACCACGAACCACGACGTGAAGGCCGTGGAGTACTGGATCAAGTCCAAGTTTGAATCCCGCCCTGAGTTGCTCAAGGCCGGTGAGTTTGTGCACTTTGCATGCACCAGCGAAGACATCAACAACACCAGCCACGCCTTGCAGCTCAAGTCGGCACGCGACCAGGTGGTGCTACCCATGCTGGACGCCGTCATTGCCAAACTGCGCAGCATGGCCCACGGCTTTGCCGACGTGCCTCTTCTGAGCCGCACCCACGGCCAGACCGCCAGCCCCACCACTGTAGGCAAGGAAATCGCCAACGTGGTGGTGCGCTTGGCCGCCGCCCGCGAGCGCATTGCCAGCATCCAGATCATGGGCAAGATGAATGGGGCTGTGGGCAACTACAACGCCCACCTGTCGGCCTGGCCCGACTTTGACTGGGAAGCCTTCAGTCAGCGCGTGGTGGAGACCGCCGAGCCACAGGGACTGGGCCTGACCTTTCAGCCTTACAGCATCCAGATCGAGCCACACGACTACATGGCCGAGCTGTTTGATGCGGTGGCCCGCACCAACACCATATTGATCGACTGGTCACGCGATGTGTGGGGCTATGTCTCGCTGGGCTACTTCAAGCAAAAGCTGCGCGACGGCGAAGTGGGCTCCAGCACCATGCCGCACAAGGTCAACCCGATCGACTTTGAAAACGCTGAAGGCAACCTTGGGCTGGCCAACGCCTTGCTGCGCCACCTGAGCGAAAAGCTGCCCATCAGCCGCTGGCAGCGCGACCTGACCGACTCCACCGTGCTGCGCAACATGGGCGTGGCGCTGGGCTATGCCGTGCTGGCGTATCAGTCTCTGAGCGTGGGCCTGGGCAAGCTGGAGATCAACGAAGCGGCCATTGCCTCCGACCTCGACGCCTCCTGGGAAGTGCTGGCCGAGCCCATCCAGACCGTGATGCGCCGTTATGGCTTGCCCCAGCCCTACGAGCAGCTCAAGAAGTTCACCCGTGGCGAGCCCATGACCAAAGAATTGATGCAGGGCTTCATTGCTGCGCTCGACATTCCGGCAGCAGACAAGCAACGCCTGCTGGACATGACGCCTGGCAGCTACACCGGCAAGGCCGCCGAACTGGCACGCCGAGTCTGATGGCACTCAAATCCACCATCTTCAAAGCCAGCCTGCAGATCGCCGACATCGACCACGGGTATTACGCAGATCACGCCTTTACCCTGGCCCGCCACCCCAGCGAGACTGATGAACGCATGATGATCCGGCTGGCGGCCATGGCGCTGCAGGCGCATACCTTGCAAGACGTGTGCGCAGGCGACGGCACCCTGGCCTTTGGGGCCGGCCTGAGCGACCCCGAGGACCCAGACGCGTCCCTGACCGACTACACCGGTCGCAAGCGGGTGTGGATCGAGGTCGGCCAGCCCGAAGACAAGCCCCTGCTCAAGGCCTGCCAAAAAGCCGACAGCGTGCTGGTCTACTGCTTTCACCACGCCGCCGAAGTCTGGTGGAAAGGAATTGAGTCCAAGCTCACCCGGCTGGACAAGCTGCAAGTCTGGCGCGTGCCGGCAGAGCAGTCGCAGGGGCTGGCCAAACTGGCCCAGCGCAGCATGCAGTTGCAGGCCACGGTACAAGAAGGCGTGCTCTCGCTGGGCAACAGCGAGCAGAGCGTCGATATCGAGTGCGTGCGCTGGAAGTAAGCCTGCACAAGGGGCTTACTCAGCAGCCCGCTCTGCATAGCGGTTAAAGCGCCAGGCGGTGCTGTGCAGCGTGATGCGCCGCCAGGTGCTGCGCTTCTCGGCCGGCGTCATGGCCGGCCAGTGCTGCACCTCTTCAAAGCTGCGCCCACAGCCCTTGCATTCCTCGTCGCCCTGGCTGGTGGAGCAAATGGCAATGCAGGGCGTGTCGGGGGTGGATTCGTACCAGCTGCGCCACGCGGCCATGGCCTTGGGCGGAAACGACACCTCGTCAGCCTCATCCTCGTGGTAGTAGACCATCAGGGCATACACCTCGGCCAGTGCGCGCAGCTCCGGCCCCAAGGTCACGCCATCGGGCGATGGGGCTCGCGCACGCCAGTAATTGATGGCGGCTTCGATGTCGGTGATGTGGATGGCGGCCATGATGTGGAACGTGACAGGGGAGGCGATGTTAATGCCCAATGGCTTCGGCCAAACTTGAGTCGGCCTCCACTATTTTTCCGCAGCTTGGAGTCTGAGCACCTGCTGCACCTCACGCCAGCGGGTATCAATGACGGCTGCCTCTATCTGGTCGATGGCGCGGGCGTCTGGGGCTTTGCGTATCCAGTCTTGCGCTGCTCGTAAGCGGTCTGCGGCGGCACCAAAGTCCAGCAAGGCGACCTGCGCCTCAGCTTCGGCTCTTATCGCCCGCAAGGTCTGCCCCTGGGCTGCCTGAGCCGTGGCCAGCAGCTGCCAGGCCTGGGCGTCGCGCGGGTGACCGCCCACCCACAGTTGCAAGGCCTGTGCCGCCTCAGTATTCTGGCGCGCCAGAACCTGCGCGCGCGCCATCAGCAAGGTGTGAGTGCGCTTCCAGGCGACATCGCCCGACGCCACTTGGCCGGCAGACTTGCCCGCCTGGTCTTGCGCTAGCGCCAACATCTGCAGGGCTCGCCGGGCATCACCCCGTGTCAACGCCTGCTCCGCCTGGGCCAACCGGGTTTGCTGCAACGCACCCTCGTCACCCGCCGTCAGCAGCTCAAGTTGCACCAACAAAGCCTCGGCCTGGGCTAGGTCGCGCAACTGGCTGGCCGCCATGGCCGCGCCATACACCACGGCCACGCGCTCAGATAGCAGTTGGCTGGCAACACCAGCTTGTCGTGCTTGCGACACCATGGCTTGAAGTTGCTCAGACCCCACCTGGCCCAAGGCACGGGCACGCGCGGCCATCATGACGTGCACCAAGGTCGTGGCAACGGGGGCTGCCGCCTGCCCGAGCGGCATGCGCGACTGCATGTCGGCGACGCGCTCGGTTGTAAGGGGGTGGCTGCGAAGATAAGGGTAGGCGCCACTGTCGTTGAGCCGGCTGGACTGCTGCAGCTTGTCGAACATGCCCACAAAGCCCTGGGGCGCAAAGCCGGCCTGGGTCATCACGCCAAAACCGTTGCGGTCGGCCTCGCGCTCCATGTCGCGCGAAAAATTGAGCTGGTTTTGCATCACGGCCGCCTGGCCACCCACCATCAGCGCGCCACCGGCATCACCGCTTTTGCTGGCCGCCAGGGCACCCAGCAGCATGGCACCCAGCATCCAGGGCGCCATCGCGCTTTGCCGGTCCATCAGCCGGGCAATATGGCGCTGGCTGACGTGGCTCAGCTCGTGCGCCAGCACCGAGGCCAGCTCATCGGCATTGCTCACCACGCCCACCAGGCCCAGGTGCAGGCCAAAGTAGCCCCCGGGCAAGGCAAAGGCATTGACCGTGCGGTCTCGCCCCAGCAGGATCTGCCAGGCAAAGGTGTCGTCCAGCTCCTGCGGCAGGTCGCCACGCTGCCGGGCGGCGGCCAGCAGGGGCTGCCACAGGCTGTTAACGTAATCGACCAACACCGGGTCGTCGATGTAATCTGGGTCGCGGTAGAGCTCACGGGCAATGCGGTCGCCCAGGCGGCGCTCTGCACTCAGACTCATGCCACTGCCGTCGCCCAAGGCCGGCAAGGCCATACCGGCGGGGGAAGGGTTGCCTTGCGCCTGCGTGAGCTGCGCAGGCGTCAAAGTCATCGTGCCCGCCAAAGAAATTGCCAGCAGTTTGGCTGGCCGGAGTCGAAACGTCATGAACGTATGATGCTCGAAAAACGTAACGCTTCTGTAAACCCCCATGAACACACTCACGCACTTCGACGCCCAAGGCCAGGCCCACATGGTGGACGTGGCCGCCAAGGCCAGTACCCACCGCATCGCCGTGGCCAGCGGACGTATCGATATGCTGCCCAGCACCCTGGCGCTGATCGAAACCGGCACCGCCAAGAAAGGCGACGTGCTGGGCATTGCCCGCATTGCCGGCATCATGGCCGCCAAAAAGACCAGCGAGCTCATCCCCCTTTGCCACCCCTTGGCATTGACCCGCGTGGCGCTACAGCTGGAAACTTGCAACGATGAGTCAGAAGGCGCACTGGGCGTGAGCTGCACCGCGACCGTTGAAACCAATGGCCAGACCGGCGTGGAAATGGAAGCCCTCACCGCCGTGCAAGTGGCTCTGCTCACCATCTACGACATGTGCAAGGCCGTGGACCGGGGCATGACCATCAACCATGTGCGCCTGCTAGAAAAGCACGGCGGTAAGAGTGGGAGCTTTGTGGCGGGGGATTGAGGAAGGCTTTCGCGCACCATGGAACAAGCACCTGGCAAACCCACCTTCACAGCCGCCGATTACCTGGCTTGGGAAGCCGGGCAAAACGAGCGACACGAGTTTGTGCACGGCGAGACTTTTGCCATGGCGGGGGCGGAAGACCGGCACGTCACGGTCGCCGGCAATATTTACATGGCCCTGCGCCAGCACCTCTCGGGTAGCCCCTGCCGCACCTACATGAGTGACATGAGCTTGCACGTTGCTGCCGCCGAAAGCTATTTTTATCCCGACGTACTGGTCACCTGCAGCCCTCTGGATGCCGCGTCGAGCATGGTCAAGCAAGAACCAAAACTGCTTATCGAAGTGCTGTCGCCCAGCACCGCCGCTTACGACCGAGGTATCAAGTTCAGCCACTACCGCAGCTTGCCCAGCCTGGAGGAATATGCCCTCATCGACCTGGACAGCCGCACGGCGGATGTCTATCGCAAAGGTGCCGACGGTTTGTGGGTGCTGCACCCTTTCGCGCAAGGCGAGCCCATTCGGCTCGAAAGCGTAGGCCTGGCCATGACGGCAGCGCAGTTGTTTGAGGATGTGCTGGGCTGAGCGGGCATGTGGCGCAAGCCTGTCTCAGGCGCGCTTAAAGTGTTTGATCGCGCTTGCCCAGTGCTGCAAGCGGTAATGCTGTGATGCCTTGGGCCAGGGGCCAGGTCTCAGTCGCGCCTGCGCCGTGGCAGACCACATAAAGGTGGTCCAAACCCAAGGCCTCCTGTGCCGTGCGCATGGAGGCCGTCGCTTGGGGGGACCTTGTCAATTTCACCTCAAAACCTAACTTACGCCCCTGACTGAGCGTCAGCAGATCCAACTCGGCCCCTGAGTGCAAACCCCAAAAATAGGCCTCATCACGTCCTGCGCCCGTGTGTCTGATCACCTCCTGCAGGGCATAGCCCTCCCATGAGGCACCGCACTTGGGGTGCGCGAGCAAGTCGTGCTGGGTTTTGATACCCAGCAGGCTGTGCAGAATGCCTGTGTCTGCCAGATACACCTTGGGTGCCTTGACCTCACGTTTGCCCTGGTTAGTGTGCCATGGCCTCAATCGCCACGTCATGAATGTGCCCTCCAGAATATCCAGATAGCGTGAAATCGTCTTATCGCTGACGGCCAGCGCGCGCCCGAGTTCGCTGCTGTTCCAGGTTTGCCCGTGGTAATGCGCAACCATGGTCCAGAACCGACGCAGGGTCAGCGCGGGCAAGTTGATGCCCAGCTGTGGCAGATCCCTTTCGAGGTAAGTCCTGATAAAAGCTTCACGCCAGGCATAGCTGGCAGGCTCGTCGGGAGCCAGGTAGGACCTGGGAAAACCACCTCGCAACCACAGCATGTCAATCTGATCTGGTGACGTTTCGGCAATTCCCAGGCCGCTCAGCTGATGAAAATGCACCCTGCCGGCCAAGCTTTCAGAGGTGTGTCGCACCAGTTGTGGTGCAGCGCTGCCCAGAATCAAAAATCTTGCAGGAGCCTCTGGTCGGTCTGCCAATACCCGCAACAAGGGAAACAGTTCAGGACGTATCTGTATTTCGTCCAGCACCACCAGTCCGGTCAGCGACTTGAGCGCAAACGCCGGATCGCTTAAGCGCGCCTGATCATCGGGATCCTCAAGGTCAAAGTGCGTGACAGGCCCCGGCCACTGAGTCGAAAGTTGCCGCGCCAAGGTTGTTTTGCCCACCTGACGCGGCCCCAATAGCGCGACGATAGGAAAGTGCTTCATGCTGCTCACAAGCTGAGCAAGATGGTCTTCGCGTAGGATCATCAGGCAATAATAATGCGAAATTTCGGAATTCGACTCCGACATTTCGCATTATTTGATCCATATTGCTCGGTCGATTTGTGCGCGTGCTACACCGGCTAGTGGGTGCGCAACCAGTCATTCAGTGCCGCATCAATGCGCGTTTGCCAGCCGTCGCCTGCCGCCCGGAAGGCTTGAACCACATCAGGCGACAAGCGAATGGTTGTGGAGACCTTGGGGGGTGCTTTTTGCGGCCCACGCCCACGCAGCTTGCTTTGCAATGAGGCGGGCAGATCAGAAATACGTTTGGCCTGCACGAACATTTCCTCCGTCCACTCTGGGTTGTCACTGTCAATCCGTTCAGGATTTGGTTTCTTGCTCATACCGTTTCACCTCGCGTTTGTTGGCCCTTACGGAAGATGAGGAACCAAATGCCTTTGGTAGCTTGAAAACTGGCATCTGACCCCGTTTTTGAAACAGGTGGGCAAGCGTGGGCGCCCGGCATTGGAGGTGCCACCACCAATCACCTCCGAAACTTGACCAAAAAAATCCAGATCCTCGATCTTCTTGCCTGCTTTGGTTTGCCGCGCCCAGCGCTGTGCCAGTAAGGCTTCGATCTCTTGCCAAAGCATGCGATTGGCAAGCACCGTCACCGGTGGCGCAAATCGATCATCTGGTCCAGGCGGTTGCGGAAAAAGTCGACGGTCATAGTGCTACTTTCAAAAACCCCCGGAAAAACCGCCTTCACTGAATATCTCATTGAGAGTTTTGAACATCCGAAATCACCCTGGTTTGCCTGCATTCATGCGGGTTGGCAGGGTTTGGCAGGGTTTGGCAGGGTTTGGCAGGGTTTGGCAGGGTTTGGCAGGAGCGACCATATCAGGGCCAATTGATTTTATCAAATGAAAAATCAGGGTGTTTTTTTTGTGCAACGCTCCACCTGTATCTAAATTGATGGCAAAGGGTTATGTCATAGATAGCGCAATATTTTGAAACCACATTCTGCGCATCGGTTAATCTACCCATATACATTAAGGAAAATGCAAAACGAGATAAATTATACGGAGATGGCACATATTCTGCGGCATTCTTAATATTTAACAAATCTTCTTCTTTTAAATTTTTATCGATGTTTATTCTTGATGTATTCAATAATTCAGTTGAACCCGGAAGCATTATTGAACTGTAAGGCTCCATTCCCGACATTGATCCAGACACAGCCAACTCTAACGTACTTCGGCTGGTATACATTTCAAGTTTTATATACTCATATGATCCGCCAATTGAAATGATAAGCAACACCAGACATAGAACATATCTCATGATATATTAAATATTAATTAATTTCATTGGATCTTATATATCCCGCAAAATACATAATCGGCCACAAAAAATAACCATAAAAATGAGGCAGTTCCAAAAGTGAATGTGTCACAAAAGGCAGAATCATCATAAATAGAACGCCCTTCTCACCATCTAGCCTCAATGGCTTAACGATTTGTACCCAACGGAATACTATAAAAAATAACCAAACAAGCATTACTGCCCCACCAGCCAGTGCAGCATCAAGCAATATGTTGTGAGTGTGAGCAAAAATACTGATGCCCAGATTTTGAAAATCAAGTACTCTTTGGTAATTGACGGAAGCCGTTGCACCCGGACCATATCCGAAGAGAGGACTATCCATGAACGCTGAAAAAAACATTTTCCATGCATCGATTCTGTGGGAAGAATCTACCGACAATCGACTAATTGATGCAGTATTGAGGATAATATTGGCTAAAAACGGCAACAACCAAAATAGCATCAAATTAATACCGGCCATGATAATGTACGGTATATTTATCTTGGAAAATACAGCTCGATTGTCATTATAACTTTTAACCATCAAAAATATTATAGTTATGATCAATGAGAGCAATCCAGTTCTTGATTGCGCCAAAGCCAAAGCGCCAGACAAAAATAAAACTAAACCCCAACCCGTGACTTTTGCATGGGCTTTATCCGAGAATGCAATACGACCCAGAAATACCTCAAATGCAGCAAATATTGACATAATAATTAGTGTCGCATAATTATTGGCCTGGAATATATTTCCAGACACCCTCCCTCCTTTTTGTCCTGTGGCTGCCCACCAGTTATCCTCGCTCACCATCTCAAGCATCCCAAACCACTGCATGTATCCAACTACAGCTTGAAGAAGGCCAATCAAACAAAGCAACAAAGCAATTCTTCTAACAATATTGTAATTAAAATCAATTGCGACACCACATCCATAAAAAAACCATGACATTAGTATATAAAAGCCAGCTAGATAACTTGCCTCCATAACGTAGGCATTGTTTATCTCGAAAAATGCGGGATGTATTGCAATAATTACTAGTGGACACACCAAAGATAGCAATCTCCAACCTTTCACCCTAGTCTTGACGTTGCCCTCTGAAAGAAAAAATAACAACATGCCAATACCGACACCCGCCTCTTGGAAGAAAGAGCGCCAGGGTGCCATATGATATGGCGTAAGAAATCCGAATAATATAAAAAAAACAGCAACCAATTTGGTTGCTGTTTTTACAGAATTTATGATCAATTTATATTAAGATTTTGCACAAGATGGAACTGCAAACAAACTATTTGTACATGTCCATGTAATCTGACCAGTAGCAGAAGATGGGGTCAGGGTAACAGTCACATCTGCGGCGGCAGAGCTAGGATAATACCCACTTAAGACGCCATTAGAACAATTTGCAATACTCGCACCGGAAGAATCAGTACATGCAAAGCTACCACCATTAGTGTTGTAAGCCTCAGCAACTTTTATTTTCTCACCCGCAATGCTAGCCAGGGCACTCGAAACTTTTGACTTCTTTGTGTAATCCTGGTAAGCCGGCAAAGCCACAGCAGCCAAGATACCAATAATCGCCACGACGATCATCAATTCGATCAGGGTGAAACCCTTTTGCATAGAACGCTTCATGAATAGCTCCTTAGATAACAGTTAGACCCGAATCGGGGCCCTTTATCTAAGCAGACTTCGTGCCAACCCTAAAAAGCATGATTTGGCATGCAAAAGGGCTGTTTTTCTAGGCTTCGCGACAAGAGTGTCGCTTTTGGGTGGCAGTTCAGTGTCAAGCATTGACACTTTTGTCACAAGCTACTTGATGCACACCTGCCGCACCATCTTGATGTCGGTCAGGCCCATCATGACTTTTTCCATGCCGTCCATCTTGAGGGTGCGCATGCCGCCTTCTACTGCTGCGGCAAAGAGTTCGGCCACGCGGGCGCGTTCCTGGATGAGTTTTTTGATGCCGTCGTCAGCCACCAGCAGTTCGTGCAGGCCCACGCGGCCTTTGTAGCCAGACTTGTTGCATTTATCGCAACCCACGGCGCGATGGAGTTTGATCTTGCCGTCCTGGCCATAGGCCTGCGCCCAGTTTTGCAGCAGTTTTTGGGTTTCGCCGGGGTAGTCGAGCTTCCAGGCTTTGGTGTGGCGCAGTTCGTCTGAATACTCGGCCGCAAACAAGCGCAGCTCTTCTGCCTCGGGCACATAGGCTTCCTTGCAGTCGCACAACCTTTTGGCCAGACGCTGGGCCAGGATGCCCAGCAACGCATCGGCAAAATTGAAGGGGTCCATGCCCATGTCCATGAGGCGGGTGATGGACTCAGGTGCCGAGTTGGTGTGCAGGGTTGAAAACACCAGGTGACCGGTGAGCGAGGCCTCCACGCCCATGGCCACGGTCTCGTGGTCGCGCGACTCGCCCACCATGATGATGTCAGGATCGGCCCGCAAAAAAGCGCGCATCACCAGAGCGAAGTCGATGCCAGCTTTTTTGTTGATTTGAACCTGCCGCAAGCCTTTTTGCGTGATCTCAACCGGATCTTCAGCAGTCCAGATCTTGGTGTCGGGCTTGTTCAGAAACTTCAGGATGGAGTGCAGAGTGGTGGTTTTGCCCGAACCCGTGGGGCCACACACGTAAAACAGGCCGTATGGTTTGCTAACGGTTTTTTCGACACGTTCGCGGTTGATGGGGGTCAGGCCCAGCTTCTCTAAAGGAATGGGCTCGCCCCCAGCCAAAATGCGCATGACCACGTCTTCGACGCCGCCGGCCGACGGAATGGTGGCCACGCGCAGCTCGATGTCGAGCGGCCCGTATTTCTTGAACTTGATCTTGCCGTCTTGTGGCTTGCGGCGCTCGGAGATGTCCAGGTCGCACATGATCTTGAGCCGGGTAACCATGGCCTGGCGAAACTGCGCCGGCACCTCGATGTACGGTATCAGGCTGCCATCGATGCGAAAGCGGATGCCGGTCTTGAACTTGCCCGGCATGGGCTCGATGTGAATGTCTGAGGCCTTCTGGTGGTAAGCGTCGATGATGATCTTGTTGACGAACTTGACCAGCTCGTTGTCAGCGGCGGCGGACTCCAGCGCGTCATCGACCATACCGCCGTCGTCCAGCGGGCCGTCCATGTCGGCCAGCAGCTGGTCGATGCTTCCGCCCTGCATGTCGGCACCCAAAAGTTGGTCGAGCGTGTAGCGAAACTCTGTCTGGGTGGTGACGCGGTAGACAAACTTGTGCACCCTTGGAAACACCTGAGGCACCACGCGCGCACCCCGCACGGCTTCGGGGTCCATGCACATGATGAGCAGGCCTTCGGGGCCGTCTTCCAGCGGGATCCAGCCCTGCACCTCCAGAAACTCCCGCTTCAGGGATCCCAACAACTGCTCAGACCGTATTCGCCCCTCCTTGAAGGGCTCGTAGCTCACACCAAAAAAGCGGGCAATCGACGCACCGATCTGCGCAGGCTGCACGTTGTAGCCGCTCATCAGCATGCGCTCGACGGACACGCCCTCGCCCCGTGCCTCGATCAGGCAGCGTTGCAGTTCTGCGTGGCTGATCACGCCCTCTGCGACCAGGCCATCAAACTTGGTGGAGCGGGTTCGCGGCGCATCCTCATCCCGGCGCTGGCGCTGATGAATGGCGGTGGCCAGTGTCTTGCAGATCTGCGCCATGCCATCGACCTCCAGCGCACCAAAGGGCTGGTCAGCCTTGTTATTGATCATTTGCACCACACCCTGCAGGGTGGGGCCCAGCAGGATCGGGGCCACCAGCATCTGTTTGGTCCGGTAGCCGGAACGCCGGTCGATTTCCTGCAAAAAGGTGAGAGAGGGATGGATGCGTTTGAGGGCCTCGTCGTCATACACGTCGGCCAGATTCAGCGCCTGGCGGGTGTAGGCCACATAACCTGCAATGCTTTGGGGAGAGATGGGCAGCTTCAGGTCACGGCTGCTGTTCAGACCAGTCTTGACCTTGGAGACGATGGCGGTGTGGTCGTCGCTGACGGCATATACGGTCAGTCGGTCAGCATTGAAAAGACGGCAGATTTCATGGCTGACCTCCAACATGATCTGGTCCAGGTTTTCGGTCTCGTGGATGCGCGCCGTGACCTTCTGCAACTGGCGGTAAAACAAGGCTTCAAAGGCCTGGTCGCGCTTGTCGGGAGGCAATTTGAGCCCGTCCCAAAACGCCTGGTCTGCCCCTGCGTCTTGCGCCAGCACTTTGGGAAGTGCATTCACAAGTCGAACTCCTGGCCCGCCGCCAGCCAGCGTATGTCGTGCGTTACCTCCCGCTTACCCGGCGTGGTTTCGTCAAAGCGCTGAATCTCATCCATGATCAGCTCGGTTTCGGCAGGCTTGGTGTGAGTGATGTAAATGGGGTAACGCGTGTCTAGCAGGATATTGTCCAGCTCATCGGCCAAGGCATAGGGCGAGAGGTGTTTGCTTAGCTGTGCCAATTCACGCTCCCGATTGCTGAAGGCAGTTTCGATGACCAGCATCGCCACTGAAAGCTGGTTGATGCGCGCCCAAAACGCCGGGTTGCGCTCCGTGTCGCCCGAAAACACCCAGTGACCTGCCCCAGCAGTCAAGGCAAATCCCACTGCAGGTACGGTGTGCTCAGCCGGCAATACTTCCAAGGTCTTGCCCGGCAAGGCAACTGTTTGACCCACGTTGATGGGCGTGAAGCGAATAAAGGGCTGCTCAGGTGAGGGAATACGGCTGAAGTCGGGCCAGATCACATCATTGAGCACATGGTCTTTGAGCGCCTGGATGGTTTCGGGCAGGGCGTGTACCTCGATGGGTCGTGTGCGGACCGAAGCGATGGCATCGGCCATCAAGGGCAGGGCCGCGATGTGGTCCAGGTGCGAATGGGTCAAAAACACATGGTCAATGCGGCTCATCTCGGCGAGCGTGAGGTCGCCCACGCCGGTGCCGGCATCGATGAGCACGTCATCGTCAATCAGGAAGGACGTCGTTCTGCACCCGTGAGCAATGGTGCCTGAGCATCCCAATACGCGAACCTTCATGACCGGCTCATTTCGTTTCAAAGTTGGTGGCTCCGTCCCACGCGGGGTCGAAGGGCAGCAAGCGCATGGAGGCAAGGCGCTCGGCGTAAAGGTGATACAGGAACTTGTCCGGAGAGGACTTCAGCAACTGATCAAGTTTCGACTGCGCATCATCCCAGTTTTGCTGGCGATATGCACCTAGAAATGAATGCCAAAGTGCCAATTCTTCTTTCAAAGCGATCGACTGATCCGCTTCGGGGCCCATAGGGTAATAAATGGTGACCGCCTGCTCTTTGCCTTTGACCCGAACTTTGTCCAACTCTTGCCATGCCTGACCAGCAACCAACTGTTGCGTGGACTCGCTTACCACCATGTCGACACCATACACCTTGCTGAGCCCCTCCAACCGGGAGCCGAGGTTGACGGCATCACCGATGACGGTGTAGCTACGCCGGATATCCGAGCCCATGTCACCCACGCACATGGTTCCAGAGTTCAGACCAATGCCCACACCAATTTCTGGCAGGCCCTGGGCCCGATGCTCGTCGTTGATGGTTCGCACAATGTGGGACATATCGATGGCCGCACGTACCGCCAGCGCAGCGTGATCGGGGGTCTCCACGGGCGCCCCCCAAAATGCCATCACGCAATCGCCCATGTATTTGTCGATGGTGCCGCGCTGGGCGCGGATGAGATGGGTCAACCTGCTGAAGACGCCATTGAGCAGCTCCTGCAGGGCCAGCGGCTCCATCTGCTCCGACATTTTGGTAAAGCCGCGCATGTCGCAAAACATGACCGTGAGCTCACGGTTGGCGGCTTTCATGCTGTAGCTGTCGGGGTCTTTCACCATCTCGTCCACCAGCTCGGGCGGCACATAGGTGCCAAACAAGTGGGCGAGCTCGCGCTTGGAACGGCTTTCGACAAAGTAGCCATAGCTCATGTTCAAGGCGAACGAGGCCGTGGTAGTGGCCAAGGCCGAAGCCAAGGGCAGCACCAGGCTTTGGGTCTGAAAAAGCCAGAAGTTCATGGCAACCGGCAGTGCCACCACAAACACACTCAACATCACCGCGCGCGTTGCCGACAATGTGGGCAGGGCCAGTGCCAAAACCAGCCCCGCCAGTAGCAGCACCACAAACTCATAGCCCGCGGCGTAGTCAGGCTTGACCGGCAAGCGACCATCCAACAGACCGGAGATCATGTTGGCATGCGCCTCCACACCGGGATAGGCCTCGCCCACCGGCGTGACACGCAAGTCCTGCAAGCCCGGCGCGGTGGTGCCCAGCAGAACAATCTTGTCGCGCAGCGTTTGTGCGGGTATCGCGCCCTTCAGCAAATCCACCGCCGAGATGTACTGAAATGATCCTCCCCGGGGCCCACCGCTGCCGCGGTAAGGCACCAGGGTGGCGGCTCGTTCATCGACCGGAATCGCAAAACTGCGATCGCCCTGCTGCAAAAGGACGTTTTCCATGATGAGTCTGCCACTGGTGCGGGTTTGGCCCTTGGATAGGCCCAGCGCCACCTCGGGCCGTCCCGCCAGAGTGCGAAACATGGCCAGCGACAAAGACTCGTAGTACTTGCCCTGGTACTCGGCAATCATGGGCAGGGACCGCACCACGCCATCGCTGTCAGTCATAGGGTTGAAATACCCGGCCATGGGGGCCGCTGCCGCCAATTGCTCGATGTTGGAGCCAAAACCGCTCCAGCTGGTGATGCCCACGTTTTGGCCGCCCAGCGCAGCCGTGTCAAACACGGGCTCAGGTAATTGCCCGGAGGTGCGTCCATCGCGGTCGCTGGTCAGGTAGTAGCCCATGACCACAGGGCGACCCTGGATGGCCCGGGCAAAAGTGGCGTCGTAATCCAGCTGGCTTTGAAGTTGCGGCAGAAGACGCACAAACGCCGACTCCGAGCGCAGTTCATTTTGGGCCAGCGCACGAAGATTTTTAAGGCCTGAGCTGTCGTCGGGCTCCGCAAAGACGACGTCAAAGCCCAGCACGGCCACGTGCTGGCGGTCAAACAGCTCATCCATCATGGACGCGATGTGATGGCGCCCCCAAGGCCAGCGCCCGACTTCTGCCAGACTTTTTTCATCGATGTCCACGATGACGATGCGCTCATCCATCGATTGCGGCATGGTGGCGCGCAGACGGGTGTCAAAGATGATGTGGTCCAGACGGTCCAGCACATCGATCCGCGCAAAACCCAAGGCATGCAGCAAAGCGACCACCAACGGTAGCAAGGTGATTGCGATGCGTTGCCAGTGCTTGCCGAGGTACTTCATGGACTCAAGGTATGAGGCGTGGCATCGCGTTGGTAGTTCAACCCGGGTTAGCGCTGTATGAACTGCATCTGGGTACCGGCCAGTTGAATCAGATCACCGCTCTTGAGCGCCGTGGGTTCAGAACTCATGACAGCGCCATTGACCGTGGGATCACCCCCGCCCTCGACGTGGTGAACCGCAAACCCCGCCGGGCCGCGCGTGATGGCTGCGACAGCCAGGCCAGGCTTGCCGATGGTCGTCACCGCCTTGGTCAAGGGCACCTCGCGACCCATGGCCGCGCCGGACATGACCTTGATCATCGCAGTGCCGTCGGCGTATGAAGTGGCCGCGGATGGCGCAGAAGGCGCATGCTGTGCAGCCACAGGTGCCTGCTCAAAACGGACTTTGTGTTTGCCAATATCGATGCTGTCACCATCTCGAAGCAGTTGCTTCTTGATGGGCATGCCGTTCACAAACGTCCCGTTGGTGCTGTTGAGGTCTTCGATGTAAACATCCTCGCCAACCTTGAGCATCACAGCATGCTCGCCACTGACCGCCAGGTTCTCAATCACCAGGTCGTTGTAAGGACGACGTCCCAGCGTCGTGCGGTCCTGCGTCAACACCAGCTCACGCAGCAACTCTCCGTCTATAGACACGATCACTTTTGGCATGACCGACTCCTGTTATTACATCTCATTGGGATAGCCCCAAGTTTTCTCATTTTCCCAGCAGCCTGCTGAGCAGGCCGTGCGGTTGCGACTCTTGCGCAGCTTGTATGAGCACAACGGAGATGTTATCGCGACCGCCCTGCTCGTTGGCCGCATCAACCAGCTGATCTGCCTTGTTTTGCAAGGTCTGTGGCGTCTGCAGGATCTGGGCAATTTGCGGGTCATGCACCAGGTCGGTTAGCCCATCACTACAAAGCAGGTAAAGGTCGTCGGGCTGTACCGCTACTTCGATCAGATCCAGGACCACACCGGGATCGACCCCCAGCGCCCGCGTCACCAGGTTTTTGTGCGTCGCGACCAAGGCCTGCTCTGGCGTCACCAGGCCCGCATCGATCTCTTCCTGCAACACCGAGTGATCTTTGGTCAGTTGTGTCAGCTGCCCCCCGCGCAAGCGGTAGGCGCGGGAGTCGCCGACATGCCCCAGCACCAGCACGTCCCGGCCAAAAATTGCCGCGACCACGGTGGTCCCCATGCCCCTGCACTCGGGCCGGGTCAGCCCTCTTGTGAAGATGGCAAGGTTGGCCTCGGACACGCTTCGCCCTAATGCTTGGCGCACATCTGCCGTGCGGGGTGGCGTCACCGTCTGTTTTAGCCACGAGACCATGTCATCCTTAATCAGGACGCTGGCCATGCCACTGGCCACTTCACCCGCTTGGTAGCCACCCATGCCGTCCGCCAGCACAACCACCCCCAGGCGGCTGTCTATGGCAATGGCATCTTCGTTGTTGGTTCGTACGCGGCCTGCACTTGTTTGTGCGCTGTAGGTGTACATCGATGGGGTGTGCGCAGCTTGCAATCGCAAAGTACAGCTTCAGGCCGTAGCCTCGTGCTTGCTTCGCTGGAGTAACTTGCCCACGGCCAGGACCGTCAGTGCGCCGGCAGCCCCCAACACATAGTTCCAGGTTTTGTCTTGCGGCAAGATGTCGACCACCGCAGGATCGGTGTGGGCCATGGTGCCGGCAATCCAACCCAGCAACATGCCACCCATAGTGATGATCATCGGGAAGCGATCCATCAGTTTGAGCACGAGCTGACTGCCGCCAACAATGATGGGAATGCTTACCAGCAGACCAAAGATGACCAGCGGCAACTGATGCTGCTCGCCAGCACCTTGTGCGGCACCCGCAATGGCAATCACGTTGTCGATACTCATCACCAGGTCGGCAATGATGACGGTCTTGACCGCGCCCCAGAGCTTGTCGCTGGCCTGGATGTTGCCGTGCTCATCGTCATCCTGGGGCATGAGCAACTTGATGCCGATCCAGAGCAGCAAAATGGCACCCACCAATTTAAGGAAAGGCACTTTGAGCAAGGAAAGCGCAAACGCAATCAGGATCACGCGCAACACAATCGCGCCAGCCGTGCCCCAGACGATGCCCTTGGTTCGCTGGGCCGCAGGAAGCTGACGGCAGGCTAGCGCAATCACCACTGCGTTGTCGCCGCCCAGCAGGATGTCGATCATGATGATCTGGCCGACAGCGAGCCAGAAATGCGCGGTGAGGAATTCTTCCATGGTGATCCTTTGTCACCCTCTTGGAAGGGTGAATGCAGTTGACTGAAACGGGAAAGCCGGATTGTCCCGCAGGACATCCGGCTTCGGTATTGTGGCAAACCACAGGATCACCGCCTTAAGAGCAGCGCTCATGGCAAGCCACTAAGGCTTGCTCTGTGGGGGACAGTGTTCAGAGACTGTCCCTCAGGCCATTATTTCAGCTGCGCCTTGAGCAATTTGCCCAGTTCAGACGGGTTACGTGTGACGATAAAGCCGCACTCTTCCATGATGGCCAGCTTGGCATCGGCCGTGTCGGCACCGCCAGAAATCAGAGCACCAGCGTGGCCCATGCGCTTGCCGGGAGGGGCCGTCACACCAGCGATGAAGCCCACCACAGGCTTCTTCATGTTGGCCTTGCACCACATGGCAGCTTCGGCTTCGTCCGGACCGCCGATTTCGCCAATCATGATGACAGCATCGGTATCAGGATCGTCGTTAAAGGCGCGCATCACGTCGATGTGCTTCAAACCGTTGATGGGGTCGCCGCCAATACCGACGGCGCTAGATTGGCCCAGGCCCACTTCGGTCAACATCGCCACAGCTTCATAGGTCAGCGTACCCGAGCGGGACACCACGCCAATGCGGCCCTTGCGGTGAATGTGGCCGGGCATGATGCCGATCTTGATTTCGTCAGGGGTGATGAGGCCAGGGCAGTTGGGGCCCAGCAGCAAAGTCTTCTTGCCACCAGCGGCTTCCTTAGCCTTCATCTTGTTGCGCACTTCGAGCATGTCACGAACAGGGATGCCTTCGGTGATACAGATCGCCAGGTCCAGGTCGGCCTCAACGGCTTCCCAGATCGCAGCAGCAGCGCCTGCTGGTGGCACGTAGATCACGGACACGGTCGCGCCGGTTTGCGTGGCGGCTTCCTTGACGGTGGAATAAATTGGGATGTTGAAGATGGACTCGCCAGCCTTCTTGGGGTTCACACCCGCGACAAAGCAGTTCTTGCCGTTCGCATACTCCTGGCACTTTTCAGTGTGGAACTGGCCGGTTTTGCCGGTGATGCCCTGGGTGATGACTTTGGTGTCTTTATTGATGTAGATCGACATGTGTTTTCCTAATCAGTTGGGGACAGAGCTAAAGATCTGTCCCGCAAAGTCATTTATTTAACAGCAGCAACAATCTTGGTGGCTGCTTCAGCCATGGTGTCAGCGGCGATGATGGGCAGACCCGATTCGGCCAGCAGTTTCTTGCCCAGCTCTTCGTTGGTCCCCTTCATGCGCACCACCAGCGGCACGGACAGGTTCACAGCCTTGCAAGCGGTGATCACGCCGGTGGCGATGGTGTCGCACTTCATGATGCCGCCGAAGATGTTGACCAAAATGCCCTTGACGTTCTTGTTCTTGAGCATGATCTTGAAGGCTTCAGTCACCTTCTCAGCAGTGGCGCCACCGCCCACGTCCAGGAAGTTGGCTGGCTCACCACCAAACAACTTGATGGTGTCCATGGTGGCCATGGCCAAACCTGCACCATTCACCAGACAGCCGATATTGCCGTCCAGGCTGATGTAGGCCAGATCAAACTTGCTGGCTTCCACTTCTGCTGGGTCTTCTTCGTCCAGATCGCGCAGGGCCACGATTTCGGGGTGGCGGAACAAGGCGTTGGAATCAAAGTTGAACTTGGCGTCTAGCGCAATCAGCTGGTTTTTGCTGTCGCGGTTCAGGGGGTTGATTTCGACCAAGGATGCGTCGGTTTCCATGTAGCACTTGTAGAGCTTCTGGAACACGTCCACAGCCTGAGCGGTCGACTCTGCAGGCAAGCCAATTCCATTGGCAATCTTGGTGGCTTGCTCAGCGCCCAGGCCATTCAGAGGGTCGATGAACTCGGTGATGATTTTTTCGGGGGTGGAATGTGCCACTTCCTCGATGTCCATGCCGCCTTCGCTGGAGGCAATGAACGCCACCTTTTGCGTGGCACGGTCGGTCACGATGGAAACGTAGTATTCCTTCTGGATGTCAGCGCCATCTTCAATGTAGAGGCGGCGGACCTTCTGGCCTTCGGCGCCGGTCTGGTGCGTGACGAGTTGCATGCCCAAGATGTCACCGGCCAAGCGCTTGACGTCGTCGATGGACTTGGCCACCTTCACGCCACCGCCCTTGCCACGGCCGCCGGCATGGATCTGTGCCTTGACAACCCAAACCGGGCCGCCGAGTTTCTGGGCGGCTTCAACAGCCTCTTGCACCGTAAAAGCGGGAATGCCACGTGGTGTGGGAACCCCGAACTGGCGCAAGATTTCCTTGCCTTGGTACTCGTGAATCTTCATGAGGTCTTTCTCAGGAATGGGTAAATTCAACCCCACGCCCTCCGGTTACCACCGGATTACAGGCACTGGGAACATGGTTTCGGAATGTATCATGCTGCACTGCGCCAAACTTGAATGAAGCTTACAGGGCACGGCACACATCAACTGCCCAGGCGCGATCTACAACGTCATCCAACGCCAGACAGGAACGCCCCATGTTCAAGATATTCATAGACGGCGAGGCCGGCACAACGGGCTTGCAAATTCGCGAACGCTTGCAGACCATGCCGGACATTGAGCTGGTCAGCATTGCCCCCGAGCTGCGCAAAGACCCACAGGCCAAGCGCGAATTGATGGCCGGTGTCGATCTGGTCGTCCTGTGTCTGCACGACGACGCAGCCCTTGAGTCGGTGGTCATGGTCGATGCCATTGCAGCCCAGTCCGGCAAGCCCGGTCCCAAAATCATCGACGCGTCTACAGCGCATCGCACCTCGCCCGATTGGGTGTATGGATTTCCCGAATTGGCTGCGGGGCAAAAAGATGCCGTGATCAAGGCACGCAGGGTGTCCAACCCCGGCTGCTACGCCACCGGCGCCATCGCACTGCTGCGCCCCCTGATCGATGCTGGCCTGTTACCAGCCGATCACCCAGTGTGCTTGCCTTCCGTCAGTGGATATTCCGGCGGTGGCCGCCCCATGATCGAGGCTTACGAACAAGGCACGGCACCGGCTTACGAGCTGTATGCGTTGGGGCTCAAGCACAAGCACATCCCCGAAATCATGAAGTACACCGGCCTGACGCGCAGGCCCTTGTTTACCCCAGCTGTGGGCAACTTCCGCCAGGGCATGCTGGTGCAACTGCCCTTGCACCTGGACCTGCTGCCAGGCCAACCCAGCGCGCAAGATTTACATGAGGCGCTTGCTCGCCACTACGCAGGCAGTGATTGGGTCTCGGTTGAACCCGCCACCGACAGCGGCAAGCTCGATGCCATTGCCCTGGCTGACACCAACAAGTTGGAACTTCGGGTTTTCTCCAACAACGCCAGCGCAGACGGTTTTGCCCATGCGGTGCTGGTGGCTCGGTTGGACAACCTGGGCAAAGGCGCCAGCGGTGCAGCGGTGCAGAACCTGAAACTGATGCTGGGCTTGTAAGAGTCTTCAGTCGTCAAACGCACCGCCGACCACACGCCGGATGGTGTCGGCACCAAAGCCCCGCGCGGCCAGAAAGCGCATTTGCTTGGCACGCGCGGCAGCGTCTGCTGGGGGGGCGTCAAACTTCTTCTGCCACACCCCACGGGCTCGTTCCAACTCTGTGGCTTGCAAGTCGGCGACCGCCTGGCTGACCGCTTCTTTGTCGAGGCCCTTGGCCTGTAGTTCCTGTCGCACGCGCAGGGCGCCCAGATTGCCTGCCCGTCGGTGCACCACAGACTCGATCACCCGCTGATCGCTGATGAAGCCTTTGGCCTGGAGTTCGTCCAGTGCCTGGGCCAAGCTACCCGGCACCTCCTCATGGTTAGCCAGCTTGCGCTCTAGTTCTGCGCGCGAATGTTCGCGGGTGCTGAGTAGGCGCAGAGCGCGGCCTTTGAGCGAAGGGGCAGGCGTGTTCACGACCGCTTGCTCCGCCAGACTCAGGCTGCGCCTGCGTCAGACTTTTTGGAACCACCCTTGGTTTTGACTTCTGCAGGCTCAGACACCGCCAGCAAGGGAATGCCTAAAGAGGCGCGCACCTTGTTCTCAATCTCGACCGCAAGCGCCGTGTTTTCGCGCAAAAACTCGCGGGCATTGTCACGCCCCTGGCCAATTTTTTCGCCGTTGTAGGCATACCAGGCACCTGACTTGTCCAGGATGCCCGCGTTCACGCCCATGTCGATGATTTCGCCCTGACGGCTGATGCCTTCGCCAAACAGGATGTCGAACTCGGCTGTCTTGAAGGGGGGTGACACCTTGTTCTTGACCACCTTGACCTTGGTTTCATTGCCAATGGCGTCATCACCCTTCTTGATGGTGCCCGTGCGGCGGATGTCCAGACGCACAGAAGCATAGAACTTGAGCGCATTGCCGCCGGTGGTGGTTTCGGGGCTGCCAAACATCACACCAATCTTCATGCGAATCTGGTTGATGAAGATGACCATGCAATTGGTCTTTTTGATATGTGCCGTGAGCTTGCGCAGGGCCTGGCTCATCAGACGGGCCTGCAGGCCAGGCAGACTGTCGCCCATCTCACCTTCCAGCTCGGCCTTGGGCGTGAGCGCCGCCACCGAGTCCACAATGATCAAATCAACTGCGCCCGAGCGCACCA
Source organism: Pseudomonadota bacterium (assembly GCA_046046915.1). Classification (GTDB taxonomy): domain Bacteria; phylum Pseudomonadota; class Gammaproteobacteria; order Burkholderiales; family Burkholderiaceae_C; genus JBEEJZ01. The sequence continues at coordinate 31,789 of JBJOIT010000025.1, forward strand.
GACTGTCCACGATTTCAAGCGCCTGCTCGCCAGTGTCGGGCTGGCTGATCAACAAGTCTTGCAGATTGACGCCCAGCTTTTGGGCGTATTGCACGTCCAATGCGTGCTCGGCATCGACAAACGCACACTGCCCGCCCTGCTTTTGCATTTCGGCAATGACTTGCAAGGTCAGCGTTGTTTTGCCAGAAGACTCTGGGCCGTAAATTTCGACCACGCGGCCACGCGGCAGGCCACCCACGCCCAGCGCAATGTCCAGGCCCAGGGAGCCGGTGGACACCACCTGTATGTCTTCAATGACCTCACCCTCGCCCAGGCGCATGATGGTGCCCTTGCCGAATTGCTTCTCGATCTGGGCCAGTGCGGCTTGCAGCGCTTTGGCTTTTTCTGGGCTGGCGACGGGGCTCTTGACGTTTGCATCCATGATGTATCTCCTTGAGAAAACGAAATGCTGACATTGAAAACTAGGCTCGATGTACCGGCTTCTGACATCTCAGAACTGGATACTTGAACAGTAGTTTATCCCACGGTTAAATTTAATAAAGCGATTTTTTAGTCAATTTACCTTACTATATGACGCATGCCCATTCCTGCTGATTCAACAGCCATATCCCCCGGGGACGACGCCTGGCGCCAGTCACACACCGGTCGATTGCTCCTGTTGGCTCACCAGCGCTTCGAAGCCAGGGTACTGGCCCTGATGGCGCATGACGAAGGCGTGCCGCTGGCCCTGTCCAACCTGGCCGCGCGGGGCAAGCTGGATGCCGCCCACCTTCACATCACGCGCCATCTGCCCCTGCAAGGCACCCGGCTCACCGACTTGGCAACCCAGGCAGGCGTGACCAAGCAGGCGATGGGCAAGCTGGTGGATGAATGCGAGGCCTGGGGGCTGGTGCGGCGCGAGTCCGACCCGCGGGACGCGCGCGCGCGCAGGGTGCAGTTCACCGCCGACGGCCTGGCCTGGGTACAGGCTTTTGGCCGCTCAGTCGCACAAGCCGAGGCTGAGCTACGCGCAGCGTTAGGGCAAGAAGTCGCCACGGTGATTTCTCTGGGCCTGGAGGCTTACATCGCCTGATGCTCGGCAGCGTCTGCTTTGCAGGCCCTGCTTCAGCAGGCGCCTAAAATCCGCCGAAAACCCGTCGCACGACAGGCGCGGTGCTGGTTTTGCACCCATACCAACGAGGACAGACATGCGCATACTCATTGCGGAAGACGATCAGGTGCTGGCCGACGGCCTGCTACGGGCCCTTCGTGGCGCCGGCGCTGCGGTAGACCATGTGGCCAGTGGCAGCGAGGCCGACGCCGCCTTGATGACCAACACCGAGTTTGACCTTCTCATCCTGGACTTGGGACTGCCCCGTATGCATGGCCTGGAAGTGCTGAAGCGGCTTCGGGCGCGCGGCTCTTCGTTACCGGTTTTGATTTTGACCGCCGCCGACAGCGTGGAAGAGCGGGTCAAAGGCCTCGATTACGGCGCCGATGACTACATGGCCAAACCCTTTAGCCTGCAAGAACTTGAAGCCCGCGTGCGTGCACTGGGCCGCCGGGGTATGGGCGGCGCCAGCAGCAGCATCAAACATGGTCCACTGGTGTACGACCAAGCAGGCCGGGTGGCCACGCTTGACGGCAAGATGGTGGAGCTGTCGGCGCGCGAGCTAGGCTTGCTGGAGGTGCTGTTGCAGCGCGCAGGCCGACTGGTGAGCAAGGACCAGCTGGTGGAACGCCTGTGTGAATGGGGCGAAGAGGTCAGCAACAACGCGATTGAGGTCTACATCCACCGCCTGCGCAAGAAGATTGAGAAAGGCCCGGTGCGCATCGCCACCGTTCGCGGACTGGGCTATTGCCTGGAAAAAATCCCCTCGTGAAGATATTTCAGCGTGAGCAGCGTTCGCTGTTCGGGGAAATCCTGGACTGGATGCTCACGCCCTTGCTGCTGCTGTGGCCGATCAGCCTGGTGCTGACATGGCTGGTGGCACAAGGCATTGCTGGCAAACCTTTTGACCGGGCGCTTGAGTACGACGTCGGAGCTTTGGCACAGCTCATCACCGTGCAGAACAACCGGGCGCAGTTCAGTTTGCCGCTACCCGCGCGTGAGCTGCTGCGAGCCGACGATACCGACACGGTTTATTACCAGGTGCTGGGCAATCGAGGTGAATTTTTAAGTGGTGAGCGCGATCTGCCTTTGCCCGAAGATGAGGGCACCGAACCCGGCGCGATCAAGCTGCGAGAAGACGAATTTCATGGGAGTGGCATCCGTGTGGCATACATGTGGGTGCCCCTGGGTCTACCCGGCGGCAGGCCCGCCCTGGTGCAGGTGGCCGAAACCCTGGACAAACGCTCGGTGCTGGCCTCGGAAATCATCAAAGGCGTGATGCTGCCGCAGTTTGTGATCCTGCCCATTGCCGTGTTGCTGGTGTGGTTGGCCCTGGTACAGGCCATCAAGCCGCTTAATCAGCTCGAAGAACGCATACGCGCCCGCAAACCCGATGACATGAGTCCGCTGGACACCGATGTGGTGCCGCTAGAGGTGGTACCGCTGGTCTCGTCCGTCAACGATCTGCTGATGCGCCTGAAGGACTCCATCACCACGCAAAAGCGCTTTCTGGCAGATGCAGCGCACCAGCTCAAGACCCCGCTGGCAGGCTTGCGTATGCAGGCAGACCTGGCCCTGAGGGCAGAGTCCAGCGCCGACGACCTCAAGCAGTCCTTGCGCCAGATTGGGCGCTCCAGCATTCGGGCCACGCACACGGTTAACCAGCTGCTGTCCTTGGCCCGCGCTGAAAGCCGGGGCAATGTGCTGGTGCGCGAGCCCTGCGACCTGGCAGACCTCACCATGGAGGTGATCCGCGACAGCGTGCCACGCGCCATGGACAAGGGTATCGACCTGGGCTACGAGGGGGCAGAGCCCGGCGCCAAGGGGGTCATGATGCAAAGCAACCCCACGCTACTCAAGGAGCTGATACGCAACCTGGTGGACAACGCCATCAACTACACGCCGTCCAGTGCGGAACAGCCTGGCATCGTGACCGTGCGGGTGCTGACCGACCCCTTCAGCGGCACGCTGGTGCTGCAAGTCGAAGATTCAGGTCCGGGCATCGCCCCTAGCGAGCGCGAACTTGTGTTTCAGCCTTTTTACCGTGTGCTGGGCACCGAGGCCGACGGCTCTGGTCTGGGCCTGCCCATCGTGCTGGAGATTGCACGGCAACACAATGCGTCTGTTGAAGTGAACGACACGCACCCAGGCAAAAATCCGCCGGGTGCTCAGTTCAGCGTGCGCTTCACGGCTCAGCCCTCAGCCTGAGTTCACTCAGGGGCAGGGCATCCATTCACGCCCTGCCATCACACCGCTGAGCGCACCCAATCGTTGTTTGACATCGGCATTCACTGCGGCGAGGCGCAATGTGAAGCCCTGTATCGGGGCCTGCGTTTGCTCCAAGCGGGCTGTGCGCAAACCCTTGCTAGTCATTGCAGAAAGCTCCGCCTGGGCTGCCGACTCGTCATCAAAGGTTCCAAGCGACAAGCCCGGTGCCAGTGGGCCCGAAGAAATCGGCTCAAAGCGCAGCTTGCGGGCCGTTAACTGCGCCCGCTTTTTGGCCATGGCGTCGGGCGTGGACAGCTTGCCGATGTAGATGATCCAGCGGCCCGGTTCAGTGGCCGGGTCGAGCTGCCAGCTACCGGCCGGCAAACCAGTCGCCAGCGCCGTACGCAAGGCCAGGGCTTGGGCCTCGTCAAACAAACCGGCTTGCAAGCATTGCACAGGCTCCTGGGCTTTGGCCTCGGCGACCAGCTTTTGCACCTCGGCCGCTGACACCACCCGCAGGGATTCGGGCTGAATTTGCTGGCTCAGACGTTGTGGCTCGCTGTGTTGCTCAGGCCCGAGCCCGTAGGCCTGGAGCAAACCCTGCGACCATGCCCAAAAAACACCATTGGCCAATAACAAAAAAAGGATCAGGGCTCTGAGCATGTGGGTGTCTCCGGTTGTGCCATCGGCCTGACGCTGAACTCTGCACTGGTGATTTTTTGCAGGCCTTGGGATGTGAGCACCTGCAAGGCACCCGAGCCATCGACCCCCCGGGCATGGCCGGTGGTGCCGTCACTGAGCCGCACCTCGCGACCAGCCAGCGCATCCAGGGCCTGAAACGGTGCCACAAAAGGCGCAAAGCCTTCGGCCTCAAAGCGTTGCAAGGCCTGCACCAAAGGCAAGGCAAGGCGGTGCAAGGCACCGGCGGCATCCATATCAGGCATCAGCTCCTGCAGGCAGGCCGGTGGTGTGGACAAACCGTCGGCGGGACGAGGTGCCACATTGATACCCACGCCGATCACCACAAAGCGCACACCTGCAAAACTGGCGGTTTCAATCAGGATGCCCCCCAGCTTGCGCTCGTGCAGCCACAAGTCATTAGGCCACTTCAGGCGCAGATCCGGGTGCAGGCTGCGCGCCAGGCTCACCCCCACTGCCAGCGACAGGCCAGACCAGTCGTGCGGCGACAAGGGCAGGCCCAAAGAAAAACTCAATGCACCGGCAGGTTCACTGAACCACTCACGTCCCAGGCGGCCACGGCCGGCCGTTTGGTGCTCGGCAATCAGCAGGGTGGGCTCCAGCTGGCCGGCACGGGCACGGCGCATCAGCTCGGTGTTGGTGGAGTCAATTTGCGGCAACACCTCGACCGTGAACCCCGGCAACAGGGGCTGCACCTGCTCCCACAGGGTTTCGGCATCCCAGCGCATGGCAAAAATCACCGTTTGGGCGACCGCAGAGGGCGCCGCTTGGGTGCCAGCAAAGTGCCTCTGCACTGGTCTGCACCGCACCAGCAGGGGTATTCGGCCTTGAGTTTGGATGTGTAGCGCTCTTCAATCACCAGGCCGTAGTCGTAGTTCAGCTCTTCACCGGCAGCAATGTTGCGCAGCGCCTTGATGAAAACCCGGCCACCCACCTCGTCTGCTTCGCAGTTGGGGTCGCAAGAATGGTTGATCCAGCGTGAAGAATTGCCACCATACAAGGCGTCAATCACACGGTCTTCGTCGACATGGAAGTAAAACGTGTGATTGGGCTGGTCGGGGTCGTGGGGGTGGCGGTCCATCGCCTCGTCCCAGGTGATGATTTCACCGGTGTATTCGATGATGATTTCACCCTCAGCCAGATCTTGCAGGGCAAAAACACCCTTGCCATGCACCCCAGAGCGCCGGGTTTGAATGCGACGCTGACCCGCTGAACCCGTTTGCTTGGACACGACTGAAAATTTGATATGGTGAATCGTAGGGGTGCGCGTGGGCGCGCCCGTGTGTGCATGCGCCAGCGCGCGATAATGGGATTGTAGTCAGATGAAAACATTGGTCATTGCAGAAAAACCATCGGTGGCGCAAGACATCGTGCGGGCACTCACGCCCGTGGCCGGCAGGTTCGACAAGCTCGATGAACACTTCGAAAACGAGCGCTATGTCGTCACCAGTGCGGTCGGTCACCTGGTCGAAATCCAGGCGCCCGAAGCCTTTGATGTGAAGCGTGGCAAGTGGAGCTTTGCGCACCTGCCGGTGATCCCGCCGCACTTCGACCTGAAACCGGTGGACAAGACCAAGACCCGGCTCAATGCCGTGGTCAAGCTGGCCAAGCGCAAGGACGTGGACCAGCTCATCAACGCCTGCGACGCGGGCCGCGAAGGCGAGCTGATCTTCCGCCTGATCGAGCAGTATGCTGGCGGCGCCAAGCCGCTGGGCAAGCCCGTGAGCCGCCTGTGGCTTCAGTCCATGACGCCGCAAGCCATCCGCGACGGCTTCAATGCCCTGCGCTCGGACCAACAAATGCGCCCGCTGGCCGACGCCGCACGTTGCCGCAGCGAGGCCGACTGGCTGGTCGGCATCAACGGCACACGCGCCATGACCGCCTTCAACTCGCGCGACGGCGGTTTCTTTTTGACTACCGTGGGCCGGGTGCAAACGCCCACGCTGGCCGTGGTGGTCGAGCGTGAAGAGCAAATCCGCAAGTTCATCAGCCGTGACTACTGGGAAATCCACGCCGAGTTCGCTGCCGCCGCAGGCACCTACCCCGGCAAGTGGTTCGACCCCGCTTGGAAAAAAGAAGAAGACGCTGAGAAGAAAGCCGACCGCCAATGGACGGCTGCCGAGGCACAAGCCATCGTCAATGAGGTGCGCGGCCAAAAAGCCACCGTCACCGAAGAGGCCACACCCACCACGCAGGCCAGCCCCGGCTTGTTTGACCTGACCAGTTTGCAGCGCGAAGCCAACGGCAAGTTCGGCTTCTCGGCCAAGACCACGCTGGCGCTGGCGCAAAGCCTGTACGAACGCCACAAGGCCCTGACCTACCCGCGTACCGATTCGCGCCACCTGCCCGAAGACTACGTGCCCGTGGCCAAGCAAACCTTCGAGATGGTGGCCGACAGCGGCATGCGCCATCTGGCGCCCCACGCCCTGACGGCGCTCAACAACAACTACGTGCGCAAGATCCCGCGCGTGTTCGACAACAAAAAAGTGTCGGACCACTTCGCCATCATCCCTACGCTGCAAGCGCCGAGCGGCTTGTCCGAGGCCGAGCAAAAGCTGTATGACCTGGTGGTGCGCCGCTTCATGGCGGTGTTCTTCCCCAGCGCCGAATACCAAGTGACCACCCGCATCAGCGTGGCCGCAGGCCACAGCTTCAAGACTGTGGGCAAGGTGCTGGTCAAGCCCGGTTGGCTGGCTATTTACGGCAAGGAAGCCGCCAATGAAGTCGAAGACGCCAAAGACGGCGACAAGGGCCAGAACCTGGTGCCGGTGCAGCCGGGCGAACAAGTCGGTGTCGAGTCGGTCGAGGCAAAGGGCCTGAAGACCCGCCCGCCAGCGCGCTACTCTGAAGCCACACTGCTGGGCGCCATGGAAGGCGCGGGCAAGATGGTCGACGACGACGAGCTGCGCGAAGCCATGCAAGAAAAAGGCTTGGGCACACCAGCCACACGTGCGGCGACCATCGAAGGCCTGATCAACGAGAAGTACATGCTGCGCGAAGGCCGCGAGATGATCCCGACGGCCAAGGCCTTCCAACTCATGACGCTGTTGCGCGGCTTGCAGGTCGAAGAACTCTCCAAGCCTGAGCTCACCGGCGAATGGGAATACAAGCTGGCGCAGATGGAGCAGGGCAAGCTCAGCCGCGACCGCTTCATGGCCGAGATTGCCGCCATGACCGAGCGCTTGGTCAAGAAGGCCAAGGAATACGACCGCGACACCATTCCGGGCGACTACGCCACGCTGGCCGCGCCCTGCCCCAATTGCGGCGGTGTGGTGAAAGAAAACTACCGCCGCTACACCTGCACCGGTGCTGACGGTCACAGCGACGGTTGCGGCTTCTCCTTTGGCAAGTCGCCCGCTGGGCGCACCTTTGAGCAGGCTGAAGTCGAGCAGTTCATGCGCGACCGGAAAATCGGCCCACTGGAGGGCTTTCGCTCCAAGGCTGGCTGGCCCTTTACCGCCGAGGTGGCGCTTAAATTTGACGAAGAGAGCAAGAACTACAAGCTCGAATTCGACTTTGGCGACGACCGCGCAGCAGAGGACAGTGGCGAGCTGATTGACTTTGGCGCCCAAGATAGTTTGGGCACCTGCCCCAAGTGCGGCGGCCCCGTGTTCGAGCACGGCAAAAACTACGTGTGCGAAAAGTCGGTGCCCACCCTGGCCCAGCTCACCCCCAGTTGCGACTTCAAGAGCGGCCAGATCATCCTGCAGCAGCCCATCGAGCGGACCCAGATGCAAAAGCTGCTGGCCACCGGCAAAACCGACGAGCTCGACAAGTTTGTCTCCATGCGCACCCGCCGCCCCTTCAAGGCCATGCTGGCCTGGGACGCAGAAGCCGGCAAAGTGAACTTTGAGTTTGCCCCCAGCAAGTTTCCCCCGCGTGCAGGCGCCCGGGCCACGGCCCCCAAAGCTGCCCCTAAGGCGACTGCAAAAACCGGCGTCAAGACACCTGCCAAGGCCGCAGCAAAATCAAGCGCCAAACCCGCCACCAAAGCGGCTGCCAAAACCCCGCGCGCGCCACGCAAAACCACCGCCGCCAGTGGCATGACCCCCAGCACGGCGCTCGCCGCCGTGATTGGGCCGGATGCTGTGGCTCGCACCGAGGTCATCAAGAAACTGTGGGACTACATCAAGGCCCAGGGTCTGCAAGACGCCAAGGACAAACGCACCATCAATGCCGACGCCAAGCTGCTGCCCGTCTTCGGCAAGCCACAGGTCAGCATGTTCGAACTGGCCGGGGTGATAGGCAAGCACCTGGCTTGATCCCTCGTCAAAACCACATCCGCTCATCGGAGTCTCACCGCATGCCCACCCACCAGGACGAAACCACGCTGCTTGCCACCCTGCAACAGCAGGAAAACGAATTGCAGTTCAGCGAGTTCACCCGCGACATGGCGCTGACGCTTGGCATGGGGCTGGTGCAGGCAGCAAAAGTTGCTGGGGTAGCGGTGATGGTGGACATACGGCTGGGCGACTTGCAGCTGTTCGGCCACGCCATGGCCGGCACAACGAGCGACAACTCTGAATGGGTGCGCCGCAAGAACAATGTGGTGCGCCGCTATGCCCACAGCTCGTTTTACGTGGGCACGCTTTACCGCAGCCGTGGCACCACGTTTGAGGCCCACACCGGCCTGGACCCGCGCGAGTACGCCGCGGCTGGGGGCGCTTTTCCATTGCTGATCAAGGGGGTGGGCATGGTGGGCACCATCACGGTGTCGGGCCTGCCGCAAGAGCAGGATCACGCCATGGTAGTGGCGCAGATTCGGTCAATGCTGGGCTAACGCGGCTCTGAATCCACCACGCCATCGATGTACAGCCAACGGCCGTGTTCGCGTACAAAGCGGCTGCTTTCGTGCATGCGCTCGGCGCGCCCGCCCGCCAGCTGAAAACTGCGGCAGCGCGCCACAAACTCCACCACGCCGGCGTCACCCGCCTGCTCGGCGTGGCGCACCTCCAGGCCCAGCCATTTGACCGGGGGCAGCTCCAGATCGCCCGGCGCCGTAGCGGGGTGCCAGGTGGCCAGCAGGTAGTCCATCAATCCCAGCGCATAAGCGCTGTAGCGCGAGCGCATCAGGGCCTCGGGCGTGGGCGCATGCAAGCCCTGATCAAAGCCAGCGTGCCAGCGCCCGCAGCAGTCGCCATAGGGCAGATCCCTCCCGCAGGGGCAGGCCGCTGTGGCTTTGGGCAGGATCAATTTAGACATGGTTTGCATGACGCAATGGTAGGGTACCGAAGCTCAGCCTGAGAGGCGGCACCAGCAAGCTGCTATCCCTGCCTGGCGCGCTCGGCCAGTAGCAGCGGACGCAGGGCCAAAACGCCCAGCGCGGGCCCCAGACCCAACCAGGGCAGCACGCTGGTCAGCGGCAGGTGTTTGGACAAGCCCACAAACAATTCAATGCTGACCACAGAGAGAGTGAAGCCCAGGCAGTTGCTCAGTGTCAGCAGGCTGCCCACATATTCGGGAGGTGCGTTGCGGGCCGTGAGGGTGGATAGCTGCGGCGAATCGCCCGAGACCGTGACGCCCCACACCAGCAGCCAAAGGCCAAACACCAGCGCGGGGGCATCCATCAGCCACGGCGCCATGATGCAACACAGGCCACTGAGGCCAAGCTGGCCCGCTGCCACGCGCGCACTGCCCAAGCGCTGGGCCAGATAACCGCCCCCGACACAGCCCACCGCGCCCGCCCCCAGCACCGCAAAGGCGGCCATCGACAGGGTTTGACCATCCAAGCGGGTCGCCAGCACCAGCGGCATCAGAACCCAAAGGGTGTACAGCTCCCACATATGCCCAAAATAGCCCAGCACGGAACTGCGCACCCGGGTATCGGTCCACAGTACAAAGGCGGCTCGCCATTGCAGCTGCGCTGGCCGCGTGCTCGCCGCTTTTCGCCCGGGCGGCTCGGGCAAGCTCAAAAACAGCATCAACCCGCCGCAAGCAGCCAGTGCGGCCACACCCAGCATCACGCCATGCCAAGGCAGGCTGTCACCCAAGGCACGCAGCGCATGGGGGCTGGCAGAGCCAAGCACCAGCGCACCAATCAGCCAGCCCAAGGCGAGGCCTAAACCTTTGGGAAACCACTGCGACGCGATCTTCATGCCCACCGGATAGATGCCCGCCAGAAAAAAGCCGGTGGCAAACCGCCAGACCAACAAGGCGTGAAAGCTGGACACCATGGCCCAGGCCCCCACGGTGCAGGCCGCCCCAGCCAATGAACACAGCAAAAACACGGCGCGCGCCGAATGACGGTCCGCCACGGCCAGCAAAGCAAACGCCAGGGTGCCCAAAATAAAGCCGGCCTGCAAAGCCGAGGTAAGCGTACCCACCGCGGTGGCTGGCCAGCCAAAGACTTGCTGCAGGTCGGGCATGACCGCATTGATAGCAAACCAGAGGGAGGTGCCGGCAAACTGCGCCAGCACCAGCACCGGCAAAACCCGGCCAGGGACAGGGTGCGTCACGGCAGGGGGCTCAAGCCACCCGGGGCTTGACCTTGGAGGCCGCCAGCTTGGCGCGGGTGCGGGCCTCTTCTACATCGGCATCGAACGCCAGAGCCACGCCCATGCGCCGTTTGACAAAGCTTTCGGGCTTGCCAAACAGGCGCAGGTCAGTGTTGGGCACGCGCAAGGCCTCGTCCACACCATCAAACACGATGCCCTGGGCCTCGACGCCGCCGTAAATCACAGCGCTGGCACCGGGGCTGCGCAGGGCGGTATTGACGGGCAAGCCCAGGATGGCACGGGCGTGCAGCTCAAACTCGCTTTGCACCTGGGTGGTGAGGGTGACCAGACCGGTGTCGTGCGGACGCGGGCTGACCTCGCTGAACCAGACCTGATTGCCCTTGACGAAGAGCTCCACGCCAAACAGACCCTGGCCACCCAGGTTATCGGTCACGGCCTTGGCAATCTGGCGCGATTTTTCTAGCGCGGCGGGGTGCATGGGATGGGGTTGCCAGCTTTCCACGTAGTCGCCGCTGACCTGGATGTGACCAATGGGCTCGCAAAAATGCGTTTCGATCTGGCCGTCGGCGCCCACGGCACGCACCGTGAGCTGGGTGATTTCGTAGTCAAAGTCGATGAAGCCTTCGACGATGACGCGCCCGTGGCTGACGCGGCCTCCCGCCATGGCGTACTCCCAGGCCTTTTGCACGTCGGCCGGGCCATCGATCTTGCTCTGGCCCTTGCCCGAGCTGCTCATCACCGGCTTGACGATGCAGGGGTAGCCGATGCCTGCCGTACCGTTTTCGCCGTCGATGGCCGCTTGCAGCTCGGCCAGCGAGTCGCAAAACTGATAGGGGCTGGTGGGCTGACCCAAGGTCTCGGCAGCCAGGCGGCGGATGCCCTCACGGTCCATGGTGAGGCGGGCCGCGCGGGCCGTGGGAATCACCCGCACCACGCCAGCAGCTTCGAGCTCTTCCAGCATGGGGGTGGCAATGGCTTCGATCTCTGGCACCACCAGCTGCGGGCGCTCGGCCTCGATCAGTGCCTTGAGCTGGGCCGGGTCGCTCATGGTGATAGTGCGTGCGTGGTGGGCCACCTGCTGGCCCGGCGCGTTGTCGTAGCGATCAACCGCGATGGTCTCCACCCCCAGCCGCTGCAGGGCAATCAACACCTCCTTGCCCAGCTCGCCGCTGCCCAGCAGCATGACCTTGGTGGCATTGGGGGACAGTGGGGTGCCTAAGGTGGTCATCAACAATTTCCTTCAAAAGGTTGAATGTTAGGCGTTAAAAGCCCGAGATAAATAATAAAAAGTCGCGACTTTCTATCAAACTTATTCATAATAGTCGCATGAAACGCTACTTGGATGAGCAGGTTCGTCGGGACCTAGAAAAAAAGATGGTGATCCTCACCGGCCCTAGACAGGTCGGCAAGACCACCTTGAGTCTGCAACTGTTACAAGAACAACCGGGTGGTCAGTATCTCAATTTTGATGTGCCAGCCCATCGCGCCATCATCCTGGCGCAAAGTTGGCGCCAGAGCGCCCCACTGTTGGTGCTGGACGAAATCCACAAGATGCGCAACTGGAAGGCCTGGCTCAAGGGGGTGGTGGACGGGCGGCCAGCAGGTCAGTCGGTGCTAGTCACCGGTAGCGCACGTATGGACACCTTTCGGCAGTCCGGCGATTCGCTGGCGGGGCGCTATTTCAGGCTTCAATTGCACCCCTTGTCAGTGCGTGAGTGGTGCGATTCAACCCAGGCAAGCCCCCACCAAGCGCTCACCCACCTGCTGAACCGTGGTGGTTTTCCTGAGCCCGCGCTTGCCACGAATTACGCAGAGGCTCAACGTTGGCGCGCCGATTACTTTGCCGGCCTGGTGCGTGAAGACGTGCTGGAGTTTTCTCGTCTGCAAGAAGTCAACGCCATGCGGCTTTTTGCAGAAATGCTGAGATCACGTGTGGGCTCACCCTTGTCAATTGCTTCGTTGGCCCGTGACCTGCAGCTAGCCCCGGCCACCCTCGGTAAGTACCTCGATATTCTTGAAGCGCTGTTTGTAGTTTTCGTGGTTCGCCCGTGGCATCGTAACATTGCCCGCGCCACCCTGCAGGCGCCCAAAGTTTATTTTTACGACACTGGCCTGGTACTGGGTGATGAGGGCGTGCGCTTCGAAAACCTGGTTGCTTGCCACCTTCTGAAAAAAGTGCAGTGGCAACAGGACACGCGAGGTCAGGCCGCCCAACTGCACTACATCCGCACCAAGGACGAGGCAGAGGTGGATTTCTGTCTAAGCGATGGCGACACGTTGACCCACCTGATCGAATGCAAGATGTCCGATGGCAAACCCCATCGAACCCTGACTCGGTTTGCCGACGAGTGGCCAGATGCACAGGCGCTTCAGCTCTTGCGCGAATGCAGATCAGAGGCGGACCTGGGGCGGCTCCAGATTCGTGATGCGGCGCTATGGCTGGCTACGCTAGAGGTATGACACCTGTCGAAGACGTCAGGACAGGTACACAGGTTCGGACACACATAATCCGGTCATGACCCAAAACCAGCCGCCAAAGCACGCCACGACAAGAAATGCCCCCATTGCCGCATTACCATGGCGCGGCCTGCATCTGCCCGTGCACATCCGCGTCTTTGCGGCGTTTTATCTTTATTCGTTTGCGCTGGGAGGTTTTTTTCCTCGCCTGGCCGAAATTCAACGCAGCATGGGCGTGGCAGAGGGCGCGCTGGGCTTTGCCCTGATCGGCGCGGCAGTGGGCACCATGGTGTCACTCACTTTTGGCAGCCGGGTGATTGAACGGGTCGGCTACCGACGCATCCTGATCACCCTGTTGCCCACGGTCGCCACCTTTTACGCCATCGCCGCCTGGGCGACCGGTCCGGTGATGCTGTTTTGCACCTTGCTGCCGGTGGGCCTGGCGGTTGGCGCCATCGAGCAGGTGGTCAACATCGAGGCCGACCGCGTAGAGCACCAGATCGGCCGGCGCATCATGAACCGGGCACACGCCTTCTGGAGCTTTGGCTTTTTCTCGGCCAGTCTGGTGGGCGCGGGCATGTCATGGGTTGGCATCAGCCCGCAGTTGCACCTGGCGCTGATGGTGCCTGTGGTGCTGGCCGGCACGGTGCTGACCCTGGGTGGCTTCACCCCGGCGGCGCAGCGATCCGGTACCACTCAAGATGAGGCACCGCTGTTTGCCCACCCCACCCTGGCTATCGGCCTGCTGGTGGCTGTGTCGCTGTCTGCCATGCTGATGGAGGGCGCCGGCATCGATTGGTCGGGGATCTACATGCGCGACGTGTTTGGCGGCAGCCCATTCATGAGCGGGATGGCCGTGGCCACCGGCGCGCTCGCACAAGCCGGCATGCGGTTTTTTGCCGACCGGTTTGTGGAGCGCCACCAACCCGTGCGCGTGGCCCGGGCGCTGATCAGCATGATGGGCGCCGGCGTGGTGCTGGTGTACGCGGCACCTTCCATGTGGTTGGCATTTGTAGGGCTGGCGCTGATGGGAGCGGGCACCAGTGCACTGTTTCCCCTGGCCATGTCAGCTGCAGCACAACGCACCGACCGGCCCACTGCCGTCAACGTGGCAGCACTGGCGCAAACCTCTTTTGTGGCCTTTTTGCTAGGCCCACCTCTGCTGGGCTGGGTGGCCGAGCATTGGGGCATCCGCAACGCTTTCGGGCTGGGCCTGCCGCTGGTACTGCTTAGCCTGTTGACCGCGGGGGCGCTGGGGAACAAGCCCAATAATTGACGCTGATGGTCCACCCAACAAAAAACGCGCCCTAAGGCGCGTTTTTCAATGGCGGTAAGGCCAGCTTACTTGGCGATCACACGTGCCATTTCCAGGCACTTGTTGGAGTAACCCCATTCGTTGTCGTACCAGCTCACGAGCTTGACGAAGGTGCCGTCCAGGGCAATGCTGGCCTCGGCGTCGAAGATGGAGGTGCGGGTGTCGCCGCGGAAGTCGGTGGCCACCACTTTGTCTTCGGTGTAACCCAGGATACCCTTCAAGGCGCCTTCAGACTGGGCCTTGATCTCGGCGCAGATGTCTTTCAGGCTGGCTTCGGTGTTGAGTTCCACGGTCAGATCCACCACCGACACGTCGCTGGTAGGTACGCGGAAGGACATGCCGGTCAGTTTCTTGTTCAGCGAGGGAATCACCACACCCACAGCCTTGGCAGCACCAGTGGAACTAGGG